>CALWPC010000039.1 GCA_944383325.1 uncultured Lachnospiraceae bacterium | reverse complement strand
CTGAATAAAGAATCTAAAAATTTTTTTTTTTTTTTTATTGAGGAAAAGAGCAAAACAAGGGATTATGCAACCTCGATTCAGTGGCTCACAATGGCGCATATTGTTAATCAGTCCTTCCAACTGAAAGAACATATTACAACGCCGCTTATGCCGGATAGCGAAAGTAGTTTCCGTCTGTTCCTTGGAGATATTGGTATGTTCTCATATCAAAGCGGCATCAATGCGGCTTCGTTTGTATCAAGCGAAAGAGATAATACCTTGTCGGGAATATTCTTCGAAAATTTTGTTGCTAACGAATTGATTGCAAAAGAGCATAAATTGTTTTATTGGCGTGGCAAGGCATCTGCTGAACTTGAATTTATTATTGAGTCAAACAATAAATTATATCCGCTCGATGTCAAAAAAGGCAGAGGAACACTTAACTCTCTTGAAAAATTCTCAAACCATAATAAGTTTGAATATGCCATTAAGGTTTCTAAAAATAACTACGGCTATAACCCTGAGCAAAAACTGCTTACCGTACCATTTTATTTTATCCCATTTGTAGCAAAGGATCTTTCAGATGGAACGATGAAAATATAATACAAAAAAACGATCTACACGCAACCTGCGTGAACGGAGGAAAATAAATGAATGAGTTTGATACTCTAAAAATGATAAACAACCCAGCATTAGATGCTGTAAGGCAGTTGCAAGAAAATAGTGCTTTATCCGCTATTCGTGAACTGCAAGCATCAAGTGCCATTACCGCCGCACTAAATTTAGAAACGACGGGAGCTTTTGCGGCTGTAAGAGAACTACAAAGCACGCTTAATGCTGTCAAGTCGTCTATGGGTGGAGCAACAGCAGCTCTTGAAAAATACCGAAAGATTGTTGCTCCTATTTCGGAATCTGTTAAAGCAATGAATATTGCTTATGCTCCTATTTTTGAACAAACAAGGGTTTTTGACTCTTTGAATATTAAAGGACTTGTAGCGGGATTGCAAACAAGTTCCGCTGCAATGAGCGCTATATCCGGATTAAAACTTTCGGGAATAGCGAGCATTATTGATGCTTTGCCCAAGTACGATTTCTTATCCGATATGGTTTCGGATGATTTTTCTGTTGCTGACGCTGAAGAATTATATGAAAACGGCGAAATAACTCAAGACGATATAAATGAAGAAATTTCGGAGATCGTAAGTAAAAAGCAGTTTTCGCCTAAAGCTGAATGGGACAAGATTAAAAAGAGCAAGTGGTTTATAGCTATTAAAATTTTGATAATTATAACTACATTTGTGTGTAACCCCGTTACGGAATATGCTACCGATAAGGCGCTTGACAAGTTGGGCATTAACGAGTTGTGGGAGGATTCTGGCGTATACGATTTAATAGATTCAATCTTTGGAGAAAGCGAAGATAGCACAGTGTCTGAGACAGAAGCCAAGGAAACTGTTGATAAAACTAAAACGGGTAACGTATCAAAACAGAGGCGTGAAGATTTACTTGCTAAAATTAAAGATATTCGCACCTTTATTTCTGCTGCACCGCAGGATGAAAATACAGGTAATCTTTTATCCTACCTTTCGGAGCTTGAAAAAGATGTGTGCGGTAAAAAATACGGTCTTGTGTTCGAGGAACACCGTGAGGAGATTGACGAGGTACTTGCCACCCACACGCCCGTTTTGACCGAACAGAGCGACCTTTATATTGCCAACGGCGGCGAAATGAACTTTCTTATTGAGGGGGATAACCTTGCTTCATTGAAGCTACTCGAAAAGACACACAAGGGAAAAATCGACCTTATCTACATAGATCCGCCATATAATACTCAAAATGCTGATTTTATGTACGACGACACTTTCGTTGCGGCAGATGACTTGTATAGACACAGTAAATGGCTATCCTTTATGAAAAAACGATTACTTCTTTGTCGTAAACTGTTGGCAAGCAGAGGTTTTATTTTTATAAGTATTGATGATAACGAAGCTCCACACTTAAAGGCTCTTTGCGACGAAATATTTGGCGAAGATAACTACGAAAAAACTGATTATATTCAAGTGCGATACCCCGATAAAACATTAAAATCAGATATGCGTTATCACAAAGAAATCGAGCAGGTTTTAGTGTATAGAAAATCATTTGCAGCAAAACCATATCTCAAGCCACAGGAATATGATTATGATAAATTTATATATTCCATCAACGAATTGTCCGCAGGAAAAGAGATTGAGTTGGGTGGGAAAAAGGTAGTTGTCTTTGAACAGGGCGAATACGAAATAGTTGAACACAATGTTGGTTTCAAAGATGGACTTAAAGAAATATGGGCAACAGGAACTATTCTCAACGGTAATTCATCGGGCAGATTTTTCCGTGACTATCTTGATGGCAGAAAAGAAATTGATGGATTAGGCATTCTGTATAAAGTTTATGGAATAGGCGATGACCAATATCCATACCGATATTTTACCGGTCCTAAAAAAGCAAATGCAACCAAAGGAAAATATTATCAAGGTGTTCCTGCCGAAAAAATGATAGATGGTGCTACAAAAGTAACTCCTATTCCTAATTTCTACGATATGGCAGGGGATTTTGGTAACATTAGACACGAGGGTGGCGTTCCTTTTAATAGCGGCAAAAAGCCTGTAAAACTTATAAATATGTATCTTGATTATTTTTTAGATAAAGATATTACTGTTCTTGACTTTTTTGCAGGTTCAGGCAGTACAGGACACGCTGTATTGCAACGCAATAGCATTGATAATGGAACACGTAAATTTATCCTTTGCACAAATAACGAAAATGATATTTGTCGCAATATTACATATACTCGCATTAAAAATGTCTTATCAAAAAATACGGGTAGCCTAAAATATTACAAAGTGAATTATATCCACGTGAGTGAACGTATGTATTACGAATATGCAGACGAACTGCTTTTGCATATCCGTGAACTTGTCGAGCTTGAAAACGGAGTAAACTTTACGGGAAATGCCGAAATCAGTATTGTGCTGACCGAAGAAGAACTTGACGAATTTATCGCAAATACCGATGCCTTTGCAAAGTGTCGTAAACTATATATGGGACACGACCTCTTACCGAGCGAAGAACAGGAACGTGTGCTGAAAAAGAACGGCATTGAAATCAGTATTATTCCCGACTACTACTATCGGGATTTGCAGGAGGGTTGATTATGGAATTAAAAGAATTTCAATTAAATGCGGTAAAATCGTTGTTTGAAGCTATGGACAAGCCTGCACGTGATATTATCCTCAAAAGTCCTACAGGCAGTGGTAAAACCATTATTCTTACCTACTTTATGCACCAATACATACAGTCTTTTCCGAAAACCGTCTTTGTATGGCTCACGCCGGGCAAGGGCAACCTTGAAGAACAGAGCAAAGCGAAAATGGATAAATATATCCACGCTTCGCAGACAAAACTACTCTCCGATGTTATGACCGCAGGTTTTGAGGAAAATGACAGTTGCTTTATAAATTGGGAGAAACTGACCAAGAAAGGCAATAACGCCCTTAAAGATAGTGAACGCACAAATTTTTTAGAGCATATTGAGCACGCTCTCAATGACGGTATCCGCTTTGTGATTATCGTTGACGAGAGCCACCAAAACAACACCATAAAAGCCGATGAAATCATACAGTATTTCCACACGGACAAGATTATCCGTTGCTCTGCCACCCCTAAAGGCATAGCAAAGGCGGAAATTATTGAAATTCCCGAAGAAGATGTAATTGCGGCGGGACTTATCAAGAAAATGCTTGTTATCAACCAAGATTTTCCGCAAACGATAGAAACGGACGATCAAACGGCGTTTCTTCTTGAAAAGGCACTCCAAAAGCAGAGAGAACTCCGTGCAGCATTTTTACAAAATAATACCGACATTAACCCCTTAATTGTAATTCAGATCCCGAACAAGTCGGAAACCTTGCAGGACGGTGTGGAACATTACCTCGAAACGCAGGGGTTGACTTACGAGAACGGACAACTTGCGGTATGGCTCTCCGACCAACACGAAAACTTGGAGGGGATTGACAAACCTAATGCCGTATCATCTGCCGTTATCATAAAGCAAGCGGTTGCTACAGGTTGGGATTGTCCGAGAGCACATATTCTCGTAAAGCTCCGTGATAATATGGACGAAACCTTTGAAATACAAACCATAGGACGTATTCGCCGTATGCCTGAAGCAAAACACTATCAAAGCGATTTGCTCGACAGTTGCTATCTTTACACTCTCGATGAAAAATTCACCGCAGGCGTAAAAATGGCTCTCGACAAAGGTGCGTTAAATGCTTGTACACTTTTCCTCAAAAATGAGTATAAAGACGTAACGCTCACAAGCGAGCAGAGAACTATGGTAACAAGCACTCGTAATCCGCAAAAGGCAGTACAATCCATAGTTGCCTACGCTCAAAAGGAACTCGGCATAGGCACGGATAAAACGGAAAATCGTACCCGTTTGCAGACTGCAGGATACGAACTGAGCGAAAATATTGTAAAAAACACCCTTTCGGGCGAAACTGCCACCCTCGATTTTGCGGCGGCAGATATGAACGCTATTGCAGTAAACGAAAAATTGAATACCCATAAGCACGGACGAGATTACCACCAAAAAGTCGGTAAAATTGGCTTGGAAATCGGTATGGAATATTCGTATATGAATACCATTATCCGTAAACTGTTTGACAAAAACTTTAAGTACAGCCGTAAAATTCTCGCTTTAGAGCCGAGAGAGGTTTATGCGTTTGTGCTGAACAACGCCGACAAACTTCGACATTTAGTGCGGGAAGCTATGGCTTATGAATTGGCACAGCTGCAGTTGGAAATTCAACAAAAATCTTTCTATGAGTTCCGTATTCCGCAATCTTGTTTGTTTACATACAACGGCGATGCGAAAACACAGCTCGTTATGAAAAAGAATGTGTATCAGAATTATCTCTCGTCTGCCGCACCACGCTCTATGTCGGAAGTGAAGTTCGAGAAATTCTGTGAGCGTTCCGATAGCGTTGAATGGTGGTATAAAAACGGAGATAAGGGCAATGAATATTTTTCTATCGTCTATGTGGACAATTCCAATAGACAAAAACTGTTCTACCCCGACTATATTATTTCCGTTAACGGTGAGTTGTGGATTATCGAAACTAAAGGAGGCTTTGACCGGAGCGGCAATAGTCAAGATATAGACCTTTATACACCGAAGAAATTTGGTGTATTGAAAGCATATCTTGATGAGCACGGCTTAAAGGGTGGTATTGTGCGTAACGATGCAACTACCGATGAACTGTGTATTTGTATGGACAATTATTCCGATGATATAGGTAGTAATGATTGGCAAGTGCTTGAAGGCGTATTGCCATAAGCGAGGTTTATAGTATGATAATTGATTCGTTTGATGCAATATTTTATACTGCAATTTTTATTTTACCAGGATTTATAGTAAATTCCGTAATAGATGCAACAAATCCTCCTAAAAAGCAAAATGAATGTGTTTACTTACTAAAATGTATATTTTTCAGTTTGATAAGTTGTGCTATTTATAGTTGGCTATATAAAATTGTGCTCGATTGTGAGAAAATATCAACCTCCTTACATTGGATACTTTTAATACTTATTTCAACAGTAGGTTCTAGTATTTTGGGATTTGCTATCGCTATAATCAAGCAATATCAATGGATAGATAGAGTGTTATCTAAACTCAAAGTCAATACTATACATACAACGCCAACAGCCTGGGATTATTATTTTTCAAAGCAAAAAAGTAGTTTTGTTATTATTACGTTACTTGATGATACGAAACTATATGGTTGGTATTCAAATAATTCTTTTACATCTTCGGATTATGAGGAAAGAGATATTTTCATAGAAAAAGGATACATCTTTGAAAATGATAATTGGAAAGAAGATTCTGAAAGCGAAGGTTTTTATGTGGCTAAAGATCAAATAAAACTAATCGAATTCAAGAAAGGAGAATAACATTGGCTAACGAACGCAAACCACTTAATGAAGGGTATCAACCAACATCTAATTCTGAGCAAAGAGGGTATCAACCAAAACCTAACGGAAATTTTGGTTATCAACCCGCTAACAATGTGACCAAAGCTCCCACACCGCCCAAAAGTGGAAGCAATGCTGTGAAAAGCGAAAAGTAACTTTAAATGGTATTAGGGTATCCCTAACGAGAGCTATTTGGTAGCGTGGCTACCCAAATACACTGCTCGCTAAGACGGTACGGCTTACGAGCAAAGCACCGTTTGTGGAAACCTATCCACAAATGGTCTGCTCGCTAAGATGATACAGAGCAAAATGCCATAGAAAAAAGAAAGGCACAACCAACGGATTTTTAGTTCGAAGGCTGTGCCTTTTTCGTGTCCTATGTGTAGATTACACGCACTTTTTTCAATTTCACTCGCATTATTTTTAGTAAAACCTCGTCAACGCCGTCTGTATATTTGCCCGTCGCTATGAGCAAGTTTTTCTTTGCGACAAGGCTTTCAGTTATCAAATTTCTTTCTTCGGGCGTGATGTAAATGTAATACCTTTTCAAGCATAAACCACCTCGGCGTTGACAATTTCGGTGGCCTGGTTACGGATATTGTTCATCTTCTGCACCCACTCCATCGGTGCGGCGGCTTTCAGTTTTTCCGTAACGCCATCTTTTTCGGCAAGGGATTGCACAAGACAGGCAAACAGATTCTCAGCTGCTTGGTCGAGTTCGGCAAGGTATGTATTTAATTTTCCCGCCGTCAGCAAATTGTAATATCTTACCCGATGCTGCGATTTAAGAAATCGCCTGTGCCGCTCTGCCCACACGCCGATGGAGCTGTCCTCTCCGGTAGCAATTTCAAGGTTGGGGAGAATGTAGTCTCCTGTCCGGCGGTATGTACCGCCCATTTTCTCATACTCTGTCATTTCAATGACCTCCGTAAAATTTATTTTCCGATGCAGCGTTCAGCGAACTGAAGCATTGCATAACAGAACTTTTCATACGGTGTCAATGATGTATGTAACGGGTCTCCCTCGCGAATTCGAAGTGTCCTGCGAATTTCCTTCGGAACGACTACACGGCCAAGATCATCTATTCTTCTTACAATTCCAGTAGCTTTCATCTATAAATTCCTCCAGTTATCGTGATAAGTGCGTATAGGCATATTATTTGTAAAATGAAGGAATCTATTCGTAAAGACAGCATCAGTTTGAAACGGCCGGACAACTTTCCTCCAAACAGCGCTCCGTCTCATCATGCGCCGCCGGATGCAGCAGTCTCCAAAATGCAAGCGTCATCATCGGCATCGCAAATACATACGGCATCGCATAGCGAAAATAGGTGTTCACCGGCGATGCGACACAAATCAGCAGCGTCGCTAGCATCGGCAGCACTACCGGAAGATACCGCCGCATTTCCCTGCGCTCTAGCAGCGTCACGGTCAAATACAACAGCACTAACGTATTAAAACCAATATTACACAGCCATCCGATGACCGGAATATACGGAAAAATAACGCCGTATGCAGTTAAAACGTCGCGCAGTCCCTCGGTCTGTTCCAGATACGAATAATCGACAAGATGATCCTTTGTAATCCGTTTATCAAAATTATGGTAAATATACCAGTTTGTCGCTCCAGGATAAAAATAGCCGTACACATTATTCATTGTCGCCTGAATATACGTATCGGGATGCTTCAGCAAACCGTTCAACCATACAGAAAAATATTCTTTCAGATCGTCGGTCGTCGTATATTTATTAAATTCATTTTTTACCGTATCTGCAAATTCCGGATCATATCTCTCCGCAAGATCCTCAATTCCCAAAATCCCGTCAATGACTTCCGTTTCATGCGCCGTGAGCTCATCCCCATGCTCTTTCACGTAACGGGCCGTCTGCTGAAACGGAACCGACAACACTTCGCGAATACTCCCCGGAGAGATTCCAAATGCCGGGAGCAGCACCTTTGTGTATGCTGTGGACAATACAATCACGCCTGCAAAAGCAGCTAACACTCCGGCGCAGGCCTTTTTATTCCTCCGAAGCCCAACCGCCAGAAACGGCATAGACAGCACAATCACATACAGGCCGTTATTTCGGAACAGGCATAGGAGAAGGCCAACCAACAACAAACACACAAGCTGCCGGACACGAAGTTTCTGCGCTCTGTAAAAACATAAAATATCTACAATCAAAATCAAATAAAAAATCATAAACGAAGTAAACAGCGTATCTTTCACCGCGGACATCGCATAAAACGGAAACACCGGCACAAGCGCATAAATACCGAGCAGCACCGCCCGCATCGCGGTTGGAACACGCAGTTTTTTCAGCATGCAAATGGTTGCCGAAAGCGCCGCGCTCAGAACAAGCGTCTGAATCATACTGTACACAAACAGCCCAAAATTGTCATTGCCGAGCGCTCTGCCCAACTTTACACAGCCGCCGAGCAGCACTGTATGCGCCACCGGATGATGATTCGTCATTTTCACAGATTCATCAATGAGGATGACTCCCTGCGCATACTTGGTATCGACATTAAAAAACTGCCGGATTTGAAAACTGGGATCCGGAGACAAAATTGCCGGATAGAAAGCCGCCATATAGATCGCCCAACAGACAAGCATAATGCCCATACAACAGAGCATCGGATGCTTTTCAAACACGAACCGCACCGCCCGAATCCGGCGCGGCTGCCGCTCATCTAAGCTTGTACATTCGGCGTCGGAAACGCGCATAAGGCGCGCAAGCTTTGCGCCCGCCGCATGCACCGCGCAAAACAACTGACAGAAAAAATAACTATATCCCACCGCAAACAGTGCGCAAAACAGCCGGACCGTCCAATTTCCGACCGCATAATCCCATGTATCTCCGATCCAGTAGCTTTCCCCGAAAATCATAAAAAATGCAAACAAAGCCGCCAAAACTTTCTTAGGAATTGACAGCGAACAATCGCTATGCCGTTGTCTGTACACATCTACGCGCCAGTAAAATACAATCAACACGGCCAGAATAATGGCAAACCCAAATACTCCGCCCAACTTTTCCTCAAACAGAGGAACATCCCTGGAAACGCCCTCGTACAGCGCCTTTTTATTTAAAAGAAACGCCGCTGCGCACAGCAGCGCAAACACAGTGGTCTTTGCCACTCGCCTCAAATACAATCTCTCCTTCCCGAAAACAGTAATCCGCGTTATTATAACACAGTTTCCACATAAAGGAAACAAGGAAGAAGAGATTGTATGCTCTCAGGCACGTTTAGTCAAATTTGTTTCGAAAATAATAATATGGTTTCCGATCTTTCTCGCGATATGCCTGATCATGGTCATCCGGCATCGGAACTTCATCATAAAATTCATCAAGGGGCACATTATCCATTTCGTTGTATCCGTCTGTTGCTCCCCATATATTCCATATCCCGCGCGTATAGATAATTTCCCGCTGTACCATACCGTCCCCGCGGTCATTGACAATAAAAAATCCCCTCGCCCGATAATAGTCTCCGGACTTGCATTTGCACTCCAGATAAATTTCCATATTCTCCGCTTTATCCTTAGTGATAAATGTATTTTTCACACATTTCCAAACTCCGCGGTCAAACCGCTCAATTAAAAGCAACAATTCGAGGGAACGCTCCGGCATAAAACAGTAAAAACCTGCGCGCGCCAAAATCCGGTGCCCCGGTCTGCGCACCATCGTCAATTTACACTGCCGGATAATCGGTCCGCCCGGATCAATATGCGCTGTCTGGATATTTTCTGCCCGGCCATTATTTGTTGAGATTTGTTTCTTCATATGTAGTCCCCCTTATTTAATTGTTTCATTCTTTCCAAAAACCGTTACATATAGAAATCGCAAAACAATGGACGAAATGACAATTTTTCTCAAAAAAAATTTATTTTTTTAAAAATTTTTACGTCCTTTGTATTTTATTCAATAGGAAAGTTCATCGAACTTTCCTATTGAATAAAAAACCTGCCCAGATATTTCCGGACAGGTTTTCGCTCACGACAGTATTTATCGGTCAGGCGATTCCCGAAATTTAAAAAATGTAGTCGGCTGTTCTTCAAAATACTCCTGCTCCTCCAGTGGAGGAAGCTCAACCCCATCATAAAAATCGTCGAGCGGCACAAAACGCTGTTCATCCATCCCGTCGTCGCGTCCCCAGTTATTCCATGTGCCCTCTGTGATCAGCAACTCACGGTGCGGAGTTCCATAGCCCTGCGCATTGGCAAAAAACATGGCCCGTACCCGGGAATATTCGCACGGCGTACAGGGACAGTCAAAATAAACCTCCAATTTGTCGACGGACGTCTCGCTGAACAGACGCGAATCCCATACTTCCCAACGCCCTTTTAAAAATGTTTCTACAATAATGAGAATCTCCAGGCTGTACTCTTTTTTGTAAGTGTACAGAGCCGCTCTCGACATCATTTTATTACTCAATCTGCGAACAAGCGAAAGCTTACACTGACGGATGACCGGTCCGCCGGGGTTGATATACTCGACCTGAATTCCGCTTGCTCTGCCCTCTGCCCAATCTAATTTGTGATCCATAGGCCATCCGTCACCAGAGACGTCGATTCATAATAACTGTCCGTAAGCGCTACGTGGGAACTCATAAGGCGGTAGGTATTATTTGGCTCTACAGAAAATACTGCTTCAGTAGCAACCTTTGATTGATTTTCATTATAGGCACTGGCCACCTCCACGGTTACCCAATCCCCATTGACAAGCTTCTGCAAATATAAATATACTTTCACTCGCTTTACCGACGTAAAACACGTTGTCAGACCAGCGCAGCGAACCTGCGAGCCTCCGAGGTCTTCTAACGTAATTCTCCAAAGTTTCAGATACATTGTATCAATGAGAGGACTGATCCCCTGGCCGTCCTCACTGGTGACCACTCCGCCCTGCGCTTCCACATAATCGCCCGGCGCCGCCCACGCCGCCGCGGTGCTCATCCCGAACAACAGCATGCAGATCAGCGCCGCTATTGCCAGTTTTCTTTGCTTCATCATGGATTTCCTCCTTTATGTATTTTCGTTACATTAAAGAAGTCGAAACCGAAATCCATAAATGACCATCTTAGTCCGCAAATTGAATACTTTGTGCAATTTCTACAAAATCCATTTTATCCATCTCGCCGATGACCATCACGACAAGCCCTTTTGCCTCCGCTGTCAGCAAATAACCCTGCTCATCTGCTTCTCCTCCAAGCCCATATCGGTAATACGGGCACCTTTCATCAAACAGTTCCACTGTACCCGACTGCTTCTCCTCGGTTTCCCCACTAATACCTAAAACAGAAGTAATATCATTTTTTTCAGTTGCTATATAAATTTCAAAAAACTGTCCTTTAAACTTATATTCAAACTGTGCAAAATCCGAATAATAAAAACTTGCTCTCTCAAACAGCACCGCACTCGTATTAGAATATGCAATTTCAAAGCGAACCGGCGCCACATGTTCCTCAAAATAGTCCCATGCCTGCTGTTCGATTTCCGCAACATTATGCGCGGCACCGGTTTCAATCACATATACATCTTCTTCCGGCTGTACGGTCTCCTCGCCGCCGGAAGCCCCAACCGCAGTCCGAACATCTTCGGTCTCTTTGCTATTACTATCATATATATTTTTCTCCCCGACATTAATCGAAACATTGCCGCTGTTACTGGAGCGCAGCGCATTGCCGTTCATCGGTTCAAAAAGCACAAGCGTCAGCAGACAAATCGCCACTCCCGCAATTTTCCATGCGGTGTTCCTTCTCCAAAACATAGCAAACGCACCTTCGGCGCTTCGGCGGCGCTTTTCTTTTTCGGGAGCTTTGGCCTTACTTTTTTCCGCCTCCTCGCGCTCAAACTGCGCAATCTGCCGCGCAAGACCCGTGGTGATCGACTGCATGTGTCCGGCGGCTTCCTCCGGGAGAGGATCCTCCTGCGCAGACTTTGCCGTCCGCTCCGGCTCTTCCAAAAGCTTCTGTACCAGATATTGTTCAAACTCCTGATCCGACATCTTTCTGAACCGTTTTCTGCGCACCTCCGTCACCATCCTCTCTTGACCTTTGCCTGGAATCATAGTACACTAAATTTAACTATATATTAACCAAAAGGAGCCTTCCATATGAAACGAATTGTCCTTACCGGCGGCGGCACAGCCGGTCATGTTACTCCTAATATTGCGCTTTTGCCCCGCCTAAAAGAGCTCGGCTATGATATTCAATATATCGGCTCTTACGACGGCATCGAAAAGCGTCTGATCGCCGACTTTGACGTCCCGTATCACGGCATCTCATCCGGCAAACTCAGAAGATACCGAGATCTGAAAAATCTGACCGACCCGTTTCGGGTCATCAAGGGCTGCCATGAATCCCGCAAACTTCTGAAACAGCTGCGCCCGAACGTCGTCTTTTCCAAAGGAGGCTTTGTCACCGTGCCAGTCGTCCTCGCCGCAAAAAGCCTGAAAATTCCGGTCGTTCTGCACGAGTCGGATATTACCCCCGGACTGGCCAACAAAATCTGCAAATCTGCCGCGTCCCGCATATGCTGCAACTTTCCGGAAACGATTTCTTATCTTCCAGAGGGAAAAGCAGTACTGACCGGCTCCCCGATCCGCAAAGAGCTTCTTACCGGCAGCGCCGACGCCGCAAGGCGTTTCTGCGGTTTTACCGATGATAAGCCCGTCATTCTCGTGATCGGCGGAAGCACCGGCGCATTGGCGGTCAATCAGGCTGTCCGCAAAATTTTGCCGCAGCTTTTGAAGCGTTTTCAGGTCATTCATCTGTGCGGCAAGGGCAAATTAGACCCAGACTACAACAACCTTGCCGGCTACCGGCAGTACGAATATATTAAAGCCGAGTTGGCCGATATGTTTGCACTCGCAGACGTCGTCGTTTCCCGCGCGGGGGCCAATGCCATCTGCGAAATCCTTGCGCTTAATAAGCCGAACATCCTGATTCCCCTCTCCGCACAGGCGAGCCGCGGAGACCAGATTCTGAATGCGGCTTCCTTCGAAAAACAGGGATTCTCCACGGTCATTCAGGAAGAACAGCTGACCGACGAAACGCTTTTATCCGCCATCGAGAATACATATCTCAACCACGAAGCATTTACAGACGCGATGAGAGACAGCAACCAGGACGATTCCATCACCGCGATCACAGACATTATCGAATCCGTCGCGCTGCCCTGATTCCAAAAACACGTCGTCTGTCGGACAACTAAATAATAACCCAACAGGCATCCTGCGTCAACATACGATTGACACCGGATGCCTTTTTCATCTCAAGGTATTTGCTGCTCCTTGCGCGTCGGATCAAACCCTAACGCCTCCTTGCGGTGCGCTCCCGCCTCCTGGCTTTCTGCTTCCTTACGGTTTTCTTCCTTTTTTCTTATTTCATGTTCATATTCGTCCATCGTTTTCGCCATGAACTTTCGGATACGTGAAACCGTCTTCGAAAATGTGTTCGTACTGACGCCAAACTGTTTTGCAAGCTCCTGAAGCGATTTTTCAGAATAAACAGCCTCGACGAGCATCATGTACTTTCGCTTATCTTTCTGGTACAAACGCTCCCACGCATAATGCAAAATCTCCTGCTCCTCCACACTTTTAATCCATGCTTCAATCGGATTGTCGCTCGTATGCATATACTGAACTTCATGATCCTTGAGATCCTCCATATACACACAGCGCTCCTGTTGTTCCCGCCTGATATAATCGACGATTTTATTTGAACATACCCGAATCAGCCATGCCTTTGCATGCTGTTCGTTCGCCAGAACATGACTGCTCTGATAAAGAGCCAAAAATGTCTCCTGCACAATATCCTGTACGACATGATGGTTCCGCAATTTCTGATAGGCAACTTGATAAACCATTACCGCATACTTTTCATAAATCCGATTGTATTCTTCTCTCAAGTTCCCATCCATATACTGTCCCCACCTGTTAACATTCTGTTGGCAAGACAGCCGGCTGTTTCATTCTCCCCTGATTAATTTCACAAGATCATTTAATTCTTCCTGCGTTGTCTCTCCCGGCTTCCATCCAATAGAAACCTGATCTGATTCATAACGCGGAATCAAATGCATATGAAAGTGAAATACAGTCTGTCCTGCCACTTCTCCGTTGTTCTGTAAAATATTGAATCCATCGCAATGCAGCGCATCTGTCATCTTCGCCGCCATCTTTTTTGCCAGTACAAATACTTCTGACGCCGCATGCTCCGACAATTCATAAATATTCGCCGCATGCTCCTTTGGCAAAATCAGCGCGTGTCCTCTCGCAGCAGGATTCAAGTCCAAAATGACACGAAACTCTTCATCCTCATAGAGCGTTGCGGACGGAATCATTCCATTTGCAATTTTACAAAATATACATTGATCTGACATCTCTTCCTCCTTATTTTAAAATGTTTGTCAATAATTGGCAACATAATAAAGCGTTACTATTGTTTACGAATCGACACCTTTTCATATTTAACCGGAACATTAACTTCGGTTCCGCAAGTTTTGAGAGTCGAATACATTCAGAAAACGATAGACAAGTCCCATCACCGCGCCGCACGCCATGCCGCTCATATGCGCCACATTGTTAACGCCCGCCGTGCTGAAGCCCTGAATCACGCAGAGCACGGCCATAATCACCATGCCGCGGCTCCCAAGCCATGCCAATCTCCCCTGCTTTAACAGCGTCAGCACAACTAACGCGCCGAGAACGCCAAACACCGCACCGCTAGCGCCCGCTGATACTGACAGCACGTCATTTCCGGCCAATGATACATAATAAGAACACACATTTCCCACAATACCGGAGAGCAAATACAACAGCAGATAGTAAAGTGATCCAATCTCCTGTTCGAGATACCGGCTTGCAAAAAACAAGACAAACATATTTTGAAACAGGTGAATATAGCCAAAATGAAGAAACATCGAAGTAAACAGCACATACCAGTTTCCGCCGCGCACCTGATCTACAGTCAGAGCGCCGTGCGTCATCATAAATTCCGCACTTTCCGTATTTCCCATCCATTCCAACACAATCCAGACAATTACGTTGACCGCAATCAGAAATACCGTCATTTTGGGAATATAATTATGGTCCAAGACATCGGTTCTCTCATAGCTACTCATATGTCACCTCCGCATGTCTTTTATTTTTTTATTATACTCTCTGCGAAATGAAGATACAACCGTCAAATACCGTCTATATATAGGAATTTTTCTGATAATTATACTTATCATTTATTTTTATATTTAATATTAAATTTATTTTATATGTAATGAATCCTTAAAACATAAAAAGTTTTGCGGTTATAAACCACAAAACTTTTCATGACATAGTAACAACTGCGCGCGTGAATGCTCCCGCTGCCTTTATCACATATCAGGAATACCATTTTTCCTGCGTTTTATATAATTCAAAATAGACGCCTTCCTGACTGATCAATTCCTGATGCGTACCTGATTCCCTGATAGATCCATTCTCAAACACTAAAATTCTGTCCGCCCGCTTTGCAAATCCAAGCCGGTGCGATATAAACAATACCGTTTTATTTTCCGATAATTTATAAATTAAGTTGTAAATTTCAATTTCTGAAATTGGATCTAAATATGCGGTAGGCTCATCCAATACCCATATTTCCGCCCGCTCCTTTGCCAAAAGCCGGGCAATCGCCACACGCTGCCACTGCCCTTTTGACAATTCGATTCCTTCTTCCAACTGCCCAAGCTGTGTGTCAAGACCGTCCGGAAGATTCAGAATTTCCTGCTTTAATCCAACTAAATCCAACAGATGCCAGATCTGCTCGTCCGTAAATGTACGCGTTGGATCTCCGCATGAAATATTTTCTTTAATGCTCATCTGATACTGAGCAAAATCCTGAATAATACACGAAATCCGATCTCTTATATCAACCGGTGTACATCCCCTATCAAATCCTCCCTCATAACGCGAAGTCAAACCCATTAAAATATTTGTAAATGTTGTCTTTCCACTGCCATTTACACCGACAATAGCCAATTTTTCTCCTCTTTTAATAGTCAAATTTAACTGCCGGAGCGCATACATCTCCGCCTGCGGATACAAATAACCAACATCATGAAACGTGATTTGCTCAAATAACGCATTACCTGAATCACGCCGACTTTCTTGAAATGCCAAAACATCTTGCCATGTATAAATAAAATCACTGCTGACCCGATCATTAATCATTCTCTGCTGCAATGACAAACACGTGTCAATGAT
The DNA here is from genome assembly GCA_944383325.1 of uncultured Lachnospiraceae bacterium. Classification (GTDB taxonomy): domain Bacteria; phylum Bacillota; class Clostridia; order Lachnospirales; family Lachnospiraceae; genus CALWPC01. Next base: position 42,588 of record CALWPC010000039.1, on the reverse strand, counting down.
ACGATTCAACAAATTATTGGCCATAATAAGAAAACCAATTTCATGTCTTCCCAACATAATTTCATATCCAATAAACACCATCATAAAAATATATGGCAAATTAAAAATCAAACGCGCAGTCTGTAAGGTAATTTCATGTTTTTTAAAAATTTTAAGTTTCATCCGATATTCTTCATTATAGAACTTCTCCCATAACCCGGATGCATACGGAAATAATCTTAAAAATTTATACTCCTGATGAGTAATCTCGTCGCCGCAAATACTAAAATAATAGTTTTGTTTCTGTGTAAAAGACTGTACACGTTTCCATAATTTACCTAACTGCGCAAACATTTTTCCGGCTATCATTAAATTAAACATAATGACCAATATGATATACAAAAAGACCGCAAAAATTTGAATTTGCGCCAGATAGTACACATAAACAATTATTGTTGGTATACAAAACAGATACTGCATCGTGTCCTTTACCAGACTCTCAATTTTTGAAAGAGTGTTTCCTCTTACTTCATGTATTTTCAAAAAGGTATCATGATTCTCATAATATTCCCACTCAATGTTCGATAGCTTCTCGTTTAATTCTTTGTTAAATATGTAACTTAAATCCAACAATAACCGGTTCATAATTAAATTCTGTGAATATGCCAACAAGGCAAAAAAGACAATGGCAACGGTATAAAAGAGGATCGTCGTCATCACTTGTCTGAACGAGACGGACTGACTCGCAAGATCATTGGCGGCATTGACAATATATTCTGTAAATGATAACGAAATATAAGTTTCTCCCGCCATAGCCACCGTGACAACAAAATACAACACAAATGCTGCTTTGTTTGCCCTCCAGGCCATTTGATTTGCCAATTTCATTGCATAAATTGTCGAACGGATACTGCGCTTACTTTTTCCCATTTTATAATTCCTCATACAGTTCTTTTTGCGAACAATACAAATGATAATAATATCCTTGTTTTTGTAACAATGAGTCGTGCGTCCCTTCCTCTACAATCTTCCCATGATCCATAATACAAATGCGATCGCAGATTCTGGCAAAACCAATTCGGTGTGAAACTAAAATTGCCGTATTCCCTTCCAAAATATTTCGAAAGTCCTTTAACATTCTCATTTCTTCCAACGGATCAATTGACGCCGTGGGTTCATCTAAGATCAAAAGAGGCGGTTTTCCCATATAGGATCGAGCCAGGATGATATGCTGCCACTGACCGATACTCAAATCCTGTCCTTCTTTACTATATTCTTTTCCAAGAATCGTATTGATCCCATCAGGAAGTTTGTTGATAATCTCCTGGATATTTCCTTTCTCTACTGCATTTTGTATTTCCTGAGTATCATTGTACTTTTCAATACATCCTATCGCTATATTATCTCTCAAAGAAAAACTATACCTTGTAAAATCCTGGAAACCAAAGCCAAAATATGGATAAATTTCTTCATTCGACAATGTTTTGTAATTTCTGCCGTTTAAAAAAATATCTCCTTCGTAATCTTCTAACAATCCACATAATATTTTTGTGAGCGTGCTTTTTCCGCTTCCGTTATATCCAAGAATTGCAACAAGTTCCCCTTTATGGATTTTGAAATCTACATTGTCAACTGCTCTTCCCTCTTGTAAAGGATACGAGTAACAAATTCCTTTTGCCTCTAATACTTCGAAGTCTTCCGTCGGGCAAACAACATTTTTCTCCTGCGGACTGTTCTTTCTTTTTTGTACTTCGCAGACATCGGTGTCTCCTACAACTTCATCGTATTTTTCTATGTATTTGTATTCCTGTAAAATATTTGAGCTCAATATCTGAATAATATCCGAAATACCATAAGTAAGACGCCACATCATACGATATAAAAGTACAAATGTTCCAACCTCAATATTTCCCTGCATTGTTTCATATAAAAAAATTAAAATCAGTACACTGGAAAATATCTGTTCTACTAATCCCGGTAAATCTGCTAATAATGTCGATTTTTGTTGAAAATCATACTTTCCTTTTGTAAATTTTATAAAACTGTTTTCCCATTTTTTCAGAAATGTATTGTTTAGAGCAAATATTCTTAATTCCTTCGCATGTCTTTTATCAGATAGCAGTGTGCTGTAATAATCTGCTTTTCTCTCCTCGATAATATATTCTTTTTCAATTTGCATCTTTTTCTGAACAATATAATAATTAATTACAATCATTAAAACAGATAGTATAAGTATAAACAGAAGGATAATTGGATTAAATATTGTGATTGCAGACACCGTAATCACTACACTGACAACAGCTGATAATAGATTATTAAAAATAATGACTGTAACGTTAGAGGTATTATTGATATGTTTTTTTACAAATTCATATTCATTATAAAATTTACTGTCATAATAACGATCTTGCTTTGCTTTATATGCAAATAACATAAATAATTTATTAAATATTTTATTTGCATTTTTAGTATACATTGTGATAAAAAGCTTATTCATATTCCCTGTATTTCCGCCAAACATCATGGTAATAAAAAACAGAACAAATGGGAATACAATTTCTTTTAATGTCCCCGCACTCAATATAGAATCTGTTGCAAACTTTAATGATAAATCCATGCCAAGCTGAAGCAGTCGATGAATACATATAAATAAAAGATTGCCAAGAAAGAAAAATGGCGCTGATCGAATTGTAATTTTTACGTATTTATATATTTTTTTTATCATTTCGTAGCTCTCCGCGTTGTAAATTGATTTCTAACTATCATTTTTTTATATTTATAAATGCTAAAAAATGAAACAGGGAATTTTTTATTCATATAACTTTGTTTATCAGATCGGATTAAAACTAATTTTGAGAATGGCAGCTGTTAATTTATTCAGTATTGTATAAAGCTATTTTAATATATTTTTTAATTTTCTTATAAAAATAAATATTTTTTATATTCTAAGCCTCTTCCCCTTTTCTTTTCCCTGTTTCATTTTTTTATACTCTAATTATTTTTTTAACATGATTAAAATGAAACATTCTCAAAACAAATTTCCGGAAATACATTCAGATATGAAAAAATGAGATGACTAAAATAAACTAATACTTTATTTGTATATATTATTTATCTTTAATATCAATATTTTTATCAAAAACAATGATACCATTTCTTTCATCCACTACTATAAATAATATATTTATTTTTAAAAAATATCAACATAAATATTAAACAAAAAATTTATATTTTTAAAAATTATACATTATGATGATTTTGTTCTACTGATTGATCACTTTCTTCATAATCTCCAATTGCATACTCACAACACTGTAACACAAGTGCGTTGAAAGAGGTACCCTCTTTCGTTGCAATCATATTCAAAGTATTAAATAAATCTTCATTAAATCTAATTGTTCTTGAAATATTAGACTTTGATTTTGGTTGATTTACTTTAAACATTTCAAAATCCCACCTTTATGTCAATAATTATAATTGAATATTTTTATAAATAATATAACCAATTTTATGATTATATTATTCATCATATTTTATAACTTTTTTATATTATAAAATAATTCCAATAATTAATTATTTTTTGTAATAATAATATAATTAGATTAATTTATTTTATATTAAAGACAACAATCCCAAAAATATCTAATAATTTATTGATTACTCCCGAATCTTCTTAAAAAACTTTCAAGGCGTAAGTTAACATAAAAACAAATTTACTTTATCAACAATTTGTGGATAACTTGTGGATAACTAATGAAAAACCTTATGAAAAATAAATTAAAAAGCGCTATTTTCCCTGTTTTTTTATAAAGTTATCCACTTTCTCATTTATTCACATATCAACTTACAATCTTTTTTCGTTGATAAATAATCGTAAACTACCTATCGCTCATTGGTTTCAAAACCAAACCAATTTGATTCATTCTTTTCCCGGATTGTTATTGAAAAAAAAGTGAATTTATTATAAAATAAGAAAAGATAAGTTGGGGTATTTTCACCTTTTCTTCGCATCGTTCCTAAATGAAACAGTTTGATAACAAGGAGTGTTAACAGATAAAATGGAAAGCATTAAATTAAAATGGAATGAAATACTGCAGCACGTATGCCGTGAACATGAGGTTTCTTCAATCTCTTTTCAGACATGGTTAGAACCTCTCTCTGTCAGTCATATCAACAGCGAAGACTCCATTGTATATATCACTGTCCCTCAGGAAAATGGAACGATGGCCGTCGATTACCTGAATAAAAAATATAAACTTCCTCTGCAGGTAGCCATTGGAGAATACATAAACAAACCCTGTGAGGTTGTTTTTCTTTTGCCGAACGAGCAGAAAAATCTCACCAATCCCCCGGGAATGTCTGCAAAAAATGATCACATTGAGCGGGCAAACTTAAACTCCCGCTACACATTTGATACATTTGTCGTCGGCAGCAATAACCGTTTTGCGCACTCTGCCGCTCTTGCAGTTGCAGAATCACCGGGAGATATTTATAATCCTCTTTTTTTGTATGGAGGAGTGGGACTTGGAAAAACTCATCTGATGCATTCCATCGCCCATTTCATTTTAGATAAATATCCAAATACAAATGTTTTATATGTTACTTCCGACGTTTTTACGAATGAATTGATTGAATCGATCAGAAACGGAAATAATTCAGCAATGATGAAATTCCGCGATAAGTACCGCAATATTGACGTACTTTTAATCGACGATATACAGTTTATTATCGGCAAAGAAAGTACACAGGAAGAATTCTTCCACACTTTTAATCATCTTCATTTGCTGAAAAAACAAATTATTATTTCCAGCGATAAACCTCCGAAAGATTTTGAAACTCTTGAAGAGAGACTGCGCACCCGGTTTGAGATGGGTCTGATCGCCGATATATCTTCGCCGGATTACGAGACCCGTATGGCGATTTTGCGAAAACGCGAAGAATTGGACGGCTATGATATTCCTGACGAAGTGATTCAGTATATTGCTGCAAATGTAAAATCAAATATCAGGGAATTAGAGGGAGCTTTAAACAAGCTGATCGCTTACTCCAATCTGGAAAATAAAAAAATCACTCTGGAAATCGCAGAAAGCGAGCTGAAAGATCTGGTGTCTCCGGACGCTCAGAAAAAAATCACCCCGGAATTAATTCTCAAGGTTGTAAGTGAACATTTCAATATCGAACCGGCTGACATCAGCTCAAAAAAGAGAACGTCCGATATTGTTTTGCCCAGACATATATTTATGTATCTTTGCAGGGAACTGACAGAATACTCTTTCAGCAGCGTCGGAAGCCTTCTCGGGGGGCGTGACCATTCTACAATTATCCATGGAGCTGAAAAAATAGCAAAGGAAATCAAAACAGACGAGAATTTAAAAAATACGATCAAAACGATCCGAAAGAAACTGACGCCGAATTGAAAATGTGAATGAATTTGTGGAAAACTTCTTGATAACATGTTGATAAAATAACTTATTTTTTTAACGTCGAATTTTGAATGATTATGAAAATTTTTGTCAGTGGATAACACCTTCTTTATCAACAGTATATCTTGCATTTATAAACATGCTTATTACATTAGAAAATGTTTTATTTTCAACCTAAAATACCGTTTTCCACATTTCCACACTCCCTACTAATAATACTACTGATTTATTATTTTATTTTTTATATTTTTTCATTTTTGAGCGTTCTTATTACCGTTAACAAAATGAAAGGAGTTTATCCACAAATGAAAATTATTTGCAAGAAAACAGACTTATCAAAAGGTATTAATATTGTTTCAAAAGCAGTTCCCACAAAAACAACAATGCCCATATTAGAATGCATTCTTATCGATGCGAGCGCAGAGGGCATTCGCTTTACCGCCAATGATATGGAGCTTGGAATTGAAACATTTGTAGAAGGTCAGGTAGAGGAAGCGGGATTAGTTGCGATTGACGCACGCATTTTTGGAGAAATTGTGAGAAAGCTTCCGGACAATGATGTAACCATCTCCATGATTTCCGGAAATCAGGTTCAGATTGTGTGTGAAAATGCGAACTTTACGATTCATGTAAAATCAGGAGAAGAATTTTCAGGGCTACCTGATGTTGAAAAAGTGCAGTCAATTCAAATCTCTCAATTTACTTTAAAAGAAATGATCAAACAGACGATTTTTTCAATCTCTGATAATGACAGCAATGCGATGATGACCGGAGAGCTTTTTGAAATTAAAGATCAGCTTTTTAAAATCGTTTCTCTTGACGGTCACCGTATTTCCATTCGAAATGTGGAACTGAAAGAACAATATGAACCGATTCGGGTTATTGTTCCGGGCAAAACTTTAAATGATCTGACGAAAATTTTATCCGGTGAAATGGAAGAAATTGTTACGATCTACTTTTCGAAAAATCATTTACTGTTTGAATTTGAACATACAAGGGTTGTTTCCAGAATTATTGAAGGAGAGTATTTTAAGATTGATCAGATGCTTTCCAATGATTATCAGACGAAGATTCATATTAATAAAAGAGAACTTCTGGACTGTATCGACCGATCTACACTGTTAATTAAAGAGGGAGATAAAAAACCGATTGTCATGGATATTAAAGATCATGTCATGGAGTTAAAAATGCAGTCTTTTATTGGTTCTATGGATGAGGAGATTCAGATTCAAAAAGAAGGAAAAGATATTATGATTGCCTTTAATCCGAAGTTTTTGATTGAAGCGCTGCGGGTCATTGATGATGAGGAAATTGATATTTACATGATGAATCCAAAAGCGCCGTGTATTATCAAGGATTCGGATCATCAGATGGAATCTTATGTATATTTGATTCTTCCGGTAAACTTTAATGTTGCAAATCAGCATTAAAAAGAGGTGCATTGAAAGAGGATCGGTATGGACAGTTTAAAATTAAAGGATGAGTTTATCAAGTTAGGGCAGGCAATAAAAGCGGCAGGTTATGTCGACAGCGGCGTCGAGGCAAAACTTGTGATTTTAGACGGGCTAGTGAAAGTGAACGGAGAGGTTGTCTTACAGCGCGGAAAAAAACTTTATGAAAATGATGTCGTGACATTTGAGAATCATCTGTTAAAAATAGAAAAGTAGTTGTTTGCATGTATGTAGAGTCGATTGAATTAAATAATTTCAGAAATTATAAATCTTTAAATATTTCGCTTGATCAGGGAATCAATGTTTTTTATGGGAATAATGCGCAGGGAAAGACGAATTTGTTGGAGGCCATCTATATCGGAGGAACGACAAGATCTCATAAAGGAAGTAAGGATAAAGAATTGATTCGTTTCGGAAATGATGAGTCACATATCCGAATGATGGTCAGAAAACAAAATCAGCAATCGAAAATTGATATGCACTTAAAGAAAAACAGGGCAAAAGGGATTGCGATTAACGGCACTCCGATCCGCAGAGCAAGTGAACTTTTAGGATTTGTCAATATGATTTTCTTTTCTCCCGAAGACTTAAATATGATTAAAAGTGGTCCTTCGGAGAGAAGAAAATTTATGAATATGGAGCTTGGCCAGTTAGATTCTTACTACCTTTATCATCTTGTTCAATATAATCGCATATTGAATCAGAGAAATGCGCTGTTAAAGGAAATTCCTTATCAGGGAAATTTGATGGATACGCTTCAGGTTTGGGACGAGCAGCTGATCCAATATGGATCGGTGTTGATGAAATGCCGTGAACAATTTGCAGAGACGCTCAATTCGATTGTTTCTAAGCTTCATTTTCAGCTTTCAGGCGGCAGAGAACATTTAGAAGTGTTTTATGAGCCTGATACTCCATTAGAACAATTTGAGGAACGGATTGTGAAAGAACGGGAAAGAGATTTAAAATTTCGGACGACAACGGCAGGCCCTCACCGGGATGATTTAAGTTTTATGATTTCAGGCGTTGATATTCGAAAATTTGGTTCTCAGGGACAGCAAAGAACTTGCGCGCTGTCGCTGAAAATGGCTGAAATTGAGATGGTTCGAAAAGCGGCTCATGATACTCCTGTCTTATTGTTGGATGATGTGCTTTCTGAGCTTGACAGCGAGAGACAGAATTGTCTGTTGGATGGAATTCGGGATATTCAGACACTTATAACTTGTACCGGTCTCGATGAATTTATTCATCATCAGTTTTCCATTAATAAATTATTTAAAGTAACCAGTGGAACCGTAAAAGTAATGAATGATACAATCGGTTAGGAGGATTTATATGTCTACAGAATATGGAGCGGATCAAATTCAGGTGTTGGAAGGACTGGAAGCGGTTCGAAAAAGGCCGGGAATGTATATTGGAAGTACTTCTTCCAGAGGGCTTCACCATTTGGTCTATGAAATTGTGGACAATTCAGTTGATGAGGCACTGGCTGGCTTTTGCGATGAAATTGAAGTAGTGATTAATAAAGATAATTCCATTACGGTTTCAGATAATGGAAGAGGAATTCCTGTAGGAATCAATTCAAAAAAAGGAATTACCGGCGTTGAAATGGTGTTTACGATTCTTCATGCGGGAGGAAAATTCGGAGGCGGGGGATATAAAGTTTCCGGCGGTCTTCACGGAGTGGGCGCTTCTGTCGTAAACGCGCTGTCCGTGTGGTTGGAAGTAACGATTTTTACTGGAGGAAAAGTATATAAACAGCGTTATGAACGGGGAAAAGTGGTTTATCCGCTGAAAGAGATTGGCACTTGTGAGGAAGAAAAAACAGGTACGGTTGTTCAGTTTTTGCCGGATGGAGAGATTTTTAAGGAAACGACCGTATTTGAATATGATATTTTAAAGCAGCGTCTGCGGGAAATGGCGTTTTTGACAAGAGGTTTGAAAATTATTCTCATTGACGACCGTGAAGAAAAGCTGCGCCGTAAAGAATTTCATTATGAAGGAGGAATTCAGGAGTTTGTTCAGTATTTGAATAAATCTAAGACTCCTCTGTATCCGGAAATTTTTTATTGTGAAGGGCAAAAAGATCATATTTTTGTGGAGGTTTCGCTTCAGCACAACGATTCTTATACAGAAAACAGTTATGGATTTGTAAATAATATAAGTACTCCTGATGGAGGCACGCATATGGAAGGCTTTAAGCGTGCGCTCACAAAGACGATTAATGAATATGCCCGTCAAAATAAGCTTTTGAAAGATAGTGAAGCAAATTTGAGCGGGGAAGATATTCGGGAAGGTCTCACTGCGATCGTCAGTGTAAAACTGGAAAATCCGCAGTTTGAAGGCCAGACGAAGCAAAAATTGGGAAATAGTGAAGCGAGGGCGGCCGTCGATTCGATTCTCAGTGAAAAAATGACTTATTTTTTGGAACAAAATCCATCGGTGGCAAAGATCATCTGTGAAAAATCGATTTTATCTCAGAGGGCCAGAGAAGCGGCGCGAAAGGCAAGAGATTTAACGAGAAGAAAGACGGCGCTTGAGGGGATGGCGCTTCCGGGAAAATTGGCCGACTGTTCCGATAAAGATCCTAAAAACTGTGAGATCTATATTGTGGAGGGCGATTCGGCGGGAGGAAGCGCTAAGACGGCGAGATCCCGGGCGACGCAGGCGATTTTGCCGCTGCGCGGAAAAATTTTAAATGTGGAAAAAGCGCGGATGGACCGGATTTATGGCAATGCGGAAATCAAAGCGATGATTACGGCATTCGGAACCGGTATTCATGAGGATTTTGATATTTCAAAGCTTCGGTATCACAAAATTATTATTATGACCGATGCGGATGTGGACGGCGCGCATATCAGTACGCTTCTTTTGACGTTTTTATATCGGTTTATGCCGGAGCTGATTCGTCAGGGATATGTATATCTTGCGCAGCCTCCGCTTTATAAAGTGGAGAGAAATAAAAAAATCTGGTATGCATATACCGATGAGGAGCTCTCACAGATTTTGCAGGAAATCGGAAGGGATAACAGCAATAAGATTCAGCGTTATAAAGGGCTTGGAGAGATGGACGCCGAGCAGCTATGGGAGACGACAATGGATCCTGCAAAACGAATTTTACTGAGAGTTTCGATGGATGAGGATTCGACGTCTGAGCTTGATCTGACATTTACGACGCTGATGGGCGACAAAGTGGAGCCAAGACGGGATTTTATTGAGGAAAATGCAAGATTTGTACAGAATCTGGATATTTAAAGAAAGGGCGCTAAGATCATGGACGATAAAATCTTTGACCAGTTAGACGGACATGACAAAGTAAGTGACGTCGATCTGAAAAAGACAATGGAAAAGTCATACATTGAGTATGCAATGAGTGTAATTGTTTCACGCGCTCTTCCTGATATTCGAGATGGGTTAAAGCCGGTGCAGAGAAGAGTTCTCTACTCAATGATTGAGCTGAACAACGGGCCTGACAAGCCGCACCGGAAATGCGCGCGTATTGTCGGCGATACGATGGGTAAATATCACCCGCACGGCGACAGCTCTATTTACGGAGCTCTTGTCAATATGGCACAGGAGTGGTCTACAAGATATCCGCTTGTAGACGGGCATGGAAATTTTGGGTCTGTAGACGGCGACGGAGCGGCTGCCATGAGGTATACCGAGGCGCGTCTCTCAAAAATTTCCATGGAGATGCTTGCGGATATTAATAAAGATACGGTGGATTTCAGCCCGAATTTCGATGATACGGAAAAAGAGCCGGATGTATTGCCCGCCCGTTTTCCGAATCTTCTTGTCAACGGAACGACAGGAATTGCAGTCGGCATGGCTACAAATATTCCTCCGCATAATCTGAGAGAAACGATTGACGCAGTTGTCAAAATTATTGACAATCAGATTGAAGAGGGAAGAACAACAGAAATTGAAGAGATTCTCAGTATCGTCAAAGGCCCTGATTTTCCGACGGGTGCGACTATTTTGGGAAAAAGGGGCATTCAGGAGGCTTATCGCACCGGACGCGGAAAAATTCGCGTGAGGGCGGTCTGTGATATTGAGACGTTAAGCAATGGAAAAAATTGTATTATTGTGACCGAATTGCCTTATATGGTCAATAAAGCGAGGCTGATTGAAAAAATTGCGGAGCTTGTAAAGCTGAAAAAAATTGATGGAATTACCGATTTGCGCGATGAATCCAGCAGAGAGGGAATGCGTATCTGTATCGAACTTCGCAGAGACGTCAATGCGAATGTGATTCTCAATCAGCTGTATAAACATACGCAGCTTCAGGATACGTTTGGAGTCAATATGCTTGCTCTCGTAGGCACTGAGCCAAAGACGCTCAATCTTCTGGAGATGTTAAATTATTATCTGGATCATCAAAAAGATGTGGTTACCAGAAGAACGAATTATGATTTAAACCGCGCGAAAGAGAGAGCGCATATTTTAGAGGGACTGATGATCGCGCTTGATCACATTGATGAAGTGATCGCGATTATCAGAGGATCAGAAAATGTCGCGGTTGCAAAGGAACGTCTGATTGAACAGTTTGGATTTACGGACGCGCAGGCGCAGGCAATCGTCGATATGAGGCTCAGAGCGCTGACCGGTCTGGAAAGAGAAAAGCTTGAGGCGGAATATGAAGAGCTTAAAAAGAAAATTGAATATCTGATGAGCATTCTTGCAGATGAACATATTCTCCTCTCAGTCATTCGGGAGGAAATTCTCATAATCCGCGATAAATACGGGGACGAACGGAGAACAAAGATCGGATTTGATGAATTTGATATGTCGATGGAAGATTTGATTCCAAATGAAAATGTTGTGATTACGATGACGAACCTCGGATATGTCAAGAGAATGTCCGAGGATAATTTCAAAAATCAAAATCGCGGAGGCAAAGGAGTCAAAGGAATTCAGACGATAGATCAGGATTATATTGAAGATTTGCTTATGGCTACCACGCACCACTCCCTTTTATTTTTTACCAATAAAGGGCGTGTTTACCGGCTGAAAGCCTATGAAATTCCGGAGGCGGGAAGGACGGCCAGAGGAACGGCCATTGTCAATTTGCTTCAGCTTCAGCCCGAGGAAAAAATTACCGCGGTGATTCCGGTAAACCAGATTGAAGAGGGCGCGTATCTGTTTATGGCGACCAGACAGGGGCTTGTCAAAAAGACACTGGTGACGGAGTATGCCAATATCAGAAAAACCGGGTTAATTGCCATTCATCTGAGAGAGGATGACGAGCTGATTGAGGTGAAGGAGACGAAAAAAGGAAATGATATTTTCCTTGTCACCGCATATGGTATGTGCATCCATTTTGATGAACAGGATGTCAGACCGACCGGCCGGGATTCTATGGGCGTTCGGGGAATTAATTTGTCGGACGGCGACGAAGTGGTCGGCATGCAGATCGACACGCAGGGAGATTCTCTTCTGATTGCCTCGGAAAAAGGTATGGGCAAGCGCACATATCTGGAAGAATTTAAAAAGCAATACCGCGGAGGAAGAGGAATTAAATGTTATAAGATTATGGAAAAAACCGGACAGGTTGTCGGAGTAAAGGCAGTATGTGATGATGACGAACTGATGATTATTACGTCGGAAGGCCTGATTATCCGTATGAGTGTGTCGGGAATTTCCACATTGGGCAGAATCACATCGGGCGTGAAACTTGTGAATATGGGTGACGACGGAAAAGTGGTCAGTCTTGCAAAAGTACGGGATAAACATGAGGAGTCGGAGGAGGAGCAATAATTGCTTCTCTGCGGAGGATAAAATGAGAGAAATTGATACGGCCACATTGACGGATGTGATTAAGGAAATGTGTATTGAGGCGAATCATGTTCTTTCAGATGATATGAAAAGCGCGCTTTTACAGGCGCAGAAAGAAGAACAATCGCCCATTGGTAGGCAAATTTTGGAACAGCTTGAACAAAATATGAATATTGCTTCACAGGAGCAAATTCCAATTTGCCAGGATACAGGGATGGCAGTCGTCTTTCTGACGGTAGGCCAGGACGTTCACTTTACGGGCGGCAGCGTACAACAGGCTGTCCATGAGGGCGTCCGGCAGGGATATAAGGCCGGTTATCTGCGCAAGTCTGTCGTCGGAGATCCGCTTGAACGCGTTAATACGGGCGATAATACGCCTGCGGTCATTCACTTTGAGATTGTGCCGGGTGATCAGGTAACGGTGACTATAGCGCCGAAAGGATTTGGCAGTGAAAATATGAGCCGCATTTTTATGCTGAAGCCGTCGGATGGAATTTCCGGCGTCCGGCAGGCGGTGCTCACGGCTGTGAGAGATGCGGGACCGAATGCATGTCCTCCTGTCGTTGTCGGCGTAGGAATCGGCGGAACATTTGAAAAATGTGCGTTATTGTCGAAAAAAGCGCTGACAAGAGATCTTCGGATCCGATCCAATATCGAATCCATTCGTTTGCTCGAGGAAGAGTTGCTTGACCAGATTAACCGGCTTGGAATCGGTCCGGCAGGCCTTGGAGGCAGTACAACGGCGCTTGCGGTCAACATTGAGACTTATCCTACTCATATTGCGGGACTGCCGGTTGCGGTTAATATTTGCTGTCATGTCAACCGCCATGTGACAAGGACGATCTGATTTTGTACAATTTATAATATAGACTTTCATAAAAGGATGGGGAGAGCGATGTCAGAGCGAACGCTTCAGACTCCTCTTACAAAGGAGAATGCATCGTCGCTGCGGGCCGGCGATTATGTATACATTAACGGAGTCATTTATACAGCGAGAGATGCCGCGCATAAGAGGATGTACGAGGCAATTCAGAGCGGTGCCGGATTGCCGTTTGAATTAAAAAATAATATTATTTATTATATGGGGCCGTCTCCCGCACGGGAGGGCCGTGTCATTGGATCGGCAGGTCCGACTACGTCGAGCAGGATGGATAAATATACGCCGCTTCTTTTGGATTTGGGGCTGACTGGTATGATCGGCAAAGGAAAACGATCACCGGAAGTATTGGAGGCAATCCGCCGAAATCACGGCGTCTATTTTGCCGCAGTCGGCGGAGCCGGCGCGATTTTGTCAAAGTGTATTGTATCTTCCCGGGTAATTGCCTATGAGGATCTTGGGACAGAGGCAGTCCGGGAATTACAGGTTAAGAATTTTCCGGTCATTGTCGTAGCTGATGATCAGGGAAATAATCTGTATGAGACAGCGATTGCACAGTATGCGGTCAACTGATGCAATATACAAAGACATGATGATTTGAAGTGGAGGACGGCATGAAACGAATTTATTATATGATTTTTCGGAATTTTATCCGGTTTCCCTATCTGTATTTTAAATTAATTTATATGGTAAAATCAGGGAAGTATAACGATGAAGAGCGATATGAATTTTTGAAGAAAATTGTGTATTATGCGAATCGCGGAGGAAATGTAAAGATTGTGTCTACCGGCGAGGAATTACTGCCCGAAAATGGAAATTATATTTTATATCCGAATCATCAGGGCATGTATGATGTGCTGACGATTATTGCTACGCACAAGAAACATTTTTCAGTCGTAATCAAAAAAGAACTTGCCAATATTCCCCTGCTGAAATGGATTTTCCGTGCCTTCGGCTACCTGGCAATGGATCGGGATGATTTAAAACAGTCGCTCGGCGTAATTAAAGAAGTTACCAGACAGGTGCAGGAAGAAGGCAGAAATTATCTGATTTTTGCGGAGGGTACCCGTTCAAAAAATGGAAATCAGGTCGGAGAAATGAAAGGGGGAAGTTTTAAGAGCGCGACGAGAGCAAAATGTCCGATCGTTCCGGTCGCTCTTATCGATGCGTTTAAACCGTTTGATACAAACAGCATTTCTCCGGTTACGGTACAGGTTCATTATTTACAACCGCTGTATTATGAAGAATATAAGGATCTGAAAACGACGGAGATTGCGGAGATTGTGAGGGAGCGGATTGTTCAGGCAATCAAGGAACACAGCGGGAAAGAGGCTCAATAATTTTTAAAGAATTTGGTTATTGACAAAAAAATTTTATTTTAGTATAATTAATGTTGCGTCAAATGACGCTGTAATGAATAAGTCTAGGAATTTAGGCATTGGAGAAATACTCAAGTGGCTGAAGAGGCGCCCCTGCTAAGGGTGTAGGTCGTTCACGCGGCGCGAGGGTTCAAATCCCTCTTTCTCCGTAATGAAAAGGTCAGTCGTTTTGCACATGGCAGAGCGGCTGATTTTTTATTCCATAGGAAAATTCTATGAAAATTAGGGTATCAAAAGTCGAGAAAAGTTTAAGAAAAAAGTAGACGAAGGAATAGAAAGTATGGTACACTGGATGAGTAAGAATACAATCAGTTTGTGAAATATTATAAACAGATCACTGTTCTGAAACAAAATGAAGAAATCAAAAAAAGTAATGAAAGGATGGTCAAGTATGAATTGGGTTGCGCCTATTAAAGATGAGAAAACATTGGATGATTTTAAAAAGAAATTGAAGGAGACTGATCCGAAGTATTATATTATGTTTGAGATTGGTATCGGAACCGGCATGCAGCTTCAGGATATTCTTCAGCTGAAAAACGGCGATATACGCGGAAAAGACAGTTTGACCGTGGAGATTGGGACAAAAGGAATGCAGACTACATTTCAGATTCCCGCAGATTTGAAAAAAAGGATTGAGGAATATACGGAGGGGAAACCGGCCGATGCGTATTTGATTACCGGAACGAGCAATTCCAACTCTCCGCTTTCGAGAGAGCAGGTGTACCGGGTATTCAGGACGGTCGGGCGCCAGGTAGGACTCAATTCGATCGGCGCGCAGACGATGCGCAAAACCTTTGCATGGCGCTATTATCGTGAAACAGGTGATATATACTATTTGCAGCAGTTGTTTAATCATGCTTCCCCTTCCATTACATACCGCTATATCGGAGAAAAGCCGAATGTGACGGTGATGTTTAAAAAGCTGACGGCGGAGGAAAATGAACGGAGCCGCCGTATGCTTTACAAGGACAATAACGGCAAAAAGCGTTTGAATAATATTGTTCAGACGCTCAATGAGATTACGCTGGAGCTCGATAATCCGGCGAATGCGGATTCGTTTTACGGACGCGTAGATACGCTTCTAAATGAACTGGAAGAGATTATGGAAAATTACAAAGCGGAATTATAACATACAAAAAAGCCCGGCGGCATTCTTTATTCCGTTGGGCTTTTTACGCGATCATCTGTTTTGTTTTTTGGCCTGCTGTGTCCGTTTAATGACTTTCAGCCGGGTAAATTCTTCCCGCTCCTTTTCCTCCAGGGCATTGGAGATGGAAGTGGTGAGCTCCTCATAGTGAGGAATGGTAATGTTTTGGAGGGCGTTGGCCCGTTTTTGTGTTTTATTGATATTTGAAGCAAGGCGGTATGCGGCGTTTTCAACCATCGAGAGTTTGATCGTCAGCTCTTTTACGCGGTTAAACTGCATAACCGCCTTGTCAAGGCTATATGACGACTCATAAAAAGAGTAGCCGGGAACGAGATTATTGTCTGCTTCATGCTTGACAAGAGGAATTTCTGTACCCATAATGCTTCGCACTTTAATAGAGATCGTATCGTCCTGCGGAATACTTTTTGCGATGGTCTGGACTGCATGGATACCCATACGGATATTCGCCCGCTGCAGCGCCTGATAAGCGGCCGTAAAGGTGGAATCAATTTCCGACTGAATGTTTTTGGCCTCCTCAATCAGACTCATCAATTCACGCAGCAAAATGTTTCGCTTTTTGTCCATCAGCTCGTAACCCTGTTTGGATAAAGCGAGAGAGTTTTTAGCCAGTATTAAATTTCCTTTTGTGGGAAATGTATTGGGATCCATCCACTCACCTCTTATTCTGCTTCTGCGCTCGCTTCGTCTGCTTTATAAAATTCATCCAGTATTTCCGTATTGACGCGGTCTAATTCGGATTTTGGAAGGATGGTCAAAAGTTTCCATCCAAGATCAAGCGTCTCCTCGATACTGCGGTTTTCTGTTTCGCGCTGATGCAGATACTGTGTCTCGAACGCTTTGCCGAATTCCAGATATTTTTTATCAATCGGAGAAAGCTCATCCTCGCCGATAACGCTTGCCAGAGCGCGTGCATCCCCCACTTTCGCGTAACAGGAAAACAGCTGATTAGCAAGATCCTGATGATCTTTTCTCGTATAGCCCTCTCCGATTCCGTCTTTCATAAGACGTGACAGAGAAGGAAGAATGTTAATCGGCGGATAAATCGCCTGACCGTGAAGCGAGCGGTCGAGAACAATCTGTCCCTCCGTAATATAACCGGTCAGATCGGGGATCGGATGCGTAATATCGTCGTTTGGCATAGTCAGAATCGGAATCTGTGTGACCGATCCTTTTGATCCGTGCACAATGCCGGCGCGCTCATAAATGGTGGCAAATTCACTGTACAGATAGCCAGGGAATCCCTTTCGGGAAGGGATTTCTCCTTTCGAAGAAGATACCTCGCGCATCGCCTCGGCAAAGGAGGTCATATCCGTCAAAATGACAAGAATATGCATATCTTTTTCAAAGGCGAGGTATTCCGCGACGGTCAGCGCTACCTTGGGAGTAATCAGACGTTCTACAACTGGATCGTTGGCAAGGTTCAAAAACATTGCCACATGGTCAGACACGCCGCTTTCCTCAAAGGTTCGGATAAAATATTCGGCGACGTCGTATTTCACTCCCATAGCGGCAAATACAATGGCAAATTTTTCGTCGGAATCACTGCCGAGCGAAGCCTGACGGACAATTTGCGCGGCAAGGTGATCATGCGGAAGTCCGTTTCCGGAAAAGATCGGCAGTTTCTGGCCGCGGATCAGGGTGGTCAGGCCGTCAATGGCAGAAATGCCGGTTCGTATATAATTTCGCGGATATTTTCGGGATACCGGATTTAACGGCTGTCCGTTGATGTTGCGGCGCACTTTGGCCTTGATCGGGCTGAGACCGTCGATCGGCCGTCCGATGCCGTCGAAGGTCCGGCCGAGCATTTCTTCAGACAGTCCGATTTCCATCGGATGTCCGGTCAGCTGTGTGTGCGCATTGCCAAGAGACATATTCTGAGATCCCTCAAACACCTGAATGACTGCGCGGTCTTCGTATATTTCGACAATCCGTCCGATCCGCTTTTCTTTGCCATCTATGGTGATTTCTACGATCTCCTCGTAAGCGGCATCCTGTACGCCTTCCAATACGACAAGAGGGCCATTGATTTCGCTCAGTCCTAAATATTGAATTGACATGCTGTTTCCTCCCTTACCGTTATGAATTGCGTCTTAATACGTCTTCATAAAATTCATCTACCGCCTGATGATAATTCTCAAACAGTTCAGGCTGATTGTTTGGCACATCGTATTTTATCGAAGTAATTTTTTCAAATATATCATTTTCTTTCAGAATACTCATCGGCATGCCAAGGGCGATCAGATCCCTGCATTTGCCGTTCAGATATAAAATAATTTCCATCATCTTATACTGCTTTTCCATAGGCACGCAGGTATCTTCCGGATGAAAGGCATTCTGCTGCAAAAATCCGATGCGGATGACTCTGGCAATTTCCAGTGTGAGCTTCTGGTCGTCCGGCAGGACATCGCTTCCGATCAATTTGACGATTTCCATCAGACTGCTCTCCTGGTTGAGGATGGACATCAGCTGATTCCGGTAATCGACAAAATTTGCAGCGACGTTTTTCGTATACCACTGAGACAGATCTGATAAATATTCGCTGTAACTGGTCAGCCACTGAATCGCAGGAAAATGTCTTGCGTAGGCGAGCGATTTGTCCAGTCCCCAGAAACAGCGCACAAAACGCTTCGTATTTTGTGTGACAGGTTCCGAAAAATCTCCGCCCTGAGGAGAAACGGCGCCGATGATTGAAACGCTTCCCTCTGAGCCGTTTAAATTTTGCATATGTCCGGCGCGCTCGTAAAACTGAGACAGTCTGGAGGCCAGATATGCGGGAAAGCCTTCTTCCGCAGGCATTTCCTCAAGACGTCCGGAGAGTTCTCTGAGCGCCTCTGCCCAACGGGAAGTGGAATCCGCCATAATTGCGACATCATATCCCATATCGCGGTAATATTCGGCCAGAGTCAGTCCGGTGTAAATACTCGCTTCGCGGGCGGCTACCGGCATGTTGGAAGTATTTGCAATCAGCGTGGTACGATCCATTAAGGGGTTGCCGGTCTGAGGATCAATCAGATCTGCAAAGTCTTCGAGAACCTGCGTCATTTCGTTTCCTCGTTCTCCGCAGCCAATGTAAATAATGATGTTGGCGTTGGCCCACTTGGCGATCTGATGCTGTGTCATTGTCTTTCCTGTACCGAAACCTCCGGGTACGGCTGCAGTTCCCCCTTTCGCGATGGGGAACAGAGTGTCCAGAATACGCTGGCCGGTAATCAGCGGCTGCGATGCGGGATAACGCGCGGCGGTTGGACGGGCGATTCGGATCGGCCATTTCTGGGCTAGCCGCACGGGCACTTCCGTTCCGTCCGATGTCTGTACCGTCAGCAGCGTATCTTCAATCGTATAGGAACCGTCGGGTACGGCGTTTGCCACATACCCTTCAATTCCGGGAGGAATCATGGACTTGTGGAGAATACTGGTTGTTTCCTGCGTCTCTGCAATAATCGTTCCGCCGGTCACAAAATCGCCGTCTTTTACAGTCATTTTGACGTCCCATTTCCGGTTTGTGTCCAGAGAAGAGACGTGCACGCCGCGGCTGATATACGTGCCGGACTGCCGTGCAATTTCGCTCAGCGGACGCTCGATACCGTCAAAAATATTATGGAGAATGCCGGGGCCGAGAGTAACAGAAATTGCATCCCCGGTAGCCGTTACTTCATCGCCGGGCTTCAGTCCGGTCGTTTCTTCATATACCTGAACGGTGGTCGTGTCTTTTGTCAGATTGATGACTTCCCCGACTAGCTGATCAGGGCCAACATAAACCATTTCAGAAATTTTAAAGCCGGTATTCCCTTTCAGGTAAATGATCGGGCCGTTAACGCCGGAGATGATACCGGTGCGCTTTGCATTATTCATGGGAATCACCTCCGAATGAAAACGTCTCCTGCTCTTCTTTCAACTTGGTCTCAAACGATTCATCAATTAAGATGTTCCGGCCGGGGAGTACCGCCCGGATACCGCCAAAAAAGGAATATTTGCTGATGGTGAGCGCGGTTTGCGTCTCCCCTTCCAAGCTGTGCAATAGGCGCTGATCCGCCGGATCTATATAAATGGTGACGTCCTCGTCGCCGGCAAATTCTTTCGCTGCGCGGATGTGTTTGACTAACCAGTTTTTGTATGCCGGTGTATTCATATATTCTTCGAGTGCGCGCCGGACTTCAACAAACAATTTTTGTTTCAAATCGTTTTGATGTCTGGACAACTCGCGGCGAATTTTAAGCTGCGCCTCATAGAGATCTTTATTGTGTTCCAGAGTCAGGCGGTCCGTCTCCGATTTAATCTGAATGTCGGCCTGTTGATCTTTTTCCTGGCGAAATTCCCTGGCAATCGTTTCAAGGGCGTCGGTGTATTCATCAATAATTTTATTGCTCTGCTCTCTCGCCGCTGTAATTGCCGTTTTTTGAAAATGAGTTAATTTATCTTCTATGGTCATGCGTATCACCTCTTGTTCGCATTTTCGGTTATAATTTCAGACCGATTGCTTCATTTACATAGGAAGTAATAAAGTCTGGTTTGCGGCCGGTACCGTGACGGTCCGGGATTTCGACAATGAGCGGAAAACGGCGGTTTAACTTGACATCATCGATAATTTCAGGAAATTCTCTTCCAAACTTTTCTGTCAAAAGGACAATGCCGATCGATTTATCGGCAAACGTATCCTCGAGCGCTTTCTGAAGTTCTGCCCGCTCATGTACGACGATACCGTCTACACCTACTAACCGCATTCCGGTATACGTATCAATGTTGTCGCTGATTAAAAACATTTTCATAGGAAAACCCCATTTCTGTGACTGTTTAGCACAGTGTGACTTATCCGATTTTTCCGAGAATCATGAAAGAAATAATCAGACCATACAGGGCGACACCTTCGGCAAGGCCGACAAAAATCAGCGATTTACCGAGAATTGAACCGTCCTCACTGATGGCGCCGAGCGCTGCGGACGCTGCGCTTGCCACGGCGATACCGCCACCCACACAGGAAAGGCCGGTGGAAAGAGCTGCTCCGAGGTATGCAAGCCCTGTGGAGAGGCCGTTTGCCGCCTCCGCAGAATTGGCAGCAGATACCGGACTGGAAAAAGATACTATAGTGGCGACGAGCATCAGGCTAAAGAAGAAAAAGGCGTTTACCCCAATGGTTTTCTTATAGCGGCCTTTGCTCTTTTCACCCAACAGAAAATAGCCAAAAGGAATAACAATGCTTAATAACAATGCGATAACCAATGTGAGTTTTACAAGTGATGTCATAATAATATCCTCCTATTTTTTATTTTCATGCAGCTGTTTTAAATTCAGAAACGGCTTGAATTCACGGCCGGTTCCTCTGTAAAAGCGGCTGAACATCTCATAATACTCCAGACGCAGCACCTGAATGCCGACAATCAGGCCCTCCAGGCCAATGACGACAAGGTTGCCGATGACAATGACAATCCAGTTTGGAGCGCCGTTTTCCGCTCCGGCCAACATCAGGACAACCTCCATTATGGCCGCATGGCTGACGGCAAACGCGCCGATTCGGACAAAAGAAAGTGTATTGGAAAAGTAGCTCAACAGCACTTCGAACATTTCAAAAAACGTCTGAACGACAAACATGCCCTTTCCGCCCTCAATCAGTTTCGCCTTCTTTTCGACGAGACTGGTCAGCGGTTCACGAAGCGCCATGAGAATAAGCGGCAAAATAAACATTACTAAGAGGACGATTCCTGCGGGAAGCTTATTTCCGGTCATAAATAATACAATTACTGCGATTGCTGCTCCGTAAAAAATCAAACCGGCAATTCCGTTGTGGTCAAAGAGTACGTCTTTTGACTTTGCATGGACACTGTTTACAATGTTAAAAATCATTGTCAGCAAAATAATGCCCATGCCGAAGGCAATGGCGATAATAAAAACGGTATTGAGCCGGCCGACAAACGGCAGATCGCTCATTTGCTCTACCGGGTGCAGCCACAGTGCGGGAATGACATCTTCGAATCCGAAAATACTGCCGAATAAAAAGCCGAATATTGTCGAAAAAATGCCGGCAAAGCCAATAATTGCGGCCAGGTCCATATGCCTCCATTTGTAGACTGCGAAGCCTCCGATCATCAGGACAAGTCCCTGACCGACGTCGCCAAACATGCATCCGAATATAAAGGTGTACGTCAGCGCGACGAATATTGTCGGATCCAGTTCGTTGGTGGCGGGAAGTCCGTACATGCGGATAAACATTTCGAACGGCTTAAATATTTTTGGGTTTTTTAATTTTGTCGGCGCCTGATTGAAGTCGTCCACCTCTTCATCTTCGTAAACGACAAAAATCCGCTTGTCGCTGTCGCTCTCTTTCATAAAGCGTTTTGCATCCGCGGCGGTCATCCATCCGCAGAGGATGAAGTAGACGGATTGATCCTCCTTGGTAATGGCCGCCATTTTGCGCACCTCGAAGTGTGAGGACATAATATCCAGACGCTTTTTGGCGCGCAAAAGCGGCAATTTATTGAGGTTAACCAAATTTGTGAGCTGTTGGTTTGTACGGTTAATTTCCTGATCAATCTTGGAAATCTGCGAGTCAATATATGCAAAGTAATCAGGATGATTCTCGGCGTCGAGAACCGGATGCTCTTTCATATCCTGGCGGATTTCCTCCGTAAATAGCGAGGAAAGGTCAACAGGCTCAAAATGAAGTGAGGAGTAGACGGCCTCGACATGTGCGGCCATCGTAGACGGAACAAAATAGACGCCGTAAATATAATCGGGAGTAGACTCACATTTATAGAACAGCGTATTTTCATCTTCATCCACATACTTTTCAAAGTTGCTGTAATACTGTGCGGCAACTTTTCCAAAGTGCTTTGAGACAAATTGAAAATCCAAAATATTGGCCATCGTGTGCTCGAGCGCCCGGAACGGAAGCAGCTGGCGCTGAATTTTCAGCAGCGATTCCCGCCGGTCGGTAAGCTGTGTTCGCTTCTCCTCCACTTCATGAATCTGCGGGAGAAGAAGATGCAAAAGGGCGTCTACGCCGTTCATGGAACAGGGATCCGGATCTTCAACGGTTGAGGTGTCAATCAGATTTAAATACAAATTAATGCTGTTTAAGGTGTCCTTAAAAGGATTGACCTCCACAAACGGTCGAAGGTCGGAAACATTTTTTAGTTCCGATAGTGCATTTTCCAAATGAAAATCATATTTTGACAGATACTGGTCAAGTACCCGGTCAAAATCTTCCCGAGGACCGGTAATGCTCAGGAATTTCATTTTTTCAATCACTGTTTACACCTCCGTGTCAGTAAAGTAATATAAAATGAAATGGCGCCGCAAACGCCATGGAAATATCCGCGAAAAATTGGCTTATCACATAATATTCTGGTAGACGCCCGTCGGGTCCAGTGAATAGCGGATGCTCTCCAGAAGAGACGTCACCCTGCGAAGCTCCATATTTTTGCGGTAAATATAGGAATATAAAACGGCAACTGAATAAGGATGACTGCGGCTGTTCATACTGTGCAGATGGTTCAGCACCTCATAGTGGAGCCGTTCGAGATCCAGGTGTCTCACAGGTGTGTCGGTATTGACCGGAAGCTTTGCGCCGTAATAGGTCTCAGCGACAATGGCTGAAAGTTCCTCAACACTTTGTACCTCCGTCATCAGACGCAGTTCTTTTTCGCTGAGACGGTAATGAATCGGGATGAGCAGCGCGTAGACCGCGCTCGCTTCAAACCGGAAATAGCGCTTACAGCGGTAAATCCATTGGATATTGAGCAAATCCATCTCACTGCCGACATTTTGTCTGATCATCTTCTGATCATCTCCGGTCAGATAGCGGTCGATATTTTTCCAGAACAGCCGAAAGGTATATAGATCAAGAGCCATTTCGTAATCAAACCGGGTCAGCGCCGTCGCGCTGTGAACCGTCTTCAGGGGCTGTTCATAGCCGGTGCCCGCGAGAGCCGCAATCAGTCCGTCCATAGTCGTACAACCGGAAAGCACGGTAATATTCAGTCCGGAGTGCGCCGTAAAAAATGGGTGGAGATCCACTAGCGCCGGCGCGCAGCTCGTTTGCTCCAATACATATTCGACGCATTGCTTGATCACCCTGACAACATAAGAGCGGAAAAGCATATCCAGAAAACGCCGCTGCTGCATATCGGCAAATTTATATAGCTTTTCAAAGTCAAGGTATATGGCGCCGGAAAGGCACTGTTCAATATCTCCTCGGTGCAGGTGCAGTTCATCCAGTCCGGCAAACAGCTGTGCGTATGTGGGAATGCGTTTCAGATAGGCTACCACATCCGGTACGGAGGACAGCACGGAAAGTTCCCGGAAATCCTGTTCGGTGAGCAGATATTTGTGCATTGCGCGAATTTTTGTAGAAATGCCGCTGTATTGTAATAATCCGCCCATAGGATCACTCCTCTAATATTCTAGCAAGAATTTGTGCAGTAATCGCTTTATGGTTTTCATTATATTCTTTGTCGAGCGATTCCAGTGTTTTCTGAGCCTGTTCCCGCACGCGGACAAGTTCTCTCTCATTTTGACTGTTTAACTGTTCGGTCAGTTTCGAGAGCGTTTCGGCGGTCTGCTCTTCCACCTGTCTGGCATACTGCTCGTTTCTTTTTTTATATTCCTCGGATAATTGTTGCTTGCGGGGCGCGATGCTGTCCATAATCTGTACAGCGCCGGTTTCTATTTCCGTAAGCTGTTCGATAATTTTATTCATAAGATTCCTCATTTCTTTGAAGCCCGCAATCAGAGGCGTTGTGAATGTTTTGCTTAGAACAATTAACTATGTTAACTATATAATACACGTTTTTTTGAAATTTTCTACCGCCATTTCCACAAAAATATAATTAAATGTAGGCAAATTCATAGGAAATGTGTTAAAATATTTAATACAATAATTCACTTCCAGAAAAAGGATGATCGAGATTTTATGAGGCTGAGAAATATAGCGGGCGCAAGAGAGGTGATTGCGGAGAGTCCATTTGTTGTACATGAAGAGGAAACACAGCGCGGGAAATGGAAACAGCTGTTTGGAAATGATGCTCCGCTCTATGTGGAAATCGGGATGGGAAAAGGACAGTTTCTTATGGAGCAGGCGCGCCGTAATCCGCATATCAATTTTGTCGGTATTGAAAAATATTCTAGCGTGCTTTTGCGTGCGCTTCAGAAACAGGAGGAAGAGCTGCTTCCGAATATAAAGTTTATTCGTATGGACGCAGAGAGGATTGCGGAAGTATTTGCGCCGGGAGAGGTTCAACATTTGTTTCTCAATTTTTCAGACCCGTGGCCAAAGGAGCGCAATGCAAAAAGGCGGCTGATGTCTCACCAGTTTTTGGGCCGAT
The DNA here is from genome assembly GCA_944383325.1 of uncultured Lachnospiraceae bacterium. Lineage (GTDB taxonomy): Bacteria > Bacillota > Clostridia > Lachnospirales > Lachnospiraceae > CALWPC01. The sequence goes on along the minus strand of CALWPC010000039.1, from coordinate 17,222 downwards.
ATGAGCATATTTTAGCGGACAGCGCGTTGGTAGAGTTTAAGACAGATAACCGCAGTCTGTTTTCGTTTGCATTAGAGGAGCTTGCGGCAATGAAGTGGGAAGTATCAGCGGTTACTTACGACCTGCATCACGATCCGCAGCTGTCGCAAAATAATGTGATGACAGAGTATGAGGAACGCTTTTCGATGCGCGGAAATACAATCTGTATGCTTCGCGCCTGCCCGCCGGGTGTATAGTTTGCGCGCAGCGGAATATACTAAAGCAAACGTGCGGTTGGAGGTAGCGATGGCAAAATCCGGGAAGCTGCGCAGACGGCTCGAATATCTGTCCTACGAAAAACATGCGCTCAGGCGGAAAACGACAGCGCTGAAAGACGCGCTCGACGAGGTAAACAGTTCGCTTGGTCAGGTTAAAAAGAAAGGCGGCAAGCATTAAGCAGGGAAAGGATGGCAAATATGAAAGTGACAAAAGACACATTTGACGCAGAAGTTTTAAAGAGTGAAAAGCCGGTGGTTGTAGATTTTTACGCAGACTGGTGCGGTCCATGTAAAATGATGGCGCCGCTTTTGGACCGTCTGGCAGAGGAATTGGCAGATCAGCTGAAGGTGGTCAAGATCAACATCGACGAGCAGGAGGAGTTGGCTGTCCGCTATCGCATCATGTCTATTCCGACGATGATTATTTTTAAAAACGGGGGCCCGAAAGAGACAATGGTCGGCGCGCTGCCGTATGAGGAGCTGAAACAGCGAGTGATGGCCAACATCAACTGATATTATCGGCAGGCGGCCGGTATGTTCAGGCTCAAAAAAATAAAAAAAGTGCTTGATTTTTACAATATGATAAGCTATAATACAACTTGCGTTAGTAATCGACGTAAGTTGTAAGCGCCTCTAGCTCATTTGGTAGAGCACCTGACTCTTAATCAGGGTGTGCAGGGTTCGAGCCCCTGGAGGCGCATTGAAGCACTTATTTTGAGGACGCAGAGCCTTGGGGTAGGTGCTTTCCTTTTGAAGATGTGCAATTTCGGTGCGTGGCTCAGCTTGGTAGAGCGCTGCGTTCGGGACGCAGAGGTCGCAGGTTCAAATCCTGTCGCACCGACTTTTATGTAGAGGAAAAGAGGCTTTCTTGTGAAGTCTCTTTTTTTGTTGTGTGCACCGCAAATTTTGTCGAAATATGAGGAAAAATATGTATAAAAGATTAGACACATTGTTCCTTTAAGTTTCTTATAAAATTGTTATACTGAAACTGTAACATATCAAATTCAAGCTGTCAGGCGAGCCAACGTCAGACAGACGCGAAAGGAGAGGTGTAATATGAGAACATGTAAACGGGCAGCAGGGATTCTTTTTGCGATGGCATTTCTGTTAGCCGGACTTCTGAACACGCAGACGGCGGAGGCGGCGACTGTGTTTTATCAGTCGGGACTGTATTATAAGGTAACCAGTACGGCTGATCAGACGGCGTCCGTGTACAGAAGTGAGGGGACAAACGAGACACTGGTAATTCCGCAGACAATTTCACGTGACGGCGTTACTTATACAGTAACGGCATTTGAGGACAATGCATTTCAGTACGATACCAGGGTGAAGGAAATTACGATTCCTGAAACAATCTCGGTAGTATCAAACGCAGGATTTTCAAACTGCAGAAATCTGGAAAAAGCAATGCTGTATTCTAAGGACATTACATATATGGATTTTCCTTATTATACTGAGATTTTCTGCTATTACTATTCCCAGACAGAACTGACCGCAGAGTTGTACGGATATGATGTCGATTATCTCGGCGTTGTGTTTGATGACCCGCATTCCCTTACGGCGACGCCGGTTTCCGGCAGTGAAATCCGTCTGGAGTGGGAAGGCGACATTGGGCCGGGCTACTATGAAATTTACCGCAGCACAAGTGAGAACGGAACGTATGAGCTTGTGGGCACGTCCTATCCGTGTGTGTTCACGGACAGTTGGCTGACAAAAGATACTACCTATTATTATAAGGTGTGCAAGACGGAGCAGCCGGGCAGTACGCTTTTCCGCAGCGAGTTTACAAACGTAGCCAGTGCAACGACGACAAGTGTGTATCCGGATCCGGACGTTACGGAACTGGAAGGCAGCGTGCAGAATGTGCAGGCAACGGCGATTGGAGACGGAACAATTAAACTGACATGGGACAGCTTCGACGGCGCGACGGCTTACTTTATTTTCAGTTCCGATGAGCCGATGTCGTCAAAAGATGACGGATATGTGCTCAGTGTCGTATCGGCGACAGACGATCTGGTTTATTATGACGAGGGCAACCTTGCCGGCGACGAATACTATTATATTGTAGTTGCCGCACAGATGCAGCAAAATCATACCTATGTATTTTCGGATGATTCGCAGTGCGTGAGTGCGGTTGTACAGTAAGTATATTTAAAAACATCATCAGCGGCTGTCAGGAGAAGCACGTAATGGCTTTCCTGGCGGCCGTTTTTCCGTCAGCGTATTCAGACGGTTTGTATATATGTAGAATTTGGATAATTTTCTGAGAAACTGCTTGACTTCACCCTGTCTTTTCAATATAATTGGAATGATATTTTTTATGAGATCATTTGCTTTTTATCTGCAAAATGAATAATAAGGGAGGTGCCTTCATAATGAAAATGACTTATCAGCCGAAAAAGAGACAGAGAGCCCGTGTTCATGGATTCCGTTCGAGAATGAGTACTCCGGGAGGAAGAAAGGTAATTGCTGCCAGGAGATTAAAGGGAAGAAAAAAATTATCTGCGTAATCCATTGATGATCGGACAAATTTATATGTATGATCGCGTGATCGGCACGGCGCGTTTGTGGTAAGGATGCCGGTCGCCCGGATATTTGGAGGCCGCATTTATGTGGTCTCTTTCCTGTCGTGGAAGAGAACGTGCCGAAACGGCGGGAGCACAGAGGTGTTTGCTGAGAGAAACGGCGGGAAAATGTTTAGACCGTCAGATCTGTGTGTTCACAGAGTATATGGATTTTTCTTTATTTGTCAGAAAAGTAAAAAATATCTTTTAACACAATAAAAGCAAATGAGTGAATCAATGACGATGAAGGTAAGAAGGGTCAGATTATATGGAGTTTTCTGAATCGTTAAAGAAAAATGTAGATTTTCAAAAAGTCTATAAGAATGGTAAATCTTATGCAAACAAATATCTGGTGTTATATGTACTTCAAAATGGTACAGAGAAAAATCGTGTTGGAATATCTGTCAGCAAAAAAGTGGGAAACAGTATTGTAAGACATCGATTGACAAGACAGGTCAGAGAGAGCTACCGGCTTCATGAGGAAGAGTTTAAAAGTGGATTCGATTTGGTATTTATTTTGAGAGCGGCAGCAAAAGGGAAATTATTCCGTGATCTGGAAAGCGCGATGCTGCATCTGATGCGGGTTCATGCTCTCAGGAAACAAAATGAACTGTAAAACCATATTCTTATTTTGATAGAAAGGAATGATTCAATGAAGAAGATCATTCTGTTTGCAATAAAATTTTATCAAAAACATATTTCTTCCGGGACGCACTCGCATTGTAAATTTATTCCGACATGTTCGAATTATGGAATTGAAGCCGTAGAAAAGTATGGGGCTTTCCGAGGCGGGATGATGACCTTAAAACGAATTTTAAGGTGCAATCCGTTCTCAAAAGGAGGATTTGATCCGGTTCCGTAAGTTTTCTGAAAAGGAGGAAAACATTGTTAGAATTGATAGTAGGTCAGGCGGCAGTTGCTTTTAATCCGTTTTCTGCAATATGGGAAGGCATAAAGCAGGTTCTCGGCTTTATTATGAACAGTATTTATCTGTTTTTTGATCTGTTCGGAATTGCTGATCTGGCGGTTTGTATTATTGTTTTTACGATTGTAGTGTATACGCTGCTTCTGCCGTTTACGATCAAACAGCAGCGCTATTCAAAGTTGATTGCTGTGATGAATCCTGAGATTAAGAAAATCACAGAAAAGTATAAAAACAAACAAGATCAGGAATCGATGCTCAAGCAGAATGAAGAATTGAAGATGGTGTACCAGAAATATGGAACATCGCCTACGGGAGGATGTCTCACCAGTTTCATTTCGCTTCCGATTTTGTTTGCGCTGTATCGGGTGCTGTATAATCTTGAACAATACGCGCCGGATATAAAGAACAACAGTTTTTTTGGATACAGTAAAATCAATATTCAGACGGACAGTCCATGGAATTTTATCACATCCAATATTCAGAGTGCTTTTGAAAATAAAGATATTCTGATGATTTTCATTATGATTATTATCTTTATTATTCCGCTTCTGTCCGGTTTGTTTCAGTATTTGAGTACCAAGCAGGCGTCCGGAAATACAAATTCTTCTGATGCGGATAATCCGATGGCGTCATCGATGAAAACGATGATGGTTGTGATGCCGATTTTCAGTGTTTACATTGGTTATTCTCTTCCGGTCGGCGTTGGTATTTACTGGTCCTTCAGCTCGCTGTATCGTATTGTGTCTCAGGTGATCATTAACAAAAAGATGGATAAAGAGGGCGTGGACGAGCTGATTCAGAAAAATCTCGAAAAGGTGAACAAGAAAAGGAAAAAGCAGGGTCTGCCGCCCCAGAAGATGACGAATGTGGCGAGTACAAAGACAAGAAACATCGAATCGCCGAAAATGTCGGATGAGGAAAAGCAAAAGAAAATTCAGGATTCTACTGATTATTATAAGAATCAGACTTCAAATCCGAACAGTCTGAGAGCGAAAGCCAACATGGTTTCACAGTATAATGAAAAAAATAGCAAGAAGAAATAATCAGGAAATGGGTGGTATTATGAAGGACATAAGAGTTTCCGGAAAGACGGTGAGCGACGCGCTGACAGAAGCGCTCATTCAACTGGGGACAACCAGTGATAAAGTAGATTATGAGGTGTTGGAAAAAGGCAGCGCCGGATTTTTGGGGTTTGGACATAAACCGGCGGTCATCCGGGTTTGGAAAAAGGAAGAGCAAGCAACACAGCCGGCGAACAAGACGGATGTAAAAGAAGAAATGGCCAGGGAGTTAAAGGCGGACAAAAAAGACTTAGAGCAAATTGTCAAAAAAACGCCGGCCGAGGAGCCATCTTCAGAAATAAAAAAGAAGCCGGAAAGCGTCCGTCCTGTAAAGAAGGAAACCCAGAAAAAAACGGCGGAGCGGCAGCCGGAAGAAAAAGCGCCGTCACTCTCCTCTTCTCCGGCGCAGGAAAAAGAAAAAAAACCTGCCTCCGCAGGGACAGACAAACGGGCAGACGCGGCGCCGAAATTTACACCGGAGGAAGTTGAGGCGGCTGAGCAGCGCATTCGGCTGTTTCTTGACGATGTGTTTAAAGCAATGAAGATGACTGTCGAAATGACGGTTCGTCTGGACGCAAACACAGGCGTGATGTCGGTGAATGTGGAAGGCAACGATATGGGCATTCTGATTGGAAAACGCGGACAGACACTGGATTCTCTTCAATATCTGATCAGTCTTGTGGCAAATAAGGAGAGCGGCGAATATATCCGTGTAAAGCTCGACACCGAAAACTACCGCAGGAGAAGAAAAGCAACACTGGAAAATCTTGCAAAAAATATTGCCTATAAGGTGAAGAGAGATCGGAAACCGGTAGTGCTAGAGCCGATGAATCCGTATGAGCGCAGAGTGATTCATTCCACGCTGCAAAACGACCGGTTTGTGGAGACGCACAGCGAGGGCGTGGAGCCATATCGTCACATTGTGGTTACGCTCAAGAAACATATCTGATATTGTTCTTTGAATTGAGAACCCGCAACATAACGGCAGATGCGTCGTGCTTGTTGCGGGTTTTTTGGAGAGACGGCAATGAATCAAAATGATACGATTACAGCAATTTCAACGGGACTGAGTGAAGCCGGAATCAGCATTGTGCGGATAAGCGGCAGGCAGGCGTTTGAGATTGCTGATAAGGTTGTTAAACTGGCAGCGGGAACCTTGATTGCAAAGGCAGAAAGCCACCGAATTTATTACGGGCATGTATTTGATCAGGGGACGCTCGTCGATGAAGTTCTGGTGTCTGTGTTTCGGGCGCCAAAGAGCTATACGGCTGAGAATACGGTTGAGATTAATTGTCATGGCGGCGTGGTTGTCACCAGACGGGTTCTTCAGACGGTCATTTGGGCGGGTGCGCGCCCTGCGGAGCCCGGCGAGTTTACAAAACGGGCGTTTTTAAATGGCAGAATTGATCTCACCAAAGCGGAGGCGGTGATGGACGTCATCCGCGCGCAGAGCGAATATGCGCTGCAAAACTCGATCAGTCAGCTGCAGGGAGCAATATATGGTAAGATGCAGGATCTGCGGCAAAAAATTTTGTATCAGGCGGCATTTATCGAATCGGTGCTCGATGATCCGGAACACTACCGCATGGAGGACGCCGGGCAGCCGCTCGGAGAGGTTGTCGGGTCGCTGATTAGCGAGATGGAGGAGCTGATCTCCTCTTTTCAAAACGGACGGCTTCTCAAAGAAGGAATTAAGACCGTGATTCTCGGCAGGCCGAATGCGGGCAAGTCTTCGCTTTTAAATGTGCTGACCGGAGAAGAAAAGGCGATTGTCACCGAGGTGGCAGGGACGACGCGCGACGTTGTCGAGCAGTCGGTTATGATTCATGGGATTATGCTGCAGATTATGGACACGGCCGGCATTCGGGATACCGATGATCAGGTAGAAAAAATAGGCGTCAACAGGGCGAAAGAGCTTGCCGCGCAGGCGGATCTCATTTTATACGTGGTGGATGCCTCGGAACCGCTCAATGAAAGTGATGATGAAATTTTATCCATACTTGGCACGCAAAACGTGATTGTTGTTCTCAATAAAAATGATATGGAGCCGGTCATTTCACAGACGGTTCTCGAGGACGAGTTAAGGAAGCGTAAAATGGACGCCTATCCGGTGGTCTCAATATCGGCCAAGCACCGCAATGGAATTGACCTTTTGGAAAATAAAATAAAAGAGTTGTTTTTCGAGGGGAATTTATCGTTTAATAATCAGGTATTTCTGACGAGTGAGCGGCAAAAACAGGCGGTTATGCAGGCGAAAGAAAGTTTGCTGCACGTCAGAGAAGGAATTCGTATTCAGCTTTCGGAAGAATTTTTGACGGCAGATTTGATGAACGCGTACGAACAGTTGGGGCTTGTCATCGGGGAGGCGCTGGACGAGGATCTGGCGGATGAGATTTTCAAACAATTTTGTATGGGAAAGTAAGGGATCGGTGAACATGAGAGTTTTGGAAGAAACATACGATGTGATTGTCGTCGGAGCAGGTCATGCCGGCTGCGAGGCTGCGCTTGCGTGCGCGCGGCTCGGACTGGAGACGATTGTGTTTACGGTGAGCGTGGAAAGTATTGCGCTTATGCCCTGCAATCCCAATATCGGAGGGAGCTCCAAGGGACATATTGTAAGAGAGATTGATGCGCTTGGCGGCGAGATGGGGAAAAATATTGACCGTACTTTTATTCAGTCGAAAATGCTCAACCGGTCAAAAGGGCCTGCCGTGCATTCGCTGCGTGCGCAGGCCGACAAGGCGGAATACAGCCGCCGCATGAGGAAAACTCTTGAGAACACCGATCATCTGACGATCCGACAGGCGGAGGTGACCGGACTGTTGATCAGCAAAGGCGAAGTTTCGGGCGTCCGCACCTGTTCCGGCGCGCTGTACCATGCGGCTGCGGTTGTGCTGTGTACCGGGACGTATCTCAGAGCGCGCTGTGTGTATGGGGACGTCAGTGTGAATACCGGTCCGAACGGATTGCAGGCAGCGAATCAGCTTACGGCGTCGCTCGAGGAAAACGGCATAGAAATGCGGAGGTTTAAGACCGGCACGCCGGCGAGAATTGACAGACGCTCGATTCATTTTGAGGAGATGGAAGAACAATTTGGAGATGAGCGGGTGACCCCGTTTTCATTTACAACCGATCCCGAAGAGGTGCAGATTGAACAGAGCTCTTGCTGGCTCACGTACACAAATGAGCGGACGCATGAAATTATACGCGAAAATCTAGATCGCTCTCCCCTCTTTTCGGGTGCCATTGAGGGTACCGGACCGCGCTACTGCCCTTCCATCGAGGACAAAGTCGTCAAGTTTTCAGACAAGGAACGGCATCAGGTGTTTATTGAGCCGGAAGGCCTTTACACAAATGAAATGTATATCAGCGGAATGTCGAGTTCCCTGCCCGAAGATGTACAGCATGATATGTATCGCTCTGTCAGAGGATTGGAAGATGCGAAAATTGTAAAAAATGCCTATGCCATTGAGTATGATTGTATCGACTCGCGGCAGCTCTACCCTTCTCTCGAATTTCGGGCGCTGCCCGGTCTGTTTGCGGGCGGGCAGATCAACGGAAGTTCCGGTTATGAGGAGGCGGCGGGCCAGGGACTGGTCGCGGGTATAAACGCGGCGATGAAAGTGCTGCGCAGAGAGCCGCTGATCCTTGAAAGGTCGGACGGCTATATCGGGGTATTGATTGATGATCTTGTCACGAAGGAAAGCACAGAACCATACCGTATGATGACTTCGCGCGCGGAATACCGGCTTTTGCTGCGGCAAGACAACGCGGATCTTCGGCTGACGCCGTATGGGTATCGTGTTGGGCTGATCAGCGAAGAACGGTATAAAAAGCTGCTCAAGAAAAAGGAACAGATTGAGAGTGAAATCAGAAGGCTAGAGACAGCGACAGTCGGAACGCGCAGTGAAGTGCAGACACTTTTGGAGGAAAACGGAAGCACGCCGCTCAGCGCCGGCGCAACGCTTGCAGAGCTGATCCGCCGTCCGGAGCTTGATTACGATAAAATTGCGGCTGTCGACCCGGAACGGAAACCTCTGCCGGCGGACGTGTGTGAGCAGGTTAATATTAATATTAAATATGAAGGGTATATACAGCGGCAAAAACGGCAGGTAGAGCACTTTAAAAAACTTGAGAATAAAAGGCTTGCACAGGATATTGATTATGAGGCGATTAGTGGGCTTCGGATTGAGGCAAAGCAGAAATTAAATCGTTATAAACCGGTATCGGTTGGCCAGGCGTCCAGAATCTCAGGCGTATCGCCTGCAGATATTTCGGTGCTGCTCGTTTATCTGGAACAACAGCGGCGGGATTCACAGCAAGCTGCAGCGTCAGAGGAAAGGATATGAAAAAATTGAACGACTACCCATTGGAAATCTTTTATGACGGATTGCGCGAGCTGCAGATCGAATTGTCTAAGCTGCAGATTCAGCAGTTTCTCTGGTATTATGAATATCTGACAGAAAAAAATAAAGTTATGAATTTGACGGCGATCACCGGATTTGAGGAGGTGGTCTGCAGACATTTTCTCGACAGTCTGTCCCTCGTGCTGGCGGTGGATCCGTCTGATCTTCACACCGTCATAGACGTCGGAACGGGCGCCGGCTTTCCGGGCATCCCGCTGAAAATTGCGTTTCCCCATTTGAATATTGTGCTGTTGGATTCACTGAGGAAGCGGGTTGATTTTCTGAATGAAGCGATTCGGGGAATGGGCTTGAAGCAGATTACAGCCATTCACGGACGTGCGGAAGAATTTGGACAAAATAAGCGTTACCGGCAGCAATTTGACTTGTGCGTATCGCGGGCGGTCGCTGATCTGGCCGTGCTGTCGGAGTATTGCATTCCGTTTGTCGGTCAGGGCGGTTTGTTTATCGCGTATAAAAGCGCTGATGTAGAGCGGGAATGCCGCGCCGCCGACCCGGCGATTGAGGAACTCGGAGGCGTGCTCGCGGATGTAGTGCTGTTTGAACTTGCGCAGTCCGCGCAGGGGCGCTCTCTGGTCGTCATTGAAAAGGAAGAAAACACGCCGAAAAAGTACCCGCGCAAGGCCGGACTGCCCTCAAAACGGCCGCTTGGCAAATGATCCTGAATATGAGAAACCCTCCGCTTCGTGTGTGGTTTGAGGCGGAGGGTTTTTGAGTGTATAAATTGATTATTCAGAAACCTGCAGCAATTTGAAAAATGCTTTTGCGGTCTGATCCGGTCTCTCGAATTGAGGAATCTGCTTTGCATAAGGCAAAATGCAGCTGTCGATCGAATCATTTAATTGTTTAAATTGTTCCAGAACCACGCCGGCGTTTTGCGCTTCTTTTCCCACAATCAGGTGCAGAGGGATTTTGGAGGAGGACACCATCGGCGCAATATTCATATTCGTGTAACCGGACGCCAGACTGGCATACAAAAATCGTCCTGACGATTTCATAAGATGCGCGCTTTCGTAGCAGGTGTTTATATACTGCGCAGACATATCTCCATGGCTTGCAAAGTAGGTTTCGCGGGCGAAGCCTAAAATTTTCTGATAGCAAAACTGAAAATTATAATAAGCGGTTCCAAACACGGGCAGAGAAATTGCAAGACGGACGAGCTTGCTGTTTTTGTCCGGATAACGGCTCTGATCGCGGAATGACTGAGGATTAATAAAGATCTCTTCCGTAATCAGATCGCTGCATCTTGAGGCAAGCAGTGCAAACGGGACGCTTTGTCCGGCGGATGCGACAATGACGGGCTGCTTGATTACGTCTCTTATAAAACACTCAAGAAGCTGTACATAGAGAAAGTTTGTGTAAGTTAAATTGGGGCGGTCGGAACGACCACAGCCGAGCAAATCTAAAGTATACACGGTATAATGTTCGGAAAGCGGACGCACTAAGCGGCTGAAATCATACGAACTGGAGTCGCATCTTAAATCGTGCACTAACAGCAAAGCGGGACCACTGCCCTCTTTCTGGTAATAAATATTTCCGTACTTCCATTCGTAAAAAGATCCGTCGTCGCTTCTGAGCAGATTTTTTACCGTTGCCAGTGCATAAATAAATTTGTTTAGTAAAAATAGGAGAACGGAAAAAAGCGCGGTAAGTGAAAACAGTTTTTTAAAAAATTTTTTCATGGCAATCCATTCCTTTCGATTCGTACCGATTCTGTCTATATTCAGTATAAATCAATCTAAATAAAGTTACAAGAAAGATTTTGGGGTTGCATGAAATTGGTTGAGTGTGTACAATCAAGAAAGAAAGTCTGTAAGTGCAAATTTAATCGATTGGAATTATAAATAATATGTGATGTATCATAAAAGAGGGAACCTTAAAATGAAAGAACAGTTATCCAATAATTTAGAGGAATATTTTGAGCAGCAAATTCAAGAATACAGCGATATGTGCGACAGCCTGAATAATTTTTATGAAAAAAATACAGCTGCGATTCAGGAATGCCATGAAACAATAGCGAAACTGCAGGAAAAGGAAGATGCCGGCTTTCAACTCTTCTCTCCCATTACGATAGATTCCGAAAGTAAAGAACAGATTATTCAAACACGTGCACGTCAGGAAATGTATGAGAAGCAAAATGAAAAATATATGCATGACATACAGTTTTATGAAGAAAAGCTGAAAGAAATGAAGGAACAGCTAGAATTTTACAGAGAACAGCAAATTAAGAAAGAAACAAATTCTCAGGACGAGCAAACGGAAACGGAAAAACCGGATATTGTGGCAGACAAACCTGCCGAAGAAATTCAAACGCTCAATACAAAGAATGTAAATACAAATAAACGCTACGTGGATAAGCTGCGAGATGTATATGCCAAATTGGAGGAAATGAATAATTACTTATATGTAGATATGGTTCGATGCAGCCTCGAACTGGACAAAGTGCGGAGAGAGATTATGCAGTTGATTCATGAATTAGAAGATGCGAATGTTTCACGTGAAACATTCGCTTGAAATAGGTTTGTTGGACAGCGGAAAGGGGTATTGCTCTTCTGCTGTCTTTTTTTGTTCAATAGGAAAAAAGATCACAGAAATGTAGTTCTACTGAATTATAGGACATTGCCATGCTTTAAAATGGGATATGTTTCACGTGAAACATTGTATTACGCTTTTGACGATAAGAACAAGTGAATTTTCGAAGAACTTGTTATCCACTATGGCATTTTGAAAAAATCAGTGATATAATAGTGGCAAGTGGTTATAAAAGGGGGAATTGCATGGGAAGGATTATAGCCGTAGCGAATCAAAAAGGCGGCGTTGGAAAGACAACCACTGCAATTAATTTGTCGGCATGTCTTGCGGAGGCCGGCCAGCGAGTCCTGGTGATTGACGCTGATCCTCAGGGAAATACGACGAGCGGTTTGGGATATGATAAAAACGAACTGGAGCATACGCTATATGAGTTAATGTTGGGCGAATGTACGGTTTACGACTGTACGATTGAAAATGATTTTGTAGACAACCTTGATATTTGGCCCTCAAATATAGATCTTTCCGGCGCCGAGATCGAGTTGATTGGCATGGAGAATAAGGAATTTATTATGCGTGATGCGGTGAGGGAGATCCGCGAGGCGTATGATTTTATTATTATTGACTGTCCTCCGTCTCTGAACATGTTGACGGTCAATGCACTCACTGCAGCAGATACCGTGCTTGTGCCAATTCAATGCGAATATTATGCGCTCGAGGGATTGACTCAGCTGCTGCACACGGTTGAATTAGTTAAGGAGCGGCTGAATGAGAAACTGGAAGTTGAGGGAGTCGTGTTTACGATGTATGACGCACGGACAAACCTCTCGCTTCAGGTAGTGGATAATGTAAAAGAAAATTTGCAGCAAACAATTTATAAAACGATTATTCCGAGAAATGTTCGGCTTGCGGAAGCGCCGAGCTATGGAGTGCCGATTACCATCTATGATCCAAAATCGGCAGGAGCAGAAAATTACCGTATGCTTGCGGACGAGGTTTTACACAGAGGAGTGGATGATTAATGGCGGCAAAGGGCGGCCTGGGACGAGGTCTAAACGGCGGAGGAAAAGGGATAAACAGCCTGATCCCTCCGGCAAAAAAGGAGAACAAACAGCAGGAGACGCTGAAGGATGAAACAAAAAAAACACCTGTAAAAATAGCTCACAGCAAGAGTAAAGATGCGGCGCCCGAGCGCGTTGTAGAAATTGAGAAAATTGTCGAAGTACCGGCAGATCATTTCGTGAAGGTGACAGAGATTGAGCCGAATCGGGCGCAGCCGCGGCGCAATTTTGATGAAGATGCATTGTTGGAACTTGCTGACTCGATTCGGCAATATGGAGTGTTGAACCCGATTCTTGTGCAGAAAAAGGGAGACTATTATGAAATTATTGCGGGCGAGCGCCGGTGGCGGGCGGCAAAACTGGCGGGATTGAAAGAAGTGCCGGTTGTTGTCCGTGAGGTGTCAGCTCAAGAGTTAGTAGAGGTTTCGTTAATTGAGAATATTCAGAGAGAAAATTTAAATCCGGTTGAGGAGGCGCAGGCATATCAGCGGCTTTTGACGGAGTTTCAGTTGAAGCAGGATGAGGTTGCAGAGCGTGTTTCAAAGAGCAGAACGGCGATTACAAATTCGCTGCGTCTTTTAAAACTGGACGAGCGTGTTCAGCAAATGTTGATAGATCAGATGATTTCCGCAGGTCACGCAAGGGCGCTGCTTTCTCTTGAAAATCAGGAATTGCAGTATACAACGGCCATGCAGGTGTTTGATGAAAAATTGAGCGTGAGGGAAACGGAACGTATTGTCAGACAGCTTTTGCAGCCGGCAAAAACGGTAAGAGCGAAGACGGTCCTGTCTCCTGAGCTGCAAATTGTATACCGGGATCTGTCTGAAAAAATGTCGGCGGTTATGGGTACAAAGGTTGCTGTCAACAGCAAGTCGCAGGATCGCGGAAAGATTGAAATTTCCTACCACTCGAATGCAGAATTGGAACGATTAACGCAACTTATTATAAGTTCAAATGAAAACAATTAATATAGAAAACGGAGGATGTATATGGATCAGGTATTGCTGATTGCCATGACTGCGGTTGCAGTCGTGCTGTGCATGCTGATTGTTGTTTTGTTTGTGAAGCTTGCACAGGCGCAGAAACGGATTGCGCTGTTGGAGCAGCGATACAACCGCTTTTTGCGGGGCAAAGATGTAAAGGATATGGAACAAATTATTTTAAAACGATTTGCGGAGATGGATGCGCTGAAAAAATCCACGCGCCTTGTCGCCGACTCTCTGGAACAGATTAATGAAATGGGCAAATTGTCTCTGCAAAAAGTGGGAATCGTGAAATATGACGCGTTTGACGATATGGGAGGGAATTTAAGTTTTGCCCTCGCATTGCTCAATCACCAGAACAGTGGTATTGTGATTAATTCCGTGCATGCGCGTGAGGGGTGTTATACGTATGCAAAGGAAGTGGTGAACGGCGAGTCTTATATTGTGCTTGGAGCCGAGGAAAAAGAAGCGCTTGAAATTGCAAAAAACTCGAATAATTATATGCAATAACTGTAAAAATAAGGAAACGGAGGCTGTTATGTTAGATATTAAGCTGTTGAGAAATCATTTTGAAGAAGTAAAAAAGGCGTTGGAAAACCGGAATGAGGAATTTGATCTGGATCGTTTTCAGGAACTGGACGGGAGGAGGCGTTCTCTTCTCGCGGAGGTAGAGACGATGAAAGCGCGCCAGAACAGCGTTAGTAAGCAGATTCCCGCGCTGAAAAAGCAGGGACAGGATGTGTCCGAAGTTCTGGAGGAGATGAAAGAGTTGTCTGCCCGGGTAAAGGAACTGGACGGACAGGTTGCGGTCGCCGAGAAAGAATTAAATGACTGGATGCTTACTATTCCCAATGTTCCGCATCCGAGTGTTCCTGCCGGCAAGACAGATGAAGATAATGTGGAGATTCGCAAATTCGGCGAGCCGCCGGCGTTTGATTTTGAGCCAAAGCCGCATTGGGAGCTTGGAGCCGAGCTTGGAGTTTTAGATCCTGAGACAGCGGCAAAAGTGTCAGGAAGCCGCTTTACCTTTTATCAGGGGGACGGCGCACGTCTGGAGCGCGCGATCACAAACTTTTTCCTGGATGTTCATACGGAGAAGCAAAATTACGTGGAAGTGTTCCCGCCGTTTATGGTGAGCAGAGAGAGCATGACCGGTACCGGTCAGCTTCCAAAATTTGAAGAAGATGCGTATAAAGTGCTTGGCGATGGAAAAGAATATTTCTTAGTGCCGACTGCCGAAGTGCCGGTAACCAATATGTACCGGGATCAGATTTTGGACGGGGACAGACTGCCTATTTGCCACTGCGCATATACGGCTTGTTTTCGCGCGGAGGCGGGAAGCGCCGGCCGTGATACGAGAGGGCTGATCCGTCAGCATCAGTTCAACAAAGTCGAATTGGTGAAATTTACGCGGCCGGAGGATTCCTATGCCGAGCTCGAAAGCCTGACAAGAGATGCGGAGGAAGTACTTCAGCTGCTTGGTTTACCGTATCGTGTCGTGAAGATTTGCCTCGGCGACCTTGGTTTTACCGCGGCTATGAAATATGACATTGAGGTTTGGATGCCGAGTTATCAGCGCTATGTGGAAATTTCAAGCTGCAGCAACTTCGAGGCGTTTCAGGCGAGACGGGCGAATATCAAATATCGCGACAGCGCAAAAGATAAGGCGCAGTTTGTGCATACGCTGAATGGAAGCGGCGTGGCCGTGGGAAGAACAACAGCTGCAATATTGGAAAATTTCCAGTGCGCGGACGGAAGCATTTTAATTCCTGACGTGTTGGTTCCGTATATGGGCGGAAAAACAAAGATTGCAAAGTAAACGGACGATGCAAAACATACGGTCGTGAGGAGACGGTGAACGAAAGAAGCGCATAATGGCGTGTACAGCACATAAGAGTCATTACTCGGACAGGAGGTGAGCGGGTGCATCGTTACATGAGAGCGATCGGCTTTGAGGAGCCGATGGCGAGAGAGGCGATTGATAAGCTTTGCAAAAGTATTGAGGACAGGGCTGACCGGATTTCGTTGTTTCAGAGAGACGACGGAACAGTTTTTGCCGAGGTTGAGCAGGAAGTGGGCTTTAACATGGGCATTTGTCTGCGGGGCGAATACACGGACGCGGAGCAATTCCACCGGGAGTATTATTTTCCGTATTTACTGGGGACAGGATTGTCGGTGTATGATTCGGTGACGGTTGAACAGCATGCGGAAAAAGAGTCCTATGCCGGTGTGTGTGAGGATGTGGGACTTGGCATGAATCTCATTTTTTATCTTCAGAATGCGGTCGAGTATAAGAAAGGGATGGCCGGAGAACTTTGCGGCGGGGAGAGGATGCTCTCGGTAACCTTTTCCGGCTTGTCTACGGAAGGCCGGATTCTTCTGCCGCTCAGCCATTCGAAGAAACAGGTGCGTCAGCCGGTGGCTACAGATCGCATGGACTTGTTAAACCGGGCGCGCAGCGGCGATGAGGAGGCTATTGAAGATCTGGCTCTGGAAGATATGGATATTTATACTTCTCTTACAAAGCGGGTAAAAAATGAGGATTTATACAGTATTGTTGATTCCAGTTTTATGCCGTATGGAGTGGAGTGCGACCATTATTCGGTGTTTGGTGAAATCAGGGAGCTGAAGCTTGTGAAAAATGCGATTACCGGAAGCCGGATTTATTTGATGAAGGTAGAATGCAATGATATTCTGATTGACATCTGCATTAATCAAAAGGATTTGTTGGGAGAGCCGCAGGTTGGACGCAGATTTAAAGGGGTGATCTGGCTCCAGGGGTATCTGACAACAAACTGATTCGAATTATAAAAAAGAAGTTGAAATATGTATGGAAATATAGTATTATAATAGCCCGAGGGATCGAGATCTGTGGGTATATTATTGTTTTGAAGAGCAATGAAAAGTTGAATATTGGATGAATGTTTTTTAAATGTCGCTATAGCTCAGCTGGATAGAGCGACCGCCTCCTAAGCGGTAGGTCGGAGGTTCAAATCCTCTTAGCGACGCCAAAAACTCCGCCGAAAGTCTTGAGTATCAAGATTTTCGGCGTTTTTTATTTTCCGAGAAAAATCGAACGCATAGCAATGTGCGATTGGCAAGAGCCATTTCTGCTAATCAGTCAAAGCCAGAAAACAATCGAACTTGTGATATACGGCATAAATTAGCCTGCTAATTTGCTTTAAAATGCTGCTAAAAACCGTGCTAATTGAAAAGGCGATAGTTACTCTTTCAAAGCCGTATTTTGTGGGTTTTGATAATCCTTAAAAGTTGCATATTTGAGTTCATCGTTGTCCTTTCATATAATGAAAGCAGAAAGGACGGTGCTGAATATGAGAGAAAAGAAAACCCATTTATATCTGGATAGCCAAGAAAGACGCCTGCTGTTACATAGCCTCGTGGAATTAAAAAATCAGCT
>CALWPC010000038.1 GCA_944383325.1 uncultured Lachnospiraceae bacterium | reverse complement strand
AGTAGATGAGACCGAGGCCGGAGCTTGTGAATAATCCGAACAAAATGACGGGGCCGGCGATTGTAAATATTTTACAGCCAATACCAAAGACCTGCCCCTCTTTTTTAAATTCGATTGCGGCAGCCGCAATCGAGTTGGCAAATCCGGTAATGGGAACGAGCGCGCCGGCTCCGGCAAATTTTGCGATGGACGGAAACAAATTCAGTCCGGTCAGCAGGACGCTCAGCGCAATGAGGCTGAGACTGGCCCATGAGTAGGACAGGTCTTTGCTGATGTCAAGTGAGAGACAGTAATTGATAATCAGCTGTCCGATCACACAGATAATGCCTCCGACAATAAACGCCTTGAGCATATTGAGCCAAAGGTTGTGTGAGGGAGTCACTTTATTTACGTACTCGTTGTACTCTTTTTGTTTTTCGGGTGAAATCTGACTCATAGTATTTTTCCTTTCCTGACGGTTTACAAAGTTCCGATAATTGGTACAAAGGCGTTATGGCAGCCAGTGAAAATAAAATTGTGCGAGGGTCCCGACACATTTGCCGAGCGCAATCATTGTGAGGACGATGCCGCTGCCTTTCTGCATTTTGGCGCGGCGCATCATAATGGGAATGACATTGAGAACCTCGGCGAGTGCGATCGCCAGGCAGCCGGTGTACATTCCTGCAAACAACCCAAACAGGAGAAGGATGGGCTGACCGGCAGCGCTTGCAACGGACGGTTCAAATATGGAAATGATATTTCCGATCGCAGCGCCGAGCAGTATGGTGTCCTCATACAGAAAGATATGCTTGGCCGTATGGGTGATTCCGGCGAGATGCGGCAAAAGCTTCAGGGAAAGCACGAGCGCAAAGACGCCGCCGGCGACGGCAAAGCCGCTGCTAAGTCCGATTATTGCCAGAAGAACCTGTGTCATTGGCATGTGTCTCCTTTCGCTTTTCGAGTGTCATCAACGCATCGTTTACATCGTATTCATAGCTCTCCATTGCCACTTCGATCGGCGTGGGATCGGTTGTCAGCCGGTGGCCGGAAAAATGATTAAAAAATATCATAATTCCAAGGGGGAGTCCGATTGCATAGGAAATTTCAAGGACAGTGAAATTGTCAGAGGATTCTCCGGTCAGCGCCTCGTATACTTTGGCAAAGGCGTCGGCCGCGGAGACATCGTTGTTGAACGTAATGATGGTAAAAGCGGCTCCGAAAAATAAAACGAGGCACACAACAAGAACTTTTACCGCATTGAGCACTTTATTATTATTGATTTGCTGTACTTTTATGGGGACATATTCAATAATCATGCTCGTCTCGCCGGTACAGACAATCTGCGCCGAAGAATAAAGCTCCTGTATTTTAGAGATAATTGTAGTAATGTCAAGCGTAGAACGCTGTTTTTTCTGGCCGGAAAAGTGAGCGACCGGAATGGCGCGCACCCGGGTCGCGACTGCTTGATCGGCGCAGAGAATATCGGCAACCTGGCCCAGTGTAATTTTTTCATCCTGTACTTGCTGTTTCTGCTCCAGGTTCAGGTAAATTGTATCCATAACATTCCTCCACTTCGGCGATCTGCCATTAGGCTGTCCAGTTCTGAACAAAATATACGGCGCGTAATTGATTTCCTGCTAGAAAAAGATGGTGCAAAATACAAAATCGTGTGGTATACTAAAACGGAATATTGTTTGTATTATAAATATTGGAGGTTTGCCGATGGGCGCATATCGAATTGTCAGCGATGCCACGCTAGATTTACCGCAGAATGTTATAGAGAAATACGGCATTGGAGTGATTCCGATGCATTTTACACTGGACGAACAGGAATATACCCACTATCCCGACGAACGGGAACTGTCAATGACGGCGTTTTACGATCGTCTCAGAGAGGGGAAAATGCCGGCGACGTCTCAGGTGACGCCGGCCATGTATGAAGATTTTTTTAAACCGATATTGGACGAGGGGTGCGATATTATTTATATTGCGCTAAGCTCAGGATTAAGCGGCACTTATCAGTCGTCGAGAGTAGCGGCGGAAATGCTGATGGATCAGTATGAGGACAGGCGGATTACCTGTATTGATTCTGTGTGCGCGTCGGTTGGAGAAGGACTTCTCGTATATCAGGCGGCTGTTTTGCAGGAGCAGGGAATGTCGTATGAGGAGCTTGCCGCATGGATCGAGGAGCATAAGCGGTTGGTTGAGCACTGGTTTACGGTAGAGGATTTATTTCACTTAAACCGAGGCGGACGGCTGTCCGCAGTCGGTGCGGTTGTGGGGACCGCGCTCAAAATCAAGCCGGTTCTCAGCGTGGATAATGAGGGAAAACTTTATGTCGCGTCAAAAATACGGGGCATGAAGAGAAGCATTGAATTTTTGGTTTCACAGCTTAGTGAGCGCGGGATTGATACAAAGAGCCAGTTGGTCATTGTGGGACATGGGGACAACCCTGAGATGGCAGAATATCTCCGCGATTTTCTGATGGAAAATGAACTGGTGAAGGACGTGCTGATTTCCGGAATCGGACCGGTGATCGGCACACACACCGGTCCGGGCATGGTTGCCCTTACGTTTATGGGTTCACCGCGCGCGAGGTAGCCCATGCCGTGCAAGATTGTTTATCAAGGTGGAAACGCGGAAATTGTGGAAAAAAAATCTCGGTTTTTGGCGTCCGTGCAGCCGGTGAATTCGGAAGAGGAGGCGCTTGAGTTTCTTCAGGAGGTGCGCAGGGAGCACTGGGGGGCAAAACACCACTGCTATGCGTATGTGATCGGAGAGGGACAAAGGCTGCAGCGTTTTTCAGACGACGGGGAGCCTGCCGGAACGGCCGGGAAACCGATTCTCGAGGTGCTGCTTGCCGAGGATGTGCACAATACGCTCATTGTTGTGACGCGCTATTTTGGCGGGATCCTGCTTGGGACGGGAGGTCTTGTGCGGGCCTATACGAAAGCGGCGGCGGAAGGCCTGCAGGCTAGCCGCATTGCGGTGAAACAATGGGGATGCCGTCTGAAGCTGCGCACGGATTATGCGGGAGCGGGCAAGGTACAGTATCTTTTGGGGAAAAACCATATTCCGGTTACAGGAAGTGAGTTTACAGAAAGCGTACAGTTTGAGGTTCTTGTGACCGCAGAGGAGCGGGAAGCATTGGAGTCTGATCTGACGGAGGCCACAAACGGGCAGATTCAGATTGTGTGCGCAGAACAGCTCCAATTTGCCCTGGCAGACGGAGAGATATTGGAGTTTCAGACAGACAAGGAGGCTTGATCTATGAATTTTTCAGTCAGTAAGACACAGGAAAAGAGAAAAGAGCTTACTGCGCTGCGCTCGAAGATCGGCAAAAAAATGAAGGTGACTGTGCTCAAGATTGTGATGCTGGCGCTGCTTGCGGTAGGAATTTTGGGCTTCAGCATGTTTTTTGGAGTGGCAAACGGGGTGATTGAGAGCGCGCCGGATCTGGCGACGCTTGATGTAGCTCCGCAGGGTTATGTGACGACGGTGTATGACAGCGCGGGAGCGGAGACGATCAAGCTTGTATCGTCCGGCGCAAACCGTGTATATGTGGGGATTGACGAGCTGCCGGAGCATCTTGGACAGGCGTTCGTCGCCATCGAGGATGAACGGTTTTTTGAACACAACGGAATTGACACCAAGGGCATTATACGCGCGTTTGTGGTCGGCATGACAAGCGGGAGCTTTTCGGAGGGCGCGAGCACAATCACGCAGCAGCTCATTAAAAATAATGTGTTTGAGGAGTGGGTGTCTCAGACCGATTTTTTGGTAAAGCTCAAGAGAAAAGTACAGGAACAGTATCTTGCGGTTCAGCTTGAGAAAAAACTGTCCAAGGAACAGATTCTGGAATATTATCTGAATACGATCAACCTTGGGCAGAATACGCTTGGGGTGCAGGCGGCGTCCCAGAGATATTTTAATAAAGACGCCTCGGAGCTTACGATTTCAGAGTCTGCGGTTGTGGCGGCGATCACGCAGAATCCGGTTGCCAACAACCCGGTGACGCATCCCGATACGAATGCCGACCGCCGGACAAAAGTGCTGGATAAGATGTTGGAGCTTGGCTTTATTTCTGAGCAGGAACATGCGGAAGCGCTTGCGGATGATGTGTATCTTCGGATTCAGAATATCAATGATACAATGGACAGCAGCTCGGTATACTCTTATTTTGTGGATGAGCTCACCGAACAGGTTATGGATGCGCTTATGGTGGAGAAAGGCTACACAGAGACGCAGGCCTACAATTTGCTTTACCGCGGCGGCCTGAGCATCTATACAACACAGGATATGGCAATTCAGCAGATCTGTGACGAGGAATTTGCAGACAGCAGTAATTATCCGCGCAGAACGCGTGTAGTGCTCAGCTATCGGCTGACTGTGACGCATGCGGATGGTTCCGTGGAGAATTTCAGCGACAGCACGATGGCGAAGTATTTTAAAGAGGCCGGGCAGGACTTTTCACTGGTGTTCTCTACGGAGGATGCGGCCTATGAGGCGATTGAACAGTATAAAGCCTCGATTTTGCAAGAGGGAGATCAGGTAGCGGAGTCCGTGAATTTTACGCTCCAGCCCCAGGCGTCCTGCGTGATTATGGAACCGAGCACCGGATATGTGAAGGCGATTGTCGGAGGCCGCGGGGAGAAGTCGGCGAGCCTGACGCTGAACAGGGCGACGAATACGACGCGTCAGCCGGGATCGACGTTTAAGGTGCTTTCAACATTCACTGCGGCGCTCAATGAGTCGGGGATGACGCTTGCCACAACTTATGTGGATGAACCGTATAGTTATGCAAACGGCCAGCCGGTGAGAAATTATTATTCGGGGTATTACGGTCTCTCGACGATTCGGAAGGCGATTACGCGGTCAATGAATATTGTGACGGTGAAGTGTCTGACGGATATTTCCCCGAAGCTCGGATATGATTATCTGCTCAAGTACGGCTTCACGACACTGGTGGACGAGGATATTGTGCAGTCTCTGGCGCTCGGCGGACTGACAAACGGCGTAACGAACTTAGAGCTGACGGCGGCATTTTCGGCTATCGCCAATAAAGGCACATACATTAAACCGATTTTCTTTACAAAGATTGTGGATCATGACGGAAATGTGCTGATTGATAATACGCCGCAGACGACGGCGGTTATGAAGGAGACGACCGCCTATCTGCTGACGGATGCCATGGAGGATGTTCTGGATTCCAGTCTTGGAGGCACCGGCGCCGCAGCCAGATTTGACTCGATGCCTATCGCCGGAAAGACCGGTACGACGTCGGAAGATTATGATATTTGGTTTTCCGGCTTTACGCCGTATTATTGCTGCTCGGTTTGGGGCGGCTATGATGTGAACACCAGTCTGGAGGATACGAATTATCATAAAGTGCTGTGGAGAAAAATTATGCAGCGCGTGCATGAAAATCTGGAGAGACGCGAATTTGAAGTGCCTGAGGGGATTACGACGGCGACGGTATGCTCAGTGACCGGCAAGCTTGCGCGAAGCGGCTGCCCGTCGATTACAGAATATTTCGAGGAGGGCACAGAGCCGACTGCGTACTGCGGCTCACATTAAGTATAAGGGAAGGAAATCAAGATGAAGATTTACGAAGAACTGACTGCGCGGGGACTGATTGCGCAGGTTACGGATGAAAAGGAGATCCGGGAACTGATTAACACAGGCAAAGCGGTGTTTTACATTGGCTTTGACCCGACCGCGGACAGCCTGCATGTCGGACATTTTATGGCGCTCTGTCTGATGAAGCGCCTGCAGATGGCCGGTAATAAACCAATCGCGCT
>CALWPC010000037.1 GCA_944383325.1 uncultured Lachnospiraceae bacterium | reverse complement strand
TTTGTCTGTCGGTTTTTGCAATTTCTTTTGTGATCACGTTGGTATCCCTGTACATTGGCTATACGCCGGTCGGGGAATTCGGTATTGACGGAGTGCAGACGCGGTATCTTCTTCCGCTGCTTTTGTTTTTGATGCTGCCGCTTTCCATGATCAGAGTTCACAATCATATTTCGAATTATGGGGAAAAGCTTTCTGCCATCATCGGAATCGGCGCCATGAATATGTTGGCGGGGATGTTGCTAGCTGTTTTTTAATACTGCAAACAGGCATTTTTCTGCTTGGAAAAGGCCGGCTGTTTATTCGGCCGGTCTTTTCGATTTCACAGGAAAAACACTACCTTTTTTAGCGTCATTATGGTATAATTAAACAAAATATGTTCGGTGAAAAATATCGAAAAATGGGAGGGGTATTGTGAAGGTCATTCAAACCAAAACAGAGTACCGCCAGCGCCCGCTTGGAATTGACGTGAGCCAGCCGGCGTTTTCGTGGAGAATCGATACAGAGGCGAAAAATTGGGAGCAGGAGGCCTACCGTATTGTCGTGGCGCTCTCGGAAAAGGATCTTGAGGACGGGGGGCGCTGTGTCTGGGACAGCGGGCGAGTCTGCCAACGCGAGATGGTCAATGTTGTCTATGAAGGGCCGGCGCTTGTGTCCGATACATATTACTATTGGCAAGTTTACGTATGGGGCAGTGACGGGAAGAGTGAAGTGAGCAAGCCGGATGTGTTTCATACGGGTCTGCTGTCGCCGGATGACTGGCAGGGCAAGTGGATTGGCGAGACACAGAAAAGGGAGCATCATATTTACCGGAAAACATTTTCTGCAGAGCAAAAGATTTCCCGGGCGACGCTGTTTATTTGCGGTCTGGGACATTATGAAGTTTGGATTAACGGAGAAAAACCGGATGACCGCGTGTTGGATCCGGGTTGGACGATGTATCCGAAAAGCTGTCTGTATGCCACGTATGACGTAGGGAAGCTGTTGCGGCAGGGAGAAAATGCAGTCGGCGTTATGCTTGGAGACGGCATGTATCACGTGCCGGGCAGGGACGGACGCTATGCGTATTTTCCCCGCAGCTATGGTTTCCCAAAGCTTCTTGTGCAATTAAATATTACTTATACGGACGGAAGTACGGTCTCTGTGGTATCGGATGAGACGTGGCAGCGCGCCGACAGTCCGGTGACCTACTCGTGTATTTACGGCGGGGAAGAGTATGATGCGAGAAAAATGAAAACAGGTTTTTCGACGCCCGGCTATACGGCCTTAGATTCAGACGGGTGGGAGGCGGCCGTCTGTGTGGAGGCGCCGGAAGGCAAGTTGGTTTCTCAGCAGACGGAACCGCTTAAAGTAATGCAGATTTATGAACCGAAATCGGTGATTTTAAGTAAGCCGAATACATATCTCTATGATTTTGGAACAAATTTCTCCGGATGGGTGCGGTTTACGATTCGACGCAACGGAAATCCCGCCGGCACAGTGATCAAGACGAAGACGGCGGAGCTGCTAAAACCGGACGGCGTTTCTTTGGATCAGAAGGTGACCGGGCGCAATTACGGTTGGACATATACGATGAACGACGAGGAGATTCAAGTGTACGCCCCACATTTTACGTATACCGGATTTCGGTATATGCAGCTTGAGGGGGCGGTTCCGGCTTCACTGGCGGACCCTCAGGAGACAAGACCGGTCATCGAAGCGGCGGTCGGAGAGTTTATCTATCCTGATTTTGGAAAGGCGGCTGATTTTTGGTGTTCCAATGAGCTGTTTAACCAGATTCACGGCATTATTGTCCAGGCGATGCTGAGTAATATCAAGAGTATTTTTACAGATTGTCCGCACCGCGAAAAGCTTGGCTGGCTTGAGCAGACTCATCTGATCGGCCCCGCAATGCTGTATAATTTTGATCTTCACAATTTGTATGAAAAAATTGAGCGCGATATGGCGGAATCACAGCATGCGGACGGACTGGTGCCGGATATTTGCCCCGAATATGTTACCGGGTTTGCAAAGTACCATACCGGGTTTCTTGATTCGCCGGAGTGGGGAAGCGCCTGCGTGATTAATCCGTGGTATATTTACAAAAAATACGGCGACAGCAGTATTTTTGCCCGCTATTATGATACAATGAAGCGGTACGTGGATTATCTGACGTCCAAGACGTACCACTGCGTGCTGCATCATGGCCTCGGCGACTGGCTTGATATTGGACCGAACGTACCGCACAGTCAGAATACTCCGGTTCCGGTAATCGCGACGACGGTGTATTATTACGATCTGACGATCATGCGCAGCGTGGCCGAAATTCTTGGAAAAGACGAGGACGCGCAATATTTTGCAGAGCTGATGCGGCGGACAAAAGATGAATTTAATTTGCAGTTTTATGATGATCAGACATTCCGCTATGCAACGGGAAGTCAGGCCGCGCAGGCGCTCAGTCTGATGGTCGGTCTGGTGGAGGAACAAAATACGGACGGAGTCGTCAAATATTTGGAGCAGGACATTGTAAAGCGCGGCTACGCTACTACCGCAGGCGATGTCGGACATCCGTTTGTGACGGCGGCGCTCACAAAATACGGATTATCACACGTTATGAACCAAATGATGAACATTACGGATCGGCCCGGATACGGGTACCAGGTACAATGCGGTGCGACGACATTAACGGAGGAGTGGGACGGACCGGATCCGGATCGTCCGCACGGCTCGCTCAATCATTTTATGCTTGGCAGCGGCGATGAATGGTTTTTTGCCGGTTTGGCCGGCATACAGGGGATGCGGCTCGATCTTCCGTTTGACCGTGTTTTCATTGCACCGTT
Organism: uncultured Lachnospiraceae bacterium; assembly: GCA_944383325.1. GTDB lineage: Bacteria > Bacillota > Clostridia > Lachnospirales > Lachnospiraceae > CALWPC01. The sequence continues at coordinate 27,381 of CALWPC010000037.1, read as the reverse complement.
TTTTGCAGACGGTGTAAACGAAGTGAAGGCGTCGGTTCCTCATCCGTACGGAACCATTTCCGTAAACTGGAGCAGGGGAGAGGATGGCGTGACGGTTTCCGTTACGCTGCCGGCGGGTGTCCGGGGAGAATTCGAGAATCCTTTTACCAGGAAGCGAAGCGAAATCGGATCGGGAACAGCATCGTTTGTTTGCCAGGAGCCGGCGGGGAGTGAGCAGTAGCGCGGATGTTATAGCTGCAGTCTAAGCGGCGCAGCTTCAGAATGATGGAGGATTGTATGATTAAACTCAGAAAAGATAAAGTAAGAAAATATTTGACTCCTTATAAACGCATGGAGCCGGTAATTGCCGGAAGCGGCGAGCCGGGAGCGTTTGACGAAAAAGGGGTGGACTGTCCGTTTGTGTTTCGCCACAATGGGAAGTTTTACATGGTATATACTGGATTTGACAGCAAAGGCTATCAGTCGGCTATGGCAGTGAGCGATGATTTGCTTCACTGGACGCCGCGGGGGCTGATTATTCCGCGAGATCCCGAAGACAGTGACCGGTGGGATAAAATCGGCTGTTGTGTGACATGGATCATAAAAGAGAGCGACAATTTTTATGATACGCCTGCACTGAAAAAAATTGACGGCAAGTACTGGCTTGTGTACCATTCCTATCCGTCGACCGGGTATGAAGCCGGACCGGCGGAAATCGGACTGGCCTGGTGCGAGGAGGAGACGCTGTCGGAGTGGCATCGGTTGGATCAGCCGGTGTTCTCATGGAAGGACGGCGGAGACTGGGAGCGCGGCGGACTGTACAAGGCGTGTATTATTACTCATGAGGATACCTATTATCTGTTTTATAACGCAAAGGATACGCAGAAGCGTTGGATAGAACAAACCGGTATGGCGACGTCGAAAGATCTGCTGCACTGGGAGCGCTGCGAGGAGAATCCGGTGCTCGGTATTACGGAGGGCGCGTGGGACGGGCGCTTTGTCTCAGACCCCTATGTGCTTCGGGATGGCGATCACTTTGTCAATTTTTATTTTGGATATGACAACGGACATGCACAGGAGGGGCTGGCGTTCTCGGATGATCTGATTCACTGGGAGAAGGTGGCCGAGCCAATCATTACCAACACGCCGGGCGGACTGGATGAGGAGCATGCGCACAAGGCGGCGATCTGTTATTTTAACGGAGTGTTGTATCATTTTTACTGTGCTACGAGACCGCACCGCGAGGGCGATGCCACCGAAGTATATAAGGCGTTTCGGACGATTGCCGTGGCGACCGACAAACCGGTTGCAGGCTGATGTGAGGAGGAAAATTATGATTAAACATGCAGACCGTGTTTATTTTGGAGGAGATTACAATCCCGATCAGTGGGATGAGGCGACGATCGACGAGGATATGAGACTGTTTAAGCAGGCCGGCATTAATCTGGTCGTGCTGCCCGTTTTTTCGTGGGCGAAACTGGAGCCGGAGGAGAATGTGTATCGGTTTGAGTGGTTGGATCGTCTGATGGATAAGTTTGCAGAACACGATCTGAAAGTGGGACTGGCTACGCCGACGACTGCGCAGCCGGCATGGCTTTCAAAAAAATATCCTGAAGTGCTTCCGGTGGACAAGCAGGGGCGCAAGCGGACGCACGGGATGCGCGTGTTTTTTTGCGTAAACAGCCCGAAATACCGTGAGCGCGCCGCGGCGATTGCGGAGCAGATGGCGATGCGCTATGCCCATCACAAAAATCTGGTGCTGTGGCATGTGGCCAACGAATACGGAACTTATTGTTATTGCCCGACCTGTGAAAAAAAGTTTCGTGTCTGGCTGAAAAACCGCTACGGAACGATTGAAAACTTAAACGAACAGTGGCACACGGCTTTCTGGGGCAGGACGGTGTATGATTTCGATGAAATTATGCTTCCGACAGAGTTAAACGACGATAATAAGTATTATCCGGCTGTAAACCTTGATTATATGAGGTTTATGACGGACTCCACGATTGAATGTTTTGAGAATGAGGCAAAAGTGCTGCGCAGGTATAATCCTGATATTACGATTCAGACAAATATTTCCGGTCATATCGAGAAATTGGATCAATTTAAAATGACAAAGCATATGGACATTGTCGCCTGGGACAATTATCCGAAGCCGACGGATGATAAGGCGTTTGTTGCCTGCAAGCACGATCTGATGCGCGGACTGAAAGGCGGAGAGTCGTTTATGCTTCAGGAACAGTCCCCGAATCAGCAGAACTGGCAGCCGTTTAGCAAGCTGAAACGTCCCGGAGAAGTGCGTATGCTGAGCTATCAGGCGATGGCGCACGGCTCGGACACGTGTCTGTTTTTCCAGCTTCGCCAGTCGAAGGCGGGCGAGGAAATGTATCACGGTGCTGTGATCTCCCATGCAGGGCACGGCAATACGCGGATTTTCCGGGAGTGCGCGCAGATCGGATCGGAGCTTCAGAAAATTGGGGATGCGTTTATCGGCGGAAAAACGCCGGCTCGGGTCGGCATTTTGTTTGACTGGGATACCTGGTGGGCGCTTGAATATGCGGCTAGCTATTGCCTGCCGAGCAAAAATTTTAATTACATAAAAAAAATATCCAAATATCACAAAGCGTTATTTGACCGCAATATCCCCGTCGATTTTGTGAGCGTCGAGGCGGATTTTGCGAAATACGATCTTTTAGTGGCTCCATATCTGTATATGATGAAAGAGGGGCTTGCCGAAAAGATTTACGAATTTGTCAACAATGGGGGGAGTTTTGTCACCACCACGCTCGCCGGGCTTGTCGATGAGAATAATAAGGCTGTATTCGGCGAGTATCCGGGCTTGCTCCGCGATCTGCTTGGAATCTGGGTTGAGGAGACGGATGCGCTGTATCAGGATGAAAAAAACGGGATGCTGATGTCCGGCGGGATGCTTTCCGGAAACCACTATTCGTGCAGTTTTCAGTGCGACCGGATTCATGCGCGCAAAGCGCAGGTGCTCGGTGTGTATGAAAAAGACTTTTATGCTAAGACGCCTTGCCTGACTGTGAACACTTACGGAAAAGGAAAAGCGTATTATATCGGCACAGAACCGGACGGCAGCTTTTTAAGCGATTTTCTGAGTCTGCTCTGCGAGGAAAAGCAGATTACCGCTCCGTATGAGGCCGCTCCAAATGTGGAGATTACTAAGCGCGTGACAGACTCCGGAGAGATTGTTTTTGTACTCAATCACAATCATGAGCCAGCTAAGGTGCAGCTTCGGGAGGATTCGTTTACAGATCTCATAACCGGACAGCAGGTGACCGGTTCGACATCTGTTCCGGCTTATGACGTCATGGTTTTAAAAAAGAACGGGTAGGGAACACGACAGACCGAAAAGGAGGACAGTATGACAGGCAGTACATTATTCTCAAAGCTTCCGAAACTTTTACACGGAGGAGACTATAATCCGGAGCAGTGGTTGGACCGCCCTGACATTCTTGAAGAGGATATTCGGCTGATGAAGGAGGCCGGCGTTAATGTGGTGACGCTCGGTGTTTTTTCCTGGTCGGTCATTGAGCCGGTAGAAGGGGAGTTTCACTTTACATGGCTTCATGATATTATGGATCGTCTTTATGAGAACGGAATTTATACGGTGCTCTCGACCCCGTCCGGCGCACGGCCGGCGTGGTTGGATGAGAAGTATCCGTCCGCGCTTCGCACGTCCCGCAAGAGAATTCAGAATTTGCATGGACAGCGGCATAATCACTGTATTACCTCGCCGGATTACCGCCGGCTTGTGAGAGCGGTTGACGAGCGGTTAGCAGAGCAGTTCGGCGCGCACCCCGGACTCATTCTCTGGCATCTATCCAACGAGTTGGGAGGCGAATGCGCCTGCGAACTCTGTCAGGAAAAATTCCGTGAATTTCTGCGCAGGAAATATCACAATCATATCGAGGAGCTGAATCAGCAGTGGTGGACTACATTCTGGAGTCATCGCTATAATGATTTTTCACAGATCGAGGGGCCGGCTGCGCACGGGGAGAAGTCCATCCATGGTTTAAATTTGGACTGGAAGCGCTTTACAACGGAAAATACGATTGATTTTCTGCGGTCGGAAGCGCGGGTGTTTCGGGAAAAAACGCCGGAAATTCCAATTACGACGAATTTCATGCACCTGTATCCGGCGCTAGATTATAACAAGCTGTCAAAGGAGATTGATATTGTTTCCTGGGACAGCTATCCCAGGTATGGGAATCCGGATCGAAGTCTGTACGATATATCGGCGGAGAACGCCTTTGATCACGTGATCATGCGCTCATTTAAAAAGGACCGTCCGTTTATGATGATGGAGAGCGTGCCCAGTCTGGTGAACTGGCATGAGTTTAATAAGGCGAAACGTCCCGGGGAGCACCGGGTTACCGCGCTGCAGGCGATTGCATGCGGTTCGGATACTGTCCAGTATTTTCAGTGGCGAAAAAGCCGCGGCTCGTATGAACAGTTTCACGGGGCGGTGATTGATCATCTCGGAAGAAATGATACGAGAGTTTTCCGGGATGTTGCGGAAGTCGGAGCGTTGCTTGAAACGCTTTCGGAAGTATCCGGATCGACAGTCCGCTCTAAGGCGGCCTTGCTGTTTGACTGGGATAACTGGTGGGCGATTGAAGATGCGGCGGCTTTTTCTGACAAGACAAAGAAGTATCCCCAGACTTGTCTGAATATGTTTAAACTTTTTCTTCAGAATGGCGTCGATGTGGATGTGATTTCCTCAGAAGAACCGCTTGACGGATACGAGGTTGTTGTCGCGCCCATGTTGTATCTGATCAAACCGCAGGTGGCGGATCACCTGAAAAAGTTTGTCAGCGGCGGCGGACAGCTGATCGGCACTTACATTACCGGCTATGTCAATGAAAATACGCTCTGTTATCTGGGCGGTTTTCCGGGCGGCGGCCTGACCGAGCTGTTTGGCTTATATACGGAGGAGATTGATACGCTCTATCCGAAGGAAAAAAATGGCGTTCAGTTTGTAAGTGATGCTCCGGTTTCCGGAACCTTTTCTGCGCGCGATTACTGTGAAATTGTCAAAATTCAGGACGCCAGTGTGTTGGCTACTTATACGGATGATTTTTACAGCGGAACGCCTGCGGTGACCGTACATCCATATGGCCAAGGAAATGCCTATTATGTAGCGGCGCGGATGGAAGAGGACGGCATGAATGCGCTGCTGAAACAGATACTCGCTGATGCCGGGATTGCATGCAGACCGCTTCCTGGTGGGGTGGAGTATCACCGTCGTCAGAAAGCGGATACCGCATATGATTTTTATATCAATTACACAACGCAGCAGCAGGAAATTTCCGTGGAGTCCGGCGTGGACCTTGTAAGCGGGCGTCCGGTCGGCGGTACGGAAACAATAGAACCGTTGGGAGTTATGGTATGTCGGGTACAGCTTTAAAATGGATTGCCGTGGCCGCTATGATCTTGGATCACATTGCGGCATATATTCCGGGCGCGCCGTTTTTCCTGCACTGGATCGGCCGCCTGGCGGCGCCGCTGTTTATGTTTTGTTTTGCATTTAGTATGCAGTATACACATGATCGCACAAAATTTCTTGTGAGATTGTATGTCCTGAGTCTGATCATGGGATTGGTAAATTTTTTTGTTTATCTGTTTTACCGGTCGCCGTATGAAATCATGACAAACAATTTTTTTGCAACGCTGTTTTTGATTGGCATGTGTATTGTCATTTTGGAAATGATCAGGGACGATCCGGCATTCGGCAAGCGTTTGCTTTTGGTATTCGCTGTGTTTGAGGGCGTCTCTGCGCTGATTTGTTTTATGGCCGGATTTGTGCAGCCGCAGCTTCGACTGGATCTTCTGATACAGGGGCTTGTTCCCAATGTGTTCGACACAGAAGGAGGCATTCTTATTGTATTGTTTGGCGTACTTCTGTATTGGTTCCGCAAAGAACGGAAATGGCTTTGCGGCGTATATGCGGCAATGTGCGCTGCATATGCAGTGATCGTTTGGATTCAGGAAGGGTTTTCTTGGACGGCGCTTTTGTTTGATGATTATCAGTGGATGATGGTTGTGGCCGTTCCGCTGTTTTATCTGTATAACGGACAGAGAGGAAAAGGGTATAAATATTTTTTCTATGTATTTTACCCTGTTCATATCTGGATTTTATTTGTGTTGGGAAATTGTATCTAGTAAACCGGGGAGGTGTATCAGATGATTTATAAGCATAGTCATGATCATGAATTCTCACAATCGTTATTTCAGAATCCGCCGAGCGAGTACCGCGGGTTTCCGTTTTGGTCGTGGAACTGCGAGGTAACAGAGGAGCTCGTGGATGAACAGATCGATATATATCAAAAGATGGGAATGGGTGGTTTCCATCTGCACCCGAGAACAGGACTTCAGACGCCTTATATGGGAGAGCGTTATATGGAGCTTGTTCGCCGCGCGGACGAGCGGGCAAAAGAACATGGAATGTTGTGTTGTCTTTATGATGAAGATCGCTATCCATCCGGGGCAGCGGGAGGTCTGGTGACGGAAGATCTGCATTACAGACAGCGTTTTTTATTATTGTCCCAGGGTAACGACGGCGCATTCTGTGAAAATGCAGACGAATTTGAACGGCAGATTCAAAGAGGAGACAAGCCGATCGGCTATTATCTGACATCTTACCAGGTCGTGCTTGACGAAAACGGCTGTCTGAGTGAATACCGGCGGATTGGACGGGAGGAACCGTGCGCGGACGGAGTGATCTGGCATGCATATGTCCGGCTAGCCAAGGAAAGTCCGTGGTTTAATGATCAGACATATTTGGACGTGCTGAATAAAAGGGCAGTAGAACGCTTTATTGAAGTGACGCATGAGCGGTATTATCAGGAGTTGGGGGATGAGTTCGGGAAATCGATTCCTTCTATTTTTACCGACGAGCCGCAGATAGCGGGTAAATTTTCATTTGTTACCCCCACGCAAAACCGCGATGCAACGATTTCTTACACAGACGATATGAATGATTCGTTTCAGGAGGAGTTTGGCGTTGCGCTGCTTGATATTTTGCCTGAAATTTTGTGGGAATTGCCGGATGGAAAGGTGAGTGTTCACCGTTATCATTATCATGATCACTTAGCGGAGCGTTTTGCACGGGCGTTTTCTGATACGATCGGTGAATGGTGCGAGCGCCACGGCATTGCATTTACCGGCCATTTTATGTCTGAACGCACGCTGTATTCTCAGACATTGGCGCTGTCCGAGGCAATGAGACAATATCGGAGTTTTCAGCTGCCGGGCGTTGATATTCTGACGGATGCGAAAGAGATTACAACGGTCAAGCAGGCGGCGAGCGTGTCCAGGCAGTACGGGCGCGAGGGCGTTATGGCGGAATGCTATGGCGCAATGAACTGGGATATTGATTTTAAGATGCATAAACTGCAGGGAGACTGGCTTTGTGCACTCGGCGTTACAAGCAGGGCGCATCATCTGACGTTTATGTCGATGGAGGGAGAGGCCAAGCGCGACTGGCCGGCCTCAATCGGCTACCAGTCACCGTGGTATTTAAAATATTCCTATCTGGAAGATCATCATGCACGGGTGACAGCGGCACTCACCCGGGGCAAGGCGGTTGTAAAAACAGCGGTCTTGTCGCCGATTGAATCGTACTGGATTTTGTACGGGCCGAATTCACAGACGCATTCTATGCGCGATCAGTTGGACAGCGATTATGAAAATCTGATGCAGTGGCTTTTGTATGGGACGATTGATTTTGATTTGATTTCGGAGAGTCTTCTTCCGCAGCAATGCGATCTGAATCGCATTGATTCCGGACTTCCGGTCGGAGAGATGAGATATGATGTTGTGGTCGTGCCGGGACTGTTGACGATTCGCAGCTCTACGCTAGATCGTTTGGAGCGTTTTCGTGATGCGGGAGGTCAGATCGTGTTCGCCGGACATATCCCGTCGCTTGTGGATGCCAAAGTTTCTGACCGGGCTGAGAAGCTGGCCGGACGGTGCGTGCAGACCGAATTTGAGCGCGCGTATATTTTGGAAGCGCTGAAGCCGTACCGCACGGTGGAGATCCGTCAGGGAAACGGCATGTTGTCGGACAATCTTTTTTATCAGATGCGTGAAGAGGGTGATGATCGGTGGCTGTTTATTTGTCATGTCAACAGAAAACGAAATCGGCTAGATAAACCGGAAAAGTATTTTATTTCGGTAAACGGGATCTGGTCGCCGACACTTTATGATACGATTACCGGGGAGATTACGCCTGTGCAGGCAACCGTAGAAAATGGCTCAACGATCATTAAGCGTCATCTGTTTGCAGAGGACAGTGTGCTATTGAAATTGACGCCGGGGATGCCGTGCGAAGCAAAGCCCCAGGAACTGCCGTCAGGAACCGCGCATAAAATTTCCTGCCCGGTTGGATTTTCTCTTTCCGAGCCGAATGTCTTTTTGCTAGACTACGCACAATATGCATTGGATGGCGGCGAATGGTCAGAACGCAAGGATATTTTGTCTATTGATAACGAAATTCGCGCGGCTCTTGGATACCCCCGCAGACAGGATAAGTTTACACAGCCGTGGAGGCTGCCGGATGAAACGCCTGAACACGAGGTGGAGATGCAGCTTGAATTTGTCTCCGAGATTGATATAAGTGGCGCGATGTTGGCACTGGAGCGGCCCGAAAATGCGGTTGTGACGCTGAATGGGCAGCAGTGCTCTTCCGAGCCGCAGGGATTTTACGTCGACCGCTCGATCCAGAAGATCGCGCTTTCTGATATTCATCGCGGGGTAAACCGGCTTTCGATTAAAATACCGTTTTGCCGAAAGACGAATCTGGAATGGATGTATATTTTAGGCGAGTTTGGCGTCCGTGTAGCCGGTGATGAAGCGGTGATTGTCAAAGCTGCGGATACGCTGCGGTTTGGCAGTATTGTCACACAGGGTTTTCCGTTTTATACGGGAAATATACATTATGAATTGGAGGCGTCCTTACCGGAGGATCAGGCATGTGTGTATCTGGAAGTACCTCATTTTACTGCTCCGGTGTTGGAAGTGGCTGTGGATGGAAAGCCGGCGGGGATCATTGCATATGCGCCGCATAAGCTGTGCCTCGGCGCGCTGAAAGGCGGCGTACATACGATTGAGGTGACTGCCTTTGGGAACCGGTTTAATGGCTTTGGAACCATTCATAATGCAAATGATGAGTTTCGGTGGTATGGTCCTGATGCGTACCGGACGACGGGAACACAGTGGAGCGATCATTATCTGTTAAAACCGTTCGGCGTATTATCCGCTGTGAATCTGTTATATTAAAGAACATCGAATGTGATTGGAGGAAGAGGCATGAAGGTACGAAAACGAATCGCTTGGATGTCTTGTGTTCTTCTTTTGAGTTTTACTTTGCTGACGGGCTGTGGAAGCAAGGCGCTTGCGGAAGGCTTTAATGAGGACACGATTATTGAGACGGCGGAGCAGATTTTAAACGAGATTCATGTAAACGGCGTCGCAGATACTCTGCCGGGTTGGCTGCGCGAAAATTATACGTATGAAAACAGTGAGGAGTATCCGGTGGAAGAGATGGACGGACAGGTGAGATCACTTTTGAGCGATAAGGGCGAATTGGTGGGCTATACACAGGAATCGGTCATCGGAAAAAAGAGTCCGGACGGAACGGAAGATTTCGGCGTGATTCTTGTGACAGCGACGTACGACAATGGCGAGATTAACTTTACGCTTACATTTGATAAAGACATGAAGTTGGTGAGTTTTTATGCCAAATAGCATGGAAGAAAAGGTGACGGAGACAATGGAACCGGAGTTTAAATTACTGGAGCTTGAAGATCGGGAAATTCTGCAGCCCTATTTGCAGGCAGATGCAAACCGAAGCTGTGAACGGACATTTGCCAATATCTATCTTTGGAAGCGTCAGTATCCCGTAGAGTATGCGTTTGTGAAGGGAAGTCTGGTGTTTCGCAGTGTCCGGTCCGGTTCGTTTAGCTTTCCGGTTGGAGGCGAGGACAAAAAGGCCGCAGTCGGATGGATGCTAGAGCAGTGTGAACGCGAACAGCGTCCGTTTCAGATGCATGTCGTGTTGAAAGAGGAGGCCAAGCTGCTCGAGGAGTGGTTCCCCGACCGGTTTTCGATTGTCTTTAACAGGGACACCGCAGATTATCTGTATGAGACACAAAAACTGCAGACGCTGACGGGAAAGAAATATCATGCGAAACGAAATTACATTAACCGGTTTTTACAGCAGAATGCAGATTGGAGCTATGAGCAGATTACATCGGAAAACGCAGAGGAATGTTTTCAGATGGCGCAGGAGTGGCGCCGGGAAAATGGCTGCGAGGATGATCCCGATAAAAATGCGGAAATGTGCGTGACATTTAATGCTCTTCGGCTTTTAGATGAACTTTCGCTCACAGGAGGTTTGATACGTGTAGATGGCCGTGTGGTAGCGTTTGCCATCGGGGAACCGGCCTGTGGCGATACATTTGTTGTGCATATCGAAAAAGCGTATGCGGAGGTTGACGGTGCGTATCCAATGATCAATCAGCAGTTTGCGATTCATGCAGCGGAAGGATATACGTATATCAACCGGGAGGACGATATGGGCGAGGAAGGTCTCAGACGGGCAAAGCTATCGTATCAGCCGGTGAATCTGATTGAAAAGGCATTTGTCACTCTCAAAGAAGGACGGTGAGGGCTTGTCGCTGAAATTTATCATCGGAAACAGCGGAGTTGGAAAAACAGAATATTTATATAACTGGGTGATCGGCGAGTCGGAACGCGACAAAGAGCGAACGTATTTCTATGTTGTGCCGGAACAGTTTACGATGCAGACGCAGAGAGATCTTGTGCAGAGACATCCCCGCGGAGGGATTTTAAATATTGAGGTGCAGAGCTTTCTGCGTCTTGCATACCGCGTGTTTGACGAGGTCGGCGCTTCGCTTGTTCCGGTGCTCAATGATACCGGAAAGATGATGGTGCTCCGGCGCGTATACGAGGCATGCAAACAACAGCTTCATGTGCTGAATATTAGTCCGTCCAATCCCGGCGGACTGGATGAAGTGAAGTCTTTGTTGTCTGAATGTCTGTTGTATGATGTGGATCTGGAGGAATTGTCCGCACTGGCTGACGAACATGCGATGGGCGGACTTGGGTATAAACTGCGCGATGTAAAATTGTTATCTGATCAATTCTTTGCATATCTCGAAACACATTATATTACGTCCGAGCAGATTATGGAATTACTGATTCGGGTGGCGGATCAGTCTGCGCTGCTGAAAAACAGCGTGTTGATTTTGGATGGCTTTACAGGATTTACACCGCTGCAAAACCGATTGATTGAAAAATTGCTTCTGTACTGTCGTCAGGTCATTGTCGTGATTACAGCCGATCCCCAAATTGTCGGCGTTGGACAGCTAAGCGAGCAGCACCTCTTTTATTTAAGCTCAAAGACGATGAGGCATTTATCTTTGATTGCGCGAAAACAACATGTGCCGGTGGACGAACCGCTCTGTTTTCATCCGTCAGAAAACCCCAGGCTTTCCGGCGCGCCGGCGCTTGCACATTTGGAAGAATCTATTTTTCGTCAGAGGCAGCGGATCTTTCAGAAGCGCCAGGATGCAATCCGTCTGTATGAATTGGCCAAGCCAGAGCAGGAGGCATTGTTCGCGGCTTCGGAAATTGCACGGTTGGTTCGGAGCGGGGAATGCCGCTATGGACAGATTGCGGTGGTGTCCGGCGCGATGGATCAGTATGAAGCGGCGCTCAGACGCGCTTTTGAAGAATATGATATTCCGTATTTTTATGATTATAAATCTCCGCTGCTGTTAAATCCGATGTTAGAGTGGATTCGCGCGGTCTTGGGAATGGTCGCCGAGCGCTTTACGTGCGAGAGCGTACTGCGCTATTTTCGGTGTGGTTTGTCCGAGCTGTCGGATTCACAGATTGACAGTCTGGAAAATTACATACTGGAGTGTGGTATCCGGGGTTTTTCCGGATATGAGCAGGTATGGGTGTATCGCGGCGGAGACCGGACTGCGCAGGAACTTTCGATGTTAAATGAAATCCGGGAACAGTTTGTGAGTGATGTCGGTCCGCTTGTGTCTGTATGGGAGAATTCTGACGCGACAGTGCGGGATAAAACAGTTATACTTTATGAGTTCATGGAGCGCAAAGGACTCTATGACCGACTGTCGGAGCGTGAACAGTATTATACGTCGCATGGAAATCTTGCAAAGGCAAAAGAATATGCGCAGGTATACGGACTGGTTATCGATCTTCTCGATCAGTATGTGGAGCTTCTTGGATCTGAGCGGCTGCCGATTATGGAATATATGCAGATTCTGGATTCAGGGTTTGCAGATGCATCGGTCGGTGTACTGCCGCCGGGGAATGACTGTGTCATTTTGGGCGATGTGGAGAGGACCAGACTAAAGGAAATTGACGTCCTCTTTTTTATTGGCGTCAATGACGGGATCATCCCTTCCGCATATGCAGGCGGAGGGATTTTATCGGAGGCGGAGAGGGAAATGCTTGTCAAGTATCAGGCTTCGTTGGCGCCGCTTCCCTGTGAGACGCTTGCTATTCAGAAGTATTATCTGTATTTGCTGCTTACAAAACCGCGGAGGAGACTGTATCTGACGTACAGCGCCAGTACCGGCGCACAGGAGGAGGCGCGTCCGTCCTTTTTGATTGCCTCTGTCCGGCGTCTGTTTTCGGACATGGAAATTAGACGTCAGCCGGTCGGGTGTACGAGCCTGTCCGACGTACAGACATGGGAAGAGCTTTACCGCTACATGCAAAATTATGTGTCGGGTCAGTCCGGGTGCGCAGATACTACAGATTGGACATGTGCCTGTCTTGTGGGACAGTCAAATGCTTCATTTTGGGAGCGCATTCGACGTATGCGGGAAGCGGCCGTTTATCAGAACCGCGAGCACGGTATTTCTGCGCAGACTGCTGGGCAGCTGTTCGGATCAAAATTGTATGGGAGTGCGACAAGAATGGAGAGGTATTCCGCCTGTCCGTTTTCGCATTTTATCCAATATGGACTCCGTTTAAAACCGCGGAAACGGTTGGAATTTACGCCGGCGGATAACGGAACCGTTTTTCATGAGGCGCTTGAGATGTATTCCAGTTATCTGATTGCACACAGGGGGGAGGAGTGTACGCCGGAGCAGACCAGTGAACTTTTGGAACGTGTCCTGGAGGAAGGCATTGTGCGCGCCGGCGCCCAATCCCTTTACCGGACGGCGAGAGGAACGTATCATCGGGGAAGAATGCTGCGCATGCTTTCCAGAAGTGCGTGGGTGATTCAGGAACAGCTGTCCAGGGGCGATTTTGAAATGGCTAATTATGAATTGGATTTTTCGGATCACGAGGGCATTCTCCCGTTAACACTGGATCGAGAAAACTCACTGATTCTGACCGGAAGGATCGACCGCATGGATGTGTTCGCGGAGGATGGCCGGCGCTATTTGCGAATTATTGATTATAAATCCGGTTCCAGATCGTTTTCTCTTTCGGAGTGGTTTCACGGACTTTCGCTTCAGCTGCCGCTCTATCTAAGGGCGGCTGTTGCCCTCCAGGAAAAAGCGCATCCGGACTGCGAGATTATTCCGGCCGGAATTTTTCTTCAGCATTTGGACGATCCGGTTTTGAAACTCGAACCGGCTGAGACGCCGGAGGAATACCGCGACCGCCTGCTTCAGATGATGAGGTTGGATGGATATGTCAATGAAGATTATGGCCTGATTCAAAAAATGGATCATACGTTTACGGACGTATCAAGAATTATTCCGGTAAAGCGCAACAAAAACGGAAGCTACAGCAAGGTGGAAACCAAGTCGCTGAAAACAAGGCATTTTCAGATGATGCTGGATAAAAATGACGAGATGCTCACGCGTATCGGAAAAGGTATTCTGGAAGGCATTACGGCAATTTCACCGTATCGAACGACAAAAGGAACACCATGCGAATATTGTACTTATCACGGGATTTGCGGATTCGACAGACGCATTGCCAATTATGCGTATCGGACGCTTCCCACATATAAAACAGAGGATATTTTTGAGCGCCTGGAGGAGCAGTATGGCAGTGAAGTGGACGAAGCAACAGAGACAGGTGATTGACCTTCGGGATTGTAATTTGCTGGTTTCCGCAGCGGCGGGTTCAGGAAAAACAGCGGTTTTAGTGGAGAGAATTTTATCAAGAATTACAGATAAAGAACATCCTCTCGATCTGGAACGGCTGATTGTTGTGACTTTTACCAAGGCGGCCGCCGCTGAGATGAAGGAACGGCTTCGGCTTGCCCTGGAGGAAAAACTGGAGGAGGAGCCGGACAATGAGCGTGTGCGCAGTCAGCATATGGCGCTTCATCATGCACGGATTTCAACAATCGACGGTTTTTGCTCTTATCTGATCAAAAATTATTTTCATGTCTGTGATTTGGATCCGTCCTGCCGTATTGCAGATGAAAAGGAGTTGGCGTTGATTCGCGCGGATGTGGCCGCAGAATTGTTGGAAGATCATTTTGCAGAGGGCAGCAAAGATTTTTTTGATTTTGTTGAGTTTTTTGCTTTCGGAAAAAATGACGGCCAGTTGGACGAGCTTATTCTAAAGCTGTATGACTTTGCGGACGCTCACCCGAGACCGGAGGAGTGGCTGTCGGGCTGTGCGGAGTCATATGCCTGCACGACAACAGGGGAGTTTCTGCAAAGTCCGGTCGGACAGATGATGCAAAATCTGACAGAACAGGAGCTGCAGACGGCGAGGCAATGCGCGGCGCAGGGACTTGCAGTTACCGAGCAGCCGGGCGGGCCCATATATTATCAGGCATTTTTCAGGGAGGAGCTTTCGTTTATCGAATGGCTGTGTGAAGATCACGACTGGGAAAAGCGGGCGCTTGGTATCAGGGAGCATGTCCCGCCGCGCGTGCGCGCAAATAAGAAAGCGGAGTATGACGGAGAACTTGTAGAAAAGGCCGGCGCATACGCAGAAGAATACCGGAGTGTTTTAAAAAGATTGAGAGAAAACTTCTGTGCATGTTCACTTGATCAGGAGCTTGCCCTCTCTGAAAAATGCGCGGGTCCGGCGCGGACGTTTGCCGAATTGACAAAAGAGTTTGCCGTTCGCTACCGCGCCAAAAAACGGGAGAAGAAGCTGCGGGATTTTTCCGATCTGGAACACGATGCGCTTTCCATTCTGGTGAAGCCGGACGGAAGTCCATCGGAAACGGCGCGTTCTCTTCAGCAGTATTATCAGGAAATTTATATTGACGAGTATCAGGACAGCAACCTGCTTCAGGAGATGATTTTAAATAGTATCAGCAGACAAACCGATACGGAGGGCAACCTGTTTATGGTTGGCGATGTGAAGCAGAGCATTTATAAATTCCGGCAGGCCAGACCCGATTTATTTTTAGAGAAACTGGATCGTTATGGCGGTTCCGATGAGAGTTTGACAGGCATTCGTGACCGGAAAGTATTGCTGCATCAAAACTTCCGCAGCAGAACAGAGGTTCTGGAAAGTGTCAACAGCGTCTTTTTTGCATGCATGCAGCGGCAGGTTGGGGGCATTTCTTACGACCGGGAGGCCGCGCTGTACTGCGGCGCCTCGTATGAACAGACGGAGAATGAGGACTACCGCACGGAAGTGCTGTATACGGTCCGCGACCGGACATCAGACTGCGAGTATACGAATGAACAATTAGAGGCGATCATGCTGACAGAGCGTATTCAAAAACTCGTTGATCAGGAGGAGGGATTGTTGATCACGGAGCGCGACGGGAGCCGGCGCCGGGCAGTATACAGTGACGTGGTGATTTTAGTGCGCAGCCGGGTGAACCAGGCGGAGGTATTTGTCAACACGCTGATGGATGCCGGAATTCCGGCGTACTCGGAGTCGGTGACCGGTTTTTTTCAGACGTTTGAAATTGAAACGATGGTGAATTATCTGTATCTGCTCGATAATTACCGGCAGGATCTCCCGCTTGCCTCTGTGCTGCGGTCTCCGTTTGTCGGACTGAATTCGGAAGAGCTTGCGCAGATTCGCATTGCGTTTCCCGATCTTGCTTTTTATGAGGCGGCACAGAATTATGCCGTGTATGGGATGGAAGAGAAGCTGCGTGAAAAACTGCAGAATTTTTACCGGCAGTATGCGCAGTTTCGGGGCGAATTGGCAGATACACAAATTCATGTGTTGTTGTGGGATATTATGCATCAGACCGGAGTGTATGATTATTTCCGTGCGATGCCGGCAGGGGAGCTTCGCGCCGCAAATTTGCAGATGCTTCTGAGACAGGCGGAGGCATATGAAAAGAGCACCTATAAAGGCTTGTATCATTTTGTGCGTTATTTGGAACAGTTAAAGAAATATGAAATTGATCTCGGGGAAGCTTCTGTGGTTCATGAATCGATGAATGCGGTGCGCATTATGACGATTCACAAAAGTAAAGGCCTTGAATTTCCGATCGTGTTTCTGTCTGGCCTGAACCACCGGTTTCATGATGCGGATGAGCGCGAGCTAGCGCTGATGCATGCAGATTTGGGGATCGGACTTGACGTCGTCGACGCCAAACTGCGCACAAAGGCTGTCTCTCTTCAAAAGAGGGTGATGAAAAGACAGCTGCGGTTAGAATCGAGGGCGGAGGAGCTGCGCATCTTGTATGTCGCCATGACAAGAGCGCGTGAAAAACTGATCTTGACGGCAGTTGCAGACAGTAAAACGACGCCGGAGCGCCGTGAGGGACCGCTGTCGTTCGGCGAGATCGTCGATGGCAGTTCCTATTGGAAATGGCTGTATTCTCTTGTCGGAGGACAGCACGGGCTGTTTGTTTGTCATGAGACGCCGCTCAGTCAGCTCTGTGAAGTGCTAGATCAATCAGACCGCGCCAGACAACGGGTTACGGTGTCAGATAAAGAAGTTTCGCCGCATATGACTGTGGCGGCATCCGTCCCTATAGATGTCGCCCCGGCGGATCGGAAACGTGCAGAGGAGCTGGAGCGGCGATTATCGTATCAGTATCCATATTCCATGTCCGTTTACCCGACAAAACTGTCTGTGACGGAATTGAAAAAAAGGGAACAGCAAATTGCTGACGGAGAGGAAGAAACAGTTTATTTATATGAGCAAGCAGATACAAAACCGGAACAGAAAACAGGGGATGATTCCAGACCGGTGCCGCGTTTTCTGTCAGGAGCACAGGAAACGCGCCCGGCGTCGGTTGGCACAGCCTATCACAAAGTGATGCAGTGCATGGATTATTCCAGGGAGATGGACGGTAATTCGATCAAACAGTTTGTTGATTCTCTTGTAAAAGAAGGGCGGCTAGAGAAGCGACTGGCTCAACGGATTCGCACGGAGGATTTGCTTGCGTTTCTTCAGTCCGACTTGGGCCTTCGTATGTATGCGGCCGCGAAAGCCGGAACTTTGCGCCGTGAGCAGCCCTTTATGTTTTCTATTCGAGCGCAGGAGGTTTATGAGGAGGCGGCAGAAGACGCGGAGCCGCTGCTTGTTCAGGGAATTATTGACGCGTATTTTGAGGAAAACGGTCAGTGGATTCTTGTGGATTATAAAACGGATCATGTGAATCACAGGAATGGAAAAGAATTACTGAAGAAACGCTATGAGATGCAGCTTCGTTATTACGCGAAGGCGCTCTCCTCACTTACCGGCAAGCCGGTGAGTGAGAGAGTCATTTATTCCTTTGCGCTCGGGGAAGCGTTTACCGTGTAACGGTATTCAGCTTCCGGAGAGTTGTTTTTTTAGATTTTTTTGCGCGGTCGACAGCATCAGTTTGAGGCGGTTGAGCTGATTGACTTCACTGGCGCCCGGATCATAGTCGATCGCGACGATATTTGCCATCGGATGCTGGTGACGCAGTTCTTTGATAACGCCTTTGCCGACCACATGATTCGGCAGACATGCGAACGGCTGCGTGCAGACGATATTGTCTGTTCCGCTGTGGATCAGTTCCAGCATTTCTCCGGTCAGGAACCATCCCTCTCCGGTTTGATTGCCCAGGGAGACAATTTCTGAAGCCATCTCTGCAAGTGTATCTATATGTGCAGGCGGCGTAAAATGCTCGCTCTGTTCGAGCGCTTTTGACGCGGCTCCCCGAAACCACTCCATGCCCCGGATACCGATGCGGCAGAAGAGGGCGGTTGATTTTTTCATGCCCAGATAGTTTGCTTTGAATTCCGCATTTTTAAAGCAGTACATCAGAAAGTCTGTCAAATCCGGTACGACGGCTTCCGCGCCCTCGGCTTCAAGAAGATCGACCAGATAATTATTGGCGGCCGGAAGGAATTTGACAAGAATTTCCCCGACAACGCCGACTTTTGGTTTGCGCTCATCGGTAATCGGCAGGCGGTCAAAATCTTCCACAATTTCGCGGCACATTTTGCGGAATGTGCGTATGGAAGGATGTTTGCTGCTGACAAAGGCGATACAGCGTTTTTTCCATTTGTCATGCAGAGCATTGGCTGAACCGCGGACTTGCTCGTACGGCCGCATCCGGTAGATTACGCGCATAAATATATCTCCAAAGGTGAGAGCAAACAGCGCCTTTTTGATCAGCGGGTACGATTTCAGGTTAAATCCGGGATTGGACTCCAGGCCGCTCAAATTGAGTGAGATCACCGGAATATGCCCATAGCCGGCACGATCCAGTGCACGGCGGATGAAACCAATGTAATTGGAAGCGCGGCATCCACCGCCGGTCTGTGTGATAATCACTGCAATTTTATCGGTGTCATATTTCCCGGAGAGGATCGCCTCCATAATTTGACCGACGACAATCAGCGAAGGATAGCAGGCGTCGTTGTTTACATATTTCAGCCCGACATCTACGGCTTCACGGTTGTCGTTCGGCAGCACTTCAATGTTATACCCACAGGAGCTAAGCGCCGGAGCGATAAGCTCGAAGTGAATCGGAGACATCTGCGGACATAAAATCGTATAGTTTTTACGCATCTCCTTTGTAAATACAACGCGTTCGATGTTGGCCGGGACAATCTTGCGCTCGGCATGTTTTTCCTCGCGCACGCGGATGGCGGACAGCAGGGAGCGGATACGGATGCGTGCGGCTCCCAGATTATTCACCTCATCAATTTTCAGCACGGTGTAGATTTTTCCGCTGTTGCACAAAATGTCGCTGACAGCATCGGTGGTCACGGCGTCCAGTCCGCAGCCAAACGAATTAAGCTGAATCAGGTCCAGATTTTCCTTTGTCTTTACATAGTTGGCGGCCGCATACAGTCGGGAGTGATACATCCACTGATCCATAACAATCAGAGGGCGCTCTACCGGCTGAAGATGAGAGATGGAATCCTCAGTCAGCACTGCGATGCCATATGCGTTGATCAGCTCCGGTATTCCGTGGTTGATCTCCGGATCAATGTGATAAGGACGTCCGGCCAGTACAATACCGCGCTTTCCTGTTTGTTCCAGCCAGGCGAGTGTCTCCTCGCCTTTGTCACGTATATCCTGGCGGACGCGGGCAAGTTCATTCCAGGCTGCGTCGGCGGCGCGGCCGATTTCATCGGCAGGAATGTTGTGGTTTTCCGTAAATTCTTCCACAAGCCGTTTCTTTAATACGTCCAGGTTCGTAAACGGAAGGAACGGATTTTCAAATCGTATGTCGCTGTCACGAAGTTCTTCCACATTATTTTTAATATTTTCAGCGTATGAAGTAACGATCGGACAGTTGTAGTGATTGTTTGCGTCCTCAAATTCCGTGCGCTCATAAGGAATACAAGGGTAAAAGATGTATTTCAGCCCTTTTCGGATCAGCCAGCTGACATGGCCGTGAGCAAGTTTTGCCGGATAACACTCGGATTCACTCGGAATGGATTCAATTCCAAGCTCATAGATCTTCCGGTTGGAAACGGGGGAGAGCACTACGCGGTATCCGAGTTCCGTAAAAAAGGTATGCCAGAACGGATAATTTTCGTACATATTCAGCACGCGCGGGATGCCCACTTCGCCGCGGGGCGCTTTTTCTTTCTCAAGCGGCTGATAGGCAAACAGATGCTCTAATTTGTACTCGAACAGATTGGGGATCTGTTCTTTGTTTTTTGGCTGACCGAGTCCGCGCTCGCAGCGGTTTCCGGTAATAAATTTCCGGTTTCCGGAGAAGGTATTAATCGTCAGCAGGCAGCTGTTGGTGCAGCCTTTGCAGCGCGCCATGGTCGTTTCAAATTCGAGATCATTGATCTGATCAATGGGCAGCATCGTCGTGGTGTAGCCGTCAATATGACGTTCGCGTGCAATCAGAGCGGCTCCAAACGCACCCATGATCCCGGCGATGTCGGGACGGACGCACTCGCAGCCGGAAATTTTTTCGAAACTCCGGAGAACGGCATCATTGTAGAACGTACCGCCCTGTACAACAATATGTGAACCAAGATCTTTTGGGTCAGAAAGTTTAATGACTTTAAATAATGCGTTTTTAATGACGGAATAGGCGAGGCCTGCGGATATGTCCGCGACAGAAGCACCCTCCTTCTGCGCCTGCTTTACTTTGGAGTTCATAAATACAGTGCAGCGCGTTCCGAGATCAATCGGATGTTCGGCAAACAGCGCTTCCTGTGCAAAGTCCTCCACCGAATAATTTAACGATTTGGCAAAGGTCTCGATAAAGGAACCGCAGCCTGACGAGCACGCCTCGTTGAGCTGCACGCTGTCCACAGTCTGATTTTTGATCTTAATGCACTTCATATCCTGACCGCCAATATCGAGAATACAGTCTACCTCAGGATTGAAAAAGGCCGCGGCGTAATAATGCGATACGGTTTCCACCTCGCCCTCGTCCAACAGGAGGGCAGCCTTGATCAGCGCCTCGCCGTATCCGGTTGAGCAGGAGTGGACAATTTTGGCGCCGTTTGGCAGGCGGCGGTAAATTTCCTGTATGGCGGTGATTGTTGTGGCGAGAGGACTGCCGTTATTATTGCTGTAAAAAGAATAGAGCAGGCTGCCGTCCTCCCCGACGAGGGCGACTTTTGTTGTCGTCGATCCTGCGTCTACGCCGAGATAACAGTTTCCCTGATAGCTTTCGAGCGGAGCGGTCGCCACATTGTGACCGTTATGCCGGCGGATAAAAGCGTCATACTCCTCGCCGGTTTTAAATAGTGGCTCCATTCGCTCAATTTCAAACTCCATCTTAATTTGTGAGGAGAGCTTGTCGATCATTTCCTGAAGGGAGATTTCTACATCTTCCTTGAAATTTAAAGCGGATCCGATCGCCGCGAACAGATGGGAGTGTTCCGGGGCAATAATGTGTTCATCATCGAGTTCCAATGTTCGGATGAAGGCCGCTTTTAATTCGGACAGAAAATGAAGCGGACCGCCGAGAAAGGCAACATGTCCGCGGATCGGCTTGCCGCAGGCAAGACCGCTGATTGTCTGATTGACGACCGCCTGAAAAATAGACGCGGCCAAATCTTCCCGCGTCGCGCCCTCGTTAATCAGCGGCTGAATGTCCGATTTGGCAAATACGCCGCAGCGAGCCGCAATCGGATAAATGACGCGATAGTCCTTGGCGTATTCATTCAGGCCGCTCGCATCGGTCTGAAGCAGCGAAGCCATCTGGTCGATGAAGGAGCCGGTGCCGCCGGCGCAGATACCGTTCATGCGCTGTTCGACATTGCCGCCTTCAAAATAAATGATTTTCGCGTCCTCACCGCCAAGCTCAATGGCGACGTCGGTCTGAGGCGCATAGTCGGAGAGCGCGGTGGAGACAGAAATTACTTCCTGAACGAACGGAACGTCCAGATGTTTGGCGAGGGTCAGCCCGCCAGAACCGGTAATCATCGGGGAAAGCGACATATCGCCAAGCTGCCGGTGTGCCTTTTTTAAAAGTCCGGCCAGGGTATCCTGAATGTTGGCAAAATGACGTTCATAGTCCGCAAATAAAAGTTCGTGCTGCTGATTTAAAATGGCAATTTTCACTGTGGTAGACCCAATGTCGATGCCTAGCAGGTTTGTTGAACTGTTCATGTACATTCCTCCAGTATGAACGCCCATATACCCGTTGTTTGGGCATATGGACGGCTGTGACTGTTGATTTTTATTTCCAAAGGGTTATTTAACCTAAGACATTATACGACAATATTTGCAAAAGTTCAAATAATAAAATACAAATTGACACGAATTCCCTGCGCATGGGGAATCACACGAAATTCACAAGTGCTTCGTTGACAATCAGTTGGCAACTCGTTATAATTACAGCGATATAGCGTTTTTGCCGTATTAATTGAAAATTTCCTGTATTGGCGCCCGGATGGCGCGGAAATGAGGTATGTATGAATTTTATGTCTAAGCTTGAACGCAAGTTCGGGCGCTATGCGATTCCAAACCTGTCTATTTATCTGATCGGTTGTATGGTGATCGGGTATGTGATTTCCCTTGTCGCCCCTCAGGCATTTCTGATGCTGACACTGGAACCGTCTATGATTTTAAGGGGGCAGGTCTGGCGGCTAGTCACATGGATTTTGATTCCGCCTTCTCAGCTCGATATTTTCACGATCATTATGCTGTTTTTCTACTATTCGATCGGAACGAGTCTTGAGCGCACGATCGGAGCGTTTCGATATAATGTATTCCTGTTTGGAGGATTTATTATTACCGTTGTGCTCAGCATGGCAGTTTACGGCGTTGGTTTGCTGACAGGCACACAGTTTTATTTTATTGTTGGGCCGAGTGTGTATTATATTTGTCTGACGATTTTTTTGGCTTTTGCCGCGTTATATCCGAATATGCAGGTGTATTTGTATTTTGTGATTCCGGTGCGTGTGAAATGGCTGGCGTTTCTGTATGTGGCGATGACGGTATATGAGTTTGTGCGTTCCGGGATCGGGGCAAAAGTTGCGATCGCCGCTTCTCTGATTAATTTCCTTGTATTTTTCCTGACATCTAGGAGCGGGCAGCATCTGACGCCCGGACAGATCAAGCGCCGCGCCGCCTATCAGAAAAAGACAAAAATGGCCGGAGCAGGTTCAGGAGCTTCCGGCGCAATTACGCGGCATAAGTGTGCGGTGTGCGGCCGGACAGAAAAAGACGACGAAAATCTGTCGTTCCGATTTTGCTCACAGTGCAACGGTAACTACGAATACTGTCAGGATCATTTGTTTACGCATGTCCATGTCAAATAAAATGCGCGGTGTATGCGCAAGATTACACGACAGAAAAGTCGGGGAAATGAGGAGAACATATTATGGAAAAGAAACCGTTTGTTACGTATGAACAGCTGAAAGAAATTGTAAAACAATATCCGACACCTTTCCACCTGTATGATGAAAAGGGGATTCGCGAGAATGTGAGAGCAGTCCAAAAAGCGTTTGCATGGAATAAAGGATTTAAGGAATACTTTGCAGTGAAGGCAACGCCTAACCCGTTTATTATCAAAATCCTTCATGAGATGGGATGCGGGTGCGATTGTTCGTCGCTGACCGAGCTGATGCTTTCGGAAGCGCTTGGAATTACAGGGAAAGAAGTCATGTTTTCATCCAATGCGACGCCGCCGCAGGAGTATAAAAAGGCTGCTGAAATCGGCGCCATTATTAATCTTGATGATATTACGCATATTGATTTTCTGGAAGATTTGGTCGGCATTCCGAAAACAATCAGCTGCAGATACAATCCCGGCGGCGTATTTAAAATCAGCACGGATATAATGGATAATCCGGGTGACGCCAAATATGGTTTTACGACGGAACAGTTATTTGAGGGATTTCGCATATTAAAAGAGAAGGGCGTTGAACATTTTGGGATCCATGCCTTTTTGGCGAGCAACACAGTGACGAACGAATATTATCCGTATCTGGCAAGAACCCTGTTTCAGACGGCGGTGGAGCTTAAAAAGCAGACCGGAGCGCATATTCAGTTTATCAATCTCTCAGGGGGTATTGGAATTCCGTATAGTCCGAACCAGAAGCCGAATGATATTCAGATTATCGGAGAGGGTGTACGGAAGGTATATGAGGAAATTCTTGTCCCTGCCGGAATGGGCGATGTGGAAATTTATACGGAGCTTGGGAGATTTATGCTCGGGCCTTACGGCGCTCTGGTTACGACAGCGATTCACGAAAAACATACGCACAAGGAATATATTGGCTGCGACGCGTGCGCGGTCAACCTGATGCGTCCGGCCATGTACGGCGCTTATCATCACATTACGGTGATGGGCAAGGAACATCTGCCCTGCGATCATAAGTATGATATTACCGGATCGCTGTGCGAAAATAATGATAAATTTGCAGTCGACCGTATGCTGCCGAAAATTGACATGGGTGATCTGCTGTTTATCCACGACACCGGCGCGCATGGGTTTTCCATGGGATATAACTATAATGGAAAGCTGAAAAGCGCGGAAGTGCTTTTGAGGGAGGACGGCTCTACGCAGCTGATCCGGCGGGCTGAGACGCCGCGGGATTATTTCGCGACATTCGATTGCTTTGATATTTTAAAGGATATGAAGTGGTAAAAAGAAAGATAGGAGCGGACGATTCATGCTACAGCTCAAACAGATATGCAAACGGTATACGACCGGAGAGTTTTCGCAGACAGCACTCGACGGGGTCAGCCTGAATCTTCGGGATAATGAGTTTGTGGCCATTTTAGGCCCAAGCGGTTCCGGAAAAACTACTCTGCTGAATGTCATCGGTGGCCTGGATCGCTATGATAGCGGCGATCTGATCATCAACGGCCGGTCTACCGACAAATATACGGACCGCGACTGGGATACCTATCGCAATCATTCCGTTGGATTTGTATTTCAAACTTATAATTTAATTCCGCATCAGACAGTATTGTCAAATGTGGAACTGGCGCTGACCATTTCCGGCGTTTCGAAATCCGAACGCCGGGCAAGAGCCAGGGAAGCGCTTGTCCGGGTTGGCCTGGGCGATCATCTTCACAAGCGGCCGAACCAGATGTCCGGGGGACAAATGCAGCGCGTGGCGATCGCCCGCGCGCTTGTGAATGATCCTGATATTCTTCTGGCGGATGAGCCGACCGGTGCGCTTGACACCGACACGAGCCTGCAGGTGATGGAGCTGTTGCGGGAAGTTGCCAAGGACCGGTTGGTGGTTATGGTTACCCACAATCCAGAGCTTGCGAAGACCTATGCGACGCGTATTGTAAAGCTGCGGGACGGGCGCATTATCGATGATTCCGCACCATATGAGGAAGGGAACTTGCAGACGGTATCTCCTAGCAGCGAGCCTGTGAAAAAGTCTTCCATGTCATTTCGGACGGCGCTTTCGTTGTCCTTTCATAATCTGCGGACGAAAAAAGGGCGGACGTTGCTGACAGCGTTTGCGGGTTCTATCGGTATTATCGGTATTGCGCTTATTTTGTCGCTGTCTAATGGCGTTAATTCATATATCACAGACGTACAGAAAGAAACAATGACGTCTTATCCGATCACCGTCGAGGAGACGACGATGGATTTAAGCAGTCTGATGGAGATGGGCAGCAGCGCGCACGGCGGCCAGGACGGCGAACAGCAAGAGCATGGACTTGATGCGGTCTATTCAAATAGCCGGGATCTGGAGATGGCTTCGAGCATCACAACCAGTATTACCGAAAATAACCTGACAAAGTTTAAGCAGTATCTCGATGATGAGGACAGCGCGATTCACGATTATGTCGGTGAAAATGGGATTGTGTATTCTTATGATATTCAGTTTCGGGTATATACGTACGATACCGAGCAGGTGTTGATTGACACCGGCGGAGCCGGCATGGAGCAGTCAAATCGTTTCGGGATTTCAGCGGGAGACGGGATGGGTATGATGATGTCCGGCTCCTCCAGTCATTTTGAACAGCTGATGCCGGGCGTCGGCGGTAAACTGATCAGCCCGACGGTGACCGACAGTTATGACGTATTGTATGGAGATTGGCCGACTGCATACGACGAGGTTGTCTTAGTGCTCGACGAACAAAATGAAATTCCTGCGACGACGCTCTATGAACTTGGCCTGCTTCCGTCGTCGGAATATAAACAGTTAATGGAGAAAATCAACCGAGGAGAAACGATTACGCTAGATACCCATTCCTGGAGTTATGAGGAAATCTGCAGTCAGGATTTTTATTTGCTGCCCGCCTGTGATCTCTATGTAGAAAACGAGCGCGGAACGTTTGACTCGATCGAAGATGATCAGACGGAGCTTGAAGAGATGTTCGGTCAGGCAGTTGCGCTGAAAATTACCGGAGTGATCCGGCCGCGGGAAGACGCTCAAAACGCGTCTGTCACACAGACGATTGGATATACCAAAGCGTTGACTGATTACGTAATGGAGCGCACGAAGGAGAGCGACGTGATCAAAGCGCAGAGCGCTGATCCGACGGTCAATGTGTTAAATGGCATGGCGTTTTCTCCTGATGACGACGCGAAGAGGATTGCAGATACAAAAGTATATTTGACGAATCTGGGCGTTTCCGACAAGGCGGCGCTCTGTAAAGATATGCTGCAGAGCATGTATGCGGCTGCGGGATCGGAACAGGTGTCTGCAATGGCGCAGATGAGCGAGACGGAGCTTGCGTCTGCACTTGACGCATATTTGCTGAATCCGGAGGATGACGTGCTGCTTTCCATTTATGAACGGTATATTTCTGTAGGAAGTTATGACGACAATATGGAAGCGTTTGGACTGATCAGTGAAGATGCGCCGTCGTCCATCGATATTTACGTGGATAGCTTTGAGGATAAGGACGGGGTTTCCGAGTGCATTGAACAGTACAATACGTCTGCTGACGAGGAGGATCAGATTACCTATACGGATTATATCGGCCTGTTATTGTCCTCAGTGACGACGATTGTCAATGTAATTTCGTATGTGTTGATTGCATTTGTCGCTGTTTCTCTTGTCGTGTCGTCTATTATGATCGGTATTATCACCTATATTTCCGTGTTGGAGCGGACAAAAGAAATTGGAATTCTGCGTGCGATCGGCGCGTCAAAGCGCAATATTTCCCAGGTATTTAACGCGGAGACATTGATTATCGGACTGTGCGCCGGCGCGATCGGCGTGGGGATTTCTCTGCTTCTTTTAATACCTGTCAATGCTGTGATTCATGTGATTGCAGAGTCTGACGATGTGAATGCGGCGCTTCCGTTTGCGGGAGGAATGATTTTGATTGTGCTGAGCACGCTGCTGACGATCATCGGCGGACTGATTCCGTCAAAGAGGGCGGCGAAAAAAGATCCAGTTTCCGCGCTGAGAACAGAATAAAAAGCGTTATTTTGATCGTTATCTGTTTTCGTCTGCCGATTGTGTAGGTTTGTCAAACATTTGTTACACTGACCGTAAATAATCCCGTAGTACCTCATTCGGTGTTCTCCATCCCAGTGGCCGCATGGGGAAGTTGTTATAATCCCTGCGGTTATACACCTTCAACTGT
>CALWPC010000036.1 GCA_944383325.1 uncultured Lachnospiraceae bacterium | reverse complement strand
GATATAATAATCTCCTTGCAATTCATACCACAGACCATTTTTATCATCGTAAATATACTTGTCCATTGAAAAATCCTCCGTTATAATATATTTGCACATATGCCACAGTTCTCCGATTGCCACACTTATGTTTGTCTTGTTATGAGATTTTCTTGCCCTTGCATTTGCCCTTATAAGCAATGGGGGAAAGAGTAAACTTGTGTGTAACCGTATAAAGTGATAAGGCGAACACATTGCGATAAATCCTTTATTTTCAAGGCTTTTGGAGGATTTTATTAAAGTGCTGTAACCTCTGTTGAGAGGTTATAATTTGCGGATATTCAAATTGGAAGTTGTCAAAGTTTTTTAAACAGCCTCATTGCACAAGAATGACAAACCTATTATTCTTAAAGTAGGAGGTGGCAGAAATGGCAAATGAAGATAAAAAAGATTTTAATGCTATGTTGCACGATAATAAAGATATGCCAAAATTTCAAATCATTACAGACCAGAAAAGCATTGAAAAATATGGTGGAAGTAAAATGTATTTTGCCCCACCAATCGACTATGACAAGGTAATGAAAAAAATACCTTATGGCAAAGTGATTACTATTGGAAAGATACGAGAATACTTTGCGGAGTTGAGTGGTGCGGATTTTACAGAACCGATTACAGCAGGGATTTTTGTTTCTATTGCGGCATGGGCGAGTTATCAGCGTTCAGAAAATGAAACGCCTTATTGGAGAACTTTAAAAGCAAATGGAGAACTAAATGCTAAATATCCAAATGGTATTGAAGCACAGAAAGAGAAATTAGAAGCAGAGGGACATATCATTATTCAAAAAGGGCGCAAGAATGTACGGTATTATGTAAAGGACTATGAAAATTCCCTTTTTGATTTAAGATAGGTAAATCCCGTCTGTCGCTTTGAAAATGCCTTGTATTGTTACGCGGTAGGCGGCTTGAAGTCTCTATTCTACAAGGCTTTTTAAGCGTCAAAATCGCAAAGACGATATTTTTGAACAGCCCTCAAAAATGGGCTTCTACTGCGTAACAATGCGTAGATAGAAAAACAGAGAGCCGACCACTTTTGGAAGTGATTAACTCTCTGTTTGCAATCCTGTCTGCCGGCGTTAGTGATATGTTGGCTAAATACTTCCTTATCACTGTAAAACTAAGGCTTTTAGAGGATTTTATTGAAGTGCTGTAACCTTTGTTGAGAGGTCATCATTTTTTGAAAATCAAATTAGAATTGAGGTAAAAATAAAAATGGTTGAACTACATGGAAAAGCACCATATAAGACTGTTTTAATTCATGGAGGACCTGGGGCAATAGGTTCTTTAAAAACCTGTTCAGAAGAATTGAGCAGATTGACGGAAAGGGGAATTGTTGAAGCATTGCAATCCCAATATTCTATAGCGGAACTGATTGAAGAATTATACTTGCAAATTATAGAATATTGCCAAGGAAAACCAACTTTAATCGGTCACTCATGGGGCGCATGGTTAGCTGTTTTATTTGCAGAAAAATACCCAAAGATATGTAAAAACATTATCTTAGTTGGTTGCCCACCACTTGCAGATACATATGTCAAAGAAATATCTTTACGAAGATTGCGAAATCTTTCGGGCGAAGAACGTAAAATCTTTCAGAGAATGATAGATAATGTGGCTACTGATGAAGATATAAAAAAGATACCCAGTATTTTAGAAAAATCGGATAATTATTACCTTGAAAGCAGCGGAAAACTCATAGTAGACAAAGCAGATAATGAAATGTATAACAGAATTTGGAACGAGGCTACTAAGTTAAGGACGAATGGAGCGTTATTGGCAGCATTTAAGAATATTCATAGCAAACTATTTTTAATACAGGGAGTTTGTGACCCTCACCCGATAGAAGGAGTAATGAAACCGTTAGAAGAAAACGGTATTCCATGCAAAACTTATATTTTAGAAAAATGTGGTCACAATCCATTCATGGAGAAATATGCAAAAGAAAAATTTTATGATATTCTTCAAGCTATTATATAACTCCCAGTTTGTAAGGCTTAATTAAAGTTAAAACAAAAAGATATAGAAAAATCAATCAATTAGCTACCAAAATCATTAAAAAGCAAATTAGTTCATTGAAGTTTTGTTGGTAAAATGAAAAAATGACTGTTTGGAGCATTTTTATTCTGGATTGGCCAGGAAACTATACAGATTAAATTTGGAGAAGTCGTATAAAAAGGAATGATAAAAACTTATAAGTAGCGTATTTATGATATATTTTCTGTTTTATAATGTTCCCCACAAGGAAGATATGTAAAATAGTTCGGTCAGAATGATAAATAGATCTGTTTTTGGCGGGCTATTTCATCACGCCAAGATAAACAATTTCTGTCCGAATCCGTTTGAGTTTGGAGGGATTTGAATATTACTGCCAGTCAAATGATACCTCAACGCTGCTTTCCAGAAGCGGTAGCAATCTATATAAGAACACGGGTGAGTGAGGACAACTTATCAAAAAAAGCGTTGTTTTTGTGTGGCGATTCTATACGCTCAAAGTAGATGTCAAATACCTGCATCATAGAAATCCGAACACTGATAACCGCAATGGCTTGATCGCCTTTGCGGATTTTCTTTTGTCATTTTTTATTGTAACGCAGGACAAGTCCGCCGTTGGCATGGACTGTCGCGCGCCGCCTTTCAATCCTGATTTTTCAAACATTCGGATTGGAGGAAAACAAAAGATGGCATATAACCACGGCAAAGAAGAACGAAAATGGAGACTCTGGAAAGAAGCCGAAGAAAAGATATTGCGTGAGCATGGCGTTGATGAAAGAACGATTGAAGAAATCCGTACTTACGACAGGGTTGATTTCAATTCCAACAGGCGGTTTTACCGATGGACGAATAATGTCGCGGAATATCTTGAAGAAATGTCGGATACCCCGCCACAGAAAGAGGTCTTTACGGTTACAGATTTATTGAATGCGATTGAAAACAAAAATCTGTATCAAATGTTGCTTAGGTAGACAAGCGTACTCTGAAAATTGTTCTGCTCAAAATGCAGGGGTATTCCACAAAGGAGATGGCTGTGCTTATCGGTTTAACAACGGGTGCAATTTATGCAAGATTAGACCACCTGCGGAAAAAGCTGAAACAATTTAAGGTGTAAGGGAGAAAATTACAGTTCCCTATGGGCTGCCTGGTGAGAGGACAAAACCGCTCACTTATTTTTCAACAGGAGAAAAAAGAATGTGGTATCGGAGAAGAACATACATACTTCGGGAAGAAGTGACAGAACATGAAAGAAGATACTTTATTAGTTTCAAAGACGGGCAGGGCATATCCCACGAATTGAATGTGACGTATGATTTTTACATGGCATTTCGCAGATTGGAGCTTGATAATCGGAAATTAGAAAATTGGGATTGGCGGCACAGAGAGTTTTCGGAAGTTTCTGATGAAACACTGAACAGACGGGCATTAAGACTGCCGAAAGATGTTGATGAATTTATCATTGAGGCAGAGCAAGCGGAACTGCTCAGAAAAGCGATAGCTTCCCTGCCAAACATTCAAAGGCGGCGTTTTCTGCTCTATCATGAATATGATTTGAATTACTATCAGATTGGAGCAATGGAACATTGCACGCCGCAGGCAGTACGACGGTCTGTTGTTATCGCAAAAGCAAAGATCAAAGGAACCCTGGAGGAATACCAAAATGCCTGACGATATTGATGATAAAACTAAATCATAATTTACTGACTCAGTTATTTTCCCTAAAAGATCTATATTGACATTTTTCGAAACAAAGCAGGAAATTTCCATTCGGACGGACAATGACTAGCGATGAAACCGCAGACAGGATTGCCAAGCAAAAAGGATTGTCTAAAATGTCCGCACAGGATGTCGGGGGCGCAGTGGGACATCATTCCATTTCTCTGATTATTCCGTGTCATCGTGTGGTTGGCACAAACGGCAGCTTGAGAGTCGCCGTCTGTACTTGCCAATACATGATGATTGGAGCAAAGATTAGACAATGGCGATTATAAATTTTTGGATAAACTGATTTTCGTCGCTTTTAGGATGTCGATGATAATGGCTAGTTCTTGGGGATTACACCCTTCTAATATGTTCACTGCTTTGCCCATCAGGGCGTTTCTGTTATCAGAGGACTGCGCGAAAAGAAGATCATCGGTACTGACGCCTAAAGCGAGCGAGAGGTTTACTAAAACAGTGAGACTCAGCTTCGTATTTCCGGTTTCGATATGGCTCATATGCGTTGTTGAAATACCTACTTTTTCCGCCAGAGCCTCCTGAGATAGAGCGTTATTTTTTCTTAATTCGCGAATTCTCTGTCCAATTGTGTAATAATTCATGCTTCACCATCGCCTTTACAATACATATTATATTGCATTATATAGGCAAATATGCTATATTTTAATAAACTGTATAGGCGAAAAAGTGCTTATATAGTTAAATATACAAAGGCGGGTCAATGCATATGAATTGTAAAAGGTGCGGCAGGAAGCTAGCAGAAGATTCACGGTTATGCAGCGCCTGCGGAGAACCGGTGCGGACAACAGGCAGGGAAAATGACAGGCAGCAGAATGACCGAGAGAACAGAAAAGAAGCTCAGCCAATAAAAGCTCTTGTAGTTGAGGGAACAGGAATGTTATTTTTTATTTGCCTGCTGATGGTGAATACGAGTAAGGATTATCTTGTTCGTTTATGGCTCCGGGAGAATGGAGTCACCATGCTTTGGATCGGTTTGATTTTTCTTGCGGTCTCGCATTTGATGCTGAGAGAATTTAAACGCAGTCACAAATTGCATGGAATTGGTCAGGTTGGCTATTTGGTAAGCTGTATTGCAGTTTTTTTGATGTTTACCATGCTGATATTAATGCTCATTGTACTCATTGGGACCATGCTGATGGACATGAATATTTCCGGAATTTTATTTTAAAGACTTGTTAAGCGATCGAAGGTGCCGATAAAAAGCAAATCTGGTAATCGGTGAATCCGTGCACAACATCCTTGGCGGTGCGTTTGCCTGCCAGAGCGTTTTATGGTAAAATGAGCCTTGCGGCGGTCTGCGCTTGCGCGAGACCGACATAAGGCGAAAAACGCATCGAGGCGACAGACGAGATGGTAAAATGAGCCATGCGGCGGTCTGCGCTTGCTTGGTAATGGAAATCGAGGTGTATGATATGGGCACATTTGAATTCGATGGAGAGAAATACAAACAGGCTTCCAGGCACCAAACCGAATGGGGTCATTGTTTAATTGAAGAATTGTCTTTAGAGGGAAATGAAACGATACTTGATCTTGGTTGCGGAGACGGCGGTTTAACCGAACAGTTGGCTCTATTGGTACCTGACGGACAAGTGTTGGGCATTGACGCCTCGGAAGGAATGATTGCCGCTGCTCAAAACCGAAGTCAGGCTAATTTATCGTTTGAGAGAATGGATATAAATGCGATACATTTTCAAAATATGTTTGACGTGATCTTTTCCAATGCAGCGCTTCATTGGATTCTCGACCACAAACGGCTGTTGCGCAATGCTTATGAGGCGCTAAAAGAACACGGAGCTCTCTTGTGGGATTTTGCAGGAGATGGAAATTGCGCCTGTTTTTTTGAAGTAGTGCGGGAAACAATACAAAGCGAAATTTATAGGCCATATTTTTCGGATTTTCAATGGCCGTGGTATATGCCGGCAAAAGAGGAATATGAACAGATGATGTCCGCTGTTGGCTTTACGCAGTACAGCGTTTCGGAAGTCAATCGAGATCGGTTTTTCTCAAATGCGAATGAGATGATCAGGTGGATTGATCAACCGAGCATCGTGCCTTTTATAAGTGTTCTTCCTGATGAGATGAAAGCGCAGTTTCGGGAGGATATAATTAATCTTATGTTAAAAAGGACGCTGCAAGCGGACGGCACGTGTTTTGAAACATTTCGCCGTATTCATGTGAAGGCAGAAAAATAAATTCGCAAACAGAAATGGGAGGCAGTGCAAATGAATGATTCTCTATCGGCATTTGACGCCAATGAATATGATGATCAGATAAAACGGACCGTTCCTTTCTATGAAGAATTTTATAAACAGGTTGTGGAATTGGTAAACATTCAGTTTCATACGTCGATACAATGGCTCGATGTCGGCAGCGGGACAGGAAAAATGGCCGAAGTGGCTTTTAAGAATTTGTCGTTTATTGACCGTTTTGTGTTATGTGATCACTGCCAGGAGATGATCGAAATCGCAAAAGAACGGTTACAGGGCAATCCAAAGACGGAGTTTGTCCATCAGTCACTCTTTGACGTTGACGTGCATGAAATCTTTCATGTCATCACAGCAATGCAGGTGCTGCACTATTATCAGCAAAAGGAACGTATATCGGCTATTCAAAAGTGCTATCAGGCATTGCGGGAAAACGGCATGTTTATTACGTTTGAAAATTTTGCCCCCAATAGCGAAATGGGCTTAAATCTTTTTTTAAAACGATGGAAGTCCTATCAATGTTTGCAGGGGAAAGCGGAGCAGGAATGTGATCGTCATATTGCAAGATACGGGAAAGACTATTTTCCGATTCCGGTAGCAGAGCATTTAGAAATACTCCGCTTATGTGGGTTTCGGGCATGTGAAGTGATATGGTTATCCAACATGCAGGTCGGTTTGATGGGAATCAAATAGAGTCGATAGTCAGGTTTGGGATTCATACAAATGGAATGCCTGCCAGGCAATGTAGAAAGAGGTTATGAAATGGGATTTTGGCTTTATATGCTTTTAATGGATTTGCTGATTCCATTTATCATGATTGTTTTTGGCAAATCTTGGATGCGGACTGCTCCGAAAAAAATCAATCATATCTATGGCTACCGCACCTCCATGTCGATGAAAAACATAGATACCTGGGTGTTTGCTCATTACTATTGCGGGAAATTATGGTATCGCTGCGGAGTGGTGTTATTTCCTGTATCTATCATTGTAATGGGTCTGGTTTTTGGAAAAACAGATGATGTTGTCGGAACGGTTGGGGGCGTTTTGGGCGGCATCCAGATGATTCCTTTGATTGGTTCGATTATTCCTACAGAAAAAGCGCTCCGACGGACATTTGACCACAATGGGAAAAGACGATAATGTTTCGTGATCGGTTGTTTTGGAATGTGGAAGCCGCATATGAAAAAATTTAGAAACCTTCAGACTGGTTTTCCAGTGATGTCTGAAAATCGTTTCCGCGCAGAGGGTGTTGTCATGAATATCTATATTTGCGATGATCAGGAAGGAGAGCTGAAGCAATTACAGCAGATTGTTTTGGAATATGCAGCGGAAAATCCGGAATTATGCATTGCGGCACAATGCTTTGTCAGGCCGTTTGATCTGTTAAATGTTATAAATAGAAACGGAGCTCCGGATATAGCGCTTTTGGATATTTGTATGCCGGGTATTTTGGGAACAGAAGTTGCAAAGGAAATTTTGAACAAAAGTGAAGGCAGTACAGATATTATTTTTTTAACGACGAGCTCCGATTTTGCCGTGGAAGCCTTCTCCCTGCATGCAAGCGACTATCTGATGAAACCATATACGAAACAGAGGCTGAATGATACCCTGGATCGTGTCATGGAAAAACGGCGGAGCCGTCTGTATGCTCCGATCTTGTGTGGAACGGAAATTCACCGAATTGATTTGTATACCGTTTTGTATGCTGAAGTGATCAATCACAATGTAGAGCTACACCTAAAGTCAGGAAAATGTCTGAAAACGCGTACAACACTGACGGAGCTGAAAAAACGGTTTGATGCGTTCAGCGGGTTTGTACCCGTGGGGGCTTCCTATTTGGTCAACCTGCGCTGTGTGCAGAGCCTGCGTCAGACAGCGCTAGAAATGACGGACGGCGCAATCATACCGGTGCCCCGCCGGCTGCGGGGAGAACTGAAAAAGCAATATTTTGAATTTTATAAAAAGGAGGCAACCGGGCAATGCTTCATCTGATTGTGACGATGTCATTTCCGGCGATTACGCATATCCTGTGCTTTGCGGTAATGATTGAGCGAAAATACTCTAAAAAGATCACGGCTCTCGTGTATGGCCTGTATTATCTTGTTTTTGTGTGTTCGGCGGTGCTGTTTCTTACATTTGGAACTTCTCCGTTATACGTTGCCGCTAGTTCCTTGATAAGCGCTACGGTTGTTAGCTTCTTTGTTTTTATGTTTGCTTCCGCCGATCCCGTTTGCAAAAAAATATTTTTATGTATCAGTTACGTGAATGTATTCTGTATCCTACAGGGAATGGCCTCTATCATATGCAGCATATGGCTGCCTCAGTTGCCAACCATCGGCGATATGTATGCAAAAAATATAACAAGAACACTGCTTTATATTCCAACAGTATGGATTTATATCAAATATTTGCGCCCTGTTGTACAGGGGATTTCTGGAAACAAGAAAAAGCCGTGGTATTCGATTTTCTGTGTTTCTACACTTTTTTATGCGGTTTTTGCAGTGTTTGTAACTGTTTCTTATGCAGACTATAGCAATTTTATCCATTATGTTCCGTTATTTGTCGTTGCTGTTGTCATGTATAGCTCGGTATTATGGGTGACCTTTGGAACCATTCGTTATATGGACGAGGAAAATAAAATGGAGCTTGTCAGTCAAAATATAGAATATTTGCAGGGGCAGCTTGCGTTAGCAAGGGAAAATGAGCTGCAGGCAAAAACAGTCCGGCATGACTACAGGCATCATAACCAGAATCTTTCCGCGATGCTTCGGAAGGGCGATGTTCAGGCGGCCTTGCATTATATCGAGCAGTATAACGAGCATCTGGACGAGGTAAAGACGGCAGAATTTTGTCCGCATATCACGGTAAACGCGATTTTAAATACCTTTCATCTCAAAGCACAAAATGAAGGAATTGTTGTTTCCATCTTTGCAGATACGCCGGCGGATGCATTGATAGCAGATATGGATTTTGTTGCTATCCTCTCGAATGTATTGGAAAATGCGGTAAATGGACTGCAGTGGGAATTTGAGCAGGGTCATACCGATATTGGCGATTAAACGAGAGAGGCGATTCATGCATACAGCGAGCATGCTGAAAACAAACGGACAAAAAATAATGGCGTACATATTTTTTATCGCGGCATGAACATGATGGATGAAAGGATAGGTTTACAATCATGAAAAAAGGTCTGGCCTTATTTCTGGTAATTATATTTGCAGCTGTGGCCGTTGGCTGTGGCAGCAGGGAAACGGCAAACAGGGAAAATCATACGGAAAACAGTAACTGGACACCAGATACAGAATATATTGTGTATTTTGGGCTGAATGACAAGATAACCGGAGAGCAGATCATTTCAACCAAGGAAGCAACAGACAAGATTCTGGAAATTTTTGATGAACGAGGAGTGGGCTATACGGTTCTGGATGCCTTTGGGGCATACGTGGAGGACGGTGAAGCAGTGTCGAATGAGACGATTGTTCTGAGCATCCTTATGGTTACGGAGGAAGAACTAGAAAAGGCGGTGTCGGAGGCGGTGGACGAGCTTCATCTCGCTTCTGCCATGGTGACAAAATCAGAACTCACCTACCGATTTTACACTACGGAATAAGCGGATGGGCAATGTCGTAAAACCGTTTCTACAGGGCTGCTTCAGGAAATCAAATAAGTGATAGGGGAGAAAGATAAGGAACCATGCTCAAAAATAATGTATTCAAAAAAGGGTTGGCTGTTCTGTCTGTTTTCATGAGTGTGACTTTGCTAGCCGGGTGCGGCGGGAAGGAATCGGAAAGTCGAGACATCATTATTTTATATACGAATGATGTGCATGGGGCGGCGGATTCCGATATTGGTTATGCCGGGTTGGCGTCCTATAAAGAATGGGCTATGGAGAAAACGCCTTATGTCGCATTAGTAGACTGCGGCGACGCCCTGCAGGGAGATACGATGGCCGCGGTGTCTGAAGGGGAGTACCTGGTAGAGCTTATGAACCGTGTCGGTTATGATTATGCGGTGCTAGGCAATCACGAATTTGATTACGGCATGGAACAGCTTGAAAACTTGCTTACGCTCAGCGACGCCAGGTATCTTGGCTGCAATATTCAATACACTGGAGATGAAGATACGTTTCTTTCACAGCTTGCAGCGTATCACATCGCTTCATATGGCGATGTGAATGTGGGCTTTATCGGCGTGTCAACACCGGAAAGCATTGTAAAGTCTACTCCTGCGTATTTTATGGACGCGGACGGACAGTATGTTTATGATTTTTGCGGAACAAGCGGTGAGGAGCTATATGGCAAGGTACAGGAAACGGTGGATCTATGCCGGAGAGAGGGAGCGGATTATGTTATTGTTCTGGCGCATCTTGGAACGGATGAAGCTTCTTCGCCATTTTGCTCCACCGATCTGATTGCCAATACAGACGGGATTGATGTCGTATTGGACGGACATTCTCACAGCGTCATTTCCTGCGGCGTATTTAAGAATAAGAATGGCGGGGATGTCCTGCTGTCCTCCACCGGGACAGGTCTTGAAAATATCGGACAAGTGCTTATTACGGCGGATGGAAACATACAGACCGGCCTAGTGGGAAGCTATCCTGACGCGGATCAGGGAATCCAGAGCTACATTCGGGATATAGAAGACGAGTATGAGGCAGAGTTGGAAAACAGAGTGGCCTATAGCGGAGTGACGCTGACGACCTCGTCCGATTCCGGAATCCGGTTAGTTCGCAGCAGGGAAACCAATCTGGGAGATTTTTGCGCGGATGCATACCGGACTGTATCCGGGGCGGATATTGCGATCGTAAACGGAGGCGGTATACGGGCGGATCTTCCGGCCGGAGAAATTACGTACGGGGATCTTTTGGCTGTTCATCCGTATGGGAATACGCTTTGCGTAGCCGAGGCCACCGGACAGGAAATACTGGATGCTCTGGAGATGGCGAGCCGTTTGTGTCTCTCTGAAATCAGCGACGGAGAAAATGCGGTTGGAGAAAATGGCGGCTTCCTTCAGGTTTCCGGTTTAAAATATACGATTGATACGAGTGTGGAGCCGGATATACAAGTGGATGAACAGGGAATGTTTGTTTCCTGTGAGGGAACCCGCCGTGTGCAGGAGGTATGGGTGCTTCAGGAGGATGGCAGCTATACAGAGCTTGACCCCGACAGCGTTTATACGATGGCTTCGCATAATTACCTGATAAAAGAGGGCGGAGACGGACTGAATATGTTTATGGACAATACGCTCATCATGGACGAGGGGATGTTGGATTATCAGGTGCTGATTACGTATCTGACGGATATTCTCGGCGGAGCGGTCACGGAGGAGTATGCAGAGACGCAGTCGCGGATAACAGTCAAGTGAGCGGGAAGCCGGCCATGATTGTGCTCTGAACAATCGCAGTTTATCTTGTGCAGCCTGCAGAGGAAAAAGTTAAAAAATTATACGTAATAAAAGGCATATACAAAAATGGAGTGCAGAGTATTGTAGCGATATACAGATGCATTTGGTTCATGTAAAATTATAAAATGTGATTTTTTGAGAAACCCTCTGGCCAAAGCTATTTTTTGCCATTCGCCGCCGGAAAGCTGAACGCCCTCAAATTCCCTGCCTAATAGAGTATCTAAAGAAAATTTGAAATACTGCGGAACAATCAGTTAATGTGTTGTTGATATAGAATGTTTTTTTATGAGGTAAATTACAAAGAGGGTGATCACGATCATACCGGCAGCGATCATCAATCCATATTTCCAAGGGTTCTTGTCTTCCGGATTGTGGATACGGACGGTGTTCTTGCTTTCGCTAAGCGAATGTAGTTCCTGTTCAAGCGAAAAAGAAACGTAATTTCGAGTTTCACCGACTACACTTTGTTTTGCATATAATTTCTCATAGGTCGCATTTGCCGCGGCCTTCATTTGCGGATAAAGATAAATGTTGTCACTTTCACTGGCTGATTGGGGTTTTGCAGCTGCAATTTCTTCCTCCGTTCCGTCTACAGTCAGTGAACCTAACGGAATGATCAGCTGAGCTTCTTCGTTATTTAAAATAATGGCAAAAGGCCCTCCGATAGAAGGTAATCCTCCACATATATATACAATGATTTCTTCAGATGTATGTCCGATTTGATGGAGCGCATCCTGTATTTGTTGCTGTTCACTTTTTACCATTACATGGTCTCTTTGTGTAACGGCAGTCAACTCCCACTGGCCTGCCTGTTCCGCAAGTGTCTGAAGTTCTTCCGTTGACAAATTTTCCTTGGCGGCTTCTGTGACTACACTGGTTTGTGCAATATGTATGTCAAAGGTATGATTGTCAATGGTAATTGGAAGATAATACATATATTCGCATTGTTGAAGTGCATTTTTAATATCGTTTGTTTTGTTGGATTCCATCGAAAAAATGGTGGGATCCAGATAATCTTTTTGCGCGAGGTTTAGAGGGATCACATCTTCTTCGGACAGCGGTTCGTTCCCCAAATCTTTTAAATAATTATTTAGCGTTGCTCGAATTTGTGGTTCTAATTGGAGGATGTTTTCATAATCTTCGCTATTTTCCTGCAAATACTCTAACTGAATGGTATATGTTTCGTTTGCGTATGTCTTTACATTGATTCCAACTAAAAACATCAAACAAATCATTACAAATAATGTATGTTTCATATCGAAGCCTCCTTTTCATAAGAGCGAGTAACATGTATTAGTGGTGATCGTTTGTTTCTGATATTAAAAAAAGATAATGATAATTGTTGGAAATTTTTGTTATATTTACATAGTTTACAAAAATCTTTAAAATTAATATAATGTCATTTTATAAAAATGTCAACATTTTAGTATGTAATATACAGACTTTTAAACACTTCAATAAAAATGTTGATATTTCCTGTAAATGTATGTTATATTAAAGGTGATTATTTAACGTGTTTCAAGATTCAAGCATGAGGTGTCGATATGGGAGAAATTGCAAGACTAACTGATTTAGAAATTAAAATAATGAAAGTGTTGTGGGAG
The DNA here is from genome assembly GCA_944383325.1 of uncultured Lachnospiraceae bacterium. GTDB lineage: Bacteria > Bacillota > Clostridia > Lachnospirales > Lachnospiraceae > CALWPC01. Next base: position 31,038 of record CALWPC010000036.1, on the reverse strand, counting down.
CACGAGGAGCATTTAACGATTCAGGAAATTGTTCGTTATCTGAAAAAAGATAACATCAGTGCCGCCTCGGTGACACAGTCAATGAAACACCTCATTAAGAAAAAGGCGGTGGTAGTGAGCGCCCATGTTTTAGTAGCTAATGTTTATGCCCGTGAATTTTGTCCGTGTTTTAGCAAAGAGGAATTTTTGGTCAATGAAATCGAGCGTATTCAGAAAGTGGTAATGGGAAATAAAAGGATTGGTTGTTTTGGCTTTGCGGCGGCGCTGCTCAGCAATGAGAGCGAAGAACCCGTGAAAGTAGAAGAAGTGGAAAAGCTGCAAAAGCATTTGGATTACACGATCGAACAGTATAGAAATGGGAATTAAGGCATGGATTTGACAATCTCATCGGTACTTACGACATGTATATGGACTTCGATATTAATTGTAGCGCTTTGTGTTTTGTGTAAAAGTCGAGTGGTGATGAAAAGAATCGGTCCGCACTGTATGATTATTGTTTTTATGGTCATTATCATCAGAATGTTTGTGCCGATTGAATTTCCGTTTACATACAGTTGGTACGTGGAAGATTTTTTGACGCCGTTTAGGCGCTTGTTTGAATTTAAACTGCTAGAAAGACCAGTTATATTCAAGGTCTGGCATCTTCTGATTGCTGTCTGGGCGGTTGGCGTTCTACTGGGCATCGTCAGGAGAGTATATGTATATACAGCATTTATGCGGTATATGAAATTATTGCCTGAGGAAAGTTGGCATGTTCTTGCAGAAAAATATCAGCTTGATTTGAGTCGTTACAGTCAAATAGAACAGATCAAGATTGTATTTTGTCAGCAAGTCGACTCTCCGTATGTGTTCGGCGTTAAAACATCGTATTTAGTGTTGCCGGCAAAAGAATATGAAAAAGAACAGTTTCACTATATTCTTTTACATGAAGTTTTATCTCTATTATCTGAGGAAGAGAAAATCAGTTATATGCAATGTCTGAAAGACGTTGCTGTGCAGTTGGCCGGCAAAGACGTCAGTTTTGGCGTGGCGTTCAGCAGAAATAACTTGAGAGAATTAAACAGACGCATGGATTTCATTGCCCATTTTAAAAAATTTGGAACGTGTTTACAACTGATGTTATGCGTCGCTGTGTTTGCTTTTTTGATGCTGTCCTCGGTCGTTGTAGTGGAACCGTACAGTTTTGATCAGGACAGTGTGGGTATTGCAATGACAGATGACAACACGTACTTAATTAAAAACGGCGATCAATATGAGGTATATATAGACGGAGTTTACATATTCAAAACGGACGATCTGACGCCGTTTAAGAATGTAAAAATATATAATAATTCACAGGAGGTTGATACAAATGATTAAAAAGAAATTCATGAAAAAGGCGGCAATGGTATCTATGGCAGCAGCGCTATCCTTGGGGTGTTATGTGGAGTGTATTGCCGCCGCAGTAGTGCAGCCCGCAGTGGTTTCCGAGGTGAAGAGCGAAGATGATACCAGAAGTGCAAGGCTTGTTTGGTATTATAAAGAAGAAAATGGTAAAAAATACAGAAGACTATATAATGCGACCAGTGGTGAGTGGCTGACAGACTGGATTTTGTGCGAATAGTCGCGCGCAGTATTGACAACCGTAAATGTTTTTAAGAGTGCGAAACAGACGGGGGAGAAGTGTTTGCTTTTCTTCCGTCTGTTCGTATGTTTGGGACGGTTATGGCGCTGGAGTCAGTTTGCGGCGGAGTATGTTGGATCGTCGATCTAATGCAGAGGATGTTGTCTTATCGCGAATCGTCCCGGCAGTCTGTCGCATCCGTTTGTTCCTGTTTTGCGCAGAGAGAACGCTGCACAGAGATTGTGGTGAGGGTATCCCCAAGCTGTGAAAAGATTGCGGCTGCCAGATTCAGATCTTCATCCGTCAGTTGACAGGCAAATGAGGTGATATCCATTGTTAATTCACACGGATTCATATGATCACCCCATATTAGTGTATGTAGATTGGACACTGCAGGCTTTAGAAAATCTTAAAAAATAGTACCTTTAGTTTTTAATTTTTATCTGTTACCTTTCATGGAGAATGAAAGGAGGAGTTTGCATGCAGTCAAAAAAATTAACAAGGGGTTTACTCTGCTTTTATTTACTCATGTTAACGTGGATTATTGTGTTTAAGATGGCGTTTTCGCCCGGTATGTTAGCCAGGATGCGGACAGTAAATTTGATTCCTTTTGGCGCTTCGGTCATTGTCAACGGTCATATTTCGTTCAGCGAGATTATTCAGAATGCGTTGGCTTTTATTCCATTGGGAATTTTTATCCATGCGTTATGGGAGGAAAAGCCGTTGATTAACCGCATTTTGCCAATTATTTTTACAAGTCTTTTGTTTGAAATGGCGCAATTTATATTTGCAATTGGTGCAAGCGATATTACGGATCTGATTTCCAATTCACTGGGGGGAATTGCCGGCATTGGCATTGCTACAGCGCTGTCTAAGTTCCTTCCAAAACATTGGAGGAAATTGGTCAATGCAGGATGTCTGATCGGCGCCCTTGTTCTGTCGGCGCTTGTCATCCTCTTACTTGTGGTCAATATATAGTAGTCATTGTGTTCAGGGCAGACTTGTTGTGTAATCTAGCTTTTTGTCCCTTATTCATCAGAGAGTGCAGTTTGCACAAATGAGCGGAGAAATGATAACAGCTGTTTTTTCTGTTCCTCCGTAAAGTGCCCCAGTGCGGAAACAATCTCACAGTCGATAGTGTCCATATTGGATTCAACGTCTAGCAGATAATCCACAGAGACATTGAGCAGAGCAGAATAAAAACAAAGCACGCGGAGATTTAAGCGTGTTTTTGCAGTTTCTACATTTGAAATATAGGCGGGAGAGACATTTAACCCTTCCGCAACCTGATTTTGGGTAATGCCTTTTTGCTGACGCAAAGTACGCATTTTTTCCAAAACCGGCAGAATATTGTCGCTGATGTCATAATGCATAGCCATACTCCCTTCAAAAATGAATAGATTAATTTTATTTATCATAACAAAATGAAGTGTTAAATGAAATGCATGATTAGTTTATTATGAAATGAGAAAAATAAGTAATAAGTATAGATTGGAAAGTGAAAGAACAAATTGTAAGGGCAGGAGGGTGAAAGGCGGGGCGGGAGAGTATGTTGTTGATGGATCGTGACAGTCTAAATGGCGGCGCGAATAACAAAAGAGAACGAAGGCGCTGCCTTCGTTCTCTTGATGTTCATTTATAATTTTCTGTGTTCTCGTGCTGTTTAGAAATTTACAGCTTTTTGACGAACAGTGCGCGTATGGCATTTAGTACTGCGAGAATCATGACGCCGACGTCGGCGAAAATGGCAAGCCACATGTTCGCGATGCCAAGAGCCCCCAGTGCAAGACAAATCAATTTAATGCCGATCGCAAATACAATATTCTCATATACAATGCGAAGGCATTTGCGTGAAATCTTAATCGCCTTGGCAATTTTGACCGGATGATCATCCATCAATACCACGTCGGCAGCTTCAATGGCGGCGTCGGATCCCATAGCGCCCATGGCAATGCCGATGTCTGCACGGCGAAGTACGGGTGCGTCATTAATTCCGTCGCCTACAAACGCCAGAGTTTCTTTTCCTGTTTTCTTTTCAAGCAGCTGTTCGACCTGCTCCACTTTATCGGCAGGAAGCAATTCGCTGTAGGTCTCGTCAATTCCAAGTGTTTTGGCCACTTCTGTGGCCACCGATTTCGCATCGCCGGTCAGCATCACGGTCTTTTGTACTCCGGCCGCTTTTAGCCGGGCGAGCGCCTCTTTGGCATCCGGTTTGATCATATCGGAAATGACAATGTGGCCTGCATAGGTGCCGTCTATGGCTACGTGGATAATTGTGCCGACCTGATGACAGGGAATATATTCTACATGCAGAGCCTCCATCAGTTTATCATTTCCGACTGCAACTTCCGCGCCGTCCACTTTGGCCGTCACGCCGTTGCCGCTGATTTCCTGAATATCGCGAACCCGTGTGCGGTCGATTTCCCTGCCGTAGGCCTGCTGCAAACTTTTGCTGATCGGATGGGAAGATGCGCTTTCCGCAAGGGCGGCATATTCGACTAATTTTGCGTCGTCAATCGGGTTATGATGAATGCCGCTGACTTTAAATACGCCCTGTGTCAGAGTGCCGGTTTTGTCAAAGACGACAACACCGGTTTTAGAGAGCGCTTCCAGATAGTTTGAACCCTTGACCAGGATTCCGGCATTGCTGGCTCCGCCGATACCGGCAAAGAAACTTAAAGGAATGCTGATGACCAGTGCGCAGGGGCAGCTGATCACCAGAAACGTCAGCGCGCGGTAAATCCATTCTCCCCACTCTGCGGATTGGTTCAGAAAAAGAAGCCGTACAAGCGGCGGGAAAAACGCCAGTATCAGTGCGCCGAGGCAGACAGCCGGAGTATATATACGGGCGAATTTTGTAATAAAGTCCTCGGATTTGGATTTTCGGGAGCTAGCGTTTTCGACCAGATCGAGGATTTTCGATACCGTGGACTCACCAAATTCCTTTGTCGTACGTATTTTTAAAAGTCCGGTCATATTGATACAGCCGCTGATAACTTCATCGCCCGCGTTCACTTCGCGTGGAAGGCTTTCGCCGGTCAGGGCGCTTGTATTTAAGACGGAATTGCCTTCCGTCACGATTCCGTCAATCGGTACTTTTTCACCGGGCTGTACGACAATAATACTGCCGGTCTCTACATCATCCGGATCGGTTTTTTGCAGTGTGCCGCTCACCTCAATATTTGCGTAGTCAGGGCGTATATCCATCAGCTCGCTGATATTTCGGCGGCTTTTACCGACCGCATAGCTCTGGAACCATTCGCCGATCTGGTAAAACAGCATCACGGCGATGGCTTCTGTATAATCGCCGTCCGGTTCGCTGATCGCCAGTGCGATAGCGCCCACCGTGGCGACCGCCATCAGAAAGTTTTCGTCGAATACCTGTCTGTTTTTAATTCCTTTTCCCGCTTTGATTAAAATATCGTAACCAATAATGAAATAGGGAATCAGATAAAGCAGCAGCCGGACCGGACCGGTCAGCGGCATCGCGTGGAACGCAACGAGCAGGACGGAAGCGGCAATAATGCGAAGCAGCATTTTTTTTTGCTTTTTATTCATGGATTCTCCTTTGTCTGCGCTGTCGGGGCAGACCGCCGATGATTCTGCTTAAAAGTATATTTCGCAGTCGTCTTCCACTTTCTTACAGTTTTTAAGAACTTCCGGCATGACGGAGTTCGGGTCGTATCCTTCTTCAAATTCCACATTCATTTTTAAAGTCATAAAGTTGACGGTGGCGGATTGGACGCCGGCCGTGTTCTGGGCTGCGAGCTCCATTTTATTAGCGCAATTCGCGCAGTCTACATCAATTTTGTAAGTTTTCTTCATAATAAATACCCTCCCTGAGATATGTTTAACAATTAAGCAATCGTTTAATTGTATTTGAATAATAACACGCATTCGGATAAAAGTCAATACTTATTATCGATCACTTGGCAAGTTTCTATGCGAAATGGCAATTCGATGTGCAGCAGAGACAGAAATCGGAAAGAGTTTTCGTTGAATGCGTCGGTGAAAAATTGTATAATCGTGGTTAGAAGTGAGAAAAAACGGACATTCGGAAAGTAAAAGGAGGCTGTATCATGACCAAAAAGCCATTGCCTCATAATCATGGGCAGAACATTGAGCGTCAGTTGGATCACATGCCGGAGACTGCAGAATTCCAGGCGGTTTCCGATGTGTTCAGGCAGTTGGGGGATGGAAGCAGAATTAAGATTTTCTGGCTGCTGTGCCACTGCGAAGAATGTGTCATTAATATTTCCGCGCTGATGGAGATGAGCAGTCCTGCGGTTTCTCATCATCTCAGACAACTCAAGGCCGCCGGGCTGATTGTGAGCCGGCGTGATGGAAAAGAAGTGTATTATAAGGCGGCGGACACCAAGGAGGCGCAGCTCCTCCATCATATGATCGAGGAGCTTGTAGCCATCACATGCCCCGCGCTGTAAGAGGACAGGAGTTAGTTGTCCTCCTCATTCATGGTGTATACCGTGCGCTTGCGGGCGGTTTCGTTGTTTTCCAGGTATTCGTCGTAGGTTGTGATTTTGTCGATCATGCTGCCGTCCGGCAAAATTTCGATAATGCGGTTGGCCGTTGTCTGCACAAACTGATGGTCATGGGATGTGAAGAGAATGACACCCGGAAATTTAATCAGCGCGTTGTTCAGCGCGGTGATCGATTCCATATCGAGATGGTTTGTCGGCTCGTCGAAGAGCAGGACATTGGTAGCCTGAATCATCATTCGGGAGAGCAGGCAGCGCACTTTTTCTCCTCCGGAGAGAACGCGTACTTTTTTCACGCCGTCATCGCCGGCAAACAGCATGCGGCCGAGGAAGCCGCGCACATAGGTCACATCCTTTTCCGGGGAAAATGGCATCAGCCAGTCGACAATCGTGTCCTCACAGTCGAAAATCGCGGTGTTATCCTGTGGGAAATACGCCTGGGAGGTCGTGATACCCCATTTGAAATTTCCCTCATCCGGCTCCATCTCTCCGGCGAGAATTTTAAACAGTGTCGTTTTGGCGAGCTCATTGCTGCCGACAAGCGCAATCTTATCATCATGATTGACAATAAAAGATATATCGTCCAATACTTTCACGCCGTCCACAGTTTTAGATAAATGTTCTACGGTGAGCACTTCGTTTCCGATCGGGCGCGCCGGACGGAAATCAATATACGGATATTTGCGGCTTGACGGTTTAATCTCGTCAAGTTCTATTTTTTCAAGCGCGCGCTTGCGGGAAGTCGCCTGCTTGCTCTTGGACGCATTTGCGCTGAATCGGGAGATAAACTCCTGCAGTTCTTTAATCTTTTCTTCCTTTTTCTTGTTTGCCTCTTTCATCTGTTTGATCAGAAGCTGACTGGATTCATACCAGAAATCATAGTTGCCGGCATAAAGCTGAATTTTGGCATAATCAATATCGGCAATGTGCGTACATACTTTATTTAAAAAATACCGGTCGTGTGAAACGACAATGACGGTATTGTCAAAGTTGATCAGAAACTCCTCCAACCATGCGATGGCCTCCAGATCCAGGTGGTTGGTCGGCTCGTCGAGCAGCAAAATGTCCGGGTTGCCAAATAAAGCCTGCGCGAGCAAAACTTTCACCTTCTGCGGGCCATCCAGATCCGCCAACAGTTTTCCGTGCAGCTCAGTGTCAATCCCGAGTCCGTTTAAGAGGGTGGCCGCATCGGATTCCGCCTCCCATCCGTTTAAAGTGGCGAATTCTCCTTCGAGTTCACTGGCTTTCATGCCGTCTTCTTCGGTGAAGTCCGCCTTGGCATAGATCGCCTCTTTCTCTTTCATAATTTCATACAATCTGGCGTTTCCCATAATAACGGTATCCAGCGCCGTGTAATCATTATATCGGAAATGATCCTGCTGCAGAAAAGAAAGACGCTGCCCCGGAGTGATGATTACTTCGCCTTTTGTAGGTTCAAGCTGACCGGACAATATTTTTAAAAAAGTAGATTTGCCGGCTCCATTTGCACCGATCAGACCGTAACAGTTGCCCTCCGTAAATTTAATATTGACATCTTCAAACAGCGCTTTTTTTCCGATGCGCAGTGTGATATTGCTTGTGCTGATCATTGTTACCTCCATGAAAATTGCTTGTTTTTGATCGTTTGAGCGTCCTGAAACGCATTCGTAATACAGTTTACAGTATTTTCATTGTTTTGCAAGTGGTTTTTTTGAAATTTGGGGAAATCCTATGAAAATGGAGAAATAGGGTGCAAGATTGAAAAAAATATTGTATAATCATTTTAAATCCAAATAGGAAAATGCAGGAAAGGGTAAGCAGTCAAATGATTCAAAAGATTAAAAATGCATGTCAGCTCTTTCGGGAACAGGGAGTGAGGGAGTTTCGGCAGACGCTTCGCCGTTACTTTGGAGAGAAGAAAGAGCTTGAGGCGAGGCGCAGATTGTCGCAGTCGTTTCATCTGATTTCTAAGGAGGAGCGGGCCAGGCAGTGTGCGTACCGCTTTGCGTCACCGGTGAAATTCAGTATACTGACGCCGCTGTTTAACACGCCGGAGCCATATTTAAAAGAACTTTTGGCGTCTCTGAAGCGACAGACATATCCGAATTGGGAGCTGTGTCTGTTGGATGCAAGTGATGATGAGCACCGCTATGTGCAGGAAATCTGTGAGAAGGCGTCGGCTTCTGACAAGAGGATTGTTTATCAGCGCGCGAAAGAGAATCTGGGTATTTCCGGCAATACGAATGCCTGCCTTGCAATGGCGACCGGAGAGTATGTCGGACTGTTGGATCATGATGATGTCCTGCATGAATCTGCCCTGTTTGAGATGATGAAAGTGATTGATGAACAGGGAGCGGACTTTTTATATTCGGATGAAGTGAAGTTTTCGGGTAAAATTGAGGATGCGGACGATTTCAATTTTAAACCGGCATTTGGTAAAGATGAGCTGCGTTCGCATAATTATATCTGTCATTTTACCGTTTTTTTGCGCAGCTTGCTGCCGAAGACCGAGCAGGCGTACCGCCCGGCGTTTGACGGAAGCCAGGATCATGACATGGTGCTCAGACTGACGGAGCGGGCAAAAAAGATTGTACATTTGCCTAAGGTGTTATATTATTGGAGAGTGCATCCGGATTCCGTATCTATGAATCTGGATTCCAAAAGCTATGCGGTGGACGCAGCCATCCATGCGATAGAGGAACAGCTTGCGCGCACCGGCGAGGCGGGAACCGTGGCAAGCAATTTGCCGTACCGCACGATTTACCGCGTGCGCTATGCGCTCCCGGAGCATGCGCCGGTTTCTGTCCTGATCCATCATTTGTCGGACAGTATGTCCTTTGAGACCGTCTGTGAGAATGTAAGAGCGCGTACCGCCTATCCGGAGTTAGAGTTCATTGCAGTGGAATGCAGCAAGGGGGAATCGTTTGGAAGCGCGGTGAACCGCGCGGTTCAAAAGGCGTCGGGGGAGTATCTTGTATTGTTGGACGCTGCCTGTATTCCGGCCGCACCGGACTGGATCGAGGAAATGCTGATGTTTGCGATCCGTTCCGATGTTTGCGCGGTATCTCCGAAAATCTGTGATTCTGAAGATCGTATCCGATACGCCGGCCTGGCGGTGGATTCCGGCAGTGAGTCGAAGCTCCGGTTTTTGTGCCACGGCATCCCGGACGCCGATCAGGGTTTTGAGGCGATGCTCCGCCATGTGCGCAATACGACGGCAGTGTGGAAGGTGTGCTGTCTGTTTTCAAGGCGTATGTTTGAGACGCTCGGCGGCTTTTCTGAGAATATGCCTGATTATGAGGAGATTGACTTTTCGCTGAAAGGTGTAAAACATCAATTCTGGAATGTATGGACCTGTTTTGCAAAAATGATTTACGATGGAACGGATTTGGCTGACGGAACGAAGCCGCCTCAACCATTCGTCACGTGTTGGAGCGAGGCGCTGCGCCAAGAGGACCCATATTGCCATCCGTACTTAAAACAATTAAAGTTACTGTAGGAGGAACTATGTCACTGGTAAAAACAATAGCGTCAAAGTCGGCGCGGATTCTCCGCGAGGAGGGTGTGGGCGGCTTTGCAAGAAAAGGCAAAAATTATCTGTATCATCATTATTATCAATGGAAACATCCGATGGCAGAGCAGGAGCATGTGTTCAGCGACGTGCTGTTTATTAACGGCTGCGACGAGAGTGTGCCGCATCCGGCTCGCTATCGTGTGACGCATCAGCGGGAACAGTTGGCTGCCAATCATATTTCAAGCGGCGAGGTGTATTATGCCAACCTGACATTAGATCAGGTGCGCTTCTACCGGACGTTTATTTTCTTTCGCTGTCCGTATACGGATATGATTGGGGAATTTGTCAAACTGGCGAAGAGACTGAATAAAAAAGTGCTGTTTGATGTCGATGATCTGGTGATTGACACCAAATATACAGACACGATTAAATATCTGGACTCGATGTCGAAAGATGAGCGCGCTCTATATGATGATGGTGTGCGCCGTATGGGAAAAACGCTTTCGCTTTGTGATGCGGCGGTCACGACGACCGAGCGCTTGGCGGAGGAGTTGGGACACTACGTTCCGGAGGTATTTATTAACCGCAATACGGCCTCGGAGGAAATGTGGGCGCTCTCGAACGAGGCGTTGAAAAATAAACAGGACGATCCGGAGCATGTCCGTATTGGGTATTTCAGCGGAAGCCTGACCCACAATGATGATTTTTTGCTGATTTTGCCTGCGATTGAAAAAGTGATGAGCAAGTATGGCAATGTACAGCTGCATGTAGTGGGTGAATTGGATTTGCCAAAGGAATTGCAGCGGTTTGCAGACCGGGTGGTATCTCATCCGTTTATGGACTGGAGAAAGCTGCCGGGACTGATTGCCGAAGTCGATATTAATCTGGCTCCTCTGGAACAGAGTATTTTTAATGAGGCAAAGTCCGAGAACAAATGGGTGGAATCCGCGCTTGTAAAAGTGCCTACGGTGGCGAGCAATGTCGGCGCGTTCGCGCGGATGATTGAGCACGGAGAGACCGGCCTGTTGTGCGATACTGCAAAGGACTGGGAGGAAGCGCTGTCGCTGCTTGTGGAGAATCCTAAGGAGCGCCGCCGTCTTGCCCAAAATGCACATCGCTTTTGCAGCAAGCACTGTGTGACGGTGTATACCGGGCGGCCGCTTGCGCAGTTTTTGAAAAAATACACGACGCCGAATGTTGCGTTTGTATTGCCGTCGATGAAAATCAGCGGCGGGATTCTCGTGGCCATTCGCCATGCGTGCTATTTGCAGGATGCGGGCTATGATGTCATGCTGTTGAATGTGGACACGTCGGTGGACTGGTATATGGAAGGCGGATACCAGATGCCGGTGTTATCGCAGGATTTGAGGAGGCTGTCGGGCAGGATCGACAAGGCAGTGGCGACGATGTGGACCACGGAGGCGTTTTTAGAGGCATACTGCAATATTGAACAGCGTTTTTATCTGGTACAGAATTTCGAGACGGATTTCTATGAGCCGGGCGTGGCTCTCCGCGTGTTTGCCAATATGAGTTATTTCCCGAAGGTGCCGGTGCAGTTTTTAACTATTTCCAACTGGTGTCGGGAATGGCTTGACGAGGAGTTTGGGCAGAAGGCCAGATATGCGCCGAATGGCTTGGAAACTTCCAGGTTTTCTGCGCACAGACGTGCGATGTCCGGTAAAATCCGCATTTTAATTGAGGGCGACTGCGCGGTGGAATATAAAAATGTGGACGAGAGTTTTCGCATTGTCGACCGCCTCGATCCGGATCGGTTTGAAATCTGGTATATGTCCTATAATGCGCAGCCGAAGGAAACATATCGCATTGACCGTTTCCTGCACCAGATTCCATATGAAAAGGTTCATGAGATTTATCAGCAGTGCGATATATTGTTAAAGACAAGTTATCTGGAGAGCTTTTCCTACCCTCCGCTTGAAATGATGGCGACAGGAGGGTATGCCGTGGTCGTTCCAAACGGGGGAAACAAAGAGTACTTAAAAGATCGGGAAAATTGTCTGCTCTATCCGTTGGGCGAGATTGACAAAGCGGTGGAGGCGATTGAGACGCTCTGCAGTGACGAGGAGCTTCAGAAGCGGCTGTATGAGGGCGGACTAAACACCGCAAAGAGTCGTGACTGGGAAGCCATCCGCGGTCAGATTTTGCGTTTGTATGAATCGTAAAGGCTGCGGCCGTCGAAAAGAGGTGTGTAATGTTTCAGTGTTTTTACCCGGATCGCCGGATAAATTCTACATATGACCTTTCATTTGAGGATTTATACCGCAGCGGATACCGGGGCTTGATTTTTGACATTGATAATACGCTGGTTCCGCACGGGGCGCCGGCGGACGACCGTGCAAAAAAATTGTTTGTGCGGCTGAGGGAAATCGGTTTCCATTGTTGCCTGATGTCGAATAACCATGAGCCGCGCGTCAAAATGTTTAATGAAGAGATTCAGGCGGAGTATATTTTTGACGCGCATAAGCCGTCCGTGCGGAGTTATCGGGAGGCAATGCGGCGGATGGGAACAGACGTCACGAACACGCTGTTTATCGGAGATCAACTGTTTACAGATATTTATGGGGCGAAGCGCGCAGGGCTGAAGACAATTTTGGTCAATCCGATTCATCCGAAAGAGGAAATCCAGATTGTGTTTAAGCGTTATCTGGAGAAAATAGTGTTATTTTTCTATGAGAGGAGCCTGCGCAAGGAGAAAGGAGACGCGTTTGATGGCCATTCACATTGACGGAAAGACAAAGCTGTGCGCGCTGCTAGGAAATCCGGTCGAACATACGCTGTCGCCTGCGATTCATAATTTTCTGGCGGATCAGCTTGGCATTCCGCTCGTTTATGTCGCATTCGGCGTGGAGCGAGCAGAGCTTGAGGATGCGGTTCGGGGCGGCTTAGCGCTAGGGATTCTCGGATTTAATGTCACGGTTCCGTTTAAGCAGAGCGTGATGAGCTGTCTGACCGGTCTGGAAGACGGCGCCCGTGCGATCGGCGCGGTCAATACTCTGGTGCGGTCGGATCAGGGGTTTTGCGGATATAACACAGATTGGATCGGGTTGAAGCGCCTGCTGTTTCACGCGGATATTTCGCTTCAGGGCCGGACGGTTGTTTTGCTCGGCGCAGGGGGCGCGGCCTGGGCTGCCGCCTATGTATGCGGATGCGAGAAGGCGGAAAAGCTTTATATTTTGAACCGAACCAGGGAGAAAGCGGTTGTTTTGGCGGAGCGGATGCACACGCAGTTTCCGTCTATGGAATGCTGTGCGCTCGAGATGAATGAGTGGACGAAAATGGAGGAGAGCGGACTCATTGCTCTGCAGGCGACAAGCGTGGGATTATGGCCGCATACGAACTGCGCGCCCATTGAGGATGTTAAATTTTATCAACGGCTTGATGCTGCCGTAGATATGATTTATAAGCCTGAGGAGACGTTGTTTATGAGACTGGCCGCCGACGCGGGGGCCAAAACGGCCAACGGCCTGAATATGCTGTTGTACCAGGCGGTGGCAGCGTTTGAATTGTGGGTTGGCCGCAAGGTAGAGCCGTCTGTGGTGAGCCGGGCAAAGGACATGTTAAAACAAGAGATTGGATTTCAGCGAAATGGATAGACAGCACAGACAGGGGCCGCATATTATCATTACTGGTTTTATGGGCGCGGGGAAAAGTACAGTCAGCGAAATGTTGGCGCAGAGACTGCATATGCCGCTGATGGATACGGATTTACAAATCGAAACCGAACAGGGACGAACAGTCCGTCAGATTTTTGACGAGAGAGGCGAGGCGTGGTTTCGTCTGTTGGAGAGCGGACTGCTTGAACGTCTGGCTAAGAGCAGTGAAAAAATGGTCGTGTCGACCGGAGGCGGCCTGCCGATACAGCCGCAAAACCGCGAGCTTCTTGCGAAGGCCGGAATCGTGATTTATCTGCAGGTGAGTGCCCGGGAAGTCCTGCGCAGACTGGATGGGGATACCTCAAGGCCGCTGCTAGCCTCCGGGGATAAGCAGGCGCGTGTTCAGGATTTGCTTGCCAAGCGGGAGCCGGTGTATCAAAGCACGGCCGATATGATTATTGAGACGGACGGCATGAGTCCGGAACAGATTGTAGAGCGCATTATTGAACAGCTGAGGAAAAGCGAACAAAGCGAGGGTGAAGATGAAATTTCTGGTAATTAACGGAGTCAATTTGAATTTTCTTGGTATACGTGAACGGGAAGTGTACGGAGATCAGGATTATGATTATCTGGTGCGCATTATTAAAGAAAAGGCGGAAGCGGATGGCGATCTTGTGGAATGTTTTCAGAGCAATCACGAGGGGGCGATTGTCGATCGGATTCAGCAGGCTTACTTTGACGGCACAGACGGATTGATCATTAATCCCGGCGCGCATACCCATTACAGTTATGCCATTCACGATGCGCTAAAAAGCGTTACGATGCCAAAAGTGGAGGTTCATATTTCCCGCATCGATGAGCGCGAGAGTTTTCGCCACACATCCGTGACGCTCCCGGCGTGCGACGCTCAGATTGTCGGGGAAGGCTTTGCGGGTTACCTGAAGGCGATGGATCTTGCGAAAGAACTCAGAAGGCAAAGAATGTAAAAAACAGTTGAAAAACATGGAAGATTATTATAGAATATTACGGAATGTATAAAGGAGGTATATCGTAATGATTTCAGCAGGAGATTTTCGAAACGGCATCACGATCGAGGTGGATGGGAATATTTATCAGATTATTGAATTTCAGCATGTAAAGCCGGGAAAAGGCGCAGCCTTTGTCCGCACAAAGCTGAAAAATATTAAAAACGGCGGCGTGGTGGAGAAGACGTTCCGTCCGACGGAAAAGTGTCCTCAGGCGCGAATTGACCGTGCGGATATGCAGTATTTATATACTGACGGGGATTTATATCATTTTATGAATGTGGAGAATTATGATCAGATCGCTCTGGATGCAGAAGCAGTCGGCGATTCCCTGAAGTTTGTCAAGGAAAACGAGATGGTGAAAATGTGCTCGCACAACGGCAGCGTCTTTGCAGTGGAGCCGCCTCTGTTCGTTGAGCTTGAAGTGACGGAGACGGAGCCGGGATTTAAGGGAGATACGGCTACGGGAGCTACCAAGCCGGCGGTTGTCGAGACAGGAGCGACGGTGTATGTTCCTCTGTTTGTGGAGCAGGGAGACAAAATTAAGATCGACACGAGAACAGGAGAATATCTTTCGAGAGTATAATAGATTGAAGGTTGTGACCGGATGAGCAGGAGAAGCAGAGTAAGAAAGAAGTATAAAAACAGACATTCCGGCACTCGCAGACGGCGTTATTATGACTACAATCTGGTGTTTTTGACCCTTTTTCTTGTGGTGCTCGGTCTGATTATGATTTTCAGCGCCACGCAGGGGTCGGGCGATTTTTTTGAAAAGCAGGCGCTGTTTGCGGTGATTGGAACAGTGTGTATGATTGGGGTTTCGTTTATTCCATATCGCATTTATAAGATATTTACAATGCCGCTCGTCATTTTGTCGGCGCTGATGTTTCTGCTGATTTTTACACCGCTTGGGCACAGCAGCCACGGCGCGACCCGTTGGATCAATCTTGGCTTTACGACTCTGCAGCCGGCGGAGATTGCGAAAATTGCGATTATTTTCTTCGTGGCGCTTGTTGTCAGCCGAGTGGATCAGAAGCGTATCCGGTTGTGGAAAAGTTGGGCGCTGATTTTTGGAGTGGCGTTTGTGTTTGTGTGTGAGATATTCTTTATCACGGACAACCTGAGTTCGGCAATTATTGTGTTTGGCATTGCGTTTGTGATGTTTTTTGTTGCCAATCCGGATTATAAAATTTTTGCTGCGCTTGCGGGCGGGGGAGCCGCTCTGGTCACCGGCCTGGTGCTGTTGATTGTGAATCTGTCCTCCGGTGAGGGGAGTTTTCGGTTTGCCAGAATTCTGGCGTGGCTGGATCCGGAGCAATATATGCAGGACGGCGGGTACCAACTTCTCAACGGACTGTACGCAATCGGATCCGGAGGCCTGTTTGGGAAAGGCCTGGGTGCGAGCGCACAGAAGGCAATTTTACCGGAAGTACAAAACGACATGATTTTTGCGATTATCTGTGAGGAATTGGGGCTGTTCGGAGCCTTTGTCATTATTTTGCTGTTTATTTTGCTGTTGTACCGGATGGTCTATATTGCGCGCCACGCAAAGGATCTGTTCGGGTCGATGCTTGTGATTGGCGTGTTTGCGCACATCGCGATCCAGGTCATTTTAAACATTGCGGTGGTGACGAATTCGATTCCCAATACCGGTATTTCGCTGCCGTTTATTAGCGCGGGAGGCACTTCGCTGCTGCTGCTAATGTTGGAAGTCGGCGTTGTGCTGAATGTTTCCAGAAGCATCGAATATGAGTAGCGGACAAGGCGTCGGAGGGTGGGACATGACTTACGAAATGTCCGCCTGAAGACGTTTTTTCTTTTCCTGTGGAGGGCGTGCAATGAAAAAAATTATTTTAATGGGGCGCAGTGAAGCCGGAAAAACGACCCTTCGGCAGGCGCTTAACGGGAATAAGATTCAGTATCATAAAACGCAGTATATTAATCACGGAGATGTGGTGATTGATACTCCCGGCGAATATGCGGAAAACAGAGAGCTTGGCAGTGCGCTTGCGCTGTATTC
This sequence comes from uncultured Lachnospiraceae bacterium, assembly GCA_944383325.1. Taxonomy (GTDB): domain Bacteria; phylum Bacillota; class Clostridia; order Lachnospirales; family Lachnospiraceae; genus CALWPC01. The sequence continues at coordinate 14,790 of CALWPC010000036.1, read as the reverse complement.
CTACGAGGCGGATGTGATCGGGCTGTTAGTCAATGCGCATGAGCAATATTGCCTGTTTCCGCCCTGTGTGACGGCCGCGGCAACGCGCCCGGTCATTGGGATTGTGACGCAGATTCATCATCCGGAGGCGAACGTGCCGCGTGCAGTTTCCTGGCTTGAATTGGCGGGCTGTCAGACGATCTTTTGCGTGGATTCAGTCACGGGAGAAGGCGTGGGGGATATTCTCTCCTATTTGTCGGATGAGACGGGGGAGGCGCTGTAAAACGCTCAATTTGCGGGTCTGCTTTTTTCAAAGGTGTTTAGCATGTACGGAAACTGGACATACTTCTGTATAGAAATCACAAGGGAGTGTGGAAGGATCATGAAACAGGAAAAAGTAAAGACACCCGAGGAACTGGCAAAGGAACAGCTGAAATATGAAATTGCGGAAGAGCTTGGACTGTTAGACAAAGTACAAAACAGCGGATGGAAAGCGCTGACTGCAAAAGAGACGGGACGGATTGGCGGGCTGATGACGCGCAGATGGAAAGCGATGCAGACAAAGGAAGATTCCACAGGGGAATCCGTTCATTGAAAATGCGGCAGAGCTATGGTATAATGAGCCTTGCGGCGGTCTGTGCTTGCGCGAGACTAGCATGGCATAATAGGCGCAAATGAAAAGTTGGAAAGGCTAAGGATGAGTATGTCTAAAAAGAGAATGGCAGTATGGATTGCCGTGATATTGTTCGGCATTCTTTCAAATGTGCTGATTTTTCAATTTATTCAGCCGGATGCAGAGGCAGGATATAAATTTATTTTTACCATCGAGGCAGATCAGGAGCAGGTTTACCAGTTGTATTACCGTTCGGCTCAGACGATTGACTGGGATGCGGTATACAGCGAACAGACAGAGTATAAATCTCCGGGCAAAGAAAAGACGTTTACCTTTTATTTGCCGCAGGAGGCGACCTATTTGCGTTTTGACTTCGGAACCGAGCCGGGCGTACATACTCTTTCCGATGTGAAAATCGGATCTGGATGGGACACTGTGTCGCTTGATCCGCAGAGAATGCTCACCGGCACGCAGACGTTTATGCTTGATACGCTTGAAGTTCGGGACGGTGCAATTTATGCGGCTACAAACGGAAACGACAGTTCATTTACATTTGACCTCACAGCGATTGATTTGCAAAATTTGATTGTAGAAGGACAGCGCACACCGGTGCTGTTGGCCAATATCGGCCGGTGTATTCTTCTGGATTTGACACTCCTCGTCATGATGCTTTGCTTCCGCCCGTTTAAGGAACTGGCCGTTCATATTTTGGGCAATCGGAAGCTACTTATGAATCTGGCGAAAAACGATTTTAAGACAAAATACGCCGGCTCCTATCTCGGCATTATCTGGGCGTTTATTCAGCCGATAGTCACCGTGCTTGTGTACTGGTTTGTATTTGAGGTTGGGTTTCGGTCTGGCGCCGTGATGGAAGTACCGTGGGTACTCTGGCTCATTGCGGGTATTGTACCGTGGTTTTTCTTCAGCGACGCGTTAAACGGAGGAACGACCAGTCTGATCGAGTACAGTTATCTGGTAAAAAAGGTGGTATTTCAGATTGATATTCTGCCGATTGTGAAAATTATTTCGGCGTTATTTGTGCACATCTTTTTTGTCGCGTTCACAATTTTTATGTATGTCATCAATGGGATTTATCCGACGGTATACGCATTGCAGGTCATTTATTATTCGCTCTGCCTGTTTATCTTTGTGTTGGGACTGACGTATGTGACGAGCGCGGTTATTGTATTTTTCCGTGACCTTGGCCAGATTATCAATATTTTGCTTCAGGTCGGCATCTGGATGACGCCGATTATGTGGGATGAGACGATGATGGGAGAAGGCACGCGTTGGATTTTGAAAGTCAATCCGATTTACTATATTGTCAATGGATACCGCGAATCGATGATTAGTCATGTCTGGTTTTGGGAAAATCCGACGCAGCTTATTTATTTCTGGTTTGTGACGGTGTGTGTATTTGCCCTGGGAATTGTCATGTTCCGGCGCTTGAAGGTTCATTTTGCGGATGTACTGTAAAATATTGTGAAGAAATTGGCTACAACGTACGGGAAAGAGGAAATATATGGAAGACATTGCAATCCGCGTGGCGGATGTCAGTAAGATTTACAAATTGTACAATAAACCGAGCGATCGTCTGAAGGAGTCCTTAAAGCTGACGCGCAGGAAATGCTACCAGGAGCACTATGCGCTCAATCATATTAATATGGAAATCCGCAGGGGAGAGACCGTGGGCATCATTGGCACCAACGGATCGGGAAAATCCACAATTCTGAAGATTATCACCGGAGTGCTCAATCAGACGTCCGGGGAGGTGCAGGTAAACGGCCGTATTTCCGCGCTTTTGGAGCTTGGGGCGGGATTCAACGGCGAATATACTGGAATTGAGAATGTTTATCTGAACGGCACAATGATCGGATTCAGCAGAGAAGAAATTGACGAACGGTTGCAGAGCATTCTGGAATTTGCCGACATCGGCGATTTTATCAATCAGCCGGTGAAAACGTATTCAAGCGGTATGTTTGTCCGTCTGGCATTCGCCGTTGCCATTAATATTGATCCTGAAATTTTGATTGTTGACGAGGCGCTGTCCGTCGGCGATGTCTTCTTTCAGGCGAAATGTTACCATAAGTTCGAAGAATTTAAAAAAATGGGCAAGACGATTGTGTTTGTCAGTCATGATCTCGGAAGCGTCAATAAATATTGCGACCGGGTGATCTTGTTGGAAAAGGGAAACAAGCGGGCGGAAGGCGAACCAAAAGAAATGATCGACCTGTATAAGAAAATTATGGTTAATCAGGACGCCCCGGATGACCGCGAAGCTTCAGACGGAACAGATCATATGGATTCCGATGAGCGGACGGACAGCTCGGAAAACAGGCTGTGGAAAGATCGCATGGTAGAGAATCCGAATTGCTCGGTTTATGGAAGCGGAGAAGCGGATATTATTGATTACTGTATCTTAGATGAAACCGGACGTATCACGAATATATTGAATAAAGGCGATACGTTTACCATTAAAATGAAAGTGCGGTTTAACCAGGATGTGCGAGATCCGATTATGGCTTACACGATCCGGGACAAACAGGGCACGGAAATTACCGGAACGAATACGATGTATGAGGACGTCGATCTTGGCACGGTCAGAAAAGGTGAGATCAAGGTCGTCTCGTTTACGCAGAAGCTGGACTTAAAAGGCGGCGAATATTTGTTGTGTCTGGGGTGTACTGGATTTGTGAACGGCGCGTTCGACGTATACAGCAGATTGTATGAGGTGTGTGTACTTCAGTGTATTTCCAGTAAAAATATTGTCGGGGTTTATGATATGAATTCAACAGTCAAGGTGCGATAGTAAACGCGCGCGGCGGAGTGGAGAATATATGGGTGAAAGATTGCAAAATGAAGTGATTGGAGGCTACAAATTAAATTATCGGTTTTATTCCGGTCAGGATCTGTACAGCGACGGCGATATTGAAGAACAGATGCTGAACATTTGCAAGGAGAAACGCATTGACGAGGCGCTGCGTGAGGGAGATTCGTGGCCGATACTTTATCACTTCTCCAAAGCGCGTGAAAATCTGCTTGAGTGGTATGAGTTTGACCGCGACGCGTCTCTGTTGGAAATTGGTGCGGGCTGCGGCGCGCTTACCGGCTTGTTCGGAAGGCGCCTTGCACGGGTCGTATGTATTGAGCTTTCGCGCCGGCGGTCGCTGATCAATGCCTATAAAAATGCAGATACAGCAAGCGCGGAAATCTTTGTCGGAAATTTCGAAGAGATTGAGCTGGACGAACAATTTGATTATGTCACGTTGATCGGAGTGTTGGAATATTCCAAGCTCTATCTTGGCGGGAACGATCCGTTTCATGCAATGCTAAAAAAAGTGCGCGGCAGCTTAAAAGATGGCGGCAAAGCAATCATTGCCATTGAAAACAAGATGGGAATGAAATATTTTTCAGGAGCGGCAGAAGATCACACGGGCGTTGCGTTCGACGGTATTAATAATTATATCAACACGTCCGGGGCAGTGACGTTCTCCAAGCCGGAACTTACCAATTTACTGACCGAGTGCGGGTTTGAAAATCTTCATTTTTATTATCCGATGCCGGATTATAAATTGCCGGCAGTGATTTATTCCGATTCCTATCTGCCAGGTCCGGGAGAGCTTCGGAATATAAAGCGGGCGTATTCCGGGACGAATTATCAAATGTTTGATGAGGAAACGGCGTATGATACCGTGTGCGGGGATAATGAATTTCCGTATTTTGCAAATTCTTTTCTGGTGATTGCCGAGAAACAGTAATTCGGCAGAATGGGGCGGCCATGAGAACAATTATTTATAGCAAGTATAACCAAAACAGAGCACCGCGATTTCAGACAAAGACCATTATTTGTCAGGACGGCGATGAGCTGTATATTGAGAAGAGTGCGCTGACGCAGGAGGCAAAAGCGCATATTGACCGTTTTCGGAACAATTATGAAGCTGTGAAGGAGCTTTATCCGGAAATTGTGCCGGTGCGCGCGCAGTTTGGAGATCGCTATGTGAGGTATCCGTATGTCCGCGGGACTGGTTTGGAAGAGAAACTGAAACGGCGGGCAGATTCGCCGGACAGGCTGTTTGAGGAGATCAACAACGTGTTTCAGAGTCTCTATAAAGTAAATACAAAAAATCGGTGCGAGTTTACCCGGACAGAGGAGTTTGTGGAAATGTTCGGCGATGTGGACTGTACGGGGATGCCGTGTATGAACCCGTGCAATCTGGATGTGATTTTTGACAATCTGGTGGTACTGGCAGATGGAAGTGTAAGTGTGTTTGATTATGAGTGGGTATGCAATTTTCCGGTTCCGGAAAAATATGTCCTCTATCGCATTCTCTGTCATTTTTATGATAAAAATTTAAGAGAACTTTCCGCTCAGTACTCGTTTCAGGATTATATTGAACATTTTGATTTTACCGAGCAGGAGCAGGAACGATTTCGGGCAATGGAGGATGCATTTATTCAATTTGTTTACAGCGGCGGAGAGCCCGCGTTTACCGGTGAACAATATTTTGTGCCCCGGATTCCGTTTGAAGAACTGAAGGGATACCCGGAGCTGGTGAGTGAATACCAGGCTACGGTGAAACGGTATCAGGAAGCGGTAGATATACTGCACAAAACAGAGAAAGAGTATCTTTTGACCATAGACCGGCTCAATGACGCGGTTCGCATTAAAGATGAGGTGGAGCAAAAGCTTCATGATACCGAGGATCAGTATCGGGATACGATTGAGAAGCTCAACGAGGCGGTGCGCATCAAAGACGAAATGTATACGCAGTTAGTAAATGCCAATGCGAAGAATGAGCAGATTGGTGAAGCGTATGACCGGATCAATGAGGCGTATAAACAGACGAGCGCGGCGTATGAACAGGAGCGCCGGAATTATCAGCAAATTATGGAATCGTGGTCGTGGAAGGTGACGAGGCCGTTGCGCAATGCAAAGCGCATGCTGAAAAGAGATTCAGACGAAAGAAAATAACCGCTTTGTGCTGTGTCAGGCACAAAGTGCAAACACAGGACAGGGAGCGAGCTCATTATGAATGATAACCCCAACACATGGAAAGGCCGGTTTGTCCGGTTCTCGCAGAAGGTGAAAAAGTGGAAGAATTATGGCGGAATGCGTGTGCTGTGGAAAGCTCTTGAGAAGGGGATTTTAGTTGTCACAGTATTTCTTGCGGCTTTTGCGACGCTTTTATGTACGGGCATCATATGGATGTTTCGCACGTGGACGAATCTGACGATGGAAGAATTGGTCTATCATTTGACGGGACCGTTAGAAGGAACAAGCACTACGGTGATCTGGAGTTTTTTGCGCTGCTGTGTTGTTCCGTCTGTTTTGGTATTTGTGTTGTTGGTTGTGGTGTTTACAAAGTTACGTAAACGCAATCGGGTTGTCCAGGCGATTGAGATGGGCGTTGTCGGCTTTTCGCTGTTGTTTTCCGGCAGTCTTGCCCAGTATGCATGGCAGAAGCTTGAAATTTCCGCGTTTGCACAAAACCAGAGCACGTACTCTACTTTTATTGATGAGAATTATGTGGATCCGAGATCGGTGGAACTCCAATTCCCGGACAAAAAGCGCAATTTGATTTATATTTTTCTGGAATCCATGGAGATGACGTATGCCGATGAGGCAAGCGGCGGCGCTTTTGAGGAAAATTATATCAAAGAGCTGACGAAGCTTGCGCAGGAGAATGAAGATTTTTCGGGGGATGAGGAGATTTTAAATGGCGGCTATTCGATGCCCGGTTCTACATGGACGATTGCCGCGATGTTTTCACAGATGTCGGGTCTGCCGCTGAGTATTTCGATCGAGGACAATGCGATGGATACACAGCAGACGTTCTTTTCGGATGTCGTCGCGCTCGGCGATATTTTGGATACGGCCGGGTACCGTCAGATGCTGATGATTGGTTCGGATGCAACCTTCGGAGGAAGACGTCTGTTTTTTACGGAGCATGGCGGATATACCATCTGGGACCACAACTACGCAGTCGGAGACGGGGGGGTGCTTCCGGAAGATTATCGTGTATGGTGGGGTTATGAGGATGAGAAGCTGTTTGCATTTGCAAGACAGCAACTGGAGCAGATGTCGGAGAGTGAGCAGCCGTTTAATCTGACGCTTCTTACTGTGGACACACACTTTGAGGACGGGTATCTCTGCCCGGAATGCCCGAACACTTACGGGGAGAATCAATATGCAAACGTCATTGCCTGCGCGAGCCGCCAGGTGGATGAGTTTGTGCACTGGGTTCAGCAGCAGGACTTTTATGAAAATACTACCATTGTGCTTGTAGGGGATCACCCGACGATGGACAGTGATTTCTGTCAGGATGTTTCGGTCGATTATACGAGAAAGGTCTATGTTTCCTATATCAATTCCGCCGTCTCTGCGCAGACGAATGACTACCGGAATTACACGACAATGGATTGCTTTCCGACGACGCTGGCCAGTCTGGATGTGGAAATTGAAGGAGATCGCCTGGGGCTTGGCACAAATCTGTTTTCAGATACGTGGACGATCAGTGAGCAGTACGGTGTGGAAAAGGTAAGCTCTGAGCTGAAGAAAAAATCGCAGCTTATGGAGCAGCTTGCACAAATTAACGAGGACAGCCCGGAGCTATTGATTCGCACGGGCCGCGCGCCGGCAGGAGACGTCTCGGCAGTGATCCGTCCGCAGGGAGAAATGCTGAGTATTGATATAATCAATCTGCGAAATCTGAACCATCCGGTCAGCAGCGTAACAGTGGCTGCGTGGGCGGGCGATGATCAGAGTGATCTTCAGTGGATCGAGGCAGAAGAGCGGCCTGACGGCACATACTATGCAGAAATACCGCTGTCCGGTTTGCGGATTGGCGAGAATCCATGTATTGTCCATGTGTATTTGACGGAAGAATCCGGTACGCAGTACTTCATCGGCGGGGCATATGCTATAACCGAGTGACACGAAATTCTGCTTGACTTTTGTAACGAATCATGCTAAAGTAACTACAATATTATATAGAGAAAATCGATGATCAAAAAGAGTACCTTTGAGCGCAATATCACAGAGAGCCGGGATGGGTGGAAACCGGTATGGAGCGCCGGAGGGAATGGGTTTGTGAGATGCCGGGTGAACGGATAGTAGCTTTGGCCGCGTCCTCGCGTTACAGGGGAGTGATATGATAGTATCATGTATTAAGGGCAGCAATGGTGGCGAGATATTCCAAAACTGGAATATCTTTTTTATTTCATAGAAAAATGCATTCTATGAAACAAAAATACTCCGCGGGATCCTGTTTCGTTTTATGGAGTTTTTGCGCCGGGCTGCTGAAAAAGGGTGGCACCGCGAGCAATGGCATCGTCCCTGATCCTGAGGATCTGGGCGGTGCCTTTTCTTATTTTCCGGGTAAGTACGGTAACTTGCCTGTGAAATAAACAGTTGGGAGGGAAAATGATGAAGCAGGTTTTGCGGGCATACAAAAAAACAGTCAGTATTGTTGATGAGACGGTGGTTGCAATGTATGAGGGGATTGCAAAAAACAAGGTCGGTTTTTTATTGGAGAGTTATGACAAAAATCATGACCGCTTCAGCTTTTTTGGCGTCGAGCCGAGAGCGTTACTGCGTTCTGACGGACAGCGGCTGATTGTCACGTACAATGACGGTACTAAGGAGGTAATAGAGGGGAATCCACGGGAAGCCCTGAAACAATTCTACAGCCGTTTTGAAGTGCGTAAGGATGCGGGGGAACTTGCGTTTACAGGAGGTCTGGTCGGCGCACTTGGCTATGATTTTATTCGATATACCGAGGAGCTTCCGGATGATAATCCGGATCCGATCGGAATCGAGACGGTTCAGATGATGTTGGTAACGGATTTTATCGCGGTAGATCATGTGTCGGAGACGCTGACGGCGGTATCGATTGATGAAGATACGCCGGAGGGGCGAAAAAGGGGAGAGCAAACAGCACAGGAATTAATTTGCACTGTGCGCAGGCAAATGGCAAAGACGGGACATACTGCGAACCACCGCGGGAAAATTATTGATAAGAGCGACAGCCTGAAAAGCTACTGTGATAAGGTGTCCAAAATCAAACATTATATTCGGGAGGGACACATTTTTCAGACGGTGCTGTCACAGCGGTGGACAGTGGAGACGAGCGCGGACGGTTATGAACTGTATAAGGAGCTGAGGGAACTCAATCCATCTCCGTATCTGTATTATTTTCATTTCGGGGAATTTGAGATTATCGGCAGCTCCCCGGAAATGCTAGTGAAGCAAAAAGATCATTACGTCTATACCTGCCCGATCGCAGGGACGAGAAAAAGAGGCAAAAATGAGGAGGAGGACGCCTTTCTGAGAGACGATTTGCTTCGGGATGAGAAGGAGAGAGCGGAGCATGTGATGCTCGTCGATCTGGCAAGAAATGATATGGGGCGGATTGCAGAGTTTGGGACAGTGAAAGTTACGCAGTTTATGGAGGTGCAGAATTATTCGCATGTAATGCATATTGTTTCGCTTGTCCAGGGCAAGAGCAACAACGAGTACCATCCGCTCGATCTGGTCAGCTCATTTTTGCCGGCGGGAACGCTCAGCGGCGCGCCAAAGGTCCGTGCGATGGAAATTATTGACGAGTTGGAGACGTATCGGCGCGGACTGTATGGCGGTGCAATCGGATATATAGATTTTAACGGCGATATGGATTTCTGCATTACGATACGGACGATGATTAAAAAGAATCATTATGTTTATTTGCAGGCAGGGGCCGGTATTGTGGCTGATTCAGTGCCGGAACAGGAATACGAGGAGTGCTGCAATAAGGTGATGGCGCTGGCAAAAACCGTTGTGGATAAATTTTAGAGCGGTCGGACGGAGGTAATTATGATATTAATGATCGACAATTATGATTCTTTCACATATAATTTATATCAGTATATTGGAATTTTCACAGATGACATTCAGGTGGTGCGCAACGACAAAATTTCGATTGCCGAGATTGAGCGGATGAATCCGAATAAAATTGTATTGTCGCCCGGTCCGAAGGCGCCGAAGGACGCGGGAATCTGTCTGGAAGTTGTCCGGCATTTTTACCGCACGAAACAGATCCTTGGGGTTTGTCTGGGACATCAGTGTATCGGCGAGGCGTTCGGGGGAACGGTCGGTTATGCAAAAACATTGTTTCATGGAAAACAATCGTTGATTACGCACACCGGCGAGGGCATTTTTGCAGGCATCCCTTCACCGGTTCGGGTAGCGCGCTACCATTCTCTGGCGGTAACACGGGAGCATTTTCCCGAAGAGCTGCGCGTTCTCGCAGAGACTCAGGACGGTGAAATTATGGCAATCCAACACAGGGAATACCCGGTGATCGGACTGCAGTTTCACCCGGAGTCGGTTTATACCGAATACGGCCGCAGAATGATGGAAAATTTTGTAAATTACGAGCCGCAGGGTAATTTGCAGGAAGTCGGAAAGGATAGATTGTGATGATTTTAGATGTAATTGTAGAAGACAAAAAAAGGCGTCTTGCGGAACATAAACAAAACATCAGCGAGCGGGAAATGATGCAGAAGGCGCAGGCGGATACGCGTATTCCCCGATCATTTTACGAGGCGCTTGCAAAACCGGGACTGTCTATTATCGGTGAATTTAAAAAGGCTTCGCCAAGTCTTGGCGTGATCGACAATCCGCTGCCGCTGAAAGAGCGAATTGACCATTATAATTCGTCCGTAGACGCGATTTCCTGTCTCACGGAAGAGGATCACTTTTATGGAAACGCAGATTATTTAAAAGAAATCAGAGGGCTGTCTATGCTCCCGATTTTGCGAAAAGATTTTGTGATTGATGAGTATCAGATATACGAGGCGAAGGTGATTGGCGCGGACGCGGTTTTGCTGATTGCAGCGATTTTGGATGATGCGAGACTGAACGCGTTTTATGAGCTTACAATGTCTCTTGGGATGGAAGCATTGGTGGAAGTTCACGACGAGAGGGAACTCGAGCGGGCAGCGGCGCTTCATGCGAGGATTATCGGCGTCAACAACCGGAATTTGCGGGATTTTTCGATTTCGCTTGAGACGACGGCCAGACTGAGCGAGAAACGGCCGGCGGGCTGTCTGTTTGTGTCGGAGAGCGGCGTTACTGAAGATCAGCATATTAAATTTTTAAAAACATATGGCGTGGATGCGCTTTTGATTGGACGGGCATTTATGGAATCGGACAATCCGGAAGCGTTGGCGGCGCGTTGGAAAGCGCGCTATCTGGAAGTATAAATGCTATAAAAAAGCTTTTGGCGATTCAGAAATGGGGGAAAGACGCGGTGAAAATCAAAATTTGCGGGTTGACGACGCCGGCGGACTGTGAGATGGTAAATGAGTTTCCGGTACAGTTTGCGGGGATGGTGCTGTTTTATGAGCGCAGCAGACGGAATTTGGAACCGGACGCGGCCCGTATGCTCTTGTCGATGCTGCGCCCGGATCTCCAGACGGTTGCCGTGACTGTTTCGCCGACGTTGGAACAGCTGCATCAAATTGAAGAAATGAATTTCGACATTTTGCAGGTGCACGGCGATCTGCGCCCGGAGGTTCTCAGAGAGAGCAGGCTTCCGATATGGCGCGCAGTGAATGAAGGAATGCGCGTGTCAGACTGCGGGAGTATAAAAATTGACGCAGTGTTGATGGATGGACGGACGCCGGGAGGCGGGCAGCGGTTTGACTGGACGCGTAAAATGGAAATTCCCGCGGGCAAAAAGTTTGTACTCGCCGGCGGGCTTCGGGCAGACAATGTTGCTGAGGGAATCCGAAGATTTCGGCCTGATATTATCGATGTCAGTTCCGGAGTGGAGGGGACGTCGGGAAAAGACCGGAGGAAACTTCAGGAATTTATCCGGCAGGCAGCCGGCGTTTATTATGAGTAAGAACAGAAGGAGATGTCAAAAGGAAAATGGAGAGATACTACGGATCATATGGCGGACAATTTGTGGCGGAATCGCTGATGAATACGCTAAAGGAACTGGAGACTGCGTTCGAGCAGGCGATACAGGACAAAGGATTTATGGAGGAGTATGCCTATTATCTGAAGGAGTATGTCGGACGTGAGACTCCGTTGTATTATGCAAAGCGGCTGAGCGAGCGGTTCGGGACAAAAATTTACTTAAAGAGAGAAGACTTAAACCATACCGGCGCCCATAAAATCAATAATGTCATCGGCCAGTTGCTGCTTGCCAAGCGGATGGGAAAGAAAAAAGTCATTGCGGAGACAGGCGCGGGTCAGCATGGTGTGGCGACGGCGACAGGCGCGGCGCTTTTTCAGATGGACTGCACCGTTTATATGGGCAAGGAAGACGTCGCCCGGCAGGCGCTCAATGTGTTTCGCATGGAGATGCTCGGCGCAAAGGTAGTCAGTGTGGAATCGGGAAGCAATACGTTGAAAGATGCGACAAATGAGGCGATTCGGACATGGGCAAAGACGGCGGAAGATACGTTTTATGTCATCGGTTCGGCGGTGGGTCCGCATCCGTATCCCCGTATGGTCAAGGAGTTTCAGCGCATTATCAGCAAAGAGGCCCGTGCGCAGATACTGGAAAAGGAGCACCGTCTTCCGGATGTAGTAATCGCCTGTGTCGGGGGAGGTTCCAATGCAATCGGTATGTTTGCGGAATTTCTTGACGATCCGTCCGTGGAGCTCATTGGCGTGGAAGCCGCGGGCCTGGGCATTGAAACCGGTCAGCATGCAAGCGCGATGGCGTTAGGGAAGCCCGGCACTCTTCACGGCATGAAATCATATTTGCTGCAGGATCAGGACGGTAATGTGCAGCTTGCGCATTCTATTTCAGCCGGCCTTGATTATCCGGGAGTGGGACCCGAACATGCCTACCTGAAAGACAGCGGGCGTGCATCTTACGTCTCTGCTACCGACAAGGAAGCGATGGACGCGCTGAAGGTGTTGTGTGAGACCGAAGGGATTATTCCTGCTATTGAAAGTGCGCACGCCCTCGCCTACGCGTTTAAAAAGGCCAGGACAATGACGCAGGATCAGACGATGATTGTCTGTCTGTCAGGGAGAGGCGATAAGGATGTCAACACAGTTGCCGATTATTTTGCGGGAAAAGGGTACATGAATTAGTGAAGTGCCATTTTAACAGGCGAGCAGGAACATAAAATAGGAGGAGTACACGATGAATCGTATTGAACAGCAGATGCAGAATTTGCAGCGCCGCGGCGAGAAGGCGATGATCACATATATTACGGCAGGACTGCCGGATCTGGAGACGACAAAAAAATTGCTGAAAGCGCAGGCGCAGGCCGGAGTGGATGTGGTGGAGCTTGGCATTCCGTTTTCGGATCCGATTGCCGACGGTCCGGTTATTCAGGATGCTTCGTTTCGCTCGATTCAGAACGGAACGAATGTAGAAAACGTGTTTGGTATGGTAGATGAGCTCCGTCAGACATGCGAGGTGCCGATTGTTTTTATGATGTACTATAATACGGCGCTGCATTATGGGCTAGAAGCATTTGTGGATCAATGTGTGCGGACAGGTGTGGACGGATTGATTATTCCGGATCTGCCGCTTGAGGAGCAGGGAGAACTGCGGGCAATTCTGGACCAAAAAGACGGCGCGCCGATTCTCATTCAGCTAGTTTCACCCGTTTCCAAAGAACGGATTCCAATGATTTTAAAACAGGCGCGTGGGTTTGTCTACTGTGTCTCTTCCATGGGAGTGACCGGACAAAAGGCAGATTTTCATAAAAATATTCTGGCGTATCTTCGGGAAGTAAAGGCAGCTTCTAATATTCCGATTATGCTTGGATTTGGCATCCGCAGGGCGGCGGACGTCGGCCCGATGAGAGAACTGGTGGACGGCGCCATTATCGGTTCCTACTTTATTCAGTTAATGGAAGAAAGCGGATTTGACGAGCAGACGGCAAAGGAGTATGTCTCGACGTTTAAGCGCGAGCTCAACGCTTTTGCATATGAGCCTGAGTTAGAGCGCAAGTCTACTTCAGATCTGGAACAGTTCATCGAGGAACAGGGAATTCAGCTGCGGTATTAAAGTAGATTTCAGTGTTTTATGTACAGTCATGCCGTCATATAAAATAGATTCTTTGTTTTTTTTAAAAAGTACTTGCATTTCTTAGTACTTTATAGTATTATATCACTTGTCGGTGCAAAGAAGAATGCGCCGGCAGGGATATGAGGCTCGTTGGTCAAGGGGTTAAGACGTCGCCCTCTCACGGCGAAAACAGGGGTTCGATTCCCCTACGAGCTGTTCGCTATAATTAGATAGCCCAACCCGTAAAAAATGCTTAAAACGCTGATTTTATCAGGCTTTAAGCATTTTTTATTTTGTCAGAATCGGTGCTAGAAAAACAGGTTGAAAATAGCAAAGTAATCAAAAAAGTAATCAGAACAAATGTACGAATAAACTGAAAACAACATCTAAAATCCATTTTATTATCAAACAAGGTTTTCATATTAAAGATATAATAAAAGTCTATAATACTGTATAATTAATTACACAATAATATCATATGCAGAGTCTGTTAACATATAAAAACCACCGTTGACAACAGAAAAATATAACGCTATCATAATATATAGATACGATATATAAAAAGGCGGTGTTTTTATGCCAGTATCAGAAGCGCAAAAGAGAGCAACGGCAAAATTTGAAAAAGAAAGATATGACAAAATTTTAACCAGATTCCCAAAAGGAACAAAAGAAAAAATTTTATCCACTGGAGCGAAAAGTCTGAATAGTTTTATCATTTCTGCGGTCAACGAAAAAATAGAAAAGGAGATGTTGGAAAATGAGCAATAGAGAATATGCACATCAATTATTAGATAAAGTACCCGAAAGCAAAATGTTTTATATTATGGGGGTTTTGGAAGGTGCAGCAATTCCGGATGAGGAGCCAAACGCCGAAACGATAGAAGCCATGCGAGAGCTTGAAAACGGATCCGGAGAACATTTTAACGGGTCGACGGAAGATTTGTTTAAGATGATTCTGGAGAATTAAAGATGTACGGATTAAATTACACCGGGAAATTTAAGAAAGATTTAAAAACCTGCCAGAAGTGCATAACACTGCTGTAAAATTATGTAGGTTTGTCAAACATTTGTTACACTGACCGTAAATAATCCCGTAGTACCTCATTCGGTGTTCTCCATCCCAGTGGCCGCATGGGGAAGTTGTTATAATCCCTGCGGTTATACACCTTCAACTGT
>CALWPC010000035.1 GCA_944383325.1 uncultured Lachnospiraceae bacterium | reverse complement strand
GGCAAACGGATCCGCCTTGTAAAGCAGCGTCTCATCCTTTGTCTCAATCACATACTTATATAGCGCGCCGGACTTTACTCCGGGAACAAACAGATCATACACGCCAAAATTTTTCACCTGCCGCATCGGATGCGCGCTCTCGTCCCAGCCGTTAAAATCGCCGATGACCGATACCGCCTCCGCGTGAGGCGCCCAAACTGCGAAGTAGACCCCCTTCTTCCCCCGATATTCTGCCGGATGCGCACCCAGTTTCCTGAAAATATCATAGTGTGTTCCGGCACCGAACAGGTACATATCATACTCTGTAATCCGTACTTCTTTTAATTGTTTTACTGTTCCCATAGACGCAATCCTTCCATTTTTCTTTGTTTGGAAATTCACCGCCGTATTGCCCCGCGCGATGCGGCGAAAAGCATTCCCGACATTCCCGGAAAATTTCACAGATTCCCGGATCAAACTGCGCGCCCGCCTGTTGACAGATCATCTGCACCGCCCGGGAAAACGACAGACTTCTCCTGTAGCAGCGGTCAGACAGCAGCGCGTCCAACACATCCGCAACCGCCACAATCCGCGCGCCAAGCGGAATCTGTGTGCCCGCGATTCCTCTCGGATAACCTTCGCCATCCCAACGCTCATGGTGAAAAACTGCCAGTTCCCTTGCCATCTCAAAACGAAGCGTCCGGTCATGTTTCTCCAGTTTTCTGAGAATGTCCTCTCCCCTGACCGTATGCTGCTGCAGTTCTTTTCTCTCTTTCGGTGTAAGACAGCCTGGCCTTTTCAGAAGCTTTTTTCGTACTGCAAGTTTGCCGACATCATGCAGCAAAGCCGCCGCGCCCAACTCCTCCGGAGACTGCCGCTTCAGCGCATGATTTTCATAACCGGCAATATACAATACCTCCGCAAGCATTTCCGTATACACGCCGACACGCACGCAGTGCGCTGCCGTTTCCATGTCCTTTATGCCAAGAAGCTCTAAAATGCCAGACTCTACCTCAGACTGTGTGTGCAACTTTCCTTTCACATGGCAATCCTCCAAACTGTACGCTAGTCCATACATGTATGAAAAGTATTGCCATGTTCGTTTTGAATTAGTCGGCCTCTGTCCGCCGACACCGGTATTTCCTGATAGCCAAATTATAATACGCCTCTATGGCATAAGTCAATCACGAGAACAATTATTTTTGTGCCCCGCACATCAGCTCAGTTCAAACATGCCGTAATACAGCTGATGATATTTTCCTTTCTGCCTGAGCAGATCTTCGTGATCCCCGCGCTCCGCAATCTCTCCCTTTTCCAGTACCATAATCGCATTTGCATTGCGGACTGTGCTGAGCCGGTGAGCGATCACAAACACCGTGCGCCCCTCCATCAGCTGATCCATCCCTTTTTCAATCAGCGCTTCTGTGCGCGTGTCGACTGACGACGTCGCCTCGTCGAGAATCAGCACCGGAGGATCGGCAACCGCAGCGCGGGCAATCGCCAATAACTGCCGCTGTCCCTGCGACAAATTGGCCCCGTCGGACGTCACCATCGTATCGTACCCGTTTGGAAGGCGGCGGATAAAAGAATCCGCGTTCGCGATTTTTGCCGCCTCTACAATCTCCTCCTGCGTGGCGTCCAAGCGCCCAAAACGAATATTATCGGCGATCGTTCCGGTAAACAAATGCGTATCCTGAAGCACAATCCCAAGTGAACGGCGCAGAGCGTTCTTTTTCATCTGACGCACATCGATACCGTCATAAATGACCGCGCCGTGCTGCACTTCATAAAACCGGTTAATGAGATTTGTAATCGTCGTCTTGCCGGCTCCGGTCGCGCCGACAAACGCAATTTTCTGTCCGGGCTTGGCATAGAGACTGATATTTTTTAAAATCGGATGCCCCGGCTCATACCCGAAATCTACATTCAGAAAACGAACGTCACCGCGCAGCGGCACAAGCGATCCGTCCGGTTTACGCCATGCCCACTGCCCGGTTTTGGCGGCGCTCTCCTGCATTTTTCCGTTCACCGTCCGGACATGAACAAGATCGACCTGCCCCTCGTCCTCTTCCGGTTCCAACTGCATGACCGAAAATACCCGCTCCGCTCCCGCGAGCGCTGCGAGCAGAAAATTGCTTTGCTGCGTAAACTGATTGATCGGCATCGCCGCCTGCCGGACAAAAACAAGATAACTTGCCAGACTGCCTATGTCGATCTGTCCGTTAAGCGCCATCACGCCGCCAAGAACAGCCACAACCGCATAGTTGATATACGAAATACTCACCACAGCCGGAACCATCGTCGCCGCATAAGACTGCGCGCCCGTTCCCGCTTTTCGCAGCGCCTCGTTTTTCTCCCGAAATGTTTCCAGACTGGCGCCCTCGTGATTAAACACCTTAACTACCTTCTGTCCGCTGACCATTTCCTCGATATAGCCGTCCAGATCTCCCAGATGTTCCTGCTGACTCTGATAATAGGACTTGCTGCGCGCGCCGCTGAACCGGATATACCAGAACATCGCCCCATAGCAAACCGTCACGACAAGGGACAGCTTCCAATTAAGCACAAACAGCACAAGCAGCGTGCCCGCCATCTGAATAAAGCTCTGAATCGCCATCGCAAAACTGTTGTTTAGCGCATCAGAAATGGTATCCACATCGTTGGTAAACAGGCTCATGATGTCGCCGTGCCGTCTTGAGTCAAAAAATCGCAGCGGAAGCGTCTGCAAATGCGCATACAGATCCCGCCGAATATCATACAGCACCTGTTGGGCGGCCTTCACCATAGTCTGCGTATAGCCCCAGGCGGCAAGCGCGCCGGTTGCAAAAATCAGCGCCGTAATGATCACGCCGTCCGCCAGCAAACCGGCGTCGCCTGCCGCCAGATGATTGACAATGGGACGTATCATATAGGTTCCCAGAAGATTGGCAACCGCGCTGACCGAAACAAGCCCCGCCACAGCCAGAAGCATAAACTTATGGCGTCCCATATAAGACAGCAGCATCCGAAGCGTATTCCACAGATTCTCAGGTCTTTTCGAACTATATTGTTTCATCGCCATCGCCGTCTCCCCCTTTCACCTGTGATGCGTAAATTTCCTGATAAATATGATCGCGGGCCAACAGCTCCCGGTGCGTGCCGACATTATGCACTCTGCCGTCGTCGAGAATAAGA
>CALWPC010000034.1 GCA_944383325.1 uncultured Lachnospiraceae bacterium | reverse complement strand
CTAGCCCTGCTTGACATGTCCGGAAACTGCATTATAATACAAGCAAGGGCAGAACCCTTGAAAAATCGGTTCTGCCCAAAGTAACTAATGACATATCTTATGTCAGTTTTTCAGTTTACACAAAACCTGAAACGGTCTCGGATTTTTTGCTGTAACGAGCGGAAGTGCCGCTCAATCATCTATTTTGATGATTTTGCGACACTCCCTACAGATCCATTTGCTTATTCCATTACATACGGCATCAGGGCAATATGGCGCGCGCGCTTAATTGCAACCGTGAGCGCTCTCTGATGTTTCGCGCAGTTGCCGGTAATTCTCCTCGGAAGAATTTTTCCTCTCTCAGATACATATCTTTTGAGTTTATTCGTGTCTTTATAATCAATCACATTATCCTTGCCACAGAATACGCATACTTTTTTTCTTCTGCGTCCGCCTCTTCTCTTTGCGGGAGAATCCGGTCTGTCTGTTTTATTATATGCCATCTCGCTACCTCCTGTAATCCTAATTAAACGGTAATTCTTCGTCTATTCCATCGGGAATGTTCATAAACCCATCCCCGACCGGCGCATGCGGCGCGGTCTGTTCCGCAGCTGCATTGCCCGCAGGCTGATAGGAATTGCTTTCGCTCGCATTTTTGCTCTCGGCAAACTCCTGATCTTCTACTACGACATCCGTCGTATATACGCGCTGTCCGTCTCGATTTGTGTAGCTGCCCGTCTGAATACGACCGGTTACGACAATCTTGATTCCCTGACGGAAATATTTCTCGGCAAACTCCGCGCTTCGGCCAAATGCTACACAGGAAATGAAATCTGCGCTCTGGCCGTCGTTTCCGTCGCGCCGAAATCTCCGGTCTACCGCCAGAGTATAACGTGCGACCGCCGTCGCATTCTCACCCTGTGAATAGCTGACATTTGGATCTCTGGTCAGCCTGCCCATCAAAATAACTTTGTTCATAAAATCCCTCTTTCTATGCCTCGTTCTTAACGCATAAGTAACGAATCACATTGTCCATGATCGAGATTCTCTTCTCAATCTCACCCGGACACGTACTATCAGATTCAAATTGAACAAAGTAATAATAACCTTCTTTCATTTTCTGAATTTCGTAGGCCAGTCTCTTCCTGCCCCATTCATCAATGCCTGTCACGGTTCCCCCGAATCTCTCGATAAGCGCTTTCACTTTATCAATCGTCTCGGCTCTTACTTCATCTTCAACTTTCGCACTGACAACAACTGCTAATTCATACTTGTTCATGGTGCCTGTACCTCCTTTTGGTCTTTGGCCCTCTCCCATAGGGAAAGAGCAAGGAAAATATATCGCGAGACATCATTATAACGCAGCACAGCACGGATTGCAAGCTTTTTTTGTCATTTATTTACAGCCGTCTTCCTTTCGGTTCGCCGTCTGCTGCGCCGTAGGCTCCCGTTGTACAATCCCGCGTGCACTCTTATCAACCTGCGGGCGCGCGAGCAAGATCTGTCTCGAACATCCCTGACATTCTAGCCGTATATCTGCTCCGACGCGCATTACCCGCCATAAATCGCTTCCGCAAGGATGCTTTTTTTTCATTCGGACCACATCGCCCAACTGATAATCGAATCTTTTCACAGAACCCCTTCCCTGCCCTTTGATAATGACCCGCACACCCTTCCGGCGTGATCAATTCTGAATACTCTCACTGTATATCAACTTGGCGTGCACCACAAAGCGGTAATCGCTTCCTCTGCTTGTACACGTCGACAGCGTCACAATCTTATCTGTCGGCTGCACCTCAACGCCCGTCGCATATTTGGAATAGGACGCGACACGGCTTAAATAGTTGGTATAATCGTCGCACGGCTGTGACCACCATGTATACGTTTCGGAGTCTGCAAGCGGTTCATAGCATGAAAATATTTTATATCTGTAGTTTGCCTCCGGCGTATAAATCCAGAAATACTCATTTCCTGCATAATAATCGGCATCTTTGTATTTTCCAAGCAGACCGAACATCGACCCGTTTTTCATATTATGGCCATAGACGATCGTATTCATATCCGCAAACCCCGGCGCATTCTGCTCCTCGACAAAAATGCTCCCCGCGCTGTTCGACGCTCCGCGAAACGTATGCGTCAGATAGTATGAATTGCCAGTGCCGTTAGCCGCCGATCCCTGTACGATCGGATAATTAATCGTCTCGATCGTCTCAAACTGAATCCATCCGCACACTTCACCGTTTTCAGCCTTCAGGCCGTTCCAGTCTATCGTCGCTTTGACAAAATCAGGATTAAACGGATCTTCCTCAATATACTCCGCACTCACATCTGGCGTTTCCTGCTGCTCATGCGCGTATTCCGCCAGACTGTCATACTCATCCGTTCCCGCCTTATATTCCATAAAAATAGCAATCAGCTGGTAGGCTGCAAAGACAAACACGCCCAACGCAACCAACATAGTCAGTCGCCGCAAAACGTCTCCTTTTGCCCGCTTTTGTCTGACGGCGCCGGCCGATATTTCCTCAGAATCATCTCGATCTTCTGCCTCATCATCGTCCTCGCCAAGCGTCCGCATACGAGCAGCATAAGAAGGCTCAGACCCGACATAATCCGCAACATCTTCCACTTCAATATCTGCAAGTTCAGCCGTCTCATCATCGGGCTTTTTTGCCGGTTCCTCCGCCGCATTGCCGACCTCCTTTGCGAGCATCTCTCTGTTTTCAATCTCTTCCACATCAACATCCGCAATCACAATGCTGTCAATATCAAGTTCACTGCGGTTGCTGTTTTTCTTCTGCTTAGACATAATCCCCTTCCTTTCGGTCATGTCCCTCTCTCCCGGTGCGTGCCCGCATCAATACATTTGGCAGGCTGCCGCCGCTGTGCATATTATATCATTTTATTTCACGTTGCTCAACCAAATTTATAGTCTAACCGTGCTTTTTTGGCGCCAGAATCGTTTGAAACTTTTGGTAGTTTTCGTCGACGCCCGCATTCCGGTCAAAACACACTCCTTCGCTGCGCAACATTTCGACTCGATTGCTATAATCCGACAGTTCCTCAATCTGCTGCTGAATCGATCTCCTTTGCCGTGCGCTTTCAGCCTCTTCAAGCGCCTGAAGCAGCACATGCCTGCGCTCGTCCACAAGACACTTGAGATCTTCCATAAACCGCCCGCACGAACTGCCATGTATATAGAAAAATGCCGAAAATGCATGACGCCGCCCGCTGTCAAACTTCCAGTAAATCGGTTTTCCGTGATAAGTGTGCGCGTGAAATTTAAAAAAGTCCATGTCTAAATAACCGCGAAGCCCTTCAGCCGGCTGTTCCTGCTCACGGCCCAACTTCCCGGAAAGAAACATCAGATTCTCCTGAACATACTCCTCGCCGTATAGTTGTCCTACCAACTGCAGTACACGGTTTGCCAACTCCTTGACGCTCAACAGACCGGGAGCGCTCTTGGCGCCGTCCGCCCTCGCACACAGTCCATCTATATCAGGGGAATATCTTCCAAAAACGCATCCGACCAAGTACGATACCAGTGACTGCACATCCCGTTCATCATCCTCGGAGCACAGCGTAACCTGGTTATGCTCTGACCGATATTCCAGTCCATACGCGCTGCGAACAAGTTCGTCGATACGCTCCTCATTTTTTCTCATCTGTTCGCGCCGCAGCTGTATCACTGTCCTCCAACGCGTGAGCGCATCCTCCAGTCTCCCCTCTGCGCAGAGCGGATGCCGTCTGAAATCCCAACTTGTCTCAAAACTGTCCCAGTCTTCCTTCGCAATCCGAATATTGTCCCGCACACATTCCGCAAGTTCCTCGTGATCTAAAAGTGATGTGATAACCGGCAGCTGCCGCACATCCCCCGCCTGACAATTAATCGTCGGATTGAGAATTTTCATTGCATACAGCGTCGGATCGCTTGCCAGAATGCCGAGCAGCGCCTCCATATGTCTCTCCTGTTTCGGGAAAATGGAGGATCCTGCAATGTCAAAGACAAAACCCGGCGGATAATAGCGAATCCCAAACTTTGCCGAGCTGACAAACGACCAGGACAACGACGGCTGAAAATAATAATCTTGTCCCGGAAAGCTTTTCGACTGCCCAGACTGCTGCCGGTAATCCCGGATTTCCTCCCCGAATCCCGCAAACCGCACCACGTATTCATGATTTCCATACCATCTGCGGTAACTTCCGCCTTTGTTATACGGATACCAGGATTTTCCGCTTGCCAGACACTGCTGCTTAGAACGGCAGTCAAAAAAAATATCCTCAACCGGTACTTCATACCAACGCCTCAGAAATTTCCGGTTATTACATGTAAACATCCCATTGACAACTACAGCAACGTCAGAAACCGCCGGGCCGCCAAACAGCGCCCGCATTCGTTCGGTCGCCCAATAGGCAATGGGCGCTCCAGGAATCTGAAAAAACTCCCTGGCGCTGCTCTGATATGTTCTTGTGTGTTCACGGGACTCAAGCTCCTGCAAATATGCCTGCTCTTTATCCTGCGCCGCATCAACGAGGCGCACAAACGTACCGTTTCCGTAAGGACGCTCCTCTTTTCTCATGATCCAGGCCGTCGTCTGCACCACCTCGCCGGAGATTTCCTCAAATGCATGCGCTCCCAGATGCACCATATGCAGCAGCTCCCTCGTCTTTAACATGCGCTCCCGAAACTGCCGGTAACGCTCGAGAAACATCCACGAATGCTGCGTGATCATCGCCTGATACCCGCCCTGAGACAACATTTCGCCACACCGCTCGATAAACACGGCGAACAGATCATGATTCGACAGCGGGTATTGCCGCCTCACATACGCCCGAAGCTTTTTATCCATATGACTTTTCCCCATATAAGGGGGATTCGTTACTACAACTTCATACTGATCAGACAGCACGTCCCACAGAGTCAACAGCGGCTCAAGCCGCTCCCTGACTTTTTCGGCCATCAGGGCGTCCAATACCTGATCATAAAACGTCTGATCAATCTCCTGCACCCGGCGGCGAACCCGGTCAATCGATAAGTCCGGAATTTTTAAGAGACTTCCATACTCTCTCGCCTCCCAGAACGTCTCCCTCAGAAGAAGAAGTTTAACGCGGCATTCCGCATCATCCCCGGCAACAAAATCCAAAAATGCCTCGTCCATAAACCGGCTGTCGGCCACCGTATAGACATGCGGGGCAATCCCCTTGCTTAAAATATCGGGATCATACTGCTGCGCCTTCATCAGCAGCGTCAGATAACTCATCCGGTATGCCCGCTCGTCAATATCCAAACCGTAGAGATTGTACATGAGAATATCTGCGGCCGCCTCCTTGGGGCAAATCCCGAGCGCGCCGTACCATTCCAAAAACATTTCAAACGCATAAAGCAGCATATGACCGCTTCCCATGCACGGATCAATCAGCTTCACCTGTTTTAAATCGTCAAGAGCGGCGGCCTGATCCAATGCGCGCACGGGCTGTTCGCACGCTGTAAATGCAAAATACTTCCACCGGCTGCTCTGAAAGCCCCCAGAAGCGCTGTCCATCCACAGCCTGCCCAGAGAATTTTCCACCAGATACCGAACGATCCAGTCCGGCGTGAATAATTGTGTCGCCGCCGCAATCCGTTCCCGTGAAATCTTTCTGTTCTCTCGTAACAGCTCCTCAAACGCCTTGTCCTTTTGCTCCGTATGATAGTATTGATGCAGCCACCCGAGCATTTCCACCGACTTCATCCAGTCCTGCTCGTCAATATCGCCGAGCATCTGGTCAATCAGCCCACCGTCTGATAACACGCCGGTTGGAAATAATGCCTCCGTGCGCTCATTAATGATCGGAAACAGCTTTGGCAATCCCTCGCTGAGACGGTTGCACATATGAATTAAACGCCTGGCCGTCAAATCGGCGCTGCGCACATTTTCACCCTTCTGCGCAAAAAGACGAAGGCCACCGGGAAGAATTCCGTTGACCTCCATGTAGCGCAGCGCAATCAGCCGTATAAACCATGTGTAAGCCATCTCCTCCACAGTTTCCTGCAGCCGTTCCATGCCGTCAAGACCAAGCTTATGAACCTGCCCCGCAATCTCGCGGACAAGTTCCTGCCTCGCCCCGACCGCAAAACTCTTGATTGCCGCCTTATTCATATCATTCTCCATTTCTCATACGTTTCCCAACAATACATCAACCGCTTCTCTGAGCGTACTCTCCTCCCCCACATTGCCCGGGAAAATAACGTATGGGGTCATCGGGAATTTGCTCTCCTCTCCGGTCTGCCATACCGGAATACCCGGACGAATCTGACCCATCACGTTGGCTCTCTTTACACGCAGCGCCTTAGTGCCGACATCACTGGACGTAATTCCGCCTTTGGCAATCACAAACGCCGGCGTTACTTCCAGTCTCCCGACAAGAGACTGTACCGCTTCCGAAATTTTCACCGAGCGGACTAACGCGTCTTCTTTCGTATCGTTTTCCACGACAAGCAGCGACCGCTTTGTATAAGTCACCACCGTGATCCCCTTTAAAATACACTGCTCGCTCAACGAAACAACGCGGCAAATTTCCTGTTCAAACGCACTCGGGTCCAGGACAAGATCCGAATTAAACTCAATAAATTCCAATCCTTCCATCCCCCGAAGGGCGTTTAGCTGACTCGTTGTCTTCTGCGTATGCGAACCGACAACGATCATGCCGCCGTGACTGATTTCCCGAACAATCATCTGCTCTCGGGTCAGAAGCGGCTGATAAGAAATTCCGCCGATTGCACGGACAAGAGCCGCCGCGCTTCGGAATAAAAATGTTTTATTTTTTCGCATCGCACGGTACAATGCAATGCAGAATATCTGTACGTCACAGTCGTCCACCGCGTTGACGACAATTTTCTGAAAATCATGGGCGCTTAACAGGCTGTTCTCAATTTCATCAATCGCGCACGCGCGCAGCTTTTCAAGTGAAATGCAGATGACGTCTCCGGCCGAAAACGCGCCGCCGGTTTTCTCTTCCACATAGTCTGTCAAATCGGACGATTGATAGCCAAACGTGCGGTCTTTTGCAAACTCCGTCTGACCTGCCGGAATCAGCTCCTCTCCATATTTTACATAGTGGATATTATCGATCGTGAACCTTCCGCCCTCTTTGAAATACGGGCAGAGCACTTCTCCATCCACGCTTTTGTTCCGGTATGCTTTCTGTGCTCTGGCGAGCAATTCTGTCTCAAGCGGATAATGTCCGCGAAGCGTCGAATCGCTCCGACTGATAATCAGATACTGCCGGCCACATTCCCGCGCAACCGCCTCGATATTTGCCGCAATTTCCGTATGTACCTCCGTGGTCTGCGCTTCTGTAAAGCTTCGGGAATTTGTCAAAATATAAAACAGCCTGTTGTCCTCTGCAAACCCCCGACGGATACTTTCCACTGACCAGTCCGTATAAACTGAAACATCATGCACGGTCTGCACGCCTGTCGGGTCATCATCCAAAACAATAATTTTATGTGAATCTGCTTGCAGTTCCTGCTCAAGCAGTCTGTTTACAAGCTGCTCATCCACAGCCGGAAACTGCGATAATATGGATGCGCTGATTGGCTGAACCTTTCTCATCATTTCTTCATCCTCCCCTTTATGAAATTGTACAAACTAGACCCTGATTATCCTCTATCATAAGAAATTTAACATAATAGTGTAATTATAGCATATCAAAGGGTCGTTGTCATCCGATTTCATCGAGTGTTGCCTCAAACCATTGTAGGATTACAATACATGTGTTACAACTGAATATTTAAAAAGCGGAAATACCTTTTCTGTGTTATATTTTTAGCTACCACACCAAAACACAACAAGAAAGGATGTATTTCCGCATGGCTAGTATA
>CALWPC010000033.1 GCA_944383325.1 uncultured Lachnospiraceae bacterium | reverse complement strand
TCACCGGCAATTTCCGTCTGCGTTTTGTCCTGAAAATATCTCATAAAAATCAGCCTGCGCTCATCCGCGGACAACTTGCCCAACAACTCCTCCAACTGCAGCCGGTTTAACAGCTCCTCCTGAGGGTCATCCTTTCTGGGCAATTTGTCCATCAGGGAAATTTCGCTGCCGTCGCCCTGATAGATCGTCTTTTGCAGAGACTCAATTTCCGAACAGGCGTCAAATGCCTGCACAAGCTCCTCGGCGGTCATCTCAAGCTCAGCTGCAAGCTCCTCCACCGTCGGCTCACGGTTCATGCGGGCCGTCATCTGTTCCCTTGTCACATACGCCCTGTAGGCCACTTCCTTCAGCGACCGGCTGACTTTAATCATGCCGTCGTCCCTTAAAAAGCGCTTGATCTCGCCCGCAATCATTGGAACCGCATACGTTGAAAACTTCACATCAAACTCAAGGTCAAAATGGTCAATTGCTTTTAAAAGCCCAATACAGCCAATCTGAAACAGATCTTCCTCTTCCGCACCACGCCCGCGAAACCGGCGGACAATGCTGTGAACAAGCCCGAGATTGCGTCTGACCAGTTCCTCTCTCGCCTGTTCGCTCCCACCATGCGCACGGGAAATCAATTCCAGCGTCTGATCCATCTAATCCTCCCACTGCATTCCGGCTCCTATTTTCTTTTTCATATGTACAGTAGTGCCCTGATTCGGCTCCGACGTGACCTGCAGCTCATCCATAAACGCTTCCATAAACGCAAACCCCATCCCGGAGCGTTCAAGCTCCGGTTTTGTGGTAAACAACGGCTCCATTGCCGCCCTGACGTCCTCAATCCCCACTCCGCTGTCACAGACATCCACAATCAGCTCCCGTCCGCTAATTTCACAGCGAATCTCAATACTCGATACTTTTCCGCCATAACCGTGTATAATACAGTTTGTTACCGCCTCCGAAACCGCCGTCTTGACATCCGCCACCTCCTCAACGGTCGGATTTAACTGCGTCATAAACGCAGCCACCGCCACCCGCGCAAATCCCTCGTTTGCAGACACGCTGTCAAAAATCAGCTTCATGTGATTACTTTCCATCTTTTCGTGCTCCTCCTTTTTCCAACCGAATGACCTGGCACAGCCCGGACAGGCGCATCATTTGCCTGATCCGCTCATTTAAATGGATCGCCTCCACCTTTCCGCCTCCATAGCTGACCTTTTTATACCTTCCGAGAATCATGCCGATTCCGGAACTGTCCATAAAACCGGTGTCGCTGAAATCAAAAATCAGCGTTCGTATCCACTGCTCCTCCAGTTTCCGGTCGATTTCTTCCTTCAATTCTTTTGCACTGTGATCATCCAATTCCCTGGGCACCCGCACCGTCAGCCGTCCGTTTAAAAGCTCATATTCCATCTGCGTCTCTCCTTTTTCAATAATAGGCAAGCTCCTGTAGAACAAGGCGGGCAGGGTCACTTTGTGCGCATCCTGCCCGGTGGGCTTTTTCCATAGGCATGTTCTTTGTATGTTCCTATGGAAAAATAAAAAGGATAGTCCCAACCGGGAATATCCTTCTTTCGTATCTTTTTTATTCTGTTTTGAGCACGCTCACTGCAGCTCCTCCAGGTATCCTTTCGCATCCTGAATCTGCCATTTTGTACTGTCCGGATACAGGCTGACCATTTTCTCATATACCTTGACCGCGCGCTCATTGTCCTCCAACATCTGATAGGAACGGCCCAAATAGTAGAGACTTTCCAAATGCTCCTGGTCAATGACAAGCGCCTGCTGAGCAAACATTTTTGAATCGTCATACTCCTCATAGCTGAAATTTTGCTGCGCCAGTTCATAATAATACTCCGCAGAACGGCTCATATCAACGTCGAGAAGATCCGCATCTCCGAACACATCCTTCTCTTCCTGTGTCGCCCCTGCGGTCGGCGCCGCCGTCTGTTCCGGACCGGGTGTTCCGGCCGGTATATCCGTGGGAGCCGGCGAGCCCGTCGCCTCCGTCAAGACAGTCGGTTGCGGAGACTGCGTTGACACGGCTGCCGGAGCCGGCGTGACCTCAAGCTGCGCATACAGCTGCTGCTCCTTTTGCTGATACTCTTTTTTGACGCTCTGTACGCGCATAGGTAAAATCAAAAAGACTGCCGCCGCAAGACCGATCGCAATTCCGATCGCAATATTGGCAAATGCAAACACCCAACTGTTATCTTTATAGGCCGTCGGCTGAATAATCGTATCATTGCCGCTTTTATACAAAATACGGTCTTCGTTTGTCTCCACGCTTTTCAGCCGTTCCCGCCCGCTCCTTTTCCCTTTGCTGATCCGCACCAACTCAAGTATATACTGCCTTGTCCTCGTATTGTCGGAATCAATCTTGTCCGCAATGGCTAATACCTTGCGCGCCTTGCCAAACTCACTGCGTTTCATATACAGCAGCGCCAGCATCTGATAGGCCGCTACCATTTTCGGTTCAAGCTCTACCACCTTTTTGAGCTGGATTACCGCCAGATCGTCATTGCCTCCCTGCACGTAAGACACTGCCGCATTGTATTTTTTGATACTCTGCCGGATATGATCCATCACCACAGGGTCGCCCTGCGTTTTTTCCAGATATTCAGCCGCAGGGTTCTGCTCCGGCTGCAGAGAACAGCTGATCGTCCATTCCACAAGCGCGTGAAGACCGTCTCCCATCTCCAGATAGACAAGTCCCAACAGATTGCGGGCATTCGTCTGGTATTTGTTATATTTCAGACTGCGCCTCAGACAATTTGCCGCCCCGGACAGCGCCCGGACTTTCGCCTTGGCGAGTCCTTCGTTATAATATGCATTTGATGTACGTATAATCTTTTTGTATTCTACAACCGATTCCCCGCACCGGGGACAAAACGAGCTATCATTTAATTGTGCTCCGCAATGAAAACAATTCATAGCTTCCTCCATTCCGTCAAGCTATCTTGTTTCTTTCGTGTCCTGCATCAACTGCCGCATAATATCCGTCATATCCGTAAGATCCTGCTGATTTACCACCTTGGAAATCTCCTCTACCTCTTCACTCGGATAAAACTTCTTTAATTCCTCATCAAAATCAATCATTGGAAACCTCCCTGGACGTTGTCTCTACTCCATTATCTTAACCATTGTACTGCAAAAAATCAACTATTTCTAAAGAACACTTTCCGCGCTTTTTCTCTGCAGGCTGACGGAACCGGCGTCGGTGATTGCTGTCGTTCTACCCCAACTGTGACAGGCGGTCCTCCACCTTTGCCATCATCTGTGCATATTTTTCTTTCTTCTGACGCTCCTCAGCAATTTTAGCCTCCGGCGCTTTTGCCAAAAATCGTTCGTTCGACAGCATGCCGTCTACGCGCGCGAGCTCCTTTGTGAGCCGTTCCCGTTCTTTTGTAAGACGTTCCCGCTCCTTTTCGACATCCACAAGCTCTGCAAACGGAATGTACACTACTGCGTTCGGCAGCACCACGGAAACCGCGTCATCTGCAATGCCGGATTTATCAGACTGTACGCACACCTCGCTCGCACCGATAAAGCCCTGATAATCCTCCTTTAGAACATCAAACCATTCGCGGGACTTTTCGTCGCCGGAAACCACATAAACGCGCGCCTTCTTCGCGTTGGGCACATTCATTTCCGCGCGCAGATTACGCACTCCGCGCGTCAGGCTTTTCAGGCTCTCAATCATCTGCTCTTCCGTCGGATAGCGCCGTCTGTCGGTAAATTCCGGCCATCTGGCGATCATAATCGACTCTTCTTCACTCTGAAGCGTACAGAAAATCTCCTCTGTGATAAAAGGCATAAACGGATGCAGCAGCTTGAGCGCGTCAATCAGAACGGTTCGCAGCGTCCAAAGCGCGGCATTTGCCCGCTCCGGTTCCGTATCTTTTTTATACAGACGCACTTTTGCAATTTCAATATACCAGTCGCAAAATTCCTCCCATATAAACTGCGTCACCTTATCCGCCGCAATTCCAAGCTCATACTTGTCCATATTTTCCGTGACGTCGGCGGCAAGCGTATTGACTTTAGACAAAATAAACCGGTCGGACGGTTCAAGCAGCTCATCCGCAGGCTCCACGAAATTTTCCTCTCCCAAATGCATCATGATAAAGCGTGACGCATTCCACAGCTTATTCGCAAAATTTCGGCTTGATTCTACGCGTTCCCAGTAAAAACGCATGTCATTGCCCGGCGCATTTCCGGTAATGAGTGTCAGGCGCAGGGCGTCTGCGCCATACTGCTCGATCACTTCCAGAGGATCAATCCCATTTCCGAGCGATTTGCTCATCTTGCGCCCCTCGGAATCACGCACTAACCCGTGGAACAGCACTGTATGGAACGGCAGCTTGCCGGTATGCTCAATTCCCGAAAAGACCATACGGATTACCCAGAAAAAGATAATATCATATCCGGTAACCAACACATCGGTCGGGTAAAAATAATCCATTTCCGGCGTCTTCTGCGGCCATCCAAGCGTTGAAAACGGCCAGAGCGCAGAAGAAAACCAGGTGTCGAGCGTATCCTCATCCTGTTTAAACTGCGTGCCCGCGCACTTGGGACATTCGCACGGTTTTTCAGCTGCGACAACCACTTCCCCGCACGACTGGCAGTAATACGCCGGAATCCGATGTCCCCACCACAACTGTCTGGAGATACACCAGTCGCGGATATTGTCGAGCCAGTTAAAATAAACCTTATCCATACGCTCTGGAATCAGCTTCAAACGTCCGCTTTTCACTGCTTCCGCGGCAGGCTTCGCAAGCTCCTTCATCGCCACGAACCACTGCGGCTTAATCATCGGCTCGATGACCGTCTTGCACCGGTCATGCGTGCCGACGCTGTGCGTCAGCTCCTCGATCTCGCCGAGCAGCCCCAATTCTTTCAAGTCCTCTACAATCGCTCTGCGCGCTTCGTAGCGGTCCATGCCCGCATACTTTCCGCCTGTCTCGGCGATCGTACCGTCATCATTCAATATATTAATCTCTTCCAGATGATGCCGTTTACCTACCTCATAATCATTCGGATCATGCGCCGGAGTAATTTTCACTACGCCTGTTCCCTTCGTCATATCCGCATGCTCATCCGCAATAATCGGGATCAGGCGGCCTGTAAGCGGCAGCTCCACTTCCCTGCCGATCAGATCCTTGTAGCGATCATCGTCGGCGTTAACCGCAACTGCCGTATCGCCAAGCATCGTCTCCGGTCTTGTCGTCGCAATTTCCAGAAATTTTCCCGGCATGCCGACAATCGGATACTTAATATGCCAAAAATGTCCCTGTTTATCGACATGCTCTACCTCCGCGTCGCTGATCGACGTCTGGCATACCGGACACCAGTTAATCAGACGGGAACCGCGGTAAATTAATTTCTTTTTGTAAAGCTTTACAAACACGTCCCGAACGGCCTTGGAGCACCCCTCATCCATCGTAAAGCGCTCCCGCTGCCAGTCCGCGGAAGAACCCATTTTCTTTAGCTGGGCAATAATGCGCCCGCCGTACTCATCCTTCCACTCCCAGGCACGTTTTAAAAACTCTTCACGCCCAAGATCTTCCTTTTCAATCCCCTGCGCCTTCAGCGTTTCAATAATTTTGACTTCGGTTGCAATGCTCGCATGATCCGTCCCCGGCTGCCACAGCGCATTATAGCCCTGCATGCGCTTATACCGGATCAAAATATCCTGCATCGTATTATCAAGAGCATGTCCCATATGAAGCTGTCCGGTAATATTCGGAGGGGGCATTACAATCGTAAACGGCTTTTTGCTTTTGTCCGGTTCTGCATGAAAATATCCGCGTTCCTCCCACTTCCGATATAATCTGTCCTCTAATCCCTTGGGATTATACGTCTTCTCCAATTCCTTTGCCATATGCAACCTCCACTGTCGCTAAAAACTATTGTATTCCCGCTGCTTTACTCACAATCCTGACGATCTGCGTCCGGTTCCCGGGCAGCAAAAAACTGTTCAATATACTCCCATATTTCGTCCCGGCCGACGCGCCCCGGCGCCGCGTACAAAAATAACGGCGCTTCCCGCGGCATCTGCAGCGTATCTCTCACCATTTTCACATGCTTCATCCGCTGGCTTCGCTTGATTTTATCCGCCTTCGTCGCAATAATGACCGGCGAAAACCCCTGTCTGACAATCCACGCGTACATCTCTCGGTCATGCGCCGACGGTTCATGCCGAATATCAATCAGCAAAAAAATCAGCTGCAGCTGTCTGGACTGATGCAGGTAGCGTTCAATCATCTTGCCCCACTGCGCTTTTATTTCCACCGACGCCCTTGCATACCCGTATCCCGGCAAATCGACGAAATACAGCTCGCGGTTCACAATATAAAAATTGATTGTCTGTGTTTTTCCTGGCTGCGAGGACGTTCTCGCAATCGCATTGCGGTTTAAAAGACCGTTAATAAGCGATGACTTGCCTACATTCGATCTGCCCGCAAACGCGATTTCCGGCAACGTATTGTGCGGCAGCCTGCTCGTAATCCCGCAGACGGTCTCAAGCTCCACATGTCTGATAATCATCACATTCATTCCTTATTCACAAAGGCCTTTGAAATCACTTCTCGCATCGTCTCTACATAAATCAGGCGCAGGCCTTTTATCACTTCTTTTTCCATTTCTTCCACGTCGGCGCGGTTCTCGGCCGGTACAAGCACCGTCGTGATCCCCGCTGCTTTCGCCGCCAACAGCTTTTCTTTGAGCCCGCCGATCGGCAGCACGCGTCCCCTCAGCGTCACTTCACCGGTCATCGCCACATCATGCCGCACCGGCGTGTCGGTAACCGCAGACAAAATCGCCGTCGCCATCGTAATTCCGGCCGACGGGCCGTCCTTGGGAACCGCGCCCTCGGGAATATGAATATGAATATCATGCTTTTGAAAGAAATCTTTCGCAATCTTATACTCTCCGCTGATGGAGCGTATGTAGCTGATTCCGGTCTGCGCAGACTCCTTCATCACGTCGCCAAGCTGTCCGGTCAGCAGACATTCCCCACCTCCCGGCATGACGTTCACCTCGATCTGCAGCGTCTCCCCGCCGACACTCGTCCACGCAAGGCCGCGCACAATACCGATCTCATCTGTCCGGTTTGCCTCATGGATACGATACGGCGCTTTTCCGAGAAACTGTTCCAGATTTCTCTGCGATACCTTGACCGTTGTTCTGCCCTTTTCAATAATTTCCCTTGCGGTCTTCCGACAGACTTCCGCAATCCGGCGTTCCAGACTCCGCACGCCCGCCTCTTTTGTATAGCATTCAATGATTGCCGCAAGCGCCCCGTCGGTAATCACAAGATCGCCGTCGCTCAGGCCGTTTTTCTGCATCTGCTTCGGAATGAGATGCCTGCGCGCAATATGCAGCTTTTCGTTCGCCGTATAACTGTTTACCTCAATAATTTCCATACGGTCGAGAAGCGGCTTTGGAATAGTCTGCGCATTATTGGCCGTCGCAATAAATAATACTTCCGACAAATCCACCGGAATCTCAATATAGTGATCGTTAAACTGGCTGTTTTGCTCACTGTCCAAAACTTCCAACAGCGCCGAAGACGGATCTCCCCGAAAATCATTCCCCAGTTTGTCGATCTCATCGAGCAGCATCAGCGGATTTTTCACACCCGCGCTTTTCAAACCGGCCGCAATGCGTCCGGGCATGGCGCCGACATACGTCTTGCGGTGCCCCCGGATCTCCGCCTCGTCTCTGACGCCGCCCAGACAAATACGGACATACTTCTTTCCGAGCGCTCTCGCCACCGAGCGGGCTACAGATGTCTTTCCTGTTCCGGGCGGGCCGACCAGACATAGAATCGGACTGTCTCCCTTCTTCGTCAGAATGCGCACCGCCAAAAATTCCAACACCCGGTCTTTCACCTTGTCGAGTCCGTAGTGATCCTCGTCGAGAACTTCCTTTGCATGAACGAGATCCATAGAATCCTTGTCTTCTCTGTCCCACGGCATATCAAGCAATGTTTCAATATACGTGCGCATGACCGCATTCTCCGAGGGACTCTGGCTGACCATTTTTAAATGCTGAATTTCTTTTTTTATTTTTTCTTTTACCGTCTTGTTCGCCCTGAGCTTTTTGAGCTTCCGCTCATATTCTTCTATATCGTCCGGCTGATCCTCTCCCAACTCTTCCTGAATCAGCCGTTGGTGCTCACGGAGCACATATTCTCTCTGATTGCGGTCAATACGCGCTTTCACCTGCTCGGAGAGCTCCTGCTCAATCGTCTGCACCTCAATCTCATCGCGCAGGACATCAGAGAGCAGCGTATATTTTTCGCGTATCGTTTCCGCCTCCAGATAGCGCTGTTTCATCTCATAATCCACCGGCAGATAAATCGCCAGTTTATGCATATATTTTGTCAGCTCATCTGCGCTGTTTCGCAGATCCGCCGCCATTTCCTTTGTAATTCTCGGGCCAAGCTCCATATAATCGCGAAACTGTCCCTGCAGCTCACGAAGCATTGCCTCCGCAAGCTGTGCATCCTCCGGCTGCTGTACGATCTCATCTGGTTCCACTTCTCCGTACAGACACCCAAGTTCTTCCTCCAAGCTGAGAAGCTTTGCGCGCTCCAGTCCTTCCGCCAGTACCCGCACAATTTTATTCGGCATTTTGATCAGCTGCTTGATGCGGACGACCGTGCCGTAGGTATATAAATCCTTCTCGGCCGGCTCCTCCACATCGAGCTCACGCTGCGTCACCAGAAACGCCCGCTGATCATTCAGCATTGCCCTCTCGACCGCAGCCACAGACCGCGGACGGCTGACGTCAAAATGTGTGTTCATTCCCGGAAGAAATGTAACTCCGCGCATCGCAACAGCAGGAAGCTTTTGTCTGCTTTCTTCCATATTATGCAATTTCTCCTGTCTTTTCAATTTCCTGCTTTCGTTTTGTCAGTGATTTTCTGCCCGGTTTTTCCTCCCGGTGCGCAATAACCGCCTCGCCGTTTCCTTCCACCATTTCCTTTGTGATTGTACACGACTCAATCGTCTCATCGGACGGGATCTTATACATCAGATCCATCATTGTTTTTTCCATAATAGAGCGCAATCCCCTGGCTCCTGTTCCCCGCTTGATCGTCTGATCTGCAATCGACTCAACGGCGTCGGGCTGAAACTCAAGTTTCACCCCGTCAAGCTCAAACAATTTCTGATACTGTCTGATGATCGAGTTTTTTGGTTCGCACAAAATACGGATCAGTGTCGCGCGATCCAACTGGTCAAGCGCCACATTGATCGGAACACGCCCGATAAACTCGGGAATCAGTCCAAATTTGACAAAATCCTCCGGCAGCACCTGACTGTACAGCTCCCCGACATTATAATCGCCTCTCGCCTTCACTTCTGCGCCAAAGCCAATACCCTTGCGATCCAGTCTGGTCTCAATAATATTCTCCAGGCCCTCAAACGCGCCTCCGCAGATAAACAGAATATTCGTCGTGTCAATCTGAATCAGCTCCTGGTGCGGATGCTTCCTTCCGCCCTGAGGAGGAACGCTCGCAACCGTTCCCTCGATAATTTTGAGCAGCGCCTGCTGGACACCCTCGCCGGAGACGTCTCTCGTAATTGACACATTCTCGCCTTTGCGCGTAATCTTGTCAATTTCATCCACATAGATAATACCATATTCGGCACGCCCAATATCATAATCCGCCGCCTGGATGATCTTTAACAGAATATTTTCCACATCCTCGCCCACATAACCGGCTTCTGTAAGCGATGTTGCATCCGCGATCGCAAACGGCACATTTAAAATTTTGGCCAGTGTCTGCGCCAGATACGTCTTTCCCGAGCCGGTCGGGCCAAGCATCAAAATATTACTTTTCTGCAGCTCTACATCCATATCCTTGTGCGACATAATTCGCTTATAATGATTGTACACTGCCACGGACAGAACTTTTTTCGCCTCTTCCTGCCCAATTACATACTCGTCCAGAAACCGTTTGATTTCTTCCGGCTTTAACAGATTAATATCGTTTTGCAGCGTCTCCGCCTCGTCATCCAGCTCCTCCTGGAGAATGTCGGCGCACACCTCGATACATCCGTCGCAAATATACACGCCGTTTGGACCGGCAATCAGTTTTCTCACCTGCTCCTGCGGTTTATTGCAAAAAGAACAGCGAACCGGTTCCGCTATATTTTTTCCTGCCATATTCCCTCTTTTCTGCAAAAGAAACGCGCTCTCACCCGATTCCTCCGACCTGGACGCCGGACTAATGCACACTCTGATCTTATATAATAAAACCACATAAGAGGGTACCGCACAAAAACCTGCTTTTTACAGTGCGATGCCCTCTTATTTCCCCGTTATCTGCTTGTAATTACCCGATCCACAAGACCATATGCAACGGCTTCTTCTGCCGACATATAATTATCGCGCTCGGTATCCACCTCAATCACCTCTAACGGCTGTCCCGTATTCTGAGCAAGAATCTGATTGAGTTTCTTTTTCGTCTTGCTGATCTGCTCGGCAACAATTTTAATATCGGTCGCCTGTCCCTGCGCGCCTCCCGAGGGCTGGTGAATCATTACCTCCGCATTCGGCAAAATCAGACGTTTGCCCTTCGTTCCGCCCGCAAGTAAGAATGCGCCCATGCTCGCCGCCATTCCAATACAGATAGTTGACACATCGCATTTAATATACTGCATCGTATCGTAAACAGCCATTCCGGCAGTTACCACGCCGCCCGGACTGTTGATATAAAGATGAATATCCTTTCCCGGATCCTCCGATTCCAGAAACAGCATCTGTGCCACAATAAGGCTCGCTGACACTTCATCGACCTGCTCGCCAAGAAAGATAATCCGATCCTTTAACAATCTGGAATAGATGTCGTAAGAGCGTTCTCCCCGACTGGTCTGCTCCACTACAACCGGTACTAAACTCATGCGGTTACCTCCTTTTGCCTCCAAAACACCGCCGTTCAGACAGGAATACACGAGACGTTACTCCGCCTCCACAGCCGCGTCCGCAATCAGTGTGACTGCTTCCTGAACGGCCAGATCCTCCCTGATCCGCTTCTTTTCTTCGTCGCCCATCAGCTCTCGAAGCTTATCCGCTTCCATCTGATACATCTCGGCCATTTTATCAATCTGTTCATCCAGTTTTTCATCAGAAATCTCAATATTTTCCGCTTTGGCAATCGCCTCAAGCACCAGGCGGCTCTGAATGCGCTTTAGCGCCTGCGGCTGCATCTGCTCAAGCAGCTTGTCCGGCGTCAGGCCGGTAAACTGCATATACTGCTCCATCGTCATGCCCTGAGACTGCAGACGCTGTGCAAACTCGTCCGCCATCTGACGCGTCTGCGTGTCAATCATCGGCTGCGGAATTTCCATCTGTGCATTCTCAATCGCCTTTTCTACAGCGGCATCCTCTTTCTGCGTCTTCGCCGCGGACTCTTTGCGTTCCTGTATTTTTTTCCTGAGATCTTCGCGGTATTCCGCCATCGTCTCAAACTCGGAAACTTCCTGTGCCAGTTCGTCATCCGCTTCCGGCAGCTCTCTGACTTTAATCTCCTTCACCGTCACTTTAAATGTAGCCGGCTTTCCTGCCAACTCTTTCGCCTGATATTCCTCCGGAAACGTAACCTCGATCTCCTTCTCCTCGCCGATATTCGCGCCGATCAGCTGCTCCTCAAACGTATCAATAAAGGAATGGGAGCCGATCGTCAGCGGGTAATCCTCGCCTTTGCCGCCTTCAAACGGCTTGCCGTCCATAAAGCCCTCGAAATCAATCGTCGTAATGTCCCCGTCCTGCACCGCACGGTCCTCAACCGGAACCATACGCGCCTGCGCCTCGCGCTCTTTCTCGACTTCGGCGTCAACATCCTCGTCCGTCACAGTAACGTCCGCTTTCGCCACCTCAAGCCCCTTGTATTCTCCAAGCGTCACCTCCGGCTTTACCGCAACCTCTGCGGTAAACACAAACGGCTGACCCTTTTCTACCTGCGTCACTTCAATCTTCGGCTGGCTGACAATCTCCAGTTCACATTCCCCGAGCGCTTTTTGATACGCATCCGGAATCAGCAAATTGGCTGCGTCCTCATAGAAGGTTGCCGGCCCGTACATTTTTTCAATAACCGCCCTGCTCACCTTTCCCTTGCGAAATCCGGGAATGCTGATTTTATGTTTACTTCTCTGATATGCTTTTTCCATGGCCTGCTCAAACTCTTCCGCCGATACTTCGATCGTCAATTTCGCCATGCTCTTTTCTAAAGTCTCTACCTGTAAACTCATTTTTAGTTAAATCCTCCTTAAAGTAGCCTCATTGGACAAGTATAACACACCCTTTTTTAAATTACTAGCCTTTTTTGCACGTTTTATGATACACTGGACAAAGAAAAACACTAAAAAAGGAGCTTCCCGCTAATGGAAATCGAACGTAAATTTTTAATTGACCGGCTTCCCGACGATTTAAACCGCTTTCCGTCCAAACGGCTGACGCAGGGCTACCTGTGCACTTCCCCTGTCGTCCGCGTGCGGCGCGAAGGAGAGGAATATTTTCTGACGTACAAATCCGGAGGTCTGTTAATCCGGGAGGAATACAATCTTCCGCTGACCGAAGAGTCTTATCATCACCTCATGAGCAAAACGGACGGAACCGTTATTTCAAAAACCCGCCGCTATATTCCTCTGCGGAACGGCCTGACCGCAGAGCTCGATATTTTCGACGAACCCTTTGCCCCGCTTGCCCTCGTAGAAGTGGAATTTGACAGCGTCGAGGATGCCGAGGCGTTCAGCGCGCCAGACTGGTTTGGCAGAGAGGTGACGAACGATCCCGCATACCACAACAGTACCCTGAGCCAACTGCAGCCGAAAAAACCGCAGTAAACAAGGATGCCTGCCCCCTGTAAACCGTCCGGGTTCACAGGGGGGCAGGCATCGTCTTTTCGTTTACCTGTTACTTATCATCATTAGCCATATCTTCCAAATCCTCATAATCGGCTTTGCGGTCCAACTTGACGGTAACCGTCTGCTCCTTGTACTCACCTCCATCGCTTCTTGCTATAACAACCTCGACTTCATCCCCTGCCTCATAATACTCGAGGGCGCTGCTCAGATCATCCATAGAGCTGATCGTCTGATCCTCAAACTTTACAATAATGTCGCCCCGTTTGATTCCGGCCTTATCTGCCGCACCTCCTTCAATCGCCTGAACCACACATGCTCCTGAGGGGATTCCGTAAATCTGCACCGCCTCGCTGGTGACGTCCGCACCCTGAATGCCGATATATGCCGCCTTGCTCTCATCTTCCACTTTCGTGCGCGTCTCACGGTTCATCAACTCATCCAGAATCGGCTGCGCCTCAGAAATCGGAATCGCGTAGCCCATACCTTCGACGTCCTCCGACGAATACTTGACAGAGTTGATTCCGATCACCTCGCCTTTGATATTTAACAGCGCTCCTCCGCTGTTGCCCGGATTGATCGCCGCATCGGTCTGAATCAGCTTGCTTGTCACCGTCTGGGAATTTCCAAATCCATACGTGGAATCCGTCTGTACCGTCACCTCGCGGTCAAGTGCGCTGATCACGCCCACCGTCGTCGACTGCCCGTAACCAAGCGCATTTCCGATGGCGATCGCCGGCTCGCCGACCTTCAGCTCGCCCGAATCTCCCAGTGTAGCAATTTTAATATGATTTTTTGTCTCCTCAGTCAGATCGTCCAACTTCACGGCAACGACCGCAAGATCCATCTCCGAACTCGTTCCCTTTACGACAGCGGTAGCCGTCGAGTCGTCGTCAAACGTAATGCTTAACTCATTTGCATTTGCAATCACATGATTATTCGTGGCGATCAACAGCTCCGTGTCATTGCTGCCCACGATAATACCGGAACCGCTGCTCTCATAATTCTGCTCCTGCGTGCCCCAGAAAGTACTTACCTGGGTTGTGCCCGAATTGACAATAGAGACAACGGACGGCATCACCGAATCTACAACGTCCGACACATCATACGCCGCCGTCGTGGAGCTGACTACCGTCGCAGACGGAGCGCTCGTCACTGTCGACGTCGTGCTCAGCGAGCTTTTCGAGCTGCCGTTCTCCTGACCGATCACGAGTCCCGACGCCTTTCCTAATAAATAGAACGATCCAAAGGCTGCAATGCCAAATACAAAACCAACAGCCGCGTATTTCACAACGGTCCGCATTATGCCCCCGCGATGTCTTTTTTTCTTTTTATTATGATGCTCCTGCGGCTGCGAAAGCTCCTCCTCAAAAAATTCATATGCGCGGTAGTGACTGGCCGCCTCCTCCGGCTGCTCCTCCTGACTCGGACTTTCAGACTGTCCGTCTACGGGATCAGACATCACAAAATTGAGTCCCTGCACTTCCTGCCCGCCGGCTGTCTCCTCCGGCTGCTCATTTACAACTTCATTCTCTCCGGCGCAGGCCATGTTTTCAGCCGTATTCTCTGTACTTCCGTCAACAGCGGCGTGTTCATAGCCGGAATCGGCCCCGCTGCGATCTTTCTCTTCTCCTTCATATCCAAACATGATCTTTTCGCTCCCTTCGCTACCTTTGATTTGTGCCCAGTGTACCAAGCAAATGTGATGAAACTGTGTAAAAACCATTAATAAAGTTTGTAAATTCTCTTTTTTAAAATTGCTCACAAAGATTTTTTAGAAAAACATTGTAATTTATCAGCAATTCATATATTATATAAGTTGGTTTGGGCTGCCCATACCATTTTTTCAGGAAAAGGTGATGCGATTGATTAAGAACAATCAACAGCGATTAAATCGTCTTCATATTGTTCTCGACGCGTTCTTCATCATGATTGCCTATGTTTTGGCATGGTTTATCAAAATGCGCAGCGGGCTGCTCTCGACGTCCGGAGAGGCGCTCCCCGTTGAAACCTACATGGCCGCTCTTATTTTTGTCGTGCCCGGATACCTTCTGCTTTATTACTTTTTCCATCTGTATACGCCGAAACGCCAATCCGGACGACGCGCAGAATTTGCCAATATCGTCAAGTCCAATACGGTCGGACTGCTTGTCTTTATATTAATATTATATTTGAGCCATGAATCGGCTTTTTCCCGCGAAATGCTGTTTATATTTTACTGTGTAAATATTGTGATCAGCGTTTCCTACCGCTTTCTGCTGCGCTATGAGTTAAACTCTCTCCGCAGCCAGGGATTTAATCTGAAGCATATACTGCTCGTCGGCTACTCCAGAGCCGCAGAAGACTATATCGACCGCATTATGGCAAATCCGCAGTGGGGGTATGTCGTCTACGGAATTCTGGATGATAATGTCGAACATGGGACAACCTATAAAGGCGTTAAAGTACTTGGACGAATTGACAACCTGCAGATCATTCTCCCCGAGAACAAACTGGATGAAATCGCCATAACGCTGAGTTTAACGGAGTATTACAAACTGGAACATATTGTAGATGTGTGCGAAAAATCCGGCGTGCACACGAAGTTTATCCCGGATTACAACAATATGATTCCAACGCGTCCCTACACGGAGGATATTCTCGGTCTGCCGGTCATTAATATCCGGCATACTCCGCTAAATGAAACCTTCAACAAATTTATCAAGCGGCTGACCGATCTGATCGGCGCCTCATTTGCTTTCATACTCTTTTCTCCGGTTATGCTGATTACTGCATTGCTGATCAAGCTGACATCACCCGGTCCGCTCATTTTTAAACAGGAGCGCGTCGGCCTGCACAACCGGACGTTTCAAATGTATAAATTCCGGTCCATGCAGGTACAGCCGGCCAGTACAGAGAGCCGTGCGTGGACGACGCAGAACGATCCCCGGGTGACCGGAATCGGCCGTTTTATCAGACAGACAAGTATTGACGAGCTGCCGCAGCTGATCAATATTCTCAAAGGCGATATGAGTCTGGTCGGCCCCCGGCCGGAACGCCCCTACTTTGTTGAAAAGTTCCGCGAAGAAATTCCCCGTTACATGATCAAACACCAGGTTCGTCCCGGCATGACCGGATGGGCGCAGATCAACGGATACCGGGGTAATACTTCCATCAAACGGCGCATTGACTATGATCTTTACTATATCGAAAACTGGACTCTTGGATTTGACCTGAAAATCCTGTTTCTGACCATTTTCAAAGGGTTTATTAATAAGAACGCATATTAAAACGGAGTGAAAAACATGAAAAGAAAAAAAATGAAGCTGATCATCAACATTAGTCTGATTGTCCTCTGCGTCATCTGCGTAGGCGTCTTCATCTTCGCTTACCCCAGACTCAAGCGGGCAATGGATGCACTGAACGAAATTGACCGCGATACGACGGCCTCCGACAACGGAGAAGACACCGGCGAACAAGATACCGGATTCTGGAACATTGCGCTGTTCGGCCTTGATTCCCGCAATGACAATCTGACAAGCAACGACACGGCGGATTACGGCGACAAGCGTTCCGACTGCATCATGATTATCAGCATCAACCGCGAGACCGGCGACGTCAAGCTGCTCTCGGTATACCGCGATACGTATCTGCAGATGCGCAAACGAAATTTCTATGAGACAGAAGAGTACACGTACAGCAAGGCGACGCACGCCTACTCATACGGATCTGCTAATCACCTTCCGGGAAATGACGACACCGATGCCGGCCCCACATTTTCGATTGATATGTTGGAGCGCAATCTGGACATTGAAATCGATAACTTTGTATCCGTAAACTTTGGAATTGTTGCCGACGTGATCAACGCTCTCGGCGGCGTGACGATTGACGTCACCGAAGCCGAGGCAAAGGATATTAATCAGTATATTGATGAAATCAACGAAATTACCGGCAGTAAATCAGGCTATATTTTAGAAGCCGGAACCTATCTGATGGACGGAACACAGGCAACCGCTTACGGCCGTGTCCGCCATACAACCGGAGATGATTTCAGACGAACAGAGCGTCAGCGTACCGTCATGCTGCTCGCCGCAAAAAAAGCCCAGGAAGCTGACCTTGACACCCTGCTTGATCTTGTAGAACTCGTCGCGCCGCAAGTGCGCACCGACCTCACAAACGATGAGATTCTGTCTCTCGTCAATAAGGTCCGCTCCTTCAATCTGGATGACGAAAACGGACAATCCGGATTCCCGTTTGAGCTCACGACGGATCAGGAATATGTTTATCCTGACAACCTTGTCGCCAATGTAGTTGCTCTGCATGAGTATCTGTACGGACAAACCGACTATCAGGCGTCTTCTACAGTCCGGGAAATTTCGGCGCACATTGACGACCGGCTTGGCATTAACCGCGACGATGAGGAGTCCTCCCCGACTATCGACCCATATGCTTCCTCCTCTTACACAGAGGACGAAAGCGACGGCTATGACGACAGCGAGGATACTTCCGATTCTTCATCGGGCAGCGGATACTCAAACTCAAGGTCGTCCTCCTACTCTTCTTCCTCTGGTAGCTACAGTTCCGGAAGCAGTGAGGACGACAGCAGCTACGATGACAGCTCCTCATATGACGACAGTTCCTATGACGATAGCTCGGACGACAGCTCATATGATGACAGTTCGTACGATGACAGTTCGTATGATGACAGCGGCGACTCGGACAACTCCGGTTCATCATCCGATTCTTACACAGATGACAGCAGCTCGGACAGCTATGAGGAAGACACTTCCTCCGACAGTTATGACGAGAGCGGTTCCGACAACACATCATCATCTGAAAGCAGTTATAACTCCTCCGGCTCTGAGTCCGGATCCGGGGACGCCAGCGCCGAAGATTAA
Organism: uncultured Lachnospiraceae bacterium; assembly: GCA_944383325.1. GTDB lineage: Bacteria > Bacillota > Clostridia > Lachnospirales > Lachnospiraceae > CALWPC01. Next base: position 9,040 of record CALWPC010000033.1, on the reverse strand, counting down.
GCGCGCCCGACGACAGAAGCATACAGACACCCGTCAAAAAGGCTGTTTTATTCCGCCGTTCACCAAACAAACACTGCGGTATAAAACAGCCATAACTTTTAAAAGGGAGGAAAACACAACATGCGCATCGGAATAGACGTATCTGCCCTGGTCAAAGAGGCAACCGGTATCGGCCAGTGGATTATACAAGTTACAAACCGTCTGTTGAGCATTGATCAAAAAAATGACTATTTCCTGTTCACCTACGATCATCTGCGGGTCGATCTGAAGCTGAATTCCCGCACACAGATTGTATCCTACGGCGGACCGAAAAACCGGCAGCTGAATTTCCTGCTTACACTCCCAGGACTGCTGCGCAAATACAACATTGACGTGTTTGTGGGCACCCGGCACTATCTGCCCCCGTTTAACCATAAAATAAAATATCTTGCGATTGTACATGATCTCATCCCGCTTTATATGCCGGAGCTGTTTACAAAGGAACATAAGCTGCGCTTCAAAATCTTTACCGACATCTGCAAACACCAGGCGGACGCAGTGATCGCCGTATCCAACGCAACAAAAAAAGACGTGGTAAAATATATGAACATACCTCCCAAAAAAGTGCATGTCATATATGAGGGAGCAAATTCCGACTTTACGACAGAACGCAACGAGTCCTCCATTACACAGACAATGGAGAAATATCACATTGACTCCGATTACATCCTCTGTCTGTCCACAGTAGAACCCCGCAAAAACATGCTGCGCACCATTCAGGCTTTTGAACAGTGCGCACAGCGTCCGGGATGGAATTACAAACTGGTCATTGTCGGCAAAAGCGGTTGGAACAACGGTGAAATTTACGATTATGTTCAGACGCACGATGTGCGCAGACATGTCATTTTTACCGGCTATGTAACCGACGAGGAAGTGCGCGATATTTATGCGAATGCCTCGCTCTTTGTATACGCCTCCCTCTGCGAGGGTTTTGGCATTCCGATTCTGGAAGCTATGCAGAGCGGCATTCCGGTCATCACCTCCAACCTTTCCTCCATGCCGGAAGTCGCCGGAGATGCCTGCGAATTAATCGACCCCTATGACACCGATGAGATCCGCGACGCGATGATCCGCGTCCTCTCTTCCGAAGAACGCCGCCAGGCCATGCGTCAGCGCGGCATCCGGCAGGCCGCGCAGTTCAGTTGGGATCAATGCGCGCGGGAAGTGCTTCAGGTTATACAGCAAATGTAACATCGGCCGCTAAAACTACACCTGTGAAAGGAACCAGACATATGGAACACGCTTACAGACAATATCAGGAATGGCTTGAAAGTCCGCTGTTTGACGAGGCGACCAAGCTCGAACTGCTTGCGATAAAGGATCAGCCGGAGGAAATCAAAGACCGTTTTTACAAGGATCTCTCATTCGGAACCGGCGGACTGCGGGGCGTCCTCGGCGCCGGAACAAACCGAATCAACCGTTATACCGTCCGCAGAGCCACTCAGGGACTGGCGAACTATATTCTGCAGCAGCCAAAACAGGCTGCAAAAGGCGTGGCAATCGCATACGATTCCCGCCGTATGTCAAAAGAACTTGCCATGGAAACCGCTCTGTGTCTGAACGCAAACAACATTCCCGCCTATCTTTTCGACGCGCTGCGCCCAACGCCGGTATTGTCCTATACCGTGCGGCACCTTGGCTGCATTGCGGGCGTTGTCATCACCGCAAGCCATAATCCCGCTCAATATAACGGCTACAAAGTGTACTGGGAAGACGGCGGACAGATCACTCCGCCGAGAGATCAGGAGATCATTCAATGCGTGCGGGCCGTTCACTCCTTTGCCGACGCAAAGATGCTTTCCCGCGAAGAAGCGCTTGGAAGCGGCCTGCTTCGCATGATCGGCGCTGAAATTGACGGCGCCTATATAGAAGAATTGAAAAAGCTTTGTATTCAACCAGAGCTGATGCGCGAATTTGGCAGTCAGCTCACTGTCGTCTATACTCCGCTGCACGGAACCGGATTTTCTTTTGTTCCGCGAATTTTACAGGAATGCGGTTTTACAAATGTGCATGTCGTACCGCAGCAGGCGCAACCTGACGGAGATTTTCCGACGGTCGTCTCTCCAAATCCTGAAGACCGCGGCGCGTTTACACTTGCCCTGGCGCTTGCAGGGCAGGTACACGCAGATCTGATTCTGGCAACAGATCCCGACGCTGATCGACTCGGCGCCTACGTCCGGGGATCTGATGGTGTTTTTCATGAACTGAACGGCAACATGTCGGGAATGCTGCTCTGCGAGTATCAGCTTTCCATGCGCAGTCAGCTCGGTACACTGCCGGATAACGGCGCTATTGTCAAAACGATTGTCACCGGCAACATGTCTAAAGCAGCGGCGGCCTTTTATCACACGGCGCTGATTGAGACACTGACCGGTTTTAAGTATATCGGCGAACAGATTCTGCGCTTTGAGCAGACAAACAGCCACGAATTTTTATTCGGATATGAAGAAAGCTACGGATGCCTGATCGGAACCAGCGTCCGCGACAAAGATGCAATCGTCGCCGTGATGGCGCTCTGCGAGGCCGCTGCTTACTATGCCTCCAAACATATGACGCTGTGGGATCAGATGCTTGCACTCTATCAAAAATACGGTTACTACCGCGAACAGCTCATTTCCTGCACCTTGGCCGGAGCTGAGGGCGCCGCGCACATTGAACACCTGATGCATCGTCTGCGCAGCAATCCTCCCCAATCTCTCGGCAACCCGGAGCGCCATATGTTCGCCGTACAGTCCGTCACCGATTACCTGATGCCGGGAAAAACCGGACTTCCAAAATCCAATGTCCTGTACTTCACACTGACAGACGATGCATGGTGCTGCATCCGTCCTTCCGGCACAGAACCGAAAATCAAATGCTATCTCGGCGTAAAGGGTCAATCTATGCAGCACGCCAGGGAACTGTCAGACGACCTGGCCGATGCGCTTTACGCCTGCTTTACAGACGCTCATACACCGGAAGAACACGGCCATCTCTGACTGCAAGCCCGCATCCGGTAAGGCAGTAGCCGTCTGCAAAACAAAGACCGATACGCCACATCATATCCTGTCCCTGCTCCGGCAGCACAAACCGGCAGCAAAATCCGCACCGGTATAGATTCTGTCCGGTGTGCCACAGCAGGGGCAACGTCGGCGTATACACACGTCTGATCGGGACAAAAAACACCGTTCCCTCACTTTCCAAAATGATGCCCTTGCATCTTCCGCGGAATCGTTTCTCAGCGAACGCCCATCCCTCCACCGTGACCTCATTCCCTTCCGCACGGATTCGCTCCACTCTCCAGTGCACATGCTCACTGCTGATCTTCCTGCCGCCCTGCACTCTCCTGATCTGGGCGCTGCAAAGACGGCCCGGATCATCGATCGTGTGATCCAGACGCTTCTGCGTTAAGTGCCGGCTGTAGAACGGATCCACTCCAACCGCTTCCGGAAACAGATCATACAAAAGCTCCCGCTCTCTCAGGCCGCGAATCGTCTTCTGCTCATCTTCCGTATCCACGCCCCGCGTAATCGATTCATGATGATAAAGTACAACGTCAGACCGGACAACCTGGTAATATCCCCCGCGCAAAAGAGCCAGACAAAGCGCGACGTCGTTAAACGTCACCGCCAGTCGCTGCTCAAAGCCGCCGACCGCCCAAAAACGATCGGTTTTTACACACAGACAAGCCGCAGTGACAATAGAATAATTATGCTCCGTCTCATTTCTCCAGTATGGCAGTTCTTCCCTGTCGTCAAACTGCCACAATAAATGCGCCGCACCCGTCGTATAATTTACTACTCCGCAGTGCTGAATGAGTGTGCTGTCCGGATAAAGCAGCTTTGCGCCGACTGCCCCCACATGGGGCTGAAGGGCGTGCCCCGCAAGTCTGGAAAGCCAGTCTGCGCTCCGCCCGGAAAGCTCAATATCATCATTTAAAAACAGCAAAAACTGTCCCTTTGCGTGTGTTGCCCCCAGATTACACATCGACGAAAAATTAAATTCGCTCTCACGGACAATATATTGACAGGGAAAACGCAGCGTGTCAAACAGCGCCCTGTATGCCCTCTGGTGATCCGGCGTGCTTCCGTTATCCACAATAATCCACTCGACTGCCGGATATGTCGTATACTTTTCCACAGACCGCATACAAGTTGCCAACAGCTCGGGGTTATCCTTCGACGGCACAACAATGCTGATCAGATACGGCTCCCCGTCTTCTGCCTCCCCCGGTTCATACACGACGGCAGCGGCCTGTCCTTCCATGCGAAGCTCCGTGCGGGCCTTCCCGAGAATGGCGCCGCTCTTTTTCCGCCTTGCAATCGCCTGCTCCTTCATCTGTATCAGGTATTGCGGGCTGACTTTCTTAGCCGGCGCTGTCCGGTGAAACATCATCTGATCAATATGTCCAATCTGACAGGCCTCAAGCGCTTCCACAGCGCGCAGCCCAAAATCATAAAGCCAGCCATTCTGATATTTTCCATACATCTGTGAAGCCACCGGACGGGCAAGCGAAGTTTTCACTAGCAGGCACGGCCCAAAATAATCCTGGCAAAAATACGTATCCGGCGCCCAGTCCGGCTTAAATATCGGCTTCGTCCGCTTTCCGTCCACTAACTGATCTTCATCTGTATAAATCAGAACCACGTTCGGATGGCGCTGCACATAGGTTGCCGCCCTCGCTGTAAAATCCGGCGCCAGCTGTACGTCCGGCGAACGGAACACCACCCACTCAGTCTGCACCTCCTGCAGCCTTCCATACAGGCCGCTGTCCAGTTCCACTTCCGTTATCCACGAACCAGGCTCTCTGCCTCTTAACTTTTGCAGCGGCCGTTCATACTGATGAATCCAACGGCGATAGCGAACATCCTGTGATCTTGCATTTCGAAGCTTTTCTGCCACAAGACATCCAAACGCGACAGGCCCCTGCTGCCACAGCATATTGAGCGCTTTTCTGATCATAGCTACCTCCACAACGACGCATATGGATCCGGACGTCTGCATTCGTCCGGCCATCTGCTGCGAAACCTCCGCACTTCTCTCCTGAAAGGCCGCCTCTGCGGACTGCATGTCAGCTCCGCAAACGGAGTAAACACCTGCAACAACCCGGCCCTTCCAAGTTTCAGGCACAAATCCGCCGCAGCCAGTTCTCTGCCGCAGTCCCCGCTCAGCCCGCCGATACGGTCATAATTTGCACGCGATACCATCAGACATGCCCCTGACACCGCACTCACATTTTGAGCAATAGTCAGGCGGCTCATATAACCGTAATCTCCGCGCACCGCGCCCTGATGGAGCGGGCGGATCCCTGTTCTCGCATCAAGCGCATACCCGGCGTACATTACCCTGCCGTCAGGGGCATAGAGCGCCCCGCCAACCGCGCCGACGTCCTCCCTCTGCGCAAACATCAAAAGTTCTTCCAACCACTGCGGCGTTATCACATTGACAGTCGCGTCAAGAAAAACAAGATAATCTCCTTTCGCGCGCCGGACAGCGTCCGAAACACTCGCCGCGTCATACCCGTCAAATCCGGCCGGCAAAATCTCCAGATTTTCATAAACAGAATGCGCTGACACCTGTCTGCTGCACTCTGAAAATTCCCCTTCGCTTTTGGCCCCCGTGACAATCACTGATATGAGCGGCTTCCCGTCAAGCGCATAGCGAATATGATATGCGGACGGCAGTTTGGCGTCCGACACCTCTCCGCTTAATCCGCACCTTTGCAAATGTTCGCCCAACGCCCTTTTTGCGGCATCTACCGCATACGACTTTGCACCGACATCCGACGCTACCGACTGCGCATGGCTTCTCCAATAATATAAAATTTTTGGAATATGGCAGACACATTCCGCCTGCTCAGTAAGCCGTAAAATCAAATCATAATCCTGGCTGCCGTTAAACTCCCGCCGCAAACCTCCGACTCGGTCCAAAAGCTTTTTCGAAAACACGCTCAGATGGCAAATATAATTATAACTGCGCAGCGTATCCGGCGAAAAATCCGGTTTCCGATGCGGACAGTACGCCTTTTTTATTGAACGCTCAAAAGTAATCTCATCCGTATACAGAAAATCCGCTCCGGTCTGTTCGATCGCACGCTGCACCTCATACAATGCCCGCGGATGCAGACGGTCGTCATGATCAAACAACACCAGATAATCCCCTTTCGCCATGGACAGGCAAATATTTGTATTATCCGCAATCCCGTAATTTTCCGGCAGCCTGCGGTAGCGCACACGCGCATCCTTTGCCGCATAACGCGCGCAGCACTGCTCCACCTCCGAATGAGATTCGTCACTGCCGTCGGCAAGGCAAAGTTCCCACCGGCCATAGGTCTGCGAAAGTACAGATTCGATCATCTCTTTCAAAAACGATACCGGCGTATTATAAAGGGGCACCAGAATACTGAACAGTTGCGGCTGCCCATATTCTTTCTTCCGCCGTCTGCTGATTTTGCCTTTCATCGCGGCCTCCGTCCTGACACAAAAATTTTACTCATATATAACAGCACGCCGCCCGGTTGCGGGCGGCGCGACTGCTCACTCCTGAATTTCTTTTAAATATCGGCTAAGCGCGTCCTTCCAGTCCGGCAGTTTGTAAAATCCTGCCTCAACCAGTTTGTCCTTCGACATTCTGGAATTCTTCGGGCGGGGCGCCTTTGCGCCATATTCTTCGGTTGTAACGCGGTGTATCGTCACCTGCCGGTCAGCCTGCCGGAAAATCTCCTCGGCAAAATCCGCCCAGGAACAGATTCCCTCATTTGTCGCATGATAGATTCCATATTTGTCCGACAGCGCCATGTCTACCAACAAACCTGCCAGATCTGCCGTATATGTCGGAGAACCGATCTGATCGCCGACGATGCGAAGCTCCGAATGCGTCTCCGACAGTCTGAGCATCGTCTTGACAAAATTATTTCCGTTATATCCAAATACCCATGAAATACGCACAATAAAATATTTGTCAAGCAGTTCCCTGACCGCCTGCTCACCGGCCTCTTTCGTCTCGCCGTAAACTCCGATCGCCCCCACAGGATCATCCGGCTCATAAAACTTTGTCCCAGTTCCCGGAAATACATAGTCCGTGCTGATATAGACCATTTTTGCATCTAATTCCCTGCAAACCGCGGCAATATTGCGCGGTCCGTCCGCATTCACCCGATAACAGAGCTCTCGGTCATCCTCGGCGTTATCCACCGCCGTGTATGCCGAACAGTGAATTACCGCGTCCGGCCTGTGTTCCATAATAAAACTGCGCGTCTGCTCGGCGTCTGTGATGTCAAACTGCTCTAAATCGGCGCCTGTCGCCTCAATTCCCCGAGCCTGCAGAACTTTCATAACATCATAGCCAAGCTGGCCTTTCACTCCAGTTACTAATACATGCATCGTTTTACTCACCTTCCTGCGCCGTTTTGCAATCATTTACCGGTTCGCGTACATTTTCTCATAATAATTCTGATATTCCCCGCTGATAATATTTTCCCACCAGCTTTTATTATCGAGATACCACTGAATCGTCTTTTTAATGCCGTCGTCAAACTTGGTCTCCGGAAGCCATCCAAGCTCGCGGTGAATTTTTGTCGGGTCAATCGCATAACGCATATCGTGGCCCGGCCGGTCAGTCACATACGTGATCAGATCTTCGCTCTTGCCAAGCTCGCGAAGCACCGTTTTTACGACCTCGAGATTTGTGCGCTCATTATGTCCGCCGATATTATATACCTCGCCGACGCGGCTCTTGCGCACGATCAGGTCAATGGCCTTGCAGTGATCCTCCACATAAAGCCAATCCCGTACGTTCTCGCCTTTGCCGTATACCGGAAGCGGCTTGTCATTCAGCGCATTGGCAATCATCAGAGGAATCAATTTCTCCGGGAAATGATACGGCCCGTAATTGTTCGAGCAGCGCGAAATCGTCGCCGGAATTTTAAATGTGCGGTAGTAGGCCATCACAAGCAGATCTGCCGACGCCTTGGAAGCGCTGTACGGACTGGACGTATGCAGCGGCGTCTCCTCGGTAAAAAACAGATCCGGACGGTCAAGCGGGAGATCCCCGTACACCTCATCCGTGGATACCTGATGATAGCGCTGAATGCCATATTTACGGCAGGCGTCAAGCAGCACGCCGGTTCCGATCACATTGGTCTGCAAAAAGATGCCCGGATCTTCAATGGAGCGATCCACATGGCTTTCTGCAGCAAAATTAATCACCACATCCGGTTTTACATCTTCAAACAGCTGATACACAAACGGCCTGTCTGCAATGTCTCCCTTGACAAACTGAAAATTCGGCTTGTCCATAACGGGCTGCAGCGTCTCCATATTCCCGGCATAAGTCAGTTTGTCCAGACAGATAATCTGATCCTCCGGGTACGTATTCACCATCAGGTGCACAAAATTGCCTCCGATAAATCCGGCGCCGCCGGTTACAATGATCTTCATGTCATCCTCCAATCCCCGCCTGTCATGCGAGTTGTCTCTCCTTATTTTTTATAGATAAAATCAATATCGCTCTGTGCAAGCGTAGGCGCATTCGCATCCTTCTCCGACAGGATCGGATGCTCGATGCCCCAGTCCACGCCGATTTCCGGATCATTCCACAAAATATTCCGGTCAGCCTCCGGACAATAATAATTATCCGCTTTATACAAAAATTCCACGTCATCTGTCAGTGTCACAAATCCATGCAGGCAGCCTCTCGGAATCAGCAGCTGACGTTTATTTTCCGCGGACAGCTCCACTGCCACCCATTTTTTGTATGTCGGCGATCCGACGCGCATATCCACCGCCACATCGAGAACCGCTCCGCGCGCGCAGCGCACAAGCTTTGCCTGAGCCGCCTCGCCCTTTTGAAAATGAAGCCCTCTCAGCACCCCTTTTTTTGCGGAAAACGAGTGATTATCCTGAACAAACTGATAAAACAGTCCGGCGTCCTCCATCTTCTGCTGCGACCAACTCTCCATAAACCATCCGCGGTTGTCGCCAAACACCCTGGGTTCTAAAATGACAACATCAAGCACCTCTGT
>CALWPC010000032.1 GCA_944383325.1 uncultured Lachnospiraceae bacterium | reverse complement strand
GCAAGTATGTGGGAATAACAGAATTAACGCCTACTATCGTCAATGAGTTTATCAAAAAAATCGTAGTCCATGCGCCGGAGAAGATAGACGGCAAGCGTTTTCAGAAAGTGGACATTGTCTTTAACTTTGTGGGAGAAATCCATCTGCCTGCCGAGCCGCAAACAAAGCAGAAAGAAGTCAATAAACAGGAAAAGACGGTATAGCCCCATTCAAGGGCTATACCGTCTAATTGGAAGATACTTCCTTGTAACCCGAAACCCTTGTGCTTTCAGGTGTATTTTTTTCAGGAGGTGTTTGTTTGAATCAAAAAACGTGGAAAATGACAACCGCCGGCATGCTTTGCGCTCTGGCTTATCTTGCAGTTTTTATCGTGCGGATTCCGCTGATACTTTTTTTAGAGTATGAACCAAAGGATGTTATTATCGTACTCGGAGGATTTTTGTTTGGACCGTTGACTTCGTTTCTTGTTTCGCTGTCTGTTTCGTTTGTGGAAATGTTTACGATCAGTGAGGACGGTGTGTTGGGATTGCTTATGAATGTGATTTCTAGCTGCAGTTTTGCCTGTACGGCCGCTTTTATTTACCGGAGGAAAAGAACGCTGTCCGGCGCTGTTTGCGGGCTTGTCTTAGGGTGTCTGCTGATGGCGGCGGCGATGCTTTTGTGGAATTACCTCATTACTCCGATTTATATGGGCTATCCGAGAGAAGCGGTGGCCGAATTGCTTTTGCCGGCCTTTCTGCCTTTTAATTTAATCAAAGGCAGTATCAATGCAGTGATTACGATTCTTTTGTATAAACCGGTTTCGAACGCCCTGCGGCGTTTTCAAAGCCGCCTGCGTTTGTAGTAAATCTTTCATATCAAAATACAAAAACAAAAAATTGTCTTTTGATTTTTTTTGACAATCTGTTATAATAATAAAACAATGCGTAGCTGAAACGGCGTAAGACCAGTTGTTTCAGCTGCGCATTTTTTTGTTGAAATTCAGGGGATTGTCGCAATCGTGAGTGGTTTTCAGATGGATAGGAGGAAGATCGTATGGAAAGTTCAAATCGGTTTTTGGGGACGGAACGCATAGGGAAACTGATGAAAAAATATGCCGTCCCATGCATTGTTTCCCTGCTTGTCGGCGCGCTTTATAATATTGTCGATCAAATTTTCATTGCAAATGCCAGTTATCTTGGTTCCTACGGCAACGCGGCGAACACGGTGGTATTTCCGCTTACCGTAGTTGCCCTGGCTATTGCGGTGATGATTGGAGACGGATGCTGCGCGTTTGTCAGCATCAGCCTTGGAAGGGGGGATAAAGACGCTGCAAAGCACAGCGTCGGCAATGCAGTGATTATGAGTGTGGTTAGCAGTTTGTTGCTGACGGCCATTTATCTGATTTTTCAGACGCAGATTATTTCTATGTTCGGCGGGACAGTCAATGAGGAAACATTTCAGTATTCCAAGGAGTATTTTTTTACATCAGCTTGGGAATCCCGTTTTATATGTTCGGTCAGTCAATGAATTCCATTATCCGTGCAGATGGAAGTCCAAAATTTGCCATGGTATCAATTTTGGCGGGGGCGGTAGTCAACACGATTCTCGATCCGGTTTTTATTTTTGTGTTTCGATGGGGAATGATGGGGGCGGCTATGGCGGCTATCAATAATATGCTGAAAAAATACGGGGCTTTAGATCTGATTTTTGGACAGGCGCAGTATGCTCAGATTCCAATGGCTGTTGTAGGGATTGTGATGAAATTTTTTCAGATTATTATCTCGATTGTCGTTGGTCTGGCAGCCGGGTGTATACCGATTGTCGGTTTTAACATGGGCGCTGGAAAAAAGTCCCGTGTCCGAGAATTGTTTACAAAATTGTTGCTTGCCGAGGCTGCCGTAGGAGCAGTGGGATTTCTTTTTGCGGAATGTTTCCCGCGGCAGCTGATTTCTATTTTTGGCTCCGCAAATGAGAGCGTCTATTATACGGACTTTGCCGTCAAGGCGTTCCGTATGTATTTGTGCCTGATTATTTTAGCCTGTGTCAATAAGGCGTGCTTTATCTTTTTGCAGGCGATGGGAAAAGCGGTGGAGTCTACTGCGCTGTCTATGATTCGCGAGGTTGTTTTCGGCGTGGGGTTTGCTCTGCTGCTTCCGGTGTTCTTTGGTTTAGACGGCGTTCTTTTGTCGATGCCGGTGTCAGATATGTTGACCTTTTTGGTTGCGTTGGTTTTGATTTGCAATACGTATAAAGAATTGAACAAAACGGGGGAAGCTGCGTTATGAAACATCGAAAGATTGCTATTTACTGTTCACACGTTTGGACGGACAGAGGAGGACTATTTTGCGGTAAGTCTGGAATTTCGCGGGGCAGGCGGCTATAAATCGTTTTCGATAAAATGAACGGCGGACTGATTCCAATATTTCCGGTAAACGCCGGTTTGATGTTTATTAAGGTTGATCTGATACATGCGGAATGTCACTAATTTGTCTTTTGGATGCCATTGTTCCTCGTAGGAATACTGGTACTGCATGCCAAGGGCTTGCATCACGCGCCCGCTGCGCGGATTCTGCCGGTCATGCGTTGCGGTAAGGTAAGGAAGGCCGTCCGCCTTTACCCGTGCGATGACCGCGCGGCATCCCTCGGTCATCAGTCCCTGATGCCAACATTCTTTGGCTAGCGCGTATCCAAGATCGTTGCTGTCGCCAATATCGTGTATATGAATATATCCAACGACTTTTTTGTGTGATTTTAAATAGACGGCATAACAATAGGATACGGGGTTTTGATAGCAGGGGAGAATACGGTTGTTTAAATACTCCGACATTTCTGCCCGCGTATTGATCGGAAACCAGGGCAGGAACGTGTTTACCTCTTTATCACTGTAAAGAGACAGCATATCTTCGAGATCCTGCTCGGTAAATTTTCGCAGTACTAACCGGTCGGTCTGTAAAGTGGGCGTGTTGCGCGTCATCTCTTTTTCCATACGGTAATTGGTAAGCAGGATGCCGTTTCGTCTGACTTGCTGCGCTTGCAGAGTCTGATAGCCCCGTTGTTCAAAAAAAGATTTTGCGGTAATGGAAGCGTGCACAGTGATTTTTTCAAACGGCAACACAGTTTCCAATTTGTCGCAGATCGCCGTCGCAATCCCCTGGCCCTGATAGTCTTTATGGACATATAACCGATCCAGATAACCGGTCTTGTCAATGTCGCCGAAGCCGACAATCCGGCCATCTTCCATAGCGACAAGCGTATCATGTTTCAGAAAGGAATCGTTCCAGACAGTCAGATCGACATTACCCGTCGCCCACGCGTTTCGCTGTTCTTGTGTGTAATCGTGCGCGTTGACCGTATGTACGGTATTGTAAAACAGTTCGGCCAGTTGCCTGCAATCCGTAGATCTGTAATTTCTGATAATCATCTCTGCCCCGTTTTCTGCAAACAGTGCAATTTGTTTTTTGTTTCATTATAGGTATCTGGACAATTCCTGTCAATGCGGCGACGGGAAGACTTTTTGTCTCAGGGGTTTTCAAAGCGGGCGCCTTTTGGTATGCTAAAAATGTCCGGCGATTGTTATGGCTGTCAATACGCGCCGGATGATCGGGGAGGTATCGATGGAAATCAGAGAAATTACAGGGGATAAAAAACAGTATATGGAGCTTTTGTTTCTGGCAGATGAGCAGGAGACGATGATTGAGCGGTATTTGGACAGGGGCAGGATGTATGTTTTAGATCATAACGGCGTCCGGGCGGAGTGCGTGGTGACGGATGAGGGGAATGGAATTTTGGAAATTAAAAACCTGGCGGTTTATCCAAAAGATCAGCGCAAAGGATACGGAGCGTATTTGATCCGTTTTCTGGAGCAGAAATACCGGCGGGACTTTTCGCTGCTTCGTGTCGGGACGGGAGATAGTCCGCTGACAATCCCATTTTATAAAAAATGTGGGTTTGAGGAGAGCTGCCGCGTAAAAAATTTTTTCACGGACAATTATGATCATCCGATTTTTGAAGAGGGCATACAGCTGCGGGATTTGGTTTATCTGGAAAAGCCGCTCTGAGAGCCGAACGCGTGTGGAGGGAGTAAATCAGTGTTGTTTACATGACCACTCCGTCACCTCTACTTTCATTACGGCCGCCAGATCAATCATTTGCTCGGAAAAGTTCCAGTGTTGTTTCGGCGAATAATGCGACATAATTTGCGTCAGGCCGTGGATTTTTTCTGTCCGATCCGTGATCATACTGACCGCGCCGGTTCCTATAATGGATTGATAGCGGTAGGAGAAGCCGCAGGCGGTTGCTCTCTCGACAAGCTCATGCCGGGTGTCCATCTCGAAACCGATCGTTTTGTGCTGTTTGATCAAATCGATTTTTCTGCCCTCTTTGGCGCTGTGAAAATATAAAATCAATGTTTCGTTGTTTACTTCGTATCCAAAATTCAGAGGGACAATATAGACATTTTCGCCGTCCCAACATCCGATTCTGCAGCAATCGCAGGAGTTTAAAATTTCCAGCATTTGGTCAAATCGTTTGATTTCTCGGTCTGTTCTTCTCAATGAATCGTCCCCCAATCTATTGCGGTTTTTTCTGAATATGTACAGTATAACACAGACGGGCGCATCATTCTATGCAGACTTTTTTGTGTGTTAAAACAGGGAGGAGAAGGATGCTTGAATAGCGCGAATTTTCTTGATATTGTGAAATACAACTGTTATATTAAAATTGTAAGCATTTTAGCGGAACATATGATCAATATGTTTGCAGAGCGTGTTGCCGTCTGTGCAGTCGGCCGTCATACTGATGTGCACAGGCCAGGAAAATACGTAATTTCAAAATGATGTGAATGAGAGGATCAAACGATGGATGAAAAGTGTAAATTGGCTATGCAGGCATATCGCAGCGGTTATAATTGTTCTCAGGCCGTGTTTTGCGTCTTTGCGCAGGAGATGGGGATGAGTGAAGAAACGGCCTATCGCATCATGGAAGGCTTTGGAGGCGGAATCGGGGCGATGCAGGAAGTGTGCGGCGCGTTCTGTGCGGCAGCGGCCGTGATCAGCTATTTTACAAGCAACGGAAAACAAACCGGAACCGGCCGCGCAAAAACGTATCGGGCCGTCCGGCGCGCGGCGGAGCTTTATGCACAGGAGTACGGTTCCATCCGCTGCAGGGAGATCTTGCGCGGAAACGCGCCCAAAGCGCTTCAGTGCGGGAAAAAAGTGGAAGACGCGGTGTTGTTGGTGCAGAAGGTATTAGCGGAGAATGCAGAAAAATAACGTTGTTCTATCTTAATGAAAATATACACATTTTTCACAGGACGCAGACTCTGGTGAAGAGGGGAAAAGGATATATCGTATGGGTGATAATTCAATGGAAACATTTGATCCGGAAAAGCTTCGGCTTGACCGGACGGTCATTTTCTGGGGGTTAAAATGGGCGTTTGATATTGACAGATGGACGCTGATTTTATGGACGGTGCTGTTTTCGGTCAATGCTGTTGTACCGTCTGTTTTTATGAAAATTACAAGTGATATTGTTGATCAAATTTCGCAGAATGTAGAGTCGGGCAGCGGGATTGGTGCGGTCTATCCGCGGCTGATTGCACTGGTGTGCGTGATGTTTTTTAATATTTTTATGGGAAGCATCCCAAATATCGTGATGAAGAGACTGGATACAAAATATTCAATCGGAATGCAGCGCAGAATGTGCGAGTTTATGAAAAAGGTGCCGGTCAGTTATTTTGACGATCCCCGGACGGCAAAGATTATGTCGATGGCTCAGAAAGACGAGCGCACACTGGGAGAGTTCGTCCAGTCCTTTTTCTATCTCCTGTATAATGTGATCAGTATCGTCAGTGTGCTTGTATTGGCGTTTAATACGTCGTTTGTGCTGCTGCTCGTGGCCGCCGTTTTTATTTTGTGTTCGGTGCCGATCGGTATTTACGGCGCCAAAAGGGATTGGAAATCATGGGTTGGCGCCTCGGAATACTGGAACATCGCACAATATTTTCAGAATCTGGCGTTCAAAGCGGAGTATGCAAAAGAGGTGCGCATTCTCGGTTTAAAAGATCGTATTTTTCAAAAATGGGACGAACAAAGAAAAAAGGCATTGGAGCTTGAAATCGAAAATACAGTCAAGACAACGAGCGTTTGGTCCATGGTCGGAGTGTTCGGCAACATTATGCGTTTATTAGTGATGTTTGCAGCAATAGCGCTTCTCAGGGTGGGGCAGCTGACTCTGGGAGGCCTGACTATCTTTTTCTCTGTGTTTGAGTCGGTTTGCGGCTCCTGCAGTTCCATCGGCTATGATATTATGAACCTTTATAGAATCAGCTGCGATTTAAAGTTTAAAAAAGCGCTGTTTGAATTGGAGTTTGACCGGGAGAAGAAACTCATAGAAGAGGCGGACGGGAGCTGCAATGTGCCTGAGGACGCTGTGTTTGCGTGTCAAAATGTCAGTTTCTCGTATCCCGGATCCGGGGAGGTGCTGTCGGATCTGTCGTTTCAGATCAACAAAGGGGAGATTGTGGCGCTTGTCGGAGAGAACGGCGCGGGAAAAAGTACGCTGATTAAGTTGCTGCTTGGTCTTTACAAACCGGATCGGGGCTCGCTGTATTTTCATGGGGTCAATTATGAAACACTTGATACGGAAACGTTGGTTAAACAAATCGGCGTGGTGTTTCAGGATTTTGTGAAATTTGATTTTATGGTAAGGGAGAATGTCGGCTTTGGAAATGTTTCTGAAATATCCGACGATGCGGTGATTCATCAGGCATTAGAAAAAAGTATGGCCTCGCATATTGTAAAACGTATGCCGGACGGCATCAATACCTATATGGGGCGTTGGTATGAGCAAAACGGTGTTCGGATGTCCGGCGGAGAATGGCAGCGAATTGCAGCGGCCAGAGCATATATCAGCGACAGGGATATTATGATTATGGACGAGCCTGCGGCAATGTTGGATCCGATTGCAGAAATGCAGCAGTTTCGTGAGATCAGACAGTCGTTTCGCGGGAAAACGGCTATTCTGATCTCGCACCGGATTGGATTTGCAAGACTGGCGGATAAGATTCTGGTTCTTGATCAGGGACGGTTGGCAGAGTCTGGAATTCACGAGGAGCTTATGGAAAATAAGGGGATTTATTATCGCCTGTTTTCCGAACAGGCTCGCTGGTATGAGGGGAGTGAGTGTGATGAATGAAAACAAGCGGAAACGTGCGTCGATCTTCCGAACGATACAACGAGCGGTGAACATTGTATATTTGGCGGGACATGTCAAAGATCTCGTGTTTGTATCGGTATGGATTCTCATCGGTGCGCTCACCTCTTATACGGCTGTGTTAAATGCAGAGTTTCTCAATGCGGCGGCTGATTTTGTTGTCAACGGAAATCAGGCTCTGAAATCGGTGATTTTCTGGCTTCTCATTTGGGGAGGTGCCGAGCTTTTTCTAAGTGTTATGGACATCTTTGCAGATCGGGCCACAGGAAGAATGTGGGTGCAGATTGGCTATTTTGTCGAAAAACGTGTTCTTGGCAAGGTATTGAAGCTGAAATTGTCTTATTTTGATGATGTAGAGGTGCAAAAGAAGATTTCTCTGGTCAAGCACGGATTTACCGGCAAAATTTCCGGTGTTGTAGATCTGTCTCTGTACAGCTTGAAGTCTGCGGTCAGTTTTGGAACCGCGCTTTTGATTTTAATCAGCTTGAATTGGAAAATTGCCTGTATTGTCTTTGCTGCGACAGTGCCGACGCTGTGGCTGAGCCGGTATCAGACGGAAGAAGAATACAAGCTGAATCAGTGGAATTCATTTGAGGGGCAGATGCAGCGGTATTTGGCGCTCGTGCTGACGAAGCGCAAGTATGTAAAAGAAATGCGGTTTTATCAGCTCTACGATTATGTAGAACAAAAGTATGATCAGTCCGTCAACAAAGTGTACGGCGAGCAAATCAAATTGACGAGGCGTTTTTTGCTTCTCAGTGTTCTGACAAATCTGCTCGTTTACGGTTCCGTCGCCTGTGCGCTTGCAATGATTTGTATGGATATTTTCAGCGGCAAAAGTGAAATCGGGTCTTTTATGCTCGTTTATAGCTCTGTGAATAACATGCGCAATTATATGCGTCAGACCTATCAGAATATAAATCGGGTCGGCAGCGATGGCCGTTATCTGGAAGATTATGAGGAGATCATGAATTATCAGGAAGAAAAGATCTGCGGATCATCCGACAATGACGAGGACGTGGAAATTACGTTTGAGCATGTATCGTTTCGATATCCGGGTTCCGACAGGGAAGTGCTTCATGATGTAAACCTGACAATCCGACAGGGAGAAAAGATTGCGATTGTCGGTGAAAACGGGTCTGGCAAAAGCACGTTTGTCGCGCTGCTGATGGGGCTGTATGAGCCAACGGAGGGCAGAATTCTGGTGAACGGCAAGAACCTCAATGAACAACTTTCGTTTTTGAGGGACCGCGTTTCCTGTACAACACAGGATTTCCTCCATTATCAGGGCACGATCAACGAAAACATTGAAATCGGAGATCTCAGACATTCCCACGCGGAATCAGATATACAGAATGTGCTGCAAAAGGTTCATTTGCAGGATTATGTGGATGCTCTCGAAAAACAGGGAAATACGTATTTGGGCAATTTGTATGAAGGAAGTATTGATTTGTCCGGCGGACAGTGGCAGAAACTGGTTATTGCAAGAAATTTATATAAAGACCAGGCAAAAATTATGGTGCTCGACGAGCCGACGGCGGCTTTGGATCCGGTTTCTGAGTCGGAATTGTATTCTGAGTTTGCTAATCTGACAGCCGATAAAACGGTACTGCTCATTTCGCATCGTCTGGGAGCGGCAAAGGTCGTGGATCGGATTCTCGTATTTGATGACGGTTCGGTTGTTGAGGACGGCACGCACAGCAGCCTGCTGGGCAGGGACTCTCTGTTTGCAAAAATGTATCAGGCCCAGGCGCAGTGGTATGTCAATCAAAGTATTTGATTTTGGACTTGTGAATTTGATGAAAATCATTTACACTTTAGTTATCTTGTATACTTAAAACATTCTGGCAATCTGAAGGGGGAGACTCAGATCGAACTGCGCGTTTTAAACTATTTTCTGGCGATTGCCAGAGAGGAAAATATTACAAAGGCGGCCAAAGCGCTTCATCTCACTCAGCCGACGCTCTCTCGTCAGATGATGCGTCTGGAGGAAGAATTGGGGGTCGAGTTGTTTGTCCGCAGCAATCATCATATTACGCTGACGGAGGACGGACTTCTTTTAAAGCGCCGTGCGGAGGAATTGCTCGCCCTTGCAAACCGGACCAGGCAGGACTTTCTCCAAAAAAAGACGGAGCTAGCCGGAGAGATTCTGATTGGCAGCGGAGAATTTCGCAGTACGAAGGAACTGGCCGGACTGATCGTCGCTTTCCGGGAGCAGCATCCGCTTGTCACGTTCCAAATATACAGTGGAAACGCGGACAATATTGAGGATCATATCGGGCGCGGTCTTTTGGATCTTGGCGTGATTGGGGAACCGGTGGATGTCCGCAAATATGAGTTTCTCTTTTTGACCGAAAAAGAGCGGTGGGGCGTCCTCGTGCGAAACGATTCTCCGCTGGCGGTCAAAGAGCAAATCCGTGCGGAAGATTTGTTGGGGGTTTCCTTGGTAGCGGCGTCAAGACAGCTGCATGGCGATGTGTCCGGTTGGTTTGGGGAGATGTATGACCGGATGGAGTTTGCCGCAGTTGGCAATCTGCTTTATAATGAGGCAATGTTGGTGGAAAGCGGCATGGGAGCCGTGGTATGTATTGAATTGAACTGCGTTTATGAGAATCTGCGGTTTATCCCGTTTGCTCCTGCGGTGGAGACGCGCACTGCTGTGGTATGGAAACGGGATGCGGTTTTTTCTGCGGCGACTACGGCCTTTCTGGAATTTGTGTCAAAACAATTAAAAGGCAGCTCTTAGAATGACATAAAGGGGGAATCGAGTATGGGCAACACATTAGTAGCATATTTTTCCGCGAGTGGTGTAACGGCCAAGTTGGCAAAAACATTGGCGAATACAGTCGGCGGCGATTTATATGAAATCCGGCCGGCGGTGCCTTATACGAACGCCGATCTGGACTGGATGAATCAACAGAGCCGCAGTACGCTGGAGATGAAAGATCGGGCGTCTCGGCCGGAGATTGCTGCGCCTGTGGAAAATATGAAACAGTATGACGTCGTATTTGTAGGGTTTCCTATCTGGTGGTATGAGGCGCCCCGCATTGTACAGACATTTTTGGAAAGTTATGATCTTGCAGGTAAAACAATTGTACCTTTTGCGACTTCCGGCAGCAGCGGCATGGGAAAGACGGCCGATATTTTGAAAAACAGCTGTCCAGGCGCAAACGTACTGCCGGGTAACAGAATGAGCGCATCCGCTTCCGCCGGTGAACTTTCCGCCTGGATTGAAAGTATGGGTTTGTGAAAGTTCGGAATCATAGGACGTAGGAATGGGTGTTAGCGCAGTGTGGCCGGGCCGCAGGAAGTTGCTTTCTTGCGGCCCGGCTTTTTGTTCCATAGGAAAGTTCTTTGCACTTTCCTATGGAACAAAAAGCCCGCAGAGCAGGAGACGCACGGTAAGGAGGTGTATGACCGTGTCAATGATTCAAGTTGAAAATTTGACGTTCGCCTATCCGGGGAGCAGTCACAACGTATTTGAAAATTGCAGCTTCCAGATTGACACGAATTGGAAGCTTGGATTTGTAGGCAGAAACGGCAGGGGAAAAACGACACTGCTTCAGCTGCTGCGTCAAAAATACGAATACAGCGGGAAGATTATAAGCTCTGTTCAGTTTGATTATTTCCCGTATGTTGTCAGCGACAAAAGCAGACTGGTCATTGAGGTGTTGGAGGAGATTGCCCCGAACGCGCAGGAATGGGAATTTTTGAGGGAGTGTTCGCGTCTGGACGTTGACGGGGAAGTACTTTGGCGCCCTTTGGAGACGCTCTCTGAGGGAGAACAGACGAAGGTACTGCTTGCAGCGTTTTTTTTGAATGAAGAACATTTTCAGCTGATCGACGAGCCGACAAATCATCTGGATGCAAATGCGAGAAAATTAGTGTCCGATTATTTGCGGACGAAAAAAGGATTTATTCTCGTATCGCATGACCGTCTGTTTTTAGATGGATGCGTAGATCATATTTTATCGCTGAACCGTGCAACGATTGAAGTGCAGAGCGGCAATTTTTCCGCGTGGATGATAAATTTTGAGAGACAGCAGTCGTTTGAGCGGGCGGAAAAGGAACGGCTGAAGAAGGAAATTTCGCATTTGCAGCGGGCGGCGCAGAGAACATCCGCCTGGTCGGATCGCACCGAGGCAGCAAAATACGGAAACGGACCGGTTGACCGGGGATATATTGGGCATAAAGCTGCAAAAATGCAAAGACGTTCCAAATCGATTGAGAATCGCCGGGCGCAGGCGGTGGAGCAAAAGGCCGCTTTGCTGAAAAATGAGGAAACGGCGGAAACGCTGAAACTTTTTCCGCTGTCTCATCATCAGCAGACATTGGCCGCGCTGCGGGAAGTTGAGGTTTGCTACAATGGAGCGGCCGTCTGCAGGCCGGTTTCGTTTGACATTCGCCAGGGCGAGCGCATTGCGCTTGTCGGAAAAAATGGGAGCGGCAAAAGCAGCCTGCTGAAATTGTTGGCCGGATGTGATCTTTCCCATACCGGCACCATTTCTCTTGCCTCAGGTTTGGTCGTCTCTTATGTACCGCAAGATACTTCCGGATTGCGGGGGACAATCTCGGAATTTGCGAAGGAGCATCAGATTGACGGGACGCTGTTTCGTACCGTTCTTAGGAAATTGGATTTTGACCGGAAACAATTTGAAAAAGATATGAAAGATTTTTCCGGCGGACAGAAAAAGAAGGTTTTTCTTGCGAAAAGTCTCTGTGAAAAAGCACATTTATATATATGGGATGAACCGCTCAACTTTGTGGATCTGTATTCAAGAATGCAGGTGGAGCAGCTGCTGCAGACCTTTGCACCGACGATGATATTTGTCGAGCATGACCGCGCATTTTGGGAGTTGATTTCGACGCGGACTGTTTCTCTGTAAGACGAATTGATAAAATATCGTTTATTCGTTATACTAAATGTATATATAAAATGAACGACATCGGCAGCGGAGGGCAGCAGAATGTATCTCACTATTGATTTAAAATCGTTTTATGCATCAGTCGAGTGCGTGGAGAACGGACTCGATCCGATGACGACGCATCTTGTTGTGGCGGACGAAAGCCGCACGGAAAAAACGATTTGTCTTGCCGTGTCTCCGTCTCTGAAAAGTTACGGGATTTCCGGACGGCCGAGGCTGTTTGAAGTTGTGCAGAAGGCGCAGGAAATTAATGCCGACAGGCAGCGGCGTGCGCCCGGAGGCGCGTTTACCGGCTCATCCTGGGACGAGGTATCATTAGAAAAGTCCCCGGAACTGAAACTGGACTACATTGTTGCGCCTCCGCGTATGGCTCTCTACATGGAATACAGCGCGCGTGTGTATGATGTCTATCTCAAATATATTGCGCCGGAGGACATGCATGTGTATTCGATTGATGAGGTGTTTATGGATGTCACTTCTTATTTGCATGCCTATCAACTTACCGCGAGACAACTGGCGCAAAAAATCCTTCTGGACGTTCAGAGTACGGTAGGGGTGACGGCTGCTGCGGGCATCGGCACCAATTTGTACCTGAGTAAAGTGGCGATGGATATTGAGGCAAAGCATATTCCGCCTGATGAGTACGGCGTGCGGATTGCAGAGTTGGATGAGAAAAGTTACCGGCGATTATTATGGCAGCACAGGCCGCTGACAGATTTTTGGCGTGTGGGCAGGGGATATACCCGGAAATTGGAAGAACACGGGCTGTTTACAATGGGAGATATAGCGCGGTGTTCGATAGGGAAGCCTTCGGATTATTATAATGAAGATTTGCTGTACCGTCTGTTTGGAGTCAATGCGGAACTGCTCATCGACCATGCATGGGGTTGGGAGCCGTGCACAATGGCGGATATTAAAGCCTATAAGCCGGAATCCAACAGCATTGGTTCCGGCCAGGTGCTGCCGCATCCCTATTCATTTGAGAAGGCAAGACTGATTGTCCGCGAGATGGCGGATATGCTTGCCCTGAATTTGGTAGAGAAAGAGATCGCGACGGATCAGTTGGTTCTGACCGTGGGATATGACATTGAAAATCTAAAGGGCCGCTTGCCGGGGAGAGGATACGAGGGAGAGATTGGAGTTGACCGTCACGGCCGTGCGATTCCAAAACATGCTCACGGTACCGAGAATCTTGGAGGCTATACGTCGTCGTCGGATCAGATTTTGAACGCGGTCTGTACACTGTTTGACCGGATTGTCGATCCGGAATTATTTGTCAGGAGAATTTCTCTCACAGCAAATCATGTGTTGGAGGAATCCCTGGCTCCTCCGTCAGAGATTTATGAGCAGCTCGATTTGTTCACGGACTATCAGGCGCTTGAAGCGCGAAGAAAGGCAGAGCGTGAACAACGTGAGCGGGAGAGAAGCCGGCAGAAAGCGGTGTTGGAAATTAAGCGTAAGTTTGGGAAAAATGCAATTTTAAAAGGAATGAACTTTGAGGAAGGCGCGACTGCACGGCAGCGCAACGGACAGATTGGGGGGCATAAGGCGTGAACGGACCGTATGATGACATTATAAACTGTCCGCATCCGGTTTCAGCCAATCATCCACAGATGCCGGTGGCGGATCGTGCGGCTCAGTTTGCGCCTTTTGCCGCGGTGACCGGATACGGGGAAATGATCCGGGAAATAGAGCGGAGTACGCAGAGGCGAATCCGTCTTGATGAGAACAGTCTGGAAGTATTGGAGCGGAAGCTTAGGCTGCTGTCGGAATGCATCGGTGAATGTCCGCAGGTAGAGGTCACCTATTTTGTGCCTGATGAGAAAAAAGACGGCGGTGTCTATAAGACGGTTACCGGCCGTCTGCAGCGGTTGGATCTGAGGAAGAGGACGCTGTGGCTTACGGACGGCACCCATGTCTGTCTGGACGATATTTTGGAGCTTGAGAGTGAAATGTTTCCAGACGACAGCCTGTGATTTGACGGCAAGGGGGTGACCGAAACGTAAAAATGTGGTATAATGAGCCTTGCGGCGGTCTGCGCTTGCGCGAGACCGGCATAAGGCGAAAACCCCATCGAAACGACAGTCGAGATGGAATAATGAGCCATGCGGCGGTCTGCGCTTGCGCGGGACCGACATAAGGCGAAAACCCCATCGAAACGACAGTTGAGATGGTATAATGATACGAAGCGGGAGGTCTTGCATGCATTCGTTTACAAAATTAGAGCAGAATATTATAGATATGATTGAGGAAGAGCAGATTAAGCTCGGGTATCACAGCGAGACGGTGCGGCTTTATTATCCGCTCAGTTCTCTGAACCGGCTGATTAATGAGCAATGTACGGTTTCGCAGATGCACAGCCGTCTGGCGGATTTTTGCCGCCTTACAGGAGACCGGCTTGGCAATATAGAGATCACAAGCGGCGGAGAGCGTTTTTGCTTTACACTTCCTCCCAGGGCCGCAGATTATGTACATGAGAATATGTCTCACGATGGATTTTTAAGCCGGCTGATCGGGGTCGTATCCGGACATGGGAGCACGCTTGACGATGTACTCGCAGTGTTTCGGGCATATTCGGATCATATTGTTGTCAAACAAATGCAGGGAGAAGATTTCGATTATCTGATCTATTTTCAAGACGGTGTTCCAAATGATTATCGGTACTGTTTCACATTTGAGGGCGGTCATGTCATTTATCATCGCTATACGGCCGGTGATTATCAAGAGTTTGGGTTTTCGGAGTAAATGCGCGGTCAGTGATTGACCGGACATGCGGAGGTTTATCCTATGACGTTTGAGGTTGTAAGAGGTATTATTATTCCATTTTTGGGGACGGCGCTCGGCTCCGCCTGCGTATTTTTTATGAAGAAAACGCTGAATCCGTTGATTCAGCGGGCGCTTACCGGCTTTGCAGCCGGGGTCATGGTAGCTGCGTCTGTGTGGAGTCTTCTGATTCCGGCGCTAGATCGCGCGGAGCACATGGGAAGATGGTCGTTTGTTCCGGCTGCAGTCGGGTTCTGGTTGGGAATTTTATTTTTGCTGCTGCTTGACCATGTAGTGCCGCATCTTCATATGAACAGCACAAAGGGCGAGGGGCCAAAGACGCGGCTTCGGAAGACGACGATGCTCGTGCTTGCCGTGACGCTTCACAATATTCCGGAGGGCATGGCGGTCGGCGTGGTTTATGCAGGGTGGCTGACCGGTGACGCAGGGATTACGATGCTTGGGGCGCTTGCGATGTCCATTGGAATTGCCATACAAAATTTCCCAGAGGGAGCGGTAATCGCCATGCCGCTGCACGCGGAAGGCGTTGGAAAATCCCGTGCGTTTTTCTATGGGGTACTGTCCGGCGTGGTGGAGCCGATCGGCGCGCTGCTGACTATTTTGGCGGCCGGACTTGTTGTCCCGCTGCTTCCGTACTTGCTAAGCTTTGCGGCAGGCGCGATGATTTATGTTGTGGTGGAGGAGCTGATTCCGGAGATGTCGTCGGGCTCGCATTCCAATATCGGCACGCTTTTGTTTGCCGCCGGCTTCACCGTGATGATGGCGTTGGATGTCGCACTTGGCTAGAGAAGCCAGTTCGGACGGGAGTGTCGTGTTGGAGGATAAGGGATGGATATTGTTGAGCAATTCATTCAGAAGCGCAGCTGTTCCAGGACGGATTTTGTCCGCCTGCTGGAACAGGCGAACTGCGAGGCGGCGGTGAACCGGCTGCGCGCGGAAGCGGTGCGGCTGCGCAGATATTATTATGGAAATAAAGTTTATACGCGCGGTTTGATTGAATTTACGAATTATTGTAAAAATAATTGTTTATATTGCGGCATCCGCAGGGAAAACCGTTCCGTGGACAGATTTCGGCTGACGGAAGAGGAAATTTTGCAGTGCTGTGAAAACGGGTATGCGCTTGGGTTTCGGACATTTGTACTTCAGGGCGGAGAAGATCCGTATGATACCGACGACCGGCTGACGCAGATTGTCCGCGCAATCAGGAGCCGATACCCGGACTGTGCGATCACGCTTTCAGTCGGAGAGCGTTCGAGAGACAGTTACGCGCAGCTTCGGGAGGCCGGAGCAGACCGCTATCTTCTTCGACATGAGACGGCCAATGAAGCCCACTACCGGCATCTGCATCCGCAGGAAATGAGCCTGCGTGCGAGAAAACAGTGCCTGTATGATTTAAAAGCGCTTGGCTATCAGGTGGGCGCGGGGTTTATGGTCGGATCACCGGGGCAGACCTTGGAGACGCTCGCCGACGATCTGTTATTTTTACAGGAGTTTCAGCCGCACATGGTCGGTATCGGGCCGTTTATTCCGCACCATGCGACGCCGTTTGCAGACGAGCCTGCGGGGAGCGTGGAGATGACGCTGTTTTTGCTCTCTGTAGTGCGGATCCTGTTGCCCAGGGTGTTGCTGCCGGCGACGACGGCGCTTGGAACGCTTGACCCAAACGGCCGCGAGCGGGGGGTGCTGTCGGGTGCAAATGTAGTGATGCCGAATCTTTCACCGGTGAAAAACCGCGGACAATATGAGCTGTATGATCACAAGAAGAGCAGCGGGGAGGAGGCGGAGTATCTGGAGCGCCTTGCGGCGCGTATGCAGGCGATTGGATACGGTCTGGCAGTTGACCGGGGAGATGCATGTTGATCAAAGGAGGAGAATGATGAAAAGGAAATCATTGTGGATTCTGGCGGCAATTTTGTCGGCAGGACTGTTTGCGGGAGTGACGTCCGCCGCTAGCGCAGAAGAGCTTTCTGGAAAAGAAGTGCGCGGCAATGACGGCTATGAGGTAGTCTGCCGCACGCGGGGAGATGTAAACGGCGACGGAAAAATATCGCTGCGGGACGCACTGCGGGCGCTGCGGGTAGCCGCCGGAATTGACAAGGTGGATGAAGATACATATCAGAAGGCGGATGCAGATTATGACGGCACAGTCAGCAGTGAGGACGCGCTGCTGCTGCTTCAGGCCGCGTTGACAGGCTGCTCTCATCTTGGATATGATGAGCCGGAGGATGAACATATTCTGATTGTCGATCCCGAGGCATTTCCGGTCGGAGATTACTGTTATCAGTCGCTCGCGGACGCTGTGGCGTATCTGAACGACAATCCGCCGGCGAGTGAGGAGGAGCGGAAAGTGGTTCTGTTTGCACCCGGCGTTGTTCGGGAGTATACCGTGCTTGAGGCTCCGTATGTAACTTACCGGGCGATGGATACGACACAGGAGTCGAAAATTACGTTTTATTATGCATCCGGACATTCTTATTATTCGGCCCCCGGCGGAATCTATGACAGTATCGGCAGTAAGCATGCGAGTGTTTGCATCGGCGGTGATGCGCACGACTTTCACGCAGAGTATATGACGTTTGAAAACTCCTTTAATATTTATGTGACCGAGGAAGAGTTGGAAGACGAGTATGTTCTTTCCAACAAAAAAGACGAGGTTGAGGCGCATCGGGCGAATCCGTCAAGCTATCAGACACAGGCGCTTGCGTTGTATAGCAAGGCGGACCGCCAGGTATTTGAAAATTGTAAATTCTATGGACGGCAGGATACGCTGTGTATTAACAATGGCCGTATGTTGTTCAAGGATTGCTATATTGAAGGTACGGTAGATTATATCTACGGAAACGCGACAGCGGTCTTTGTCGATTGTCAGCTGAATATGCCGTATGGCGGCGGGTATTTGACCGCAGCTTCCACGTTGGGCGATCAGACCTATGGTTTTCTGTTTTATAATTGTGAGATTACAAAACAAGGAGTTGCAAGCTCCGGACAGAGCGCTCCCGCGGTGTCGTCGTATGCGTTGGGACGCCCCTGGGGTGAGCGGAACAATGGAGACAGGGCAATGGTGACCTATTATTATTGCAAGATGGACGACCATATTAAATCAGGAAATGACCGGTTTGCGGACATGTCGATTAACCGCGAGGAGGCGAGATGGTTCGAGATCGGTACGATGGATCTGTCGGGCAAATCCAAAGATCTGTCGGCAATCTGTCCGTCTTATGAGACAATCCTGAGTGGGGAGGACGTTACCGGCGAAGGTGTTTATGCACCGTGGCGGTGGCTGTATGGCACAGACAAGTGGAATCCCGCAGGCTTTGAGGTGCCGGCCGGACAGTAGAAAGCGTCGGAAAACAGCAGAAAACAATATATAAATACAAGAAAAGACTTGACTAAAGTCGTCCGGTTATGCTATATTAAACGAGCGATGGAAGTTAGGTCTTTTTTTTATGCCTAAAATTCGAGGAAAGGTAACTCCCAACTTACCTTTTGATGAGATGAAACGAAAGTGGAGGTGGCAGTTGTGCGCGTAAAGATCACATTGGCATGTACGGAGTGTAAACAGCGTAACTACAATATGACGAAGGAAAAACGTAATCACCCGGACAGAATGGAAACAAAAAAATATTGCAGATTCTGCAGAGCACACACATTACACAAGGAAACGAAATAATCCTAAGTGCGAGGAAGTGAGAACATGGGAGAAAACAGCAACGAAAAAGTTCAGAAAAGGAGCTTTTTTAAAGGCCTGAAATCTGAATTTAAAAAGGTCATCTGGCCGGACAAAACAACGCTTGCCAAGCAGAGTGTGGCGGTTGTCATTGCCATGCTTATTTTGGGAATTATCATTGCGGTGTTGGATGTGTTGATTCAGTACGGAGTCAACTTCCTTATTAGTCTGTAGACGAGCATTGGAAAACAAGGGTGATCTCATGGATGCAAAATGGTACGTTGTGCATACTTATTCCGGTTATGAGAATAAAGTGAAAGCCAATCTTGATAAAACAATTGAAAACCGACACCTTGAAGATGTGATTCTGGAAGTCCGTGTGCCCACGCTTGATGTCGTGGAGGAGCGCAACGGGGCGATGAAGCAGGTGGAGCGCAAGATGTTTCCGGGGTATGTCCTGATTCACATGGTGATGAACGACGATACTTGGTTTGTTGTGCGCAACACACGCGGCGTGACCGGATTTGTCGGTCCGGGCTCCAAGCCGGTACCGCTGACGGATCTGGAAATTCGTTCGCTTGGTATTAAGAATGTCAATATCCAGGTCAATTTTGGAGTGGGCGATACCGTCGCCGTGATTGACGGTGCGTGGAAAGATATGGTTGGCGTGATTCAGTCTATGAACGAGGCGAAGCAGACAGTCAGTATCAGTGTTAACTTATTCGGCCGCGAGACTCCGGTCGAAATCGGATATTCCGAAGTAAAGAAGATGTAAGGAGGCGCCTGTTATGGCAAAAAAAGTAGAAGGATATATTAAGTTGCAGATTCCTGCCGGTAAAGCGACACCGGCACCTCCGGTTGGCCCGGCGCTTGGTCAGCACGGTGTAAATATTGTACAGTTTACAAAGGAGTTCAACGCGAGGACAGCAGATCAGGGCGACATGATTATTCCGGTTGTGATCACTGTCTACACGGACAGAACATTTAGCTTTATTACAAAAACACCGCCGGCAGCAGTGCTGCTCAAAAAGGCGTGCAAAATCAAATCCGGATCGGCTACACCGAATAAGACGAAGGTGGCAAGCATTTCAAAAGAAGATCTGCAGAAGATTGCCGAGACGAAAATGCCGGATCTGAACGCAGCGTCGCTTGAGTCCGCAATGAGCATGATCGCAGGAACGGCGCGCAGCATGGGCATTACGGTTGAAGAGTAGTTTTCGGCGGATGATTGGGTGAACGGCATTTCGGTTTCATCATTGAAATTCGTGGAAGGGGGCAACCCCGATAAGACCACAAGGAGGTTATTGGAGAATGAAAAAGGGAAAGAAATATGTTGAAGCGGCCAAGTTGGTGGACCGCGCGGCCGCATATGATGTGGCAGAGGCGATTGCGCTTGTGAAAAAAGTTTCCGTAGCAAAGTTTGATGAGACGATTGAGGCTCATATTCGAACAGGATGTGACGGACGTCATGCGGAGCAGCAGGTGCGCGGCGCCGTTGTTTTGCCGCACGGAACAGGAAAGACGGTTCGCGTTCTTGTATTTGCAAAGGGAGACAAGATTGATGAAGCGTTGGCTGCAGGAGCAGATTTCGCAGGCGGCGAGGAACTCATTCCGAAGATTCAGAATGAGGGTTGGTTAGATTTTGACGTTGTAGTAGCGACGCCGGATATGATGGGCGTAGTCGGCCGTCTTGGCCGTGTCCTTGGACCGAAAGGTTTGATGCCGAACCCGAAGGCGGGTACGGTGACCATGGATGTCACAAAAGCAGTTAATGATATTAAAGCAGGTAAGATTGAGTATCGTCTTGACAAGACGAATATTATTCATGTGCCGGTAGGCAAAGCTTCCTTTACAGAGGAGCAGTTAGCGGATAATTTCCAGACGCTTATGGACGCAGTGGTAAAAGCGAAACCGAGCTCTCTCAAAGGTCAGTATCTGAGAAGTATTACGCTTGCGCCGACGATGGGTCCGGGCGTTAAAGTTAACACAGCGCGCTTCGTTTAATAATAAAATATCATCAGCACAGGTGTGTGTACTTACGGGTCGCGCACCTGTGCTTTGTCGTTTCAGGGTGGGAGGTGAACACAGTGAAACGAGCGATTGTACTGGCGGCAGTGTGTTTGTGCATGGCGCTGTCAGGGTGCGGAAAGGACGAGAAATTGGAATATGTAAACGGTGAAGCGATTGCGCTTTGGAACTCAGCGGAAGAGATGCCATATTATGATTCAGCCATTGATCAAAAAGTGCCGGAACTAACGCCCTATATTCCGCAGGACGCCAACGGCATCGGCGTGGTGCTGTTTCCCGGGGGTGGTTACACACAGTATTCCTCAGAGACGGAAGGAACCGAGATTGCGGAGGCGTTTAATGCAAAGGGCATTTCTGTGTTTGTCGTGGAATATCGTCTGACGCCGTATCACGACCGGGCGATGATCAGCGACGCCGCGCGCGCTGTCCGCTATGTCCGGTATTTTGCCGATGAGTTTGGTATTGACGAAGATCAGATTACGGTCATGGGGTTTTCTGCCGGCGGACATCTGGCGCTCACGGAAATGGAATATGCGCAGGATGAGGAGCTAGAAAAGGCCGGGGACGCCATTGATCAGGAGTCTGCGATGCCCGATGCGGGCGTTTTGTGCTATCCGGTTGTCTCGATGACGGATGAGTACACGCACAAGACGTCAAGGGAAAACTTTCTTGGCGCGGACAATGTGGGCAATCAGGAATTGATTCAAATGTATTCAGGAGAATACGGGGTGACGGATCAAATGTGTCCGCTGTTTCTCTGGCACTGCAAAAATGACCGGGCGGTAAGCTATGAAAACAGTCAGATACTCGCGGATGCCCTGGAAGAAAACGGTGTCGATTATGAGCTGCATTTATATGACAAGGGTGGTCATGGCGTCGGACTGGCGTCGGACAACGAAGAGGTCAGTGAGTGGTTTGACCGCTGCGTGGAGTGGCTGCAGGAGCAATACAATAAATAGTTGACAAATGGAAAAACATATGATAATATACCAAAAGCTGCCGAAGACAGTAGGTGCCACAGGGCGTAAATCCTACCGAGGTTTTGTAGTTCCGATTTGAAGATTACAGCCTCCGTGTGCGCGCGGAGGCTTTTTCGTGTTCAGGGATGGCGGCAGCCTCATTTACAAAATTATAAGGAGGTGCACCACAGATGGCAAAAGTTGAGTTGAAAAAGCCGGTGATTGACGAGATCGCAGAGCAGATTAAAGATGCGAAATCGGTTGTCCTTGTCGATTACCGCGGACTGACCGTTGAAGAAGATACCAGGCTTCGCAGAGCTTTGAGAGAAGCGAATGTAAGCTATAAGGTATACAAAAATACAATGATGAACTTTGCGTTCCAGGGTACGGAATGCGAGGGACTCTGCGGTCTGTTGGAAGGCCCGACTGCGATGGCAGTCTCTGCAGAAGATGCGACAGCCCCGGCCCGCGTGTTGGCAAAGTTTGCGAAAGAAGCAGCGGCACTGGAACTCAAGGGCGGAGTCGTAGAGGGCACGGTTTATGACGTGGACGGCATTAAGGCGATCTCCAAAGTGCCTTCGAGAGAAGAACTTCTCTCCAAGCTGCTTGGAAGCATTCAGTCGCCGATTGCTAATTTCGCCCGGGTAATCAATCAGATTGCCGAGGCTAGCGGTACAGAAGGCGCAGAGACAGAAGCGTCTCAGCCGGCTGCAGAAGAAACGGCAACAGAGGCATAAATCGTACAGCAGTAAATACATCAGTGTTCACAGATTGAATTTGGAGGTAAAGAAAATGGCAAAATTGACAACAGCTGAGATGATCGAAGCGATCAAAGAGTTATCAGTATTAGAGTTAAACGAGTTGGTAAAGGCTTGCGAAGAAGAGTTTGGTGTATCGGCAGCAGCAGGCGTGGTAGTTGCAGCAGCAGGCGGCGCTGAGGGCGGCGCGGCAGCAGAGGAAAAGACAGACTTTAACGTAGAGCTGACAGAAGTAGGCCCGAACAAGGTTAAGGTTATCAAAGTGGTTCGTGAAATTACCGGACTTGGCCTGAAAGAAGCGAAGGAAGTTGTTGACGGCGCTCCGAAGCTTGTAAAAGAGGGCGCTGAAAAAGCGGAAGCTGAGGACATCAAGGCAAAACTTGAGGCTGAGGGTGCAAAGGTTACATTAAAATAATTGAACCCATTACGTTGATATTGGAAAACGGCAGGAGAGTGCAAAGCAGCCCTGCCGTTTTTTGCTTTGCATGTACGTTCTGAAACGCATTGAAAAAATGCTACAGATTGTGTATCTGTTGTGTTATAGTATAATTAACGGTATATTGTTATGTACGGAGGAGAATGCGTTGCAGATTCTCTGATGATAAATTTACAGAACGGAGAAACAAAATCATGGACTTTAGAAATAAGAATCGGGTAGTGATAAAAATCGGAACCTCGACACTGACACACGCAACCGGCAGGCTCAACCTGCGCCGTATGGAGGCGATTGTAAAAACGCTTGCCGATCTGCACAATGCAGGAAGAAATATTATCCTGGTGTCGAGCGGGTCGATCGGACTGGGCGCGGCCAAACTGGGTCTTGGCGGGAGACCGAAAGATACGCCTGGCAAGCAGGCGTGCGCAGCGGTGGGACAGTGCGAACTCATGTATATGTATGACCAGATGTTTTCCAAATACAGCATTACGGTGGCGCAGGTGCTGCTGACAAAATATGTACTTCTGGAAGACCGGCGCCTCCATGTGCAGAACGCGATGCGAAGGCTGTTGGATCACGGGGCGTTGCCGATTGTAAACGAAAACGACACTGTGGCTATCGACGAGTTGGAACTGGAAGTGGGAGAAAATGACTCTCTGGCTGCTATTGTCGCCGAAGTGACGGGAGCAGAACTTCTTGTGATGATGACGGATATTGACGGGTTGTATGACCGTGATCCGCACCTGTCGAAAAATGCCAAGCTGATTCCGGTCGTGGAGCATATTGACCGGTCGATCTGGGAGAGTGCCGGCGGCGCGGGCACGGCTTTGGGAACCGGAGGAATGAAGACGAAAATTAATGCGGCTGAAATTGCAACCAAAGCGGGTGTGGATACCGTGATTATGAATGGACGCGACCCGGAAAAATTATATGACTTATTTGCCAATGAACCGGTCGGAACGGTATTTTTAGCGGAGCGTCCGAATTCAAAATGAAGAGAGACAGAAAGGGGTTGCGGGAAATGAATTATATTGAAGAGTTAGGGATGAGAGCAAAGGCGGCAAAAACGGCTCTTGCTGCGGCGAGCACCGATCAGAAAAATCAGGTGCTGTACTCATTGGCTGCGCTGCTGCGCGAAAGAGAGGCTGAGATTCTGGATGCGAACCAAAAGGATCTGAAAGCGGCGCAGGAAAATGGAATGTCCAGCGCTATGCAGGATCGTTTGTGTCTGAATGAGGCGCGCATCGGTTCGATGGCGGCTGCATGCGAACATATGGCGGAGCTTGAAGACCCGGTTGGCGAGGTGATCGGCGGCGGCGTGAGGCCGAACGGAATGCAGATCACGAAAGTGCGCGTGCCAATGGGAGTGATTGGCATTATTTATGAATCAAGACCAAATGTCACGATTGATGCAGGGATTCTCTGCTTAAAAAGCGGCAACGCCGTGATCTTGCGCGGAGGTAAAGAGGCGTTTTGCTCCAATCAGTGTCTTGTAGGACTTCTGCGTGAAGCGGCTGCGCAGGCGGGATTTTCACAGGATGTTGTGCAGCTTGTGGAGCGGACGGACCGGGAGACTGCCACGATGATGATGAAGGCGGACGGCTGCTTGGATCTGTTGATCCCCCGCGGCGGGGCAGGACTGATCCGCACAGTTGTGGAGCAGGCCACGGTGCCGGTTATTGAGACCGGAACGGGGAACTGTCACGTCTATGTGGACGAAAGTGCCCGCCTGGAGGAGGCTGTGGCGATTGTCGATAACGGAAAAACGCAGCGCCCGAGCGTGTGCAACGCGGTGGAGAGCTGCCTTGTGCACCAGGCGGTTGCGGAAACATTTTTGCCGATGCTCAAAGCAAAACTCGACGAACATCAGGTGGAGCTTCGGGGTTGTGATAAGACGAGAGAAATTTTGGGCGATGCGGTTGTACGGGCAACAGAAGAAGATTATGCGACGGAGTTTCTCGATTATATTTTATCGATTAAAGTCGTTGCAGATACAGAAGAAGCGATTGATCATATAGCGCGGTATTCCACCGGACATTCCGAGTGCATTGTTACCGAAAGCCTGGAAAATGCGAGAACATTTCAGCAAAAGGTGGATGCGGCGGCAGTGTATGTAAATTGTTCGACTCGATTTACGGACGGTGAGGAATTTGGCCTCGGCGCAGAGATTGGCATCTCCACACAAAAGCTTCACGCAAGAGGGCCGATGGGGCTTCGCGAGCTGACAACAATGAAATATTTAATTGTTGCGGACGGCTTAATTCGTTCTTGACAAAAAAAACTGTTGTTGTATAATGGAGAGTGCACTATTGTGGAGAGGTGCCCCCTTTTACGGGCAGAATAGAAATGAACGAGAGGTGGAACATCGATGGAGAAGAACAGAATTAAGCCGGTGCAGGTTGGCAAGACCTTCCGAATGAGCTACTCCAGGCAGAAGGAAGTTCTGGAGATGCCGAATCTGATCGAAGTTCAGAAGGATTCGTATCAGTGGTTTCTGGACGAGGGTCTCAGAGAAGTGTTTGCGGATATTTCTCCGATTGCAGATTACAGCGGTCAGCTGAGTCTGGAATTTGTCGACTTCCGGCTGTGCACGGAGGATACAAAATACACGATTGAGGAGTGTAAGGAACGGGATGCGACTTACGCAGCTCCGCTCAAAGTTAAGGTTCGGCTCTATAATAAGGAGAACGACGAGATTAACGAGCACGACATCTTCATGGGTGATCTGCCTCTGATGACAGAGACAGGCACATTTGTCATTAACGGTGCGGAGCGTGTAATTGTAAGTCAGCTTGTTCGCTCTCCGGGCATTTACTATGTAATCTCGCATGACAAAATTGGAAAGAAACTGTATTCTTCCACGGTTATTCCAAACCGGGGCGCGTGGTTGGAATACGAGACGGACTCCAACGATATATTCTATGTGCGCGTGGACCGCACAAGAAAAGTTCCAATCACCGTTTTAATACGTGCGCTCGGCGTCGGTTCCAATGCCGAGATTGTTCAGCTGTTCGGTGAGGAGCCAAAACTTCTCGCAAGTTTTTCGAAGGACACCTCTACAAACTATGAAGAAGGTCTTTTAGAACTGTACCGCAAGATCAGACCGGGGGAGCCGCTCAGCGTCGAGAGCGCGGAGGGGCTGATTACCAATATGTTTTTTGACCCCAAAAGGTATGATCTGGCGAAAGTTGGACGATATAAATTTAACAAGAAGCTGTCGTTTCGGAACCGCATTTCGGGTCACGTGCTCGCCGAGCCGGTGATTGATCCGTCTACCGGTGAGATTATCGCGGATGCCGGAGTGACGGTAACGAGAGAATTGGCGGATCAGATACAAAATACCGCGGTCAGTCATGTCATGATTCAGACGGAGGAGCGCAACATCAAAGTGCTCTCCAATATGATGGTCGACCTGCGGGCGTTTGTGGACGTGGACCCATCTGAGGTTGGCATAACGGAGCTTGTGTATTATCCGGTTCTCGAGGGGATTCTTGCGGAGCATGAGGAGTTAGAGGACATTAAAGAGGCGATTCGGCACAGCGTCGCAGAGCTGATTCCGAAGCATATTACAAAAGAAGATATTTTCGCTTCGATTAATTATAATATGCATCTGGAATATGGACTTGGAAACAGCGACGACATTGATCATCTTGGAAACCGCCGGATCCGCGCGGTCGGAGAATTGCTGCAGAATCAGTACCGTATCGGGTTGTCAAGACTGGAGAGAGTAGTGCGCGAGCGCATGACTACGCAGGATCTGGAGAGTATTTCTCCGCAGACGCTGATTAATATCAAACCGGTGACCGCTGCCGTGAAGGAGTTCTTCGGGTCGTCGCAGCTTTCTCAGTTTATGGATCAGAACAATCCGCTCGGAGAGCTGACGCATAAGCGCCGTCTTTCCGCCCTCGGACCGGGCGGTCTCTCAAGAGAACGCGCAGGATTTGAGGTGCGTGACGTGCATTATTCTCACTATGGAAGAATGTGCCCGATTGAGACGCCGGAAGGACCGAACATTGGTCTGATCAATTCTCTTGCGACCTATGCGAGAATCAATGAATACGGTTTTGTGGAGGCTCCATACCGAAAAATTGACAAGAGTGATCCGGACAATCCGCGCGTTACAGACGAAGTGGTCTATATGACTGCGGATGAGGAAGATAATTATCATGTGGTTCAGGCAAATGAACCGTTGGATGAAAACGGATATTTTAAGCGCAATCTCGTATCCGGCCGTTACCGTGAGGAGACGCAGGAATATGAGAAACAGATGTTTGATTATATGGATGTGTCGCCGAAAATGCTGTTTTCTGTTGCGACAGCGCTCATTCCGTTTTTGGAAAATGACGATGCGAACCGCGCGCTGATGGGATCGAATATGCAGCGTCAGGCAGTTCCGCTGATGATTACGGAAGCGCCTGTAGTCGGCACCGGAATGGAGCCGAAGACGGCGGTTGATTCCGGCGTTTGCGTACTGGCAAAGCGCGCCGGCGTTGTGGAGCGGGCAGAGTCCAACCGGATTATTATCCGCGCGGATGAGGACGGCAGCCGCGATGAATATCATTTAACCAAATTTGCGCGCAGCAATCAGAGCAACTGCTATAATCAGAAGCCGATTGTATTTAATGGCAACCATGTAGAGGAGGGGCAGGTGATTGCGGATGGCCCGTCCACATACAACGGAGAAATTGCGCTTGGCAAAAATCCGCTGATTGGTTTTATGACATGGGAAGGTTACAACTACGAGGATGCCGTTCTGTTGAGCGAGCGTCTCGTGCAGGAAGATGTATATACGTCGATTCATATTGAGGAATATGAGGCGGAGGCACGCGATACGAAACTTGGACCGGAGGAAATTACAAGAGACGTGCCGGGCGTCGGAGACGATGCGCTGAAGAATCTGGATGAGCGCGGGATTATCCGTATCGGCGCGGAGGTCCGGGCGGGAGATATTCTGGTCGGCAAGGTGACTCCAAAGGGCGAGACAGAGCTTACTGCGGAAGAACGTCTGCTGAGGGCGATTTTCGGAGAGAAAGCCCGCGAGGTGCGCGACACGTCTTTGAAAGTTCCGCATGGCGAGTATGGTATTGTGGTGGATGCCAAAGTGTTTACGCGGGAGAACCGCGATGAGCTCTCGCCGGGAGTCAACCAGGCAGTCCGCATCTACATTGCACAGAAGAGAAAAATTTCCGTCGGCGACAAGATGGCCGGCCGTCACGGAAACAAGGGTGTTGTTTCCCGGGTGCTTCCCGTTGAGGATATGCCTTATCTGCCGAACGGAAGGCCGCTTGATATTGTGTTAAATCCGTTGGGCGTGCCGTCCCGTATGAACATCGGCCAGGTGCTTGAAATTCACCTCTCGCTCGCTGCGAAGGCTCTTGGATTTAACGTGGCGACTCCGGTGTTTGACGGCGCCGACGAGAATGATATTATGGATACGCTCGACCTTGCGAATGATTATGTCAATCTGGAGTGGGAAGAGTTTGTACAAAAGCATGGCGAGTCGCTTCGGCCGGAAGTGCTGTCCTATCTGGATGAGCACAAAGATCACCGCGTGCTCTGGAAGGGAGTTCCGCTTTCCAGAGACGGAAAGGTGCGTCTGCGCGACGGCCGTACCGGCGAGTATTTTGACAGTCCGGTTACGATCGGACATATGCATTATCTGAAGCTTCATCATCTGGTAGACGATAAGATTCATGCGCGCTCGACAGGACCGTACTCGCTTGTCACGCAGCAGCCGCTTGGCGGAAAAGCGCAGTTTGGCGGACAGCGTTTCGGCGAGATGGAGGTTTGGGCGCTTGAGGCATATGGCGCATCTTATACGCTTCAGGAAATCCTTACCGTAAAATCGGATGATGTCGTTGGACGTGTCAAGACTTACGAGGCGATTATCAAAGGGGACAATATTCCGGAGCCTGGCATTCCGGAATCCTTTAAGGTGCTGCTCAAAGAAATGCAGTCTCTGGCGCTTGACGTCCGCGTGCTCAACGAGGATCAGACCGAAGTGGAGATTATGGAGACGACGGACTATGTTGAGACGGATTTGAATGCCATCATCGAGGGCGACCGCAAGTTCCGGTATCAGCAGGCGGAAGAGATGTATGAAGAGCAGGGCTTTACAAAGCAGGAATTTAATGAGGATGAAGAGTTGGTTGATATAGAAGAGGACATGCCGAAGGAAGATTCTGAGGAATTTTTGGAGACGGTCTTCGGAGCGGATGAATAATTGCCCGACACCAATTCCCGTGCAGAAAGGAGCGCCATAAATGCCGGAAACAACAAGTGCAACAAATGAAACATATCAGCCGATTACTTTTGAATCGATCCGGATTGGTCTTGCATCTCCGGAGAAGATTCGCGAGTGGTCAAGAGGCGAGGTGAAAAAACCCGAAACGATCAATTACCGGACTCTCAAGCCGGAGAAGGACGGTTTGTTCTGTGAGCGGATCTTTGGGCCAAGCAAAGACTGGGAGTGCCATTGCGGTAAATATAAGAAGATCCGCTATAAAGGAGTAGTATGCGACCGCTGCGGCGTGGAGGTCACAAAATCCAATGTGCGCCGCGAGCGCATGGGCCACATCGAGTTGGCGGCTCCGGTGTCTCATATATGGTATTTTAAAGGGATTCCGAGCCGGATGGGTCTGATGTTGGATTTATCGCCGAGAACATTAGAAAAAGTACTTTATTTTGCAAATTATATTGTGCTTGATCCGGGCAGCACGAATCTGGAATATAAGCAGGTGCTGACGGAGAAAGAGTATCAGGATGCGAGGGAAGCGTTCGGCAGTGATTTCCGCGTCGGAATGGGCGCGGAAGCGGTGAAAGAGCTGCTGCAGGCGATTGACCTTGATAAAGAGTTAAAGGAACTTCAGGCAGGTCTTGAGGAGTCCTCGGGACAGAAGCGCGCGCGGATTATCAAGCGGCTTGAGGTCGTAGAGGCATTTCGCAGCGCGGGCAACAAGCCGGAATGGATGATTCTCGATATTGTGCCGGTAATTCCGCCGGATCTGCGCCCGATGGTGCAGTTGGATGGAGGTCGGTTTGCGACGTCTGATCTGAATGATTTGTACCGCAGAATTATTAACAGAAATAATCGTCTGAAGCGGCTGTTGGAGCTTGGCGCGCCAGAAATTATTGTGCGCAATGAGAAGAGAATGCTGCAGGAGGCGGTAGACGCGCTGATTGATAACGGACGGCGCGGACGGCCGGTGACCGGACCGGGAAATCGCGCGCTCAAATCGCTGTCTGATATGCTGAAAGGAAAATCGGGGCGGTTCCGCCAGAATCTGCTCGGCAAGCGCGTGGATTATTCGGGACGTTCGGTAATCGTCGTAGGACCGGAGCTCAAAATTTATCAGTGCGGTCTTCCGAAAGAGATGGCGATCGAGCTGTTTAAACCATTTGTAATGAAGGAGCTCGTTGCCAACGGGACAGCCCACAACATCAAGAGCGCGAAAAAGATGGTTGAGCGTCTGGAGACGCCGGTGTGGGATGTGCTCGAGGATGTGATCAAAGAACATCCGGTAATGCTAAACCGTGCGCCTACGCTGCACCGTCTGGGAATCCAGGCGTTTGAGCCGATTCTTGTGGAAGGCAAGGCGATCAAGCTTCATCCGCTCGTTTGTACGGCGTATAATGCGGATTTCGACGGAGATCAGATGGCTGTGCATCTTCCGCTTTCTGTGGAAGCACAGGCGGAGTGCCGGTTTTTGCTGTTGTCGCCGAACAACCTGTTGAAACCGTCCGACGGCGGTCCGGTTGCGGTTCCGTCGCAGGATATGGTGCTTGGTATTTATTACCTGACACAGGAACGCCCGGGTGCGCTCGGCGAGGGCAAGGCGTTCAAAAATGTCCACGAGGCGATTTTGGCATATGAAAATAATGTCATTACCCTGCATTCCAGAATTAAAGTGCGGGTGAGCAAAACACTTCCCAGCGGAGAAAAAATCAGTAAAATCATCGAGTCGACGGTCGGACGTTTTATCTTTAATGAAATTCTGCCGCAGGATCTCGGGTTTGTGGACCGGAGCGATCCGGAAAATGCTCTTGCGCTTGAGGTGGATTTCCATGTCGGCAAAAAGGGCCTGAAGCAGATTCTTGAAAAGGTCATTAACACACACGGCGCTACAAAAACAGCGGAAGTGCTCGATGATATTAAGTCGATGGGTTACAAGTTTTCCACGCGTGCAGCCATGACCGTTTCGATTTCGGATATGACGGTGCCGGCTAGCAAGCCGGAGCTTTTACGGCAGGCTCAGGAGCAGGTGGACGCGATTATGAAAGATTTTAAACGCGGCCGCTGCACAGAGGAAGAGCGTTATAAAAACGTGATCGAGACATGGAAAGAGACGGATGATCAGCTTACAAAAGAACTGCTTGACGGCCTCGACGCTTATAATAATATATATATGATGGCGGATTCCGGCGCGAGAGGTTCTGATAAACAGATTAAACAGTTGGCCGGAATGCGAGGACTGATGGCGGATACGACCGGACGGACGA
Source organism: uncultured Lachnospiraceae bacterium (assembly GCA_944383325.1). GTDB lineage: Bacteria > Bacillota > Clostridia > Lachnospirales > Lachnospiraceae > CALWPC01. The sequence goes on along the minus strand of CALWPC010000032.1, from coordinate 198,417 downwards.
TTGAGCTTCCGATCAAGTCCAACTTCCGCGAAGGTCTGGATGTACTGGAGTACTTTATGTCTGCGCACGGCGCGAGAAAAGGTCTGTCCGATACGGCGCTGCGAACAGCCGATTCCGGTTATCTGACGAGGCGTCTTGTCGATGTGGCGCAGGATTTGATTATCCGTGAAACAGACTGCTGCGAAAACCGAGATGAGATTGTAGGTATGACTGTGCGGGCGTTTATGGACGACAAGGAAGAGATTGAGAATCTTCAGGATCGAATTACCGGGCGCTATGCCGTGGAAGATATTCGCGACCGCGACGGCAACCTGATCGTAAAGAGCAATCATATGATTACGCCGAAGCGCGCGGCAAGGGTGATTGCGTTTGGTGTCGACAAGGACGGCAATCCGGTCGAGTCTGTTAAGATCCGAACAGTGCTGACGTGCCGCTCGCATATCGGTGTGTGCGCAAAGTGTTACGGCGCCAATATGGCGACCGGGGAACCTGTTCAGGTCGGCGAGGCAGTAGGAATTGTCGCCGCCCAGTCGATCGGCGAGCCGGGCACACAGCTGACGATGCGGACGTTCCACACCGGAGGCGTGGCCGGCGACGATATTACGCAGGGTCTTCCGCGTGTGGAGGAACTGTTTGAGGCCCGCAAGCCGAAAGGTCTGGCGATTATCACAGAATTTGGCGGGACAGCCACGATTAACGACACAAAGAAAAAACGCGAAGTAGTCGTGACAAATGCGGATACGGGCGAGACAAAAGCGTATCTGATTCCGTATGGATCCCGCATTAAAGTTCAGGACGGCGATGTACTCGGCGCCGGTGATGAGCTGACAGAGGGAAGCATCAATCCTCATGATATTTTGAAAATTAAGGGCGTGCGCGCGGTGCAGGATTATATGCTCCGGGAAGTGCAGCGGGTTTACCGCCTCCAGGGCGTAGAGATTAACGACAAGCACATCGAGATTATTGTCCGCCAGATGCTCAAAAAGATCCGCATCGAGGAGAACGGAGATTCCGACGTACTGCCGGGATCGCTGATGGATGTTTTAAGCTTTGAGGACATGAATGAGGAGCTGATTGCGGAAGGCAAAACGCCGGCGGAGGGCAAACAGGTGATGCTTGGAATCACCAAGGCGTCTCTGGCGACAAACTCTTTCCTGTCGGCGGCATCGTTCCAGGAGACGACAAAAGTGCTTACCGATGCGGCCATCAAAGGCAAGGTAGACAATTTGATCGGTCTGAAAGAAAATGTGATCATCGGTAAGCTCATTCCTGCGGGAACCGGAATGCGGCGTTACCGTTCCGTGAAACTGGATACCGACGCGGCGGAGTTTGAGGAGGACGAGGAGTTTACACTCTTTGAAGAGACGGATGCGGAAGAGATGGCAGAGGAGCCGGAATATCTCTCCGCTGAACAGGAAACAGACATTTAAACGGATATTCATGGAGATCACAGTGCCCTGGTTGGACATTGTGATCTCCAAACATCCTGATTATGGTAATTTGTTGTTAAAAATGTTAAGAAATCATGAAAAATTACTTGCATTTTTTGGGCGTTTCTTGTAAACTTAATTTGAGTTACAATCTGTAGCAACAACAAGAAAGGAAGGAGATCAGAATGAAGAAATTTCATTTGGTATCCGGCGCGCGAAGAGCAGGCAAGGCGGCGCTTGCGCTGACCCTGGCAGTAGCGATGTCGGTACCTAATACGAGCCTCTTCAGCCTGAGCGCGGCCACGGAAGTGGAAACGGAAGCGGCGGAGCTGCCGACCCCGGTACAGACGGTGGATTTCGAGCAGGGCTTCGCAGGGGAGAAGGCAGAGAATGATCTGTCTGTCGTAGAGTCGGAGCCAGTTCTGACATTTAAGGAGGATACAAATGACGACGGCACTTACAAGGTGGACAGTGAAGGAAATGTAATTTTTGCGCTGACCGATACTCCGTTTATCGAGAATAACGACTATAAGAAATCGGTTTCGGGTAATCAGCCGACTACATATTATGACGGAACAGTCGTTACCGACGGCGCAATTACGAGAGTGGGATTCGGCAATGTGCTGATGCTCGATGACACGGTGGAGACACCGGAGTTTATCAAATCCGAGTCCGATGAATTGGATGAGAGATATCCTGTCGGTACGGTGCTGCAGGAGGCAGTGACGAGTCACAGTGCGGTTGAGATCCGCAATCCGTTCGCAGGGCTTGATCTGAGCGAGGAGCCGACGATCAGCGAGGACGGCGCGACATGGAATGGTGGCGTGACCATCTCCTACTGGGTGTACGTTCCGGAAGGGACGGATGAGGACGGCAATGCGCTCGACTCCGTATTGTTGACGTTCCAGAATGAGTCAGATGAAGATGTGTATGTACTGGATGACTGGATCAAGTATGAAGCTGTTCAGAACTATTCGGCGGATGATCCGCAGTATGCACTTGGTACCCGCGAGACGCTCACCGATGACAATACCGGCGCACAGTATACAGTTGCATCGGATTACGGCCCGTTGGTTCGAATGAATCCGGATTACGAGGGCTCGGCGACCAACAAGATTTATTATGTTACGACCGAGACGAGCAAAATGGAAGTCAGCATCAGAGTGAACGGCGCTACCGTGATGCTCGACGAGATCGGCGCAAACCTGACCAAAGATTTTGGTACGCTGAATATTGACGAGGGTTCTCTCGTAAAACGCGGCCACATTCAGGGCTCCATGCAGATTGCAGCGTCCAATACGTTCCATTTCCGCGAGGATAATTACTGGACGCAGGATATTCGCGATGAGAACGGCAATCTGATTGAGACTTTGATCTTGGCCGGCGCAAAACAGTTAAACCCGAATCATGTGGAGACATATGACAAGGTTGTTCAGTTCCGCGCATACAATCAGCTTATGTTTGTCGGCGACGGCACAGTGACGAAGAATCCAGGACAGTGGCATTATGTGACCTGTGTGATTCAGAATGACTGGGTAAGTTTCTTTGTAGACGGCCTGGAGATCTATGAGGATCAGTGGGCATACTTTGATCAGGGCCAAGGCTCTTTCAGTATGCAGAATGCAGGCAAGTACTTCAATATGGGCTACGGCCTGCGGGCGCCTTACAACTTTGCAAACGGCATTGCTGACTGGAGTTCCGACGGCACATGTGCAAACGGACCTGCAAACGGCTATGCCCGCACAATGATTGACTGGCTGACCGATGAGGATACAAAACTGTATATCGGTAACCAGGGTTGTGCAGCAGGGGCTATGACGCAGGAAATCGGCACGACGGACGGCGTGCTTTTGGATGACCTGACATTCTATACGGAGCCGGTGGATGCAGATCAGGCGGCTGCAATGTATGAGAATGCGCTTCAGGATAAGAAAGTAACGGTGGGTGACGACGGCAGCCTGACGGCAACAGACGAACTGACGACGCTTCCGTCCCCGCTCAAAGTGTTTGACTTTACAGACGACTCTATCGGAAGCATCCCGGCAGGCATGGCATCAGTGGCTTCCAATGATGCGGAGAATTTGCCGGAGGTAGTGAACTACGAAAATGTAGGACACGTTTTGAAAGCATACCGCGGTACGGCGAGAGCAACCAGTGCGGTATCTTACGACAATCCGTTCAAGGGTATGACGGATCTGGAAGGCGTGACGATTTCCTACTGGGTGAAATCAGCTACATTAGGCGCAAATGATGATCCGATGGACAGCATCGGCGTGACATTTGTAGATGAGCCGAAGATTCTGACACACAGCAAGATCCAGGAAGCATCCAAGGATATTGAGACGCGCACGGCGCTGTATATCAAGAACAGCACCGATACCAACTTCATTGCCGGCTATGATTCGGTTGTTCAGGACAGCTTGAAGAATATGTATAAATTCTCCACGCTGCGCAACGGAAACTACGATCCGAGTTCACAGGCTTATGAGGAAGAGTCCAAAGTGCAGAAGGATGCATGGGACGCTCGTCTGCAGGGCTCAACAGAGGGTTGGCATCTGGTTACAATGGTAGCTACAAATGCAGGCATCCAGATGTATTATGACGGCGAGAAGCTTTCAAACAATCTGACAGATACGTTAGGGCCAAGCTACTACGGACCTCGTTTCTACGACGGATATTACGTAAGAGTGCTTGATGGTTTTGCACCGTATAAGCTTGCTTCTATGAATCAGGGCGCTACGCCTCTGATGACGTTCCTTGCACAGGAAGATACAACGGCATATATCAATTATGTTCATCAGCTGAAGAACTCCAGGACTTATCAGTCCGGTGCAACGGCATATTATGATGACATTACTTTCTATGATGTAGCGCTCAACGACGCCCAGATAAGCACGCTCTATGCACAGCAGAACGAGGCGCAGAATGCGAAGACGACGGTTGAGGGCGAGGAAGTGGAAGTAGATAATGGCCAGGGATCTACGACGACACCGACTCCGTCGCCCGATGATCCGACTCCGCCTGTGGATCAGACGGAATCCGGTTCCTTTACACAGAACGCAGACGGCACATATACTGCAACCGTAAACGGTGTTAAAATTACGGTGGCAGAGGGTGTGATTGCGGACGTTCTGAATGCAACGGTGACGGTTACTGTTCTCGGAACAGAGAGCAATGCAAGCACATATGCGGAAGCAGACAGCAAGCTTGCAACTATTTCCGGTCTTTCAATCGGAAAGCGCGTACTGTACAATATTTCCGTTACCGTGGGCGGTCAGGAAGTGACCTTAAACGGCAATGCGGATATTGAACTTACTCCGATCAGCGGTTATACAGCAACCAGATGTTCGGTAGTACGCATGGCGGACAGCACGGTTCTTGAGACAAGTGTTGCCGGCAGCGCACTGGCATTTGCTACAAATACGCTTGGAAACTTCGCGGTTGTTGAGGCGAAGGAAGGCGACGCAGTTGCAGGTAATCAGGGAGCAACGAATACTGTTTCCGGTACAAGCGGCAACACAACAGGCGGTTCCACGGCGTCCGGCTCTACGACGTCCGGCTCCGCAAATGCAGGCAAGACGGGCGATACGGCGAACGTAGCGATTCCGGTTATGATCCTGCTTGTTGCAGGTGCAGTTGTTGTTCTGGCTGCCCGCAAGAGACGCGTAAGCGAATAATGAACGCACATAACAGATTCATTCTTGTTTATTGCGTGTAAATTTTACAGGCGCAGATCCAAAACGGATCTGCGCCTTGTTATTTGTCATGGATTGTGGTAGAATGACGCTATCTGTTCAGTGAAGGAAAGCGAGGTTACATTTATGAGACAAAATATGACGGCGGAGCGCCGGAGACTGATGAGGTATATGGGCCTGATGCTTATTGGGGCCTTTGCCCTCCGCCTTCTGCTTGCCGCACTTTCTGAAGGGCATCCAACAGATATGGCCTGTTGGCGCGGTTGGGCAGACCGTATCTTTCAAGATGGGTTTGGCGCGTTTTATTCCGATACGGCGTTTTCTGACTATCCGCCGGGCTACATGTATGTGCTTTGGGTACTCGGCGCAGTGCGAGGCGTTTTCGGTTCCAATGTGTTTACTGATTTGGTTCTTGTAAAATTGCCGGCAATTCTCTGCGATCTGGCGACCGGTTATCTGATTTTTCGGATTTCGCAGGGGTGGCTGAAGGATAAGCGCCACGCGCTGTTATGTATGGCGCTGTATCTGTTTAATCCGGCAATTTTGATCAATTCGTCCGCATGGGGACAGGTTGATGCGGTGCTTACGCTTTGTGTGGTACTGCTGTGTTATTTCATCAGTCAAAAGAAACTGCCGCTAGTGTATGCGGTGTTTGCAGTCGGCTTTTTGCTGAAGCCGCAGATGGCGTTTGTGTTTCCGGTATTGGTCTGCGCGGTTATTGAGCAGGTGTTTTTGCATGATTTCTCAATCAGAAAATTTGGAATTCATCTGGCCAGCGGAGCGGCGGCCATTTTGGGCATGATTCTTGTTTCGCTCCCGTTTGGCCTGGAAAAAGTGGTGTCGCAATATATGCAGACGGTCACCTCTTATCCGAAAGCAACGATCAACGCATATAATTTATGGGCGTTGTTTAATAAAAACTGGCGTGATCAGACCGAGGTGGTAGCGGGGTTTTCTATTCAGACGTGGGGGACGATTTTGCTCGTTCTCGTATTTGCAGCTGCGGTATGGTTCTGGTTCCGGGGCAAAAAAAATCATACAAAGGTTTATTTTATCAGTGCCTTTTTGTATATTGCCATCTTTACCGTGTCGGTGCGGATGCATGAACGCTATATGTTTCCGGCGCTTGCGCTGTTGATTCTGGTGTATGCGCTCTGCCCGAAACGGGAATTTTTCTGGTCGTACATTGTATTCAGCGTGCTGCATTTCTTTAACGTATATGATGTGTTTGTGAATTATGACGCCTCAAACTTTGACTGGAATAATCCGGTGCCGATTGTAGCGGGCGGTCTCATGGTGTTGGCGACAGTATGGCTGTGCTGCCAGGCATGGATGTATTATACGCGGCCCGGAACGCTGCAGGAACAGAGCGCGGTGGAACCAATTTTGCCGTACCGTGAACATGTGCGCAGGGACGGACGCGATGAAACGATTACGCCTTCGGAACGGGCAGTTCGGATTGTGAAGTGGGATGTGCTGATCATCTGCCTGATCAGCGCGGTCTATGCTTTGATTGCGTTTCATGATCTGGGCGATATGGATGCGCCGGACAGCGGCTGGGAAGCGAGCGGCGTCGGCGATGAGATTGTCCTGGATCTGGGAGAGACGGTCACAGTTTCTGAAATTCATTATTATCTAGGAAATTATCACCGCCCGAAATTTTCGGTTTCGTCGGCGGAAGATTTAAGCGGCACCTGGACGACGAATATTCCGAGTGAGGAATTGGTGTCGGTTTTTAAATGGCAGGAGTTTGGGATGACGCACGATATTGTGACGCGTTATCTGCGGTTTTCCTGTGAGTCTGCACAGGCTGCACTGTGGGAACTGGTGCTGATTGACAGTGAAGGGAACCGCATTATTCCGGAAAATGCCGACGAATATCCGGGCCTGTTTGATGAACAGAATTTGTATCCGGTGCGCACCACGTATCTGAACAGTACGTATTTTGATGAGATTTATCACGCACGGACGGCCTATGAATATATTCACGGCTTGTACAGCTATGAGAATACACATCCGCCGCTTGGGAAATTCTTTATTTCCCTTGGTATCCGGGCATTCGGCATGAACCCGTTCGGCTGGAGATGTGTCGGGACGCTGTTTGGTGTGCTGATGATTCCGTGCATTTATCTGTTTGCAAAACGGTTTTTCAAAAAAACATGGATGGCGACGGTCGTTACACTGCTCTTCACGTTTGATTTTATGCATTTTGTCCAGACGCGAATTGCGACCATTGATGTGTACATTACGTTCTTTGTCATTCTGATGTATTATTTTATGTACCGTTACACGCAGATGAGTTTTTATGACACCGCGCTTAAAAAGACGTGGATTCCTCTCGGCCTGTGCGGGATTTCTATGGGACTTGGCATCGCAAGCAAGTGGACGGGAGTGTATGCCGGCGTCGGACTGGCGGTCATTTTCTTTGCGGCGCTGTATCGGAGATACCGGGAATACCGTTATGCCGCAGAAAATCCGCAGGGCAGTACAAATGGGATCTCGCATCAGCATGTCATACAGACGTTTGCCCCTGCAGTGCGCCGGACGATCGTATTCTGCATTGTCTTTTTTGTGATCATTCCGGTGATTATCTATACGTTGTCGTATATACCGTTCCGTGATAATTCGACGGACGGGCTGATTACGAGGATGATCCATAATCAGATCACGATGTTTGATTATCACAGCAATCTTGTTTCGGAACACAGCTTTTCGTCCAGGTGGTATCAGTGGCCGCTGATGACACGGCCGATCTGGTTCTACAGCGGTCATGTCAGCGATACGGTATCCGAAGGAATCAGTTCGTTTGGCAATCCTCTCGTCTGGTGGGCAGGCATCGGCTGTTTTATTTATATGTTATACCTGATTGTCAAAAAGCGTGACCGGCGGGCATGTTTTCTGACGGTGGCTTATCTCGCGCAGTATGTGCCGTGGATGTTTGTCACGCGCACGACCTATATTTATCATTATTTTCCGAGTGTGCCGTTTGTCACAATGATGGTAGGGTATACCTTGTTTGCTTTTGCAAAAGACCGGCCGCGCCGCAAAGCGCTAGTGTTTGCGTATACGGCCGCCGCGATCGGACTGTTTGCACTGTTTTATCCGGTATTGTCCGGACACGGCGTGTCTCTGAGCTTTGCAGATACATGGCTGAAGTGGTTTGAATCGTGGGTGCTTGTGGTGTGAGATCGTTTTGTGCAAATATATGAAAACGATATGGCTCATTAGGTTTCTTATTTAGACATTTTTTTCGGTTTCTGTAAAAAGAGCGGTAGGAAAGCAGGAATAGTATCAAAATGACTTGCTTTTTTGCCGCTCTTTTGTTAAAATTAGTCTAGACCTATGTGTGAGAAAGGTTGAGTAATGCAAAATATAAGAAAGGAAGAAAAGCTATGAGGAAAATGAATTTTGTACCGCAAGCGAAGAAGACGGCGAAAAAGGCTGTTGCCTGCGCGCTGTCTCTGGCGATGATGGTACCAAGTACTGCAGTTTTCTCTGCAGCAACCTCGGTGGAAGCCGCTGAGGAAGATGCCGTTACGCCGATCATGACGATCGACATGGAACGCGGTATCAAAGGCGAGGGAGAAAAGGCCGCTGAAGGCGCTTCAGAGGCGGATCAGGCAAAGCAGCAGGGCAACGGCAACAATATGAGCGTTGTTGCATCGAACCAGATACTGCAGTTTGCTGCTGAGGAGGATAGTACAGATCCCAAGCAACCGATTTACAAATACAGCGCTACGCCTTCTTTCAGCGGCGAGGGAACGACAGCGAAATATGACCGTTCCTTCCTTGCAAACCAGGCAACGACGGTAGATGATGAGGAGAAGGGCAACGTCCTCATGCTCGGCGACACGATTGAAGTGGACGAGTACACAAAGACAGAGGATTCCGGCAATGCAACGTTGGATTCCACGTATCCGGTTGGAACGGTTCTGCAGGAGGAGTATGTTAACTATTCAGAAGTAGCTATCAAGAATCCGTTTGCAGGACTGGATCTGAGCGAGACTCCGGACTATACCGAGGATGGAGAGCCGATCTGGTACAACGGCGTAACCATTACATACTGGGTAAAGGTTCCGACAACGACAGATGAAGAAGGCAACACTGTCGGCAAGAATTCTACACTGTTTACGTTTGAAAACACCTCTCTGCACGGCTATCAGAAAGACGACCTGGCAAAATATAACAAGATCCAGGAGATGGAAGCAGAGAATGCAGAAATCGGCGGAGATTACAACTTCCCTGCGGACAGTGATTTCTATATCGGTGACCCGGTAACTTACATTTCGCTCACAGATCCGAATACAACGTATACGGTTTATAACAACACCGGAAAGAGCGCGATTTACAATCCGAAGTATGTTCAGGGCTATAAGGTAGGTAGCGGAAACATCTACGCATATCCGGAAGGAGGCTCTGCATCTGATTATGTGACCCTTACGCAGATGCCGGCTTCGAAGTATGATCTGTACTGCGAGCTTCCGACCGAGGCGCAGCCGAGCGCTTCAAACGGCCTGTCGCAGATCCGTCACGGCAATATCAGCGGCTTCTTCGAGATTCTGGCTGACAACTCTATGGTATTTAAAGAGGACGACGGTACCGCGCTGCAGCTGAATCCGAATCATACGCAGACATATAATCAGTCTTACTACCTGTTGGAAAACGGCAAACCGGCAGTAGGCGAGAATGGCTCTCTCACAATTCAGCAGGGCGCAGCGGCATTCCAGATGAGAAATGCAGCGGGCGTCTACGGAGACGGCAGAGTGCTTGAAGTCGATGAGGCCGGAGAGACGTCCTGGCACCAGGTAGCGATTGTCATTCAGAACAGCGGCTTTTTAGCTTACGTGGACGGCGAAGAGATTGATCCGTATTCGGAGTGGACTATCTGGGGCGATGAGCTTCCTTTTGACCCGGCGCAGGCGGGCAATGAATCATTCAACGGCGGCTTCGGTTGGGATAATGCAAAAGGCGTTTCCAACACGCTTGACGGCGGCGATGGCAACGGCAATACGACTGGACGCTATGTTCTTGATTGGCTGACAGACGAGAACACCACGCTTTCGATCGGCGGACAGGTGATGACGCAGCTGATGAATGATTATGTATCTCCTTGCGGAACCTCTCAGGTAATGTTGGATGACATCAAGTTCTACGACACACCGCTTGACTGGGAGACGATCGGTAACCTTTATGACGAGGAGAGCGCAGCAATGGATCAGGACGACACAACTCTTCCTGAGGCGCTGAAAATTGATCAGCTCAGCTCTCTTGACGGCACCACATTCCCGGAATCTAATGAGGGAAGACGCAATCAGGTAGCAGATCCTTCGATTGTAAACGATGCGACGATGGGCAACGTTGTGAAGTTGGCGGCAAGCTCCGCAACAGAGACTTCCGCACTTCAGCTCGCTGAGAATCCGTTTGCAGGAAGAGATGATATGACCGGAGCAACCATCTCCTACTGGCTGAAGCAGGATGCGGCGGAAGACGGAACGGTTGCTAATTCGGCGGCAGTATCTTTTGTAGATACAGCAAAGCTGATTTATCAGTCCAAGATGCAGGAAACAGCGAAGACGATCAAGGCATATTCCATTTTGTACTCTATGAGTAACGGTATGGCGGTATTCCAGGAAGGTACATCCGATGCTGCAGTGATCAGCACGCTGAAAAATGATTTCACCTTCTCCGCTTCAGAGGAGCAATCTGCTGCAATTTTGGCGGCAAATACGGAGTGGCATTATGTAACGATGACGATGGCAAACTCCGGTATCCAGACATACATTGACGGTGTAAAGATTGAGAACGCAAACGACAATGTTGGACCTCGTTTCTATGATGGTTATTATCAGTGGAAAATTGACAATGACTCTGTAGCAACTTATGAGGGACTTCCGAGTTTTGCAAATGTTACAAACAATCTGATTTATGGCGGAACGCAAAATCAGGGAGCAACTTCGATTATGTCTTTCCTGACAGCAGAAGATACTTCCGTATATCTTGGCTATGTAAACAGAGCAGGATCGAAGAGCAATTACCAGACGACAACAGATTCCTATGTGACATGTCTGCGTTTCTATGACGAGGAGCTTTCTGACGCACAGGTTCAGGCATTGTATGAAGATGCAAAGGCAAACGATCCGCATGTGAATCCGACGGTTCGCGGCGATGTGAACCAGGACGGCGCTGCAACGGCAGAAGATGCACTGCTTGTTCTTCAGCATGCGGCACAGTTGACAACATTAGATGAAACGCAGTTGGCAATTGCAGATCTGAATGGCGATGGCAATGTTACTGCAGACGATGCACTTACAATTCTTAGAATTGCAGCACAGCTTGATTAATAGCACACAGGCAGTCTCTCCTCTGTAATGGAGGAGAGCGCTGTCTAAATGAAAAGAGGACTTCGTATGAAACATATCAGAAAAGTGATTGCCTGTATCGCTGTGTTGGCATTGGCGGTGAGCGCGCAGGTTTTTGTGTTTGCAAATGCGGAGGAGCAGAAACCGACGGTGCGGTTGGGTGACGTCACGGTCTATTCGGCGACAAGAGACGAGAGCATTGTAACTGTTCCGATTTATGTGGACGGGACGATTGATATGCAGTGCTATGATTTTACGGTGACGTACGATAGCCGCTGCTTGGAAGTCCAGGAACCCGAGGGCGATGAGATTTTGAATGGAATTACAGCGTTTGAGGGGTATCAGGATGTCAATACGGACACGAACGGAAGCATTCGGATTGCGGGCATCACTACCGAAGATGCGGCGCTTGAGGCGACCGGCCAGGTCGGTCAGCTGACATTTGTGCTGTGTCAGAGAATTTCAAAAGATAACACGACGACACAACTGGAGATCAGCGTCGAGGAATTAGGTTTTAATACGGAAGCTTCCGATGTGGCAACGCAGGGTTCGACAGTTACATTTTTCAAGAGCGCTGCGCCGGATCCGACGGATACTCCGGCGACGGAGGAGCCGACGTCTCAGCCGTCAGAAGAGCCGTACACGCGCGGCGATGTCAATGCGGACGGTGTTGTGGACGCACAGGATGCGCTTCTTGTTCTGCAGAATGCAGCTCAGCTGATGGAGTTGGATGAAGCACAGACCAATGCGGCTGACGTCAATGCTGATGGAATGATCAGTGCAGACGATGCGCTGCAAATTTTACAGTACGCGGCACAACTGATTCCGGAACTGTAATTGATGTAGTTTCGGCATTATCGAAAGGAAGGTAATGTGGCAGTATATGTCTTACATTCCAATGTGAGACAGTTGCGGAACGAAGCCAAGTTGACATATGCTATGAGCATGTGAAAAAATGAAATTTTTCTTGACATTCAGATGCACAGATGTTATATTTTGTGATGTAAACGTATTGCTATAACATATTAATAGGAAGGAAGAGATTAAGAGATGAAGAAATTACTTGCAACAGTCGTTGCACTGGCTATGGTTTTATCCATGAGCGTAATGGCATTTGCTGGAGAGTATTCCGTATCTGTTGATAAAGTATTAAATGAAGACGGTACGGTGACTGTTACTGTTTATGCAAGCGGCAACCTGGAGACATTTGATATCGGTATCGTATATACAGATGCAACTACTACAGATGCAGATGTATCCTATGTTACAGATTTCAGATTGGATTATCTTGGCGACGGTGGTACTGGTGTTAAGAATCCGGCAGCTTCTAAAGGCGGCGAGACTTATGTTGTTGCAACTGGCGCAAAGGCTCAGAACAATGACTGGGATGGCGCAGTGTTTACAGTTAAGTTTTCAGATGTAACTGCAGAATCTACAATGAGAGTTATTAAGGGTACCGCAGCTGTTAAAGATGATTTGAGCACATGCGAAGTTGCTGTTGATACACAGGCTATTATGCCTGAAGTAACTCCTTCTGCAGCTCCGACTGAGGCGCCGGTTCCTACTGATGAGCCTGTACCGAGCGCAGATCCGACATCAGCTCCGACTGAGACACCTGTTTCTAGTGACGAGCCTGCACCGAGCGCAGATGCAACAAAAGCACCGACTGTTGACGCAACAAAAGCACCGACAGGTGGTTCCACAACTGGTGGTTCTTCTACAACTGGCGGTTCTTCCTCAACAGGAAGCTCCTCAACAGGAAGCTCCTCAACAGGATCTTCTTCAACAGGTTCTAGCACAAGCGCAGCTAAGACTGCTGACGTTGCTCCGGTAGCTACAATGGCAGTTCTTGCTCTTGCAGCAGGTGTTGTACTTGTTACGCTGAAGAAGAAAGCTACAATCTAATACGTGTTAGGTTTAGCATTCTGAATGTCAATATCGTTTGTAAAGGACACTGACGAAAGTCGGTGTCCTTTTTTCTGTTCTTTTGTATCTTTAAAGGAACATCTGTTTGCAAATCTTTACTTTCGTTTTATTGTATGGTATGATGTATAAGATCAATAAAAAACTGGGGATATACGGCTGTTTTTTTGTGCTATCGTTCCAATTTTCAATACATAGATGAAAAAATCAGTTGTATATGTCCAGGCGCAGCATCAGAGGAGGAAGTAAGGGTATGAGACTGAAGAAAGTTATGGCTTTGTCATTGGCGATTTCCATGGCGGTTACTACTCCGGTATGGGCGGATACAGAAACCACTCTTGCGAGACAGGGAACAGTCAGCAGCGCTTTAAAGCGCGGGGATGTGAATAATGACGGTATTGTTGACGCAAGTGATGCGCTGAAGGCGCTGCAGGCGATTTCCGGTACGGTGGCAAAACAGGATGCGCATGTTGTCAATGGAGATCTGAATGAGGACGGGACGCTTTCTGTTCGGGACGCACTTATGATATTACAGGATATTGCCGGCCTGGCCGATTATCAGCTTGGATATGAGCAATATCTGGATGATGTAGAGTATTATATTCCAGAAGGGTTTGAGGAGGCAGAAGACGGCATTGGTTTTCTGGGTGCTGACGGCTATGGGAAATATACAACCGGCGGCCGCGGCGGCCAAGTAGTTGAAGTAACCAACTTAAACGACAGCGGCGAGGGTTCTCTGCGTGCGGCGATAGAAATGAAAGGCCCGCGCACGATCGTATTTAAGGTATCGGGAACGATTTACCTGAACAGTAATCTCACGATCAAGAACGGCGACGTTACGATAGCAGGACAGACAGCTCCGGGCGATGGAATATGTCTGGCAAATTACGGACTGCATATTAGCGATACGAGCAATGTGATTGTGCGCTATCTGCGCATTCGCTCCGGCGACCAGATGGGCAAACAGAACGACAGTGTCGATGTGAAGGGGTCCAAAGATGTGATTGTTGATCACTGCAGCGTGACATGGGGAACCGATGAGACGCTTTCTGTTTCTCCAAGCGGAGACGGAAATTCATACGATGCAGTCAGTGACCGTGTGTCTGTTCAGTGGAATATTGTCGCACAGAGTATTACGAGTTCCGTTAATGTCGGAAAGTCGCGTCACGGTATGGGTTCGTTGATCCGCGTAGCGCAGGGATCGAAAGTGACGTTCCATCATAATATGTATGTGACGCACAGCAGCCGGATGCCGATGATTGGAACATATATGTCCAGTGACCTGGATAGCAGCGAAAAGCATGTAGAATTTATTAACAATCTGGTCTATAACTGGTCGGGACAGAGTTCAGGAAAATCCAGTGATGCGGATGAAAACGGGACACTGTTGTATTTGACTACATATAATTATATTAATAACTATTTCAAGAGCGGTCCGATTTCGACTGGAAAATACATGTTCTCTGAAGCTAGCATCGGCAATCATATGTATGCGTCCGGCAATATGATGGACGGAGAGCTGCCTGATGATCAGATTTCTCTGATTCGCTTTGAGGATGATGTGTTGGCTACTGACAAAAATCCGTACTATGTAAAGAGCGGTCTTGTGCTCGATCAAACGAAATATCTGCTTGACGCGCCTTATGAAAATTCGATGATGACACAGGTTCAGAGCGCACAGAAGGCGGCGGAGGAAGTGGAGCTGTATGCCGGCGCGTCGCTGTTCCGCGATACGGTGGATGCGGCGATTGTGAAAACGTATCAGGACGGAACCGGAAAAACGATCGATTATATTTACGAGTCGCCGGGTTGGACGGGGACTATCCCTTCAAGCAACAGCAATCCGGTATATGCTGCATCTGTAGACGGGCAGTATCCCGGGTTAGCTTCCTATCCTTCCTATGTTGATACAGATAAAGACGGTATGAGCGACGCGTGGGAAGATTTTGCCGGTTTGGATAAGAATGATCCGGACGATGGAAAAGCCGCTTATAAGGATACGTCGTTTACGAATCTGGAGGTATTTTTACAGTTTCTGATAGAAAATCCCGAGGCTGCTATCGGGAGATAGAGAGGTGTCTTTTTGAGAAATCATAAATGGAGAAGATGCGGGAGGTACGTTGCTGCGGCGCTTGGAATTGCTGCCTTCACGGTCTGCCTGCCGGCGGTTCGGGCAAAGGCGGCTGTGACGTCGGATTGGTCGGAGCCGGTGCTGCTCGACAAGGGGGATCTCAACGGGGACGGCAGGTATACGGTTCGTGATGCACTGCGCGCGCTGCAGATCAATGCCGGACTGTATGAGGCAGATGAACAGACAAAGGAGCGGGCTGACGTTAACGCGGACGGCTTGGTCAGTGCGGACGACGCGTTACTGCTTTTGAAGGCCGCAGTTGGAGAATATTCGAATTTCGGATATGAAAAACCGCAGGAAGAGCGCGTCATTTATGTGGACAGCAAATCGTATACGACGGGAACCCATTGTTTCCGGACCTTGGGGGAAGCGGTCGATTATGTCAATCAGCACGCGCCGACCTGTGAGGAGGAGCGCATTACCCTGCGGTTTGCCCCCGGTACGTATCGTGAGCATACGACGCTTACGGCGCCATACGTCACTTATGAGGCTATGTATCCAGATGCTGAAGAAGAGGCCAATCTTACCTTTTATTACGGGTGCGGTATGTACTACTGGTCGATTTCCGACGGAAACGTGAGCGCAAGTTCCAATCATGCGAGCACGGTGATCGCATCTACCGCGCATGATTTTATTGCAAAAAATATGATGTTTGAAAATTCTTATAACATCTATGTAACGGAGGAAGAACGCGAAGATTACCGCAAATATGCCCGAGGCGAGGATGGAAACTGGTATGGAAATGCGCTGACGATCGAGCAGAGGGAGAAGGATATCCGAAGCAGTAAAAATCAGACGCAGGGCCTGGCGCTTCGTGTGGATGCCGATCGCAGTGCATTTTATGAGTGCAAAATGATCGGACGGCAGGATACGCTTCTGATGAACCAGAGCAACCGGGTATATTATGAGAATTGTTACATTGAGGGTACGGTTGATTTTATTTACGGAAACGGTACGGCGGTATTTGAGAGCTGTACAATTAACAGTCCTTATAATGCAGGTCATATTACGGCTGCATCGACGGCGGAAACGCAGCCGTACGGATTTTTGTTTAAGGATTGCATGTTGACTTGCGATCCGACTACAGAGAGCAGCGCGCCGAAAGAGGAGTCCTACAGCCTTGGGCGCCCCTGGAACGGACCGGCTATGGTTGTGTTTTATAATTGCAGGATGGATAAGCATATTTCCAATAAGGACACGCCAAATTTTGACCGTTTTGTGCAAATGGGCGGGAATGGCTTTTTGCCTGAAAACGCCAGATATGCGGAGTATGGCACGATGGATATGGAAGGCAACCTGATTGATCTTGAGGTTGTCGCGCCGTCGTATGAAAAGCTTTTAACGGATCAGGAGATTCAGACGTCCTATGCTCCCTATGCGTTTTTAGCGGCAAAATATAACCCGTCTACAAGACAGCTCGATGAGCCGGATGGATGGAATCCAGGCAATTATCCGGTGGTGCCCCTGGTACTTCCGGGAGAAGAGTAAACGCAGACGCTTATGCGCGAAATCCGCGTTGTCTTAGCTATATACCCAATTAGAAAGTGATTGTATATTGCAGAACTGTATAGCAAAATGCTATGCGGTTCTGCTTTTTTTGTTTAGCTGTATTTTAAGGGAGTAAACAACGGATCTCATATATAGGAGATGAATAGTTAAATTTTTCGTTGAACATTTCAACGGATATAACAATTTTATCGTATGACATTGCAAACAAATCTGGAAAGATTTCAGAGGCTTTTTCAATTTGGTTTTCCCGTGATACTATACACAAATATTCACCAGCCGGAAGATGCATAATTTGAGGAACATTCTCCAGTGGTTTGTCTGTTTCCCGTATATCAATAAAAATATAGGATTTGCTGCTATCTCCTTTGCATATAAGCAGTTGGCCAAAAGAATAACCTGCCCGGAAACCATTGTTTTCTATGTCAGAAATCAACTGGTATATTGCAGATTGAAAATCCGGATTAGACTGCGTTCCGTGATATGGCATTGCCCAACATATTTTTTCTTCCATATGGCATGAAATAACATGATTTGTATAACAGATTTCGGCATGATCCATACCTTCCCGCATGGTCTCTAAAAAACGAAGACGGCTTTCGATCCGCCGCATCTTTTGGTTGGTTATTTCTTTTCCATATGCAATTAACTTTGCATAGTCTATTGCTTCTTCCTCTTCTAAAAGAAAATTTGTAAATTGTTTAAGAGGAATATCCAGATCAACACAATATTGAATGGCTTCAACAATGCGCATATGCGCAAAAGTATAATATCTATATCGGCTGTCCGGGTCGATATATGCGGGCTTTAATATGCCTAATTCTTCATAATATCGCAATGATTGCACATGGACGCCGGTCAGTCTTGAAAGTTTACCTATCGAAAACAAATTCATTTTATTCAAAACGCTTCTTCTTTCTGTTGACTCTGATATTATATTAGACTTTATAATATAGCGGCATGGGGAAAATGTCAATCATCTAACGATAGGAGAGTGTTTTTATGGATTTGCTCAAAGACAAAGTAACCACGCTGTATGCAAAGTTTTTATGGCCTTCGCTCTTTGCCTCTATGGTTACTACTGTATATAGTTTTGTTGACACTGTTGCAATTGGGCAGGGTGTAGGGCCGAATGGAGCGGCGGCGGGGGCCGTTGTATTTCCAATCTTTGGTGTTGCAAGCCTTTTTGGCTTTTTAAGCGGCATTGGCGGATCAGTACGCTTTGGGAAAGCGCAGGGAGAGGGAGGGACAGAAAAAGCAAATGCTTACTACACTGCTTCGTTTTTGTTAACGCTGATTTTAACCATTGTTGTATGGCCTGTGACTGTTATTTGTAAGGAAGAGATCTTTACATTGTTTGGTGCGAACGAAACGCTCATGCCGCTTGTGCTAGAATATGGAAATTGGATTATCTGGACGTTTCCTTTCTTTATTTTTTCAGCGTATCTTGCTTGTATGGTGCGCTGTGATGGCGCGCCCAATTTTGCAATGTGGGCTGTGATCGCAGGCGGCGTCTTTAATGTGTTTGGAGATTGGTTTCTGGTATTTCCTATGAAGATGGGAATGGCAGGAGCCGCTATTGCTACAGCCGGCGGGACGGTAATACAGACTGTGATTCTTTGCGCTTATTTATTCACTAAAAATTGTAGGCTGCGGTTGGTAAAGCCGTGGAAATTATCACAGGCATTATGGAAATCTGTGACCTCCGGTTTTAGCGCGTCTGTTCTTGAACTTGCTTTTATTGTATTGACCTGCATTCTGAACAATCAAATTATGCGGTACGGCGGCGAGGTGCCTTTGGCGGTCTTTAGCGTCGTGCTTACCTGCTCAGGTATGTTTCAGCATATCTTTACGGGTGTGGGACAGGCCATACAGCCGATTATCACAAACAATTACGGCGCGGGACACATGGGTCGTATTTCACAAATACGGCGCATTTCACTCGTGACTGTGATTGGAATGGGAATGTTTTTTTCTTTGAGTGGTATTCTGTTCCCGACACAGATCGTACAGTTTTTTGTAAAAACGACACCGGCTGTATTCGAGGCCGCGCCGGGCATCGTCAGAACGTATTTTATTTCGTTTCTGTTCATGGGGATCAATATTTGGGCAACATTTTATTTTCAATCGATTATGCGAACCCGTATTTCATCTGTTCTTACGTTATTGAGAGGTGTTGTAATAAGTGCCGTTTTGCTGTATCTGCTCCCTCTTTGGTTTGGATTGAGAGGGGTTTGGTGGGCGATGGTTTTCACAGAATGTATCGTAACGATTGTGACCGTCATTTGCATTACGATTATAAACGGAAGAATGCAGCGAAAAAACACATTATTTTACTGAAAATCAGAAGGATTGTAAGGAAAGTACACAGGTTTGTCAGGCGCGACAAAAGATGATTTACTTATTGATTTTACACAAAAGATGTGTTAAACTCATACATAGCCAATAATTACTAATTACGCGTGCATGTCAAGAGGCGTTCTTTTTGCTGTGGGAGGGCCGGAATAAAAGAGATGCGCGGGAAAGGACAGAAAGCAGTATGAAGAATTTAGCAATTGAGAAAGTAATTGGAAGAGAAATTATTGATTCCAGAGGCAATCCTACTGTGGAGGCTGAGGTTTATCTGGCAGATGGCACGATGGGCCGCGGCACTGCACCGAGCGGCGCGTCCACCGGCGAGTTTGAGGCGTTGGAGCTTCGCGACGGGGACAAGAGCAAATTTGGAGGAAAAGGCGTATCCAAGGCAGTAGAAAATATTAATACAGTCATTGCAGATGCCCTGAAGGGAATGAATGCGGCTGATACGTATGCGGTGGATCGTGCGATGATCCAGGCAGACGGCACAAAGGACAAGTCTAAACTTGGCGCAAATGCGATTCTGGCTGTTTCGATTGCAAGCGCGCGCGCAGCTGCGAATGCACTGGAGATTCCTTTGTATCGTTTTCTTGGCGGAGCTAATGCGAACAGACTTCCTCTGCCGATGATGAATATTTTAAATGGCGGCGCACATGCGGCCAATACTGTAGACGTTCAGGAGTTTATGATTATGCCGGCAGGCGCGTCGAGTTTCCAGGAAGGTCTGCGTTGGTGTACAGAGGTGTTCCATGCCCTGGCAGCTCTTTTGAAGTCCAGAAATCTTGCAACCTCGGTAGGCGATGAGGGTGGTTTTGCACCGGATCTCGGAAGCGATGAGGAAGCGATTGAGTGTATTCTTGAGGCAGTGAAAAAGGCCGGATACGAGCCGGGCAAGGATTTTGTTCTTGCAATGGACGCTGCTTCCAGTGAGTGGAAAGGCGAGAAGAAGGGCGAGTACGTACTGCCGAAATGCGGCAAAAAGTTCACGTCTGAGGAGCTTGTAGCGCACTGGAAAGAACTCTGTGAAAAATACCCGATCTACTCCATCGAGGATGGTCTTGATGAGGAAGACTGGGAAGGTTGGCAGATGATGACCAAAGAGCTTGGAGGCAAGGTTCAGCTTGTGGGAGACGATCTGTTTGTGACAAACACAGAGCGTCTGTCAAAGGGTATTGAGCTTGGCTGCGGAAACTCCATTCTGATCAAACTCAATCAGATTGGTTCTGTTTCTGAGACGCTTGAGGCGATTAAGATGGCTCATAAGGCAGGTTATACCGCGGTGACTTCTCACCGTTCAGGAGAGACGGAAGATACGACAATCGCTGATCTGGCAGTGGCGCTGAATACTTGTCAGATCAAGACTGGCGCACCGAGCCGGAGCGAGCGTGTGGCAAAGTACAATCAGCTGCTCAGAATCGAGGAGGAGCTTGGTGAGGCTGCTGTGTTCCCGGGCGTGAAGGCGTTCAATATTAAGCGCTAATTTTATATTTGAATCAGATTCGTAGCTGTTGTGTACATTGGCTGAAAGCGAATGTACACGACAGCTTTTTCGTTTATAGAAAAGTTGCGCAGCCCGCAGGATTCTTTTTCATGGTTCGTCCGGTTGAATCAATCCGGTAATTGTGGTACAATGAGCCATACGGCGGTCTGCGCTTGCGCAAGACCGACATAAGACGAAAAATTCATCGAGACATAAGTCGAGATGGTACAATGAATCGATCAGGAGACGGTTGTTATTAATGTCGTCAGGAGGGTTTTAAGAAATGAAAAAGCTTGCACAATTACTGGAACGGTTAGAATATGAATGTCTTTCAGGAAGTATGGATGTCCGTGTAAACGACATTGTATATGATTCGCGTAAGGTTACAGACGGAGATTTGTTTGTTTGTATTCGCGGCACGCAGGTGGACGGACACACCTTTGTATCGGAAGTTGTGGAGAAAGGCGCAGCGGTGCTGTTGGTGGAGGAGCGCGTATCGGTTCCGGATGGCGTGACGGTGATTCGTGTGCCGGACACCCGCTATGCAATGGCGGTAATTTCGGCGGCATATTTTGATTACCCGGCGGAGCGCATGCAGATCATCGGTATTACCGGGACGAAAGGGAAAACGACTACAACCTATATGGTCAAATCCATTTTGGAGAGCGCAGGCTATCAGGTGGGACTGATCGGTACAATCGAGACGATTATCGGAGATGTTCATATTCCGGCAAGTCATACGACGCCGGAATCCTATTGCATTCAGGAGTATTTTTCCAAAATGGCGGCGGCCGGATGCGAAATGGTTGTCATGGAGGTGTCGTCGCAGGGACTGAAAATGCACCGCACTGCGGGCATTGTCTTTGAATTGGGTATTTTTACAAATATGGAGCCGGATCATATTGGACCCGGTGAGCATGAAAATTTTGAAGAATACATGCAGTGTAAGGGGATGTTGTTTCGGCAGTGCCGCAAAGGGATTGTCAATATTGATGACCGGCACTGGGAGACAGTGCTTGCAGGGCATACTTGTTCACTCGAAACGTACGGGTTTTCGGAGAACGCGGATTTTCGCGCTTCGGATACGGCGCTTGTCACCCGTCCGGGGTATCTGGGGATTGCATATCGTGTGACCGGCAAGATGAACTTTGACGTGGAGATTGATATTCCGGGCAAATTCAGCGTCTACAATTCGCTGACGGCGATTGCGATCTGCAGTCATTTTGAGGTGCCGGTGGAAAAAATTCAGGCGGCGCTCAAAACAGCGAAAGTAAAAGGCCGTGTGGAAATGGTTCCGGTTTCCGATCAGTTTACGCTGATGATTGATTATGCGCATAATGCGATGGCACTGGAGAGTTTGCTCAGCACACTGAGGGAATATCAGCCGCATCGACTCGTATGTGTGTTTGGCTGCGGCGGCAACCGCAGTAAGTACCGGAGATTTGAGATGGGCGAGGTCAGCGGGAAGATGGCTGATTTTACAATTATCACATCGGATAATCCGCGTTTTGAAAAACCGCTTGATATTATTGCAGATATTCGTGTCGGTATTGACCGGACAGACGGTAAGTATATCGCAATACCAGACCGCAAAGAGGCGATTCGGTATGCGATCCGTCACGGAGAGCCGGGAGACATTATTATTCTGGCAGGAAAGGGACATGAAGACTATCAGGAAATTGAGGGGAAGAAATATCCGATGGATGAAAGGGTGCTCATATCGGAAATACTAAAGGAAGAACAGAATGTACGCTAATATCATTATTGATATCGCGCATGAAAAGGTAGACCGCACATTTCAGTATCTTGTGCCCCCGCAGCTTGAACAGGTGATTGCTGTCGGATCTCAGGTGAAAGTACCGTTTGGCAGCGGAAATGCAAACCGCACCGGTTATGTGTTGGAGCTCACGGATCAGGCTGAAATTGCTCCTGAGAAAATCAAAATGCTGTCAGGCATTGTGGAGAACAGCGTGAGTGTGGAGCAGCACTTTCTCGCTTTGGCAGATTGGATGCATCACCAGTACGGATCAACGATGATTCAGTGTCTGAAAACGGTACTGCCGGTTCGGCGGCATACGAGGAAGAAAGAAAGGCGGCAGGTTCGGCTGCTGTTGGAGGCAGACGATGTGGAGCGTCAGTTAACGCTGTATGAGAAGAAGCGTGCGCGGGCAAGGAAGCGTCTGATTGAAGCATTGGCGGCTCAGCCCGGGATGACGCTTGATTATGAAGCGGTTACCGGGCAGCTGCGCATTTCTGCTTCGGCGCTGCGGGCGATGGCGGATGAACAGGTGATTGCAGTGGAATCGGAGCGGGCGTACCGCAATCCGGTTTCCGGGGATGTAAATCTGCGCGCGAGGTTCTCACAGTCGTTTTGTCTGACCGGAGAGCAGTTAAAGATTGTGTCGGAAGTGCTTGAAGAGTTTGACTGCAAACGTCCGGGCGTCAGCCTGCTTCACGGCATCACCGGAAGCGGCAAGACGGCGGTTTATATTGAACTGGCGGAACAAATGGTGAAAAGAGGCCGCCAGGTGATTGTGTTGATTCCGGAAATCGCGCTCACATATCAGACGGTGACAAGGTTTTGCGCGCGCTTCGGGGATCGCGTTTCCATTTTGAACAGCCGTATGAGCGAGGGAGAGCGCTATGATCAGTTTGAACGGGCGAAGAGCGGACAGCTCGATGTCATGATCGGGCCGCGCAGCGCGCTGTTTACGCCTTTTTTAAAATTGGGGCTGATTGTGATTGATGAGGAACACGAAGCGACGTATAAAAGTGAGACGATGCCGCGGTATCATGCGCGGGAGACCGCGATAGAGCGGGCGCGTATGCTCGGCGCCTGCGTGCTTCTCGGGAGCGCGACGCCGTCTGTGGAGTCGTACTGGAAAGCGATGCGCGGGGAATACCGTCTATTTCGTCTGAATATGCGGCACGGGAAGGCTAGTCTGCCTTCCGTCGAAGTGGTGGATTTGCGAAAAGAGCTGATGATGGGCAACCGGAGCATGTTCAGCGCCTCGCTCAGGGACGCGATTGAGGAGCGGCTTCAGAAAAAAGAGCAGATGATGTTATTTCTGAACCGAAGAGGCTATGCGGGCATACTCTCTTGCCGCCAGTGCGGCGCGGTCATTGGCTGTCCCCACTGTGCCGTGGCGCTTTCGCTCCATTCGGACGGGCGCCTGCACTGCCATTACTGCGGTTATTCGACAGGCGGGGTGAAATGCTGTCCGACATGCGGATCGGCTTATATCGGGACGTTTAAGGCCGGGACGCAGAAGATTGAGGAACAGGTGCGCAGAGAATTTGCAAATGCGCGTGTGCTGCGTATGGATTTTGATGCGACGAGGAAAAAGGACAGCTATCAGAAAATTTTGGAATCCTTTGCGGACGGTGAGGCAGACATTCTTGTCGGCACGCAGATGATCGTGAAAGGACATGACTTTCCGAATGTAACCTTAGTCGGTGTGTTGGCGGCGGATTTGTCACTGGCAGTTTCCGACTACCGCGCGGCGGAGCGAACATTTCAGCTGCTAGAGCAGGCGGCGGGGCGCGCCGGAAGAAGTGATAAGGCCGGACAGGTGATTATTCAGACGTATCAGCCGGAGCATTATGCGGTGACGCATGCGGCGGCTCACGACTATGAGGGGTTTTATGAGGAAGAGATGAACTACCGGAGCCTGATGGGGTATCCGCCGGCACAGCATATGTTGGTCATTCATGCCGCGGCGAAGGAGGAGTATCAAGCAGAACAATGTATGAAGTGGTTCGCCCGGCTGATTCGCGAGCAATTTCCGGGGCTCCTTGGCTTAGGGCCTGCGCCGGAAAGCGTTGCAAAGGTGAGTGATCGTTATCAGTGGGCATTTTATCTGAAAGACGCTGATCAGGAGCTGTTGATTCGGGCGCGCAGCGTTTTGGAGAGGGCGTTGTCGTCAAATTCAGATTATGAAGGAGTCAGCGTACAGTTTGATCCGGACCCGATGTAGAGTTTTGGAAGGAGTGGAAAAGGAATATGGCAATTCGGAATATCCGCACGATGGATGAGGAAGTGCTTCGAAAGAAAAGTAAAGAAGTCAAGGTGATGACGCCGCGCACAAAAATGCTAATCGGCGATATGCTTGATACGATGTATGAGGCGGGCGGTGTGGGACTGGCAGCTCCGCAGGTCGGGGTGTTAAAGCGCATCGTCGTCATTGATATTGGGGACGGGGCAGAACCGCTTGTGATGATCAATCCTGTGATTTATGAGACGAGCGGGGAACAGACAGCGGATGAAGGGTGTTTAAGTCTCGCCGGAAAGTGCGGGCAGGTCACAAGACCAAATGTGGTGAAGGTCCGTTTCCAGGATGAACATATGGATCAGAAGGAATTGGTGGCGGAGGAACTGCTTGCCAGGGCGATTTGCCACGAGTGTGATCATCTGGATGGAATTTTGTACATTGATCTTGTAGAAGGTGAACTTCGGGACGCCACTTATGAGGAGGATGACGAGGAGGAATAAGATGAGGATTATTTTTATGGGGACGCCTGATTTTGCCGTGCCCTCGCTAGAGGCGTTGGTGGATGCCGGACACGAGGTAGTGTTGGCCGTAACGCAGCCTGACAAACAGCGCGGCCGTGGTCAGGCAGTAACATTTTCACCGGTCAAAGAGACGGCGCTCAAATATGATATTCCCGTAATACAGCCTGAGCGGATCCGGGATCAGCAATGGATTGATACGCTTGGCAAGCATCAGGCGGACGTATACGTAGTGGCGGCGTTTGGACAGATTTTACCGAAAGAGATTTTGTCGCTTCCGCGCTTTGGATGTCTCAATGTGCATGCGTCGCTGCTTCCGAAGTATCGCGGGGCGTCGCCGATTCAATGGAGCATTATGCTCGGTGACAAAGAAACCGGTGTTACGATTATGCAGATGGAGGAAGGTCTGGATACCGGAGATATGTTGTCGCAGGTACGCGTGCCGATTGCGCTAGATGACACCGGCGGAAGCCTGCATGATAAATTGGCTGCGGCCGGCGCTAAGCTTTTGGTTGAGACATTGGAGCATGTGGGGCGCGGAGATATAGAGCCGCGCGCGCAGGATGACAGTCAGTCCAGTTATGTCGGAATGTTGGGAAAAGAATTGGGAAGGATTGACTGGAGTCAGGATGCGGTGTCGATCGAGAGGCGTATCCGTGGGTTAAATCCCTGGCCGAGCGCGTTTACAACGTGGAATGGCAGGACGTTGAAATTATGGGAGGCTTCGGTGGTGGAAGAACATTCGCGGGAGCCGGCAAAGCCCGGGAGTGTGGTGCGCGTTTTGGATGATGCGATTGACATCCAGACGGGGCGCGGTATTTTGCGGGTGTCCAAGCTGCAGCTTGAGGGACGTAAACGGATGGATGCCGCCGCTTTTCTGCGCGGCAACAGGGTACAGGAACAGATGCAATTCGGGGAGGATGCGGATGAGTGAACAGGATAAACGGCTACATCAGATTAAGATGTGCGATAAGATATTGATAGGATTTGTAATTGCGCTGATCGTCAGCCTGGCTGCCGAGTGGCTGCTCGTCAGCATCGTGCAGGATGCGCTGTGGGTGCGGCAGCTGCTTAAATTGTTGGGGGCGATCGTGTTGATTTGCCCGTTTGGTATTATGATTCCGTTATTTTTTCGGGTCAACTTTAAAAGCAGACTGATCATGCTGCAGCGTGAGGAAAATTCTTTGCATGGTAGTCATAACAATAAAAATCAGGGGAATAATGACCAGAAAGACGGCAAGAAGGAGTGAATATATTGGAGGCAGGTTTGAGCATCGCGTATTATGGCGGTTATGGATTCGGCGGCTATGGTTTGTATTTTGACCCGACAATGATTCTCGTACTGATTGGCCTTTTGCTGACAATGGCGGCATCTGCGTATGTGAATTCCACGTTTCGGAAGTATTCTAATGTGAGGGGCAGGTCGGGCATCACAGGCGCGCAGGCGGCGGAGAAGATTTTGCGCCGGGCAGGCATTACCGACGTGACGATAGAACATGTCAGCGGAGAGTTGACGGATCACTATGATCCGCGCACCAAAACGGTGAAGCTGTCGGATCGTGTGTATAGTTCCACGTCGGTGGCGGCGATCAGCGTGGCCGCGCATGAGTGCGGGCATGTCATACAGCACCATACGCAGTATGTGCCGCTTCAGATTCGGACGCTGTTGGTACCGGCGGCCAATATTGGGACAAGCCTTGCATGGCCGATTTTGATCCTGGGCATTTTGTTAGGAAGTGTGATCAGCGCCGGGGCTGCGGGTTTTCTCGTGAATTTGGGCGTTTTGCTTTTTTCGCTTGGAGTTCTTTTTCAGATTGTGACGCTTCCTGTGGAGCTGAATGCATCGAGCCGTGCGCTCGGCGTGCTGAGCGAAAGCGGGATGTTGGTTTCTGAGGAAGTGCAGGACGCAAGGAAAGTTTTGAGGGCGGCCGCGCTCACCTATGTCGCGGGGGCGGCGGCGTCTATTTTGCAGTTGGCTCGGATTATTATACTGTTTGGAGGAAGAAACCGTGACTGATACGGTGAATATACGGGGTCTGGCACTGGAGGTTTTGCTGGAACAGGAACGCCGTCCCGGGCGCGGAGAATTGCTGTCTGGCGTTTTAGAGCAATATGCGTATTTAGCGAAACGGGATCGGGCTTTTTTGTCTAAAATTGTAGAGGGAACACTGGAGAATCTGATTCTTGAAGATTACGTCATTGATCTGTTTTCGAAAGTGCCGGTTTCCCGCCAGAAGCCGGTTGTCCGCATGCTGCTTCGGATGAGCGTTTATCAGCTGATGTTTCTGGACAGCGTGCCGCCGTCGGCTGTCTGTAATGAGGCGGTCAAGTTGGCTGAAAAAAAGGGCTTTCGCGGCTTGAAGGGATTTGTAAATGGAGTGCTCCGCGCGATTGCGCGCAATCTGGACAAATTGCCACTGCCGCTTGTCGGGGAGGATCCGCTTCGCGCGCTTTCAGTGCGTTATTCGATGCCGGAATGGATTGTACAGCAGTGGCTTGACGTTTATCCTGCGGCAGCAGTCGAGGAAATGCTGAGGTCGTTTTTGCAGACCAGGCCGCTGACGGCGCATGTCTATCCGGAAAAGTGCACGGCCGAACAATGCGCCGCGCGTCTGCGCGGAGAGGGCGTTAGAGCGTCGGTTCATGAACGGGTGCCGTATGCGGTGACTCTGGAGGGATTTGATCGTCTGTCGGATCTTCAGACGTTTCAGGACGGATGGTTCTGGATTCAGGATATTAGTTCGATGATGGTGTGCGAGGCTGCCGAGATCACACAGAGAACGGAATGTGTCCTCGATATGTGCGCGTCGCCCGGCGGAAAAAGCATGCATGCGGCCAGTCTGCTGACGAATGGAGTGGTACTGGCGCGCGATGTGAGTTTACATAAATTAGAGCGCATTGAGGAAAATATTGCGCGTATCGGGATGTCCAATATCCGCACACAGCAATTTGACGGACGGGTGTTTGATCCGTCTGCGGAGGAATGCGCGGATGTGGTGCTCGTGGATGCGCCGTGTTCGGGGCTTGGCGTTCTTGGACGGAAGGCGGAAATAAAATATCGGATGACCGTTTCCGAACAGCGCAAGCTTGTCAAACTGCAGCGGGAATTACTGGAGCAGGCAGCGCGCTATGTGAAACCGGGAGGGCGTCTGATCTACAGTACATGCACAATCAACCGGCAGGAAAACGAACAGCAGGTGGAGTGGATTGTTGAAAAGTTTGGATTCCGTCCGATTGATCTGACTGAAACCGTAGGCCGTTTTTGGAATGGCTCTGCGGAGGGTGAGCAGACGTTCGGAGGCATGGAAACGCTGAAGCGCGGATACGTTCAGCTGCTGCCGGGAATCCACGGCTGCGACGGATTTTTTTTGGCGGCTTTTGAACATTAAACCGCAGAAACGAGGGCAGGGGATGGATGTTAAATCGATGTCTTTGCAGGAGCTTACCGAGGCGATTGAGGGGCTTGGACAGCCGAAGTTTCGGGCAAAGCAAATTTATACATGGATGCACAGGGACGGAGTATCTTCTTATGAAGAAATGCTTAATCTGCCGAAAACGCTCCGGCACCAACTGTCAGAGCAATATCCGCTGACCGTGCTCAGGACGGTGACTGTGCAGCAATCGGCAATCGATGGGACGAGGAAATATTTATTTGCGCTGCCGGATGGAAATCTGATTGAAAGTGTGCTGATGAAATACCGGCACGGCAATTCCGTCTGTATATCTTCACAGGTCGGATGTAAGATGGGATGCAGATTTTGCGCGTCGACGCTCGACGGTTGGGTGCGTAATTTGAGCCCGTCGGAGATGCTAGATCAGGTGTACCGTATTCAAAAGGATCTTGGAGAGCGTATTACCCACGTAGTCGTTATGGGGACGGGAGAGCCTCTTGACAATTATGAAGCCTTGTGCCGCTTTATCCGTATGCTGACGGATGAAAACGGACTGCACATCAGTCAGAGAAATCTTACCGTTTCGACATGCGGGCTTGCGCCCGAAATCCGGCGTTTTGCGGACGAAGGGTTTGTGGTCACGCTAGCGCTTTCGCTTCATGCGTCGAGCCAGGAAAAGCGATGTTCGCTTATGCCGGTTGCTGATATTTATGATTTGGATCAGGTGCTGTCGGCGTGTGATGAATATTTTCAAAAAACAGGCCGCCGGATCAGTTATGAGTACAGTCTTGTCGGCGGGGTGAATGATACAAAGGCGGACGCAGAGGAACTCTGCGCGCTGCTGCGGGGGAGGCCGGCGCATGTCAACCTGATTTCGGTCAATCCGATCCGCGAGCGAAATTATCGAAGCTCCGGCCAAAAAGTTATCAAAGAATTTCAAAATAAACTTGAAAAATCGGGAATTAATGTTACTATTAGAAGAGAAATGGGGCGGGACATTGACGGTGCGTGCGGACAGCTTCGGAGGAGACATCTTCAGGATCCGACAGACGCACAGGGATGATGACTCGCTGGAAAGAATCGGGTGTTAATGTATGAAAACATTTGCCATTACCGATATTGGGCAAAAACGGGATATAAATCAGGATTTTGTATACTCATCTGAGCTTCCGGTTGGCAATCTCCCGAACCTGTTTATTGTCGCGGATGGTATGGGAGGACATCAGGCCGGAGATGTGGCGTCCAGATGCACGGTGGAATGGATGGTGGACGCCATTGAAAATTCCAAGGAGCACAATCCGGTGAAGCTGATTCGGCAGGCCATTGAGGAAGCCAATCAGAAGCTGCGCGCGATGGCGGAAAGTGATGAGGATCTTGCGGGAATGGGCACCACATTGGTTGTGGCTACAGTGTTTGATGATTATGCGTATGTGGCCAATGTAGGGGACAGCCGTTTATATATTGTTTCGGATGAAATTCGTCAGATTACAAGGGATCATTCACTGGTAGAAGAAATGGTGCGTTCCGGGACGATTCCGAGAGAGGAAGCGCGGTTTCATCCCAAAAAAAATATCATCACGAGGGCGGTTGGCGCCAGAGACACGGTGATGATTGATTTTTTTGATGTAAAATTAAGGCAGGGCGATTATATGCTCCTGTGTACGGACGGTCTTACCAATATGCTTGATGATGAGGATATTCGTATTATCATGAGTCAGCAGACGGATATGGCCGGCAAGGCCGATAAACTGGTTGAGGCGGCAAACGAAAAAGGCGGCCGCGATAATATCAGTGTGATGATTGTAAAACCGTTTTCGGATGAGGTGAAAATATGTTAAAAACAGGAATGATTGTCGGTGATCGCTATGAGATTATTGAGCAGGTCGGCGCCGGCGGAATGGCTGATGTATATAAAGCAAAGGATCAGAAGCTCAACCGTTTTGTGGCTGTCAAAGTCATGAAGCGGGAATTTAGTGAGGATAAAACATTTGTCACCAAGTTTCGGGAGGAAGCGCAGTCAGCGGCAGGTTTTACACATCCAAATATTGTCAGTGTGTATGATGTCGAGGAAGCGGACGGCCTGTATTATATTGTGATGGAACTTGTAGAGGGCATCACGCTCAAGCAGTATATTGAGCGCAAGGGCAAGCTTCCGGTGCGCGAGGTGATCAGTATCGCCGTGCAGGTTTCCATGGGACTGGAGGCCGCTCACAATAATAAGATTATTCATCGGGATATTAAGCCGCAGAATATTATTATTTCCAAGGAGGGCAAGGCGAAGCTCGCGGATTTTGGCATTGCCAAGGCGGCGACCTCCGAGGCGGTAAAAGAAAACGCGGTCATGGGTTCGATTCATTATACATCGCCCGAACAGGCGCGCGGGGATGCCAGTGATGAAAAGAGCGATATTTATTCGCTCGGGATTACGATTTATGAGATGCTGACGGGAAAGGTGCCGTTTGACGGGGATACGACGGTTTCGGTGGCGCTGCAGCACATCAAAGAGAAGGCGCCGTCGCTTCGGGAGAACAATCCAGAAATTTCAGAGGAACTTGATGCGATCGTCCTCAAATGTATTGAGAAAAATCCGGAAGACCGCTACAGCAATATGGGCGAGCTGATCAATGATTTGAAGAAATGTCTCACAGGACCTGAAGAGGAGCCGGAAGAGCCGAAGGATGAAGAGGAAACGGCGCCGCCGGAGGATGAGGAGGCCGACGAAGGGCAGGAAGAGTCCGCTGCAACTACATTGGACCGTGTGATGATGGTGCTCGGCATTGTGGCCGCGCTGATTATTGTGGGGCTTGCCGTGTATACGGGCGTATCGCTGTATAATACGTTTCGTATGCAGGGCGGAAATGCGGGTACGGCGGAGGCCACAGAGGTGACCTTTGACAAAGAGACACAGCGCGTGATGATTGATCTGACAAACATGACGCTTGAGCAGGCTACGGAGGAACTCAATGCGATGAATCTCGGCATTCGTCAGGGCGGATATGACTACTCGGATGAAGTAGAGTCCGGATTGATTATGGCACAGAGTGAAGATGCCGGCGCTATTGTCGATGTGCATACGACCATTCTGGTGACGATCAGCAACGGCCCGTCTTCGTTCCGCATTCCGGACGTAGCAGGTATGACTGTTGAGATGGCCACAACGACATTGGAGAAGAGCGGTCTGGTTGTGAGCGGAGAAGAATATGATTTTGACGACAGTATTGATACCGGAAATGTGATTTCTACAACGCCGGCCGCAGGTACGGAGGCGCGCAAGGGAGATACGGTGTCGCTGCTGATCAGCCGCGGCAAGTCCCGCAAGGAAGTGACGGTGCCAAATCTGATCAATAAGTCGAAAGAGGCCGCTATTCAATTACTGGAGGAGCGCGGATTAGTCGTTGGTGATATTACGGTCAGCAAGTTGGGCAGCTCCAGTATAAGAGAAGGATATGTGCTTTCTCAGAGTTACGATGCGGGAAAGACGGTCGAAGAGGGGACGGCAGTGGATCTTGTGCTGAATAAGTCAGGAGATACCTCGGTTCCGACAGAGACGCCGACAAAGCAGCCCGAAGAACTGCTTGACGGAGGACACCGCAGTGTGATGATTTCACTGGATGACCTGCCGGATTCATTTGACGGAGGTTATATCACGCTGAAACTTACGCAGGTGGTCGATGGAGAGGAGCAGACAAACGTATTTTATGAGGGCCGCCATACGACGGATGATTTCCCGCTCACGAAGGAAGTCGAAGCGGAACGCGGAGTGAGCAGCGGGGTTGTTACCATGTTTGTGGACGGGAATGAACTGGAACAGAAATGGTCTGTCACATTCTGACCGAAGGAGATTTATGCAGGGAAGAATTATCAAGGGAATTGCGGGTTTTTATTATGTATATGTGGATGGAATCGGCTTGTTGGAGTGCCGGGCAAGGGGCGTGTTTCGAAAAGACGGCGTAAAACCGCTTGTCGGGGATAACGCCGAGGTGGACGTGCTCAACCGGGAGGAAAAAACCGGCAACATTGTCCGCCTGCTTGCGCGCGAAAATGAGCTGATTCGTCCTGCGGTGGCCAATGTGGATCAAGCATTGGTCATCTTTGCGGTTGCGAAGCCGCAGCCGAATTTTAATTTACTGGATCGTTTTTTAATTATGATGGAGCAGCAGTCCGTGCCTGCGGTAATCTGTTTTAATAAGACGGATATTGCCGGAGAAGAGGAGCTTTGCAAGCTGCGGGACGCGTACCGCGGATGCGGTTATCCGATGTTGTTTACGAGCGCAGATCAGAGTGTCGGCATCGAACAACTGCAGGAGGTACTTGCGGGCAAGACGACGGTTGTCGCCGGGCCGTCCGGAGTCGGCAAATCTTCACTCATCAATTTGCTTCAGCAAAATGTGGAGATGGAGACGGGGCGCATCAGCGAGAAGATTGCGCGCGGACGGCACACTACAAGGCATGCGCAGCTGATCCCTATTGACGGCAATACTTTTATTTGCGATACGCCGGGCTTTAGTTCTCTGCATGTGTTTGATTGTGAAAAGGAGGAGTTAAAAGATCTGTTCCCGGAATTTATGCCCTATGCGCAGAGCTGCCGTTTTACTAGCTGCCTGCACAGGGAAGAGCCGCAGTGCGGCGTAAAGCAGGCGTTACAGGAGGGAAAGATCAGCGCCATCCGTTACGAGGATTACCGGCAGATTTTAGAGGAACTGGAGAGCAGAACTAAGTATTAGGTGAGGAGAAAATCAGAGTAATGGGACAGACATATAAATTGTCGCCGTCGATTCTGGCGGCAGATTTTAATCGGTTAGGGGAGCAGATTCAGCTTGTGGAACAGGCGGGCGCGACGTATTTGCATATTGATGTTATGGATGGCGATTTTGTGCCCAGTATTTCGTTTGGTATGCCGGTCATCCGGTCACTGCGCCGTGAGAGCAAGCTTATTTTTGACGTTCATTTGATGGTCAGCAATCCGGAGCGTTATATTGAGGTTTTTGCAGATTGCGGTTCCGATCTGATCACGGTTCATGTGGAGGCGTGCCGCCAGATTGACCGCGTCATTCAGCAGATTAAGGACTGCGGATGCAAAGCCGGGGTAGCGCTCAATCCGGTGACTAGTCTGCATACGTTGGATTATATTATTGATCAGGTGGATATGATTCTGATTATGACGGTGAATCCTGGCTTTGGCGGACAGGAGTACATAAAGACAAGTACCAGAAAGATTGCAAAGCTGAGAGAGGGGTTGAATGATCTCGGTCTGTCAACGGATATACAAGTGGATGGCGGCATACGGAAAGATAACGTGGACGTTGTGCTGAATGCCGGCGCCAATGTCATTGTGTCCGGGACGTCGATTTTTTCGGGGGATATTGAACAGAATGTAAAAGATTATTTGCAGATTTTCAGACAAAGGACGGAAACGAATTGAGACTGTATAATTTCCGCATGCTATATAAATATTGACATTTGTGGGGGGGGGT
Source organism: uncultured Lachnospiraceae bacterium (assembly GCA_944383325.1). Classification (GTDB taxonomy): domain Bacteria; phylum Bacillota; class Clostridia; order Lachnospirales; family Lachnospiraceae; genus CALWPC01. The sequence goes on along the minus strand of CALWPC010000032.1, from coordinate 164,162 downwards.
ATGCTAAGATATACATATAAACTTAGATCGTTGTATGATGTTGAAAGAATAAGCTCTGAGGGGGGATTTTATGAAGAGATTTATAACGACGGCAGCGGCGGCGTTTTTAAGCGCTTGTGTAGCTGTTCCATCATTTGCAGCTGAGCTACAGACACCCGACATGAATGCGGCGGATAAAAAGCAGCTCGTCGGTGACCTTGATGGCAATGGAGTCATCGATGCCGCAGACGCACTGGAAATCCTCAGGCTTGCTGCACAGATCGAACTTGAAGAGCAGGAAAGGGAAATTGCGGATTTTAATCACGATGGGAATGTAGATGCCGAAGATGCACTGGCGGTTTTGAAGTATGCGGCAGACCTTACAGATATTGCTCAAATACAGATGCGCGGAAGTGCGACGAGCTTTTTTTGCAACATTTATCATGTGACCAAGGTGGATCATGTTACGCTTTCCATTACATATAATCCGGATGTGCTGATGTTTGATAGTGCGGTTTTCTCGCCGGAACAAACGGTAAGCTGCGAGGAAATCAGCCCGAACGAGGTAGAAATTACCTTATCGAATACACCGGATTTTCAGCACAGCGAGTTTGACGTCAATCCATTGTTTAAAGTGGTCGGGAGCGGAACCGGAGATGTGCAGGTGCGTGTAAAGGAAGTAGTCGGCAAGGACGGCAGTTTGTTTGGATATACGATCGATGGTGAGATCGATAATGAAGCGGTATCGGTAGAGTATTAATGTTTGAGGTTCTCGATCTCAATAATATTGAACGGTGATATATAGACTTTTGAGCCTTTGTATGGTAGAATGAGCCTTACGGCGGTCCGTGCTTGCGCAGGATCGCCGTAAGGCGAAAAACTCATCGAGACGTCAGTCGAGATAGTAAAATACCCATTACTGTATAAGGGCTCTTTTTTGTGTTCCAAAAAGGTCGGGGATTATTACATTACGATGGTTTCATAAAAAGGAAATGGTGTAAAAAGGGTGTAAAAAAATAGAGAAAGGCAGAAAGCCAGTAAAATCAAGGCTTTCTGGACAGGTAAAGATAAATATGAAATTAGGAATCGTTGGTTTGCCGAATGTGGGGAAAAGTACATTGTTTAACTCGCTGACAAAAGCGGGTGCGGAGTCTGCAAATTATCCGTTTTGCACCATTGATCCTAATGTTGGCGTGGTTCCGGTTCCAGACGAGAGAATCACTGTGTTGGGTGATCTTTTTCATTCTAAAAAAGTGACGCCGGCGGTCATTGAATTTGTAGATATTGCGGGACTGGTGAAAGGAGCCTCGAAGGGAGAAGGCTTGGGCAACCAGTTTTTGTCCAATATACGTGAGGTGGATGCCATTGTGCATGTCGTGCGCTGCTTTGAGGACTCTAATGTCGTTCATGTGGAGGGAGATATTGATCCGCTTCGGGATATTGAGACGATTAATCTGGAACTCATTTTTTCCGATATTGAAATTTTGGAACGGCGTATTGCAAAAGTGAGCAGGGGAGCCAAAAATGACCGCGCTTTGGCAAAGGAGCTTGCGCTGCTAGAGAGCATTAAGGCCCATCTGGAAGATGGAAAACTCGCGCGCAGTTTTTCTGTCGATGACGAGGATAGCGAGGCATGGTTCCGTTCATATAACTTGTTGACTGCAAAACCTGTCATTTTTGCCGCGAATGTCTCTGAGGATGATTTGAATGACGGGGAGGGCAATCTGTACGTCGAGAAGGTCCGCAAATATGCGGAGGAGCAAAATTGCGAGGTGTTTGTCATCTGCGCCCAGATTGAACAGGATTTGGCGGAACTGGACGATGAGGAGCGGGCGTTATTTTTGGAGGATCTCGGTTTGGAGTGTTCCGGACTGGATAAGTTGATTCAGGCTAGTTATTCACTGCTTGGGCTGATTAGTTTTCTGACAAGCGGAGAGGATGAAACGCGTGCGTGGACGATTCGGAGAGGAACGAAGGCTCCGCAGGCTGCGGGAAAGATTCACACAGATTTTGAGCGAGGGTTTATTCGTGCCGAGGTGATTTCGTATCAGGATCTTGTGGATTGTCAGACGTATGCGAAGGCGAAAGATAAAGGTCTTGTGCGACTGGAAGGAAAGGATTATGTTGTGCAGGACGGAGATGTGATTGTCTTTCGGTTTAACGTCTGAGTAATTCCCGGAACACAGCGGGAAGATTGGAGATTGGCTTTGGATGATTATAGCATTTCTTTTCCGAACATCGGCCTTTATCTGAGTCACGTCGGAAAGAGCGTTACTATTTTTGGCTTTGAGATTGCATATTATGGAATTGTGATCGCGGTAGGTATGCTGCTCGGCGTTTCCTTAGTCATGTATGAGGCAAAACGGACAGGGCAGAATACCGACGAATATTTTAATGCGACCATGCTTGCCCTTTTGTTCGGTGTTGTGGGGGCAAGGCTGTATTATGTGGTGTTTTCGTGGGAGCTGTATCGGGATTATTTTTGGCAGATCTTTAATATCCGCCAGGGAGGTCTTGCGATTTATGGGGGGATTTTGGGCGCTGTACTCACCGTTATTTTATATACGAAACGGAAAAACATCTCGTTTTGGCGTATGGCGGATACAATGTGTCTTGGAGTTTTAGTCGGACAGATTCTTGGCAGATGGGGCAATTTTTTTAACCGTGAAGCGTTCGGTGATTATACGGACAGTTTGTTAGCTATGCGTCTGCCGGTGAGCGCGGTGCGAAGCAGTGATCTGACGGAGTCGTTGATGGCGCATATTTCGGATGGATATATTCAGGTACATCCGACCTTTTTCTATGAGTCGGTTTGGAATTTAGTGTTATTTGTGATTTTGTTTTTGTATCGCAGACATACAAAATTTCGCGGTGAGTTGTTTGGCCTGTATGTGTTCGGTTACGGCATCGGACGTTTCTGGATTGAAGGGCTGCGCACCGATCAGCTGTTAATTCCCGGATTGGAAGTGCCGGTTTCCCAGGCGCTGTCTCTTGCGCTTGTTGTTTTCTCGGCGGCGGCGCTTGTCGTTTGCCGTGTGCGCGGCCGGAGAACGGAACCGTTTATTGGAAAAAAATCTTGACATTCCCAGGAGAATGTGATAGCCTTATAAGGCCGTGTGTGACGGCGTAAAGCAGAGTATCCGCTCTCACCTTAGCACAGATGTGTGACTTGGGTTATCCTTTTCATGTATTTTTGATTTGCGTGTTTTGGCGGATAGTCTGACTATCCGCTTTTTTGTTTCATTGGGAATTTACGTCTTATGAAACAATCATGCTCCGCAGGCGGAGAGTTCTGTTGATGTGAGTTATGAAATTGTTATAATGGAGGTGTACCAGTATCAGCGAATTAATGATTAATGAACAAATCCGGGACCGGGAAGTTCGGGTCATTGGTGAAAACGGAGAGCAGTTGGGTGTGATGTCTGCCCGCGAGGCACAGAAGCTTGCGTTTGAGGCGGAGTTGGATCTGGTCAAGATTGCGCCGAACGCGAAGCCGCCGGTGTGTAAGATTATCGACTACGGTAAGTTCCGCTATGAGCAGACGCGCAAAGAAAAAGAGGCGAAAAAGAAGCAAAAAACTGTCGAGATTAAAGAAATACGTATGTCACCAAACATTGACAGCAACGACTTAAATACCAAGGTCAGCGCTGCGCGGAAGTTCATCGAAAAGGGCGCCCGCGTCAAGGTTACACTGCGTTTTCGGGGCAGGGAAATGGCGCATGTGCAGACGAGCAAAGTGATTTTAGATCAGTTTGCCGAGGCTCTTTCGGATGTCGCTGTAGTGGATAAGGCGCCGAAACTGGAGGGACGCAATATGATGATGTTTCTGACGGTGAAGCGTTAACTGCATCTTCGATCAGAGCATTTTGGAGTTTTACAGTACAATTTTAAGGAGGAATATCGTTATGCCGAAGATTAAAACGAGCAGGGCTGCTGCAAAGAGATTTAAAAAGACCGGTAACGGAAATCTGAAAAGAATGAAGGCCTATAAAAGCCATATCTTGACCAAGAAATCACAGAAAAGAAAAAGAAATCTTAGAAAAGCTACAATGACGGACAGCACCAATGTGAAAAACATGAAAAAGATTTTGCCGTATATCTGAGATAAGATGCGTGAAGGAGGAAGAAAGACATGGCAAGAGTGAAAGGCGGCATGAACGCTAGAAAGAAACATAATCGTGTGTTAAAACTGGCCAAGGGTTATCGTGGAGCCAGATCAAAACAGTATAGAGTAGCAAAGCAGTCCGTGATGAGAGCGCTCGCAACTTCTTATGCAGGGCGTAAGCAGAGAAAGCGCCAGTTCAGAAGTCTCTGGATTGCCCGTATCAACGCTGCTGCAAGAATGAACGGATTGTCCTACAGCAGATTTATGTATGGTCTGAAGCTTGCAGGCGTGGAGCTCAACCGCAAGGTGCTTTCGGACATGGCAATCAATGACGCGGAAGGATTTACGACACTGGCTGAGTTGGCAAAGAGCAAGTTGGCGTAAATAAAACGCGTTTGTAATCTGAAGTCAGATTGCGCGGATGATTCCAATCATATTAAAAATCCCAAAATCATTGGCCGGGCGCCGGTGTTTTGGGATTTTTTGCGTTCAGTTGTTTAGGCAGACGGGGCCTGCCAGAACCGAGCGGGTTACGCGCACAAATCGTTCCGGCGTTGTTGTGTAGGCCCATTTGACCAGAGTCAGGCAGCAGTCGGTCAGTTCAATGCAGGTAATGCAGCGAGGATGAACACAGCTTCCGGTATTGCAGTAGTGGGGCAGGTGATCCGGGGTCAGTGCAGGACGGTGCGTGTGGCCGGCAATCAGGTACAGGCCGTTTGCGTGCGCCCAGTTGCTGAGTTTTTGTTCTACCATGTTTTTGCGCGTATGATTTTTGGCGGCACTGGTTGGGTCCGGAATTCCAAGCAGTTCCAGAGGCGTCCAGAGATAGCGCACAAGAAACCGCGCAGTTTTCCAAAAGACGGAATTGAGCAGGTCTGCCTGATGACCGTGCGTCAGAAAAAAGCGCGTGCCGGTTTCTTCGTTTTGAAGCACAATCGCTTCATGGCAGGAGATTCCCGGAAAGAGTGGACAAAGCTCACCGGTACTGCAGGGATAGCTGCTCAAATGATGTTCGGCAAAACGGGCGTTTCGTTTGCATAGGTCGTGGTTTCCGTAAATCATATAGTAGCGCTGTTCGCGGTAAAATCTGTTTAACAGCCAGAACACATGGCTGTGTGTTTCTTTGATCGTCTGGAATTTCCGGTTTTCCCAGAGCTCATCGCCGTCGCCAAGCTCAATGCATGTAAATCCGCGGTCGAAGTAATCGCTCATGGCGGCAAAGTACAGATTTTGGTTCTTGGCAAAGTTGTCGTTCGGCGCGCCGGTTCCGCGGTGACAGTCGCTGATCAGGACGAATTTGGACTCAGAGTGAAAGGGCACTGTCTTGGCGTTATGAAGCGCGCGGTCTAGCCGCGCCCGGTATGTCATCGCCTCCGGCCGCGCCGCCGTTTCGGACAGCAGCAGGCATGATTTCGGCAAATCAGCCAGCCAAAAAGCGGGCGCGCAAACAGAAACAGAAAACAAAGACGGTCGAGCATCGTCAGCAGCGGACGGGTCACCCACAGAAAAAGACGGCTTAGAAGAAAGTTCCAGCACATCGCCAATCGGCAGATCAGGGGATGGCTGCGGTACGGTTGGATGCTTTTTGGGACGTCAAAGCTCCATTTCACCGAACAGTCCTGGACATATAAATCGCAGGGCGAATAGCCGGCATCGATCATACCGTTTAAAAAGGCGGACAGCATTGCGCAGTCGGGAAAGGTGACGCAAATTTCCAGAGATAGCTCCTCCGGTTTTGAATAACATCCGGGGAAAAAGATGGTAGACCACCAGTGGCAGGTGTCGGTCTTACACAGCGGCTGTCCGCAGCGGAACAGGGTGAAAGACACGGGAAGGAGTTCGTTGTCGCACGCACTGAAAAAAAGCGTATCCTCATAACAATCCGGGTCTACGATGGAGAAAGCGTGATACAGGCCGATTTCCGCTCCGGTATTCATGCCGTACTGTCCTTTCCAAACTTCAAACAGCCATGTTTTATCACAATAATCAAAATAAATTGGCTGACTGTCAAAGATCATCTGAAAAAACACAGCGCTCTGGTCATATATTCTGGCGTATCCGAAATTTCGCTGCCAGGCGTTACAGGTACTGGACACACCGTCGCAACAAGGAGAAAAACAATATCCGAAAGGCATGAGGCAGTCGTTTAACATTGCAATTTTGCTGCATACGCTCATTTTGGAGAGCTGGCGCAACACACGCCGCTTTGCACAGCCAAGTCCGATGGACAGGGCGACTGCAATCAGCAGCAGACTTAATATCATGTACATAAGGCAGTTCCCTCAATTAATAAAAATGTACTATACTATATTCGAAAATATAGTAAAAGTGCGTGTTGGTGTGGGATTGCAAGATGAAAATTGAGAAAAAAGTAGTTAGAACATGTTGTTTTATGTTGTTTTTGTTGGATTTAAAAAAGTGAAAAAAAGAAGGTGACATAAGTCCCGAAAATACGTAGACTCTCGGTAAAAACCGCAATCTTTGGGCGTTTTGCCCGTTTGTAAAAAAGTTGAGAAAGTTGTTGCAAACTTGTCAGTAAAGTGATAAAATGATAACAAAAACAGAAACAAAACAACATAAACAAACACGAGGAGGATATTTCAATGGCAAACGAATACGAAATTAAAAAGCAAATCTGCGACATTGGAAAGCGTATTTACGACAGGGGAATGGTTGCGGCAAACGATGGAAATATTTCAGTCAAACTCAATGACAATGAGTTTCTCTGTACGCCGACCGGCGTTTCGAAGGGCTTCATGACGCCGGAATATATCTGCAAGGTAGATGCGAACGGCAATGTGCTTCAGGCAAACGGCAATTTCAAACCGTCGTCTGAGATTAAGATGCATATGAGAGTGTACAAGCACAGACCGGATGTCGGTTCTGTTGTTCACGCGCATCCGACTTTTGCAACGGCGTTTGCGATTGCGGGCATTCCGCTGACTGCTCCGATTATGCCGGAGGCGGTTATTGCACTGGGCTGTGTGCCGATTGCAGAGTATGGAACACCGTCTACGAATGAGATTCCGGACGCGGTAGAGAAGTACCTTCCGTACTATGACGCGGTGCTGCTTGAAAATCACGGCGCGCTGTCCTACAGCGTGGATCTTTTGGCTGCATATCACAAGATGGAGTCTCTGGAATTTTATGCAGAGCTTCTGTACAAGGCTCGTCAGCTCGGCGGCCCGAAAGAGCTTTCTCAGGAACAGGTTCAGAGACTTTATGAGATTCGCAGACAGTTTGGTCTGCCGGGCAAGCATCCGGCAAATCTGTGCGCAGAGCTTGGCGGAAAATGCGGCGGCGGCTGTCATGGACACTGCGGTTCCAATGGAAAGAGCGCTTCCTCCGATGCTGACCTCGAGAAGATTGTAGCTGAGGTTACAAAGAAGATTCTTGCACAGATGTGAATAAAGCAATAACGAACGCTTTTTCACGGTGTGAGGGAGCGGGGAAGAATGGGGGTAATTGATTTGGCGATCAGTGAACAGGACATTAAGAGTATCGTCCAGAGCGTGCTAAGCGGCATGGGAATTTCCGAAGTGGGCGCTGCAGCCGGGTCCGATCAGCCAAAGATCAGACAAAAAGGCATTTTTGTACATATTGAGGATGCGATCGCAGCGGCGAAAGCGGCGCAGAAAGAAATTCAGCCGATGCCGCTTGAGTTCCGCGAAAAAATCATTGCAAACATCCGTAAAAAAACACTGGAAAACGCAAAGCTGTTTGCAGAACTGGGCGTTGAAGAGACGAAGATGGGAAATGTCGGCCACAAGATTTTAAAACATCAGTTGGTGGCAGAGAAGACGCCGGGCACAGAGGATCTCTCGACCGTTGCATGGTCAGGAGACCGCGGCCTGACGCTTGTGGAACAGGGACCGTTCGGGGTAATCGGGGCGGTGACGCCGTCGACGAATCCGTCGGAGACGGTCATCTGCAATTCAATCGGCATGTTGGCGGCCGGAAACGCCGTTGTGTTTGCACCGCACCCGGCAGCAAAAAAGGTGTCCAATCTGGCGATTGATATGGTGAACCGCGCGAGCGTCGAAGTTGGGGGTCCTGAAAACCTTGCCGTCGCAGTGGAAAACCCGACTATGGACGTCAGCAAGGTCATTTTTGGACATAAAGATATATCCCTTCTGGTGGCAACCGGGGGACCGGGAGTGGTGACGACGGTTCTTTCTTCCGGAAAACGCGCGATCGGCGCCGGGGCGGGCAATCCGCCGGTATTGGTTGACGAGACGGCCAATATTGCAAAGGCGGCGGAAGACATCGTAAATGGCTGTACATTCGATAACAATCTTCCGTGTATTGCAGAGAAAGAAGTGGTGGCGGTACATTCGATAGCGGATGAGCTGATCTTCTATATGAAGCAGACCGGCTGCTATTTTGCAAGCGATGAGGAAGTGGACAAGCTTGTCGCTACCGTTTTCACTGAAAAGAACGGCAAAAGAATTCTGAATCGCCAGTGCGTCGGACGCAGCGCAAAGGTGCTGCTTGAAAAGATCGGCGTTGAGGTGGGCAATGAGATTCGCTGTATTATCTTTGAGGGTGCGAAGGAGCATCCGCTCATCTCCGAGGAGCTTATGATGCCGATTCTCGGTATTGTCCGCGTGAAAGATGTGGACGAAGGGATCGAGACGGCGGTGTGGTTGGAGCACGGAAACCGTCATTCGGCGCATATGCATTCGACAAATGTGAACAACCTGACCCGTTACGGCAAGGCTCTTGATACGGCGATTTTTGTGAAAAACGGTCCGTCCTACGCAGCGTTGGGCTTCGGGGGCGAAGGTTATCCGACATTTACCATTGCAAGCCGCACCGGCGAGGGACTGACCTCTGCCAAGACGTTTACAAAGAGCAGGCGCTGCGTTATGTGCGACGCGCTGTGTATCCGGTAACGGCAGTGCGGCGGTTGGCCGTGAACAAAAAAGGGGAGAAAAAATATGGACGCAAATAATATTGAAAGCATTGTAAAGCAAGTGCTTGCGGAGATGCGGGGGAGCGCTCCGGCACAATCGTCGGCGGTCAGCGCATCAGGCGCGGCGATTCCGGCGACAGCGAAGGTGGCAATGCTGACACAGAAGGAGCATTTTGATATTCAGGAATATCCGATTCCGCCGGTTGGCGACGACGATATTCTGGTGAAGGTGGAAGGATGCGGCGTATGCGGGACGGACGCTCATGAGTTTAAAAGAGATCCGTTTGGCCTGATTCCGGTTGTGCTTGGCCATGAGGGCACCGGCGAAATTGTCAAAATGGGCAAAAACGTCAAAGCAGATTCGGCGGGCAAGCCGCTCAAACTTGGCGACAAGGTCGTAACCTGTATGATTTTCAAAGATAATCCAGACATTACGATGTTTGATCTGAATAAACAGAATGTCGGCGGCGCGGATGTGTACGGGTTGCTTCCGGATGATGATGTGCATCTGAACGGATGGTTTTCAGACTATCTGTTGATCCGGGGCGGTTCTACGGTGTTTAATGTAAGCGATCTGGATCTGGATTCCCGTATTCTGATCGAGCCGTGCGCGGTGTTGATTCATGCGGTGGAGAGAGCAAAAACGACGGACATTCTCCGGTTCAACAGCAGAGTTGTCGTACAGGGCTGCGGGCCGATCGGACTGATCTGCATTGCGATCTTAAAAACGATGGGCATTCAGAATATTGTTGCCGTTGACGGGGAGGCAAAGCGCCTGGAATTTGCCAAAGAAATGGGAGCCTCTGCAACGGTTAATTTCAAAGATTTTCAGGGCATCGAAGCGTTGGCGGACGGCGTAAAACAGGCGTTTGGAGGTTATCTGGCAGATTTTGCATTCCAGTGTACCGGTTCACCGGTGGCACACGCCAATATTTACAAGTTTATCCGCAACGGCGGAGGACTCTGTGAGCTTGGATTTTTTATCAACGGCGGCGATGCAACGATCAACCCGCATTTCGACATGTGTTCCAAGGAGATTACGATTGTCGGATCCTGGGTATATACGCTCCGGGATTATGCAACGACGTTTGATTTCCTAAAGAGCGCCAAAGACATCGGACTGCCGATGAGCAAGCTCATCACACACCGTTTTCCTCTTGAGCAGATCAATGAGGCGCTTCAGACTAATCTCGCAATGTCGGGGCTGAAAATCGCGATTGTGAATGAGTGACGTCGATGCGTGATCGGCAGAAAAGGCATTTTGCGAGGTGAGAGACATGGATGCAGTTGGTCTGTTGGAAGTATATGGGTGCTGCGCGGCGTTTGTCGCGGCGGACGCCGCAAGTAAAGCTGCGAATGTGACAGTCGAGGCACTGGATAAAAATAAGCCGGCAAATGCCGAAAAGCTTCCGGTTCCGCTGATTATGATTGTCAAAATCCGGGGCAGTGTGGCGGATGTCGAGGCGGCGATGAATGCGGCTGAGGTTGCTGCAAAGAATCTGACCGGCGTGGTATCCAGACACATTATTCCGAATCCGACGGAGGATACGGAGAAGTTGCTGAAACTCAGCGCGATATAGAAATTGACAGTTTGCATTTGTCGATTTTTATGATAAAATGAAAAAAGGATTATATACACAATTACAGAGTTTAATGAATAAGGAGGATATTTATTATGACACAGGAAGCATTGGGAATGGTGGAGACAAGAGGTTTGGTAGCGTCTATTGAGGCAGCGGATGCGATGGTGAAGGCAGCGGACGTACAGTTGGTCGGCACAGAGAAGATCGGTTCCGGATTGGTAACGATTCTTGTACGCGGCGATGTCGGCGCTGTGAAGGCGGCTACAGAGGTTGGAGCGGAAGCTGCAGGAAGACTCGGCGAGTTGGTTGCAGTTCATGTAATTCCGAGACCGCATGCAGATGTTGAGAAGATTCTGCCGACGCTGTAAAAGCGAAATAATCAGGCGGCTTCTTCCGGCTGTGAATGAGTCATTCAGAGAACGCGGAGGAATGATATGAAAGCACTGGGGTTAATAGAACTGCCGAATTTGGCCGATGCCATTGAGGCAGTGGATGTCATGTTAAAGACGGCGGATGTAAAATTTCTGACATGGGAAAAGAAGCTCGGGGGGCGTCTGGTGACAATTATTGTTCAGGGCGCGGTTTCATCGGTTACCGAGGCGGTGGAGAGCGCAAAGAGCAGCGCCAAAGGCAATATTGTCGCGTCGGCGGTAATCGCAAATCCACATGAGGAGACGATGAAACTGGTGGCCAGAAGCGCCGCGAAGTATCGTTTTCACGAAGAAATTCCAATTGCGCCGTGGTAATGTTGTTTAGCAAGGGGCATGGTTGGAAAGTGAATAAGGAGGATATGTGATGGAGCTTCAGGCATTGGGAATGATCGAGACAAGAGGTTTAGTGGCGTCGATTGAGGCGGCGGATGCGATGTTGAAGGCTGCCAATGTAGTGATGGTAGGAACGGAAAAAATTGGCTCCGGTTTGGTCAGCATTATGGTTCGCGGCGATGTTGCTGCAGTAAAGGCCGCTGTGGAAGCCGGCAGCGCAACGGCTGCGAAGCTAGGCGAGGTTGTGGCTGTTCATGTCATCCCCAGGCCGCACGCTGAGGTCGAAAAGATTCTTCCTGAAGTATAATAACAGATAGGACAGAGGTTCAGACTGCTCCGCAGGGCTTGTTTGCTCTGCGGAGGGTTGACGCCTGTTTAAGAAAGATGTTGCGCCATGTTGGGCAGATCGGAGAATGGTATGCAAGAGCGGTTAGTAGAGCAAATTACAAGGCTTGTGATTGAACAAATCAACGGGCTTGGCGGATTTGAATCAGAATATAAGGTTCCGATTGGCATTTCAGCGCGTCATGTGCATTTGACAAGGGAACATATCGATAGATTGTTTGGAACGGGGTATCAGCTCCATAAGAAAAAAGAACTGATGGGCGGACAGTACGCGGCGGAGGAGACGGTCACACTGGTCGGCACAAAGCTCCGCGCGATTGAAAACGTGCGTATTCTCGGACCGGAACGAAAGGCTTCGCAGGTAGAAGTTGCGCGCACAGACGCCATTCGTCTCGGGCTCAACCCGCCTGTCCGCGAGTCGGGCAATATTGCGGGGAGCGCGCCGATTGCACTGGTGGGCCCGAAGGGAGTTTTATATCTCGAAGAAGGCTGTATCATTGCAAAAAGGCATATTCACATGTCGCCGGCTGATGCAAAAAGGTTTGGCGTCAAAGACGGTGATACCGTGAAGGTGCGGTTTGACAATGGCCGGGGCGGCGTTTTTGAGGGAGTGCAGATTCGGGTGGACGATTCGTTTACTCTGGAAATGCACATTGACACAGATGAGGCCAATGGCCTCGGCGTTGGGAAGGATATGGGAATCCTGATCAAGTAGCAGCTAGTATCAGAAAGGCATGTGTAGATAATGATTATTGGCAAAGTGGTTGGTACGGTCGTTTGTACCAGAAAGAATAAGGATCTGGTAGGCAGCAAGTTTCTGATTGTGGTTCCTGTGGAAGAGGTGTCCGGCAATGTTTCAGGGCGCATTGTCGCCGTGGATAATGTGGGTGCGGGGATCAGCGATCTCGTGCTGATTGCTACCGGCAGCGCGGCCAGGATGGGCTGCGGTGATGAGCATTCACCGGTGGATGCCTGCATTGTCGGTATTGTGGATGATCCTCAGAAGATCGTGATTGAAGAACAATAGATAGGCGTGATTGAGTATGAATATTAACGAATTAAAAAGCGCCCTGCAGGAGGCCGGAGTTGTCGGTGCGGGAGGCGCAGGTTTTCCGACTTACGCAAAACTCTCGGAAGATGCGGATACGGTGCTTTTGAACGCGGCAGAGTGCGAGCCGCTCACAAAGGTTGACCGTCAGCTTCTCATTCAAAATGTCAGGGAAATACTCGGCGGTATGCAACTGCTTGTGGAGACGCTCGGGGCTAACGAGGGAATTATCGCAGTAAAGAAGTCCTACACGGCTTCTATTGATGCAATTTCGGCGTGTATCGGCGAATATCAGAAGCTGCGGATACATATTTTGCCGGATGTTTATCCGGCCGGCGATGAAGTGGTTTTGATTTATGAGGCAACCGGAAGAGTGGTTCCTCAGGGAAAAATTCCGATTGTAGTGGGCTGTGTGGTCGTCAATGTAGAGACGGCGCTCAATGTGTATCGGAAAGTGTTTGAGCAGAAAAACGTGACGACAAAGTTTGTGACCGTTGCCGGACTGGTGCGTCAGCCGCTTACCGCGGAAGTGCCGGTTGGCGTGACGGTAGCGGATATGATTGCGCTTGCGGGCGGAACAACGGACGATGACTATGCGATCATTATGGGCGGACCGATGACGGGCCGCATTGTGACGGAGAGCGAGCTTGTCACGAAGACAACAAAGGCAATTCTTGTGTTGCCGCCGTCGTGTCCTCCGGTTGCAAAACGCCGTATGACGACGAAGTTTAATATTCGGAATGCGATGAGTGTGTGTTCACAGTGTTCCATGTGTACGTCACTGTGTCCGCGTCATCTGCTCGGAGGTGCGATTCAGCCGCATGAATTCATGCGCGCGTTGGCAAACGGCCTGACGTCAGGTGATTCGGTCAACACATATTTGAATTCTTTCTTTTGTGTTTCCTGCGGTCTTTGCGAAATGTATTCCTGTCATCAGAGTCTGTCTCCGAGAAGTCTTCTGGATCAATACAAGGGCGGGCTTCGTCAGGCGGGTGTAAAGCCTCCTGAGCGTCCGATGAAACCGGTTGATCCGATGCGTGAAGAACGCAAAGTGCCGGAACACCGGTTGGTGCATCGTTTGGGATTGGCGCCTTTTGATGTGCCGGCTCCGCTAAGCAGGCATACGGATTTTGAGAGCGTTACCCTGTCGCTGCGTCAGTCGATTGGTGCTCCGTGTGTTCCCTGTGTGAAGAAGGGCGAGCAGGTGAGCGCGGGACAGTTGATCGGACAGCCTCCCGAGGGAGCTTTGGGAGTCTGTCTGCACGCAAGTATTTCTGGAACAGTAACCGATGTTACCGACCAGGCAATTATGATTAGGAGTTGAGATTCACGATGAAGAATGCAATTGGAATGGTGGAATACAAAACTGTCTCAACTGGTATCAAGGCAGCAGACTTGATCGTGAAGACAGCAGAAGTAAGTCTGATTCAGGCGCAGACCGTATGTCCCGGAAAATATATTGTTCTGTATTCTGGTGATCTGAGCGCAGTGCGCGCGGCGACGGACGCCGCTGAAAAGCAGTACGGAGAGGGGCTGATTGACACTTTTGTACTCGGCAATCCTCATCCGTCGATTTTTAAGGCGCTCACATGCACGGCAGAGATCGATTCGATTCAGGCGCTCGGCGTGGTGGAATCGTTTACGGCGGCTTCGATTATTGTGGCGGCGGATCATGCAGCCAAGACGGCACAGGTGGATTTATTTGAGGTTCGTGTGGCGCGCGGAATGTGTGGAAAGTCGTATCTGCTTTTAACCGGTACCGTAGCGGCTGTACGTGAGGCGGTAGAGTCTGCGGCGGCTAAAATCGGTGAGGAGGGCAATCTGATTGACACAGCCGTGATTCCAAATCCTTCAAAGGATTTTGTAATGACGCTTGTTTAGAAAAGACAGGGCGGAATCCAATGCCGGATTCTGCCCTTTTTATATTAGCGATTGGCAAATGGGAGGTTAAACATGGGAGCAAAAAAGTGGGCAATGGGATTTGGTGTGCTGTTGATGGCGGGCGCTGTCGGTTTGTCGGCGGGGTGCGCAGCGGATACCGAGCAGAGTGATCAAGCGGCAAACGAGACCGAGGAGCCGACGGCTGCGCCGGAGGATCCGTTTGAGGCAAACGGCGTCGTCTGGATTGCCGGCGATTCGATTGCGTCGCCGCATGATCAGCCGGAGTATGAAGAACCCATTATTGGTTGGGGGGAGTTTTTGGCGGATTACATGACCGATAATGCAACGGTACACAATGAAGCCCGTTCGGGGCGCAGTGCGAAAAGTTATACGATTGAGACGAATTATAAGACGATTATGAGTAAGATGCAGGCCGGAGACTGTCTGCTGATTGCTTTTGGATTGAATGATGAGCATGAGGAGTATGATAAGTTGTATTCGGATCCAGAGGGATCTTCCGATACGGAGGGATCGTTTCAGTATTATCTGAAACATGATTATATTGAACCTGCTCTGGAGGCGGGTGTGCAGCCGGTGCTGATGACTCCGGTGACACGTAATTTTTTCAATAAAGACGAGGGGCACACCGTAGAGACGCAAACACCTTATGTGAATGCCATTTATACGTTGGTTGAAGAGTATGCGCAGCAGGGGATTTCCATTTATTGCATTGATCTGTTTGAGATTACGGAACAATGGTATGAAGAGATTGGTGCAGATAAAGTGCAGCAGTTTCACGGAGTGAATGCCGAAGGCGAGGAAGACGGTCACTTTAATGCGGCAGGCGCAGCAGAGCTTGCGAAACGAATTGCGGAGAATATCCGGGAACAAAATATGTCTTTATCCGCTTATCTGAAATAAAATGAAAATACCGGTGTCCCATGTGATGGCATGGGACACTTGTGTTTGCGCGGCATCCTTGTATTTATCAATCAGGAGGGGATAATACCTTGTATCGTATTTTTATTGTGGAAGATGACCGGACGATAGCGGAGACCATTCAGAGCTCGTTAAACGGCTGGGGTATGGAGGCGTTTTGCGCGACAGATTTTCAGCATATTTTGGAGGAGTTTTTAAGGCAAAGCCCGCAGCTTGTTCTGCTTGATATTTCACTGCCTTTCTACAATGGCTATCACTGGTGCAGTGAGATTCGCCGTATTTCAAAGGTTCCGATTATATTTATCTCGTCGGCTTCGGATAATATGAATATCGTGATGGCGATTAATATGGGGGCGGATGATTTTATTGCTAAACCGTTCGACTTAAATGTGCTTATTGTTAAAATTCAGTCTATCTTGCGGCGGACTTATGAGTTTAAGGAACAGACCGAGCTGCTCGCACATCGGGGAGCAGTTTTGAACATGGCAGATGCGACACTGACTTATGAGGGGGAGCATCTGCATCTTACAAAAAATGAGTACAAAATTTTGCGTCTGCTGATGGAAAATAAAGGCCGTGTGGTATCGAGAGATGCGTTAATGCAGTATTTGTGGGAATCGGATGATTTTGTGGATGAAAATACGCTGACGGTCAATGTAGGGCGGCTGCGGAATAAGTTGGAACAGGCGGGGCTGCATGATTTTATAGTGACTAAGAAAGGAATGGGGTATCTGATTGAACAGTGAACAGCCAAATGGCAGGTGGTTGGACGGATGTAAGCTGATGCTTGCTTACCTGAAAAGCAAGTGGAGATCTATTGCAGTTTTTTTGTTTTGCGCTGCAATCTTAGCAGCGGTTGTAGCGTTGTTTCGGCTTCCGTTGGCTGCAGTGGGATATGCGTTTTTAGTTTGTTTATTTTTTTGCATTCTTTTTCTGTGCATAGATTTTCTTTCTTTTTACCGCAAACACAGAGTTCTGCAGAAGATGCAGGGGAGTATTATGGATTCGCTCGCAGATCTTCCGCCGAGCGGAAGCAACATCATTGAGCGGGACTATCAGCAGCTGCTTGTTGTGTTGGCGGAGGATCGGGCCAGATTGGTTGAGCAGCTAGACAGCCGCTATAAAGGGCTGACCGAATACTATTCGATCTGGGCGCATCAGATTAAGACTCCTATTGCGGCGATGCGACTGTTGCTGCAGAGCAGCTTCCGGGAGAATAATCGTGAGCTGTTAGAGGAATTGCAGCGGATTGAACAGTATGTCGGCATGGTCATGACTTATCTGCGTCTGGATGCGGAGACGACGGATTATGTGTTTCGGGAAGTGGAGCTTGAACGGCTTGTCCGTCAGGCGGTAAAGACTTATGCGTCTTCCTTTATACGCCGAAAAATTTCCTTACAGTTATTACCGATTTCTGCCCGTGTGCTCACAGATGAAAAATGGTTGCTTTTTGTGTTGGAGCAGGTGCTGTCCAATGCGCTGAAATATACGCCCGAGGGCGGGAGCGTCACCATTCGGATGAAAGAAGAAATGACACTTTGTATTTCAGATACGGGAGTTGGTATTGCAAAGGAGGATTTGCCCCGCATTTTCGAGAAAGGGTTTACCGGACTCAACGGAAGGTACGAACAGAAAGCGAGCGGTATCGGGTTATATTTGTGCAGCCGCATTTGTAAGAATCTGGGGCATACTATTTGTGTGGAATCGGTGTTGGGCAAAGGGACAACCGTATGCATCGGTCTTGCAGGGCGGCGGCTGTGGCTTGAATAAATGGAGACGGTGTTGAATGATATGTGACAAAAGTGTAAGGTTTGCAGGGGAATTTGTAAGTCAGAACGATGGCGGCAACTTCCCCTGTTTGTTATCATTTCATTATCCTCAGTTGATGATGCAAAGGCGACAGAGGTGTTAGTTTACAAAAATTGATGATGAGGAGAATGAGAAGATATGGCGATTTTGGAAGTCAACAATCTGAAAAAGATTTACACAACACGATTTGGAGGCAATAAGGTGCAGGCGCTTTCGGATGTGACGTTTGATGTGGAAGAGGGCGAGTATGTTGCGATTATGGGAGAGAGCGGCTCTGGAAAAACAACGCTTTTGAATATTCTGGCAGCGCTTGACCGGCCGACGTCGGGAACCGTGTACCTGGAGGGGAAAAATCTGGTTGCAGTTCCTGAGTCCAAAATGGCGGAGTTTCGGCGCAGGCATCTGGGATTTGTTTTTCAGGAATTTAATTTGCTTGATACGTTTTCACTTCAGGATAATATCTTTTTGCCCCTCGTACTGGCCGGGAAGCCGTTTCATGAAATGCAGAAACGGCTTGTGCCGATTGCGAAGTCTCTAGGTATCAGCGACATTTTGCAGAAGTATCCGTATGAAGTTTCCGGCGGGCAAAAGCAGCGTGCGGCTGTGGCGCGCGCCATTATCACAAACCCGAAACTGATTCTTGCAGATGAGCCGACGGGTGCGCTTGATTCCAGGGCGAGCGATGAGCTGCTTCGGCTGTTTGAGGCAATTCACAAAAGCGGTCAGACCATTTTGATGGTTACACACTCGATTAAAGCGGCCAGTACGGCAAGCCGCGTGCTGTTTATTAAGGATGGGGAAGTTTATCATCAGATGTACCGCGGCGATCTGACCAGTGAGGAAATGTATCAGAAAATCTCAGATACGCTGACCATGCTGACGACAGGAGGTGAGCGGTCATGAGCAATGTTTTTTATTTCAAACTGGCGTTTTCTGGCATCGTCAAAAATCGCAAGCTGTATATTCCGTTCAGTCTTACCAGTATCGGGATGGTTATGATGTACTATATAGTCATGTATTTGTCGCATGAGGAGACCATCGGGCAAATGCGCGGCGGAGAGGATGTACAGGGGATGCTTTCACTGGGAACCGGCGTGATCAGTGTGTTTGCTGTTATTTTTCTGTTTTACACGCACTCGTTTTTGATTCGCCGTAGAAAAAAGGAGTTCGGTCTTTATAATGTTCTCGGCATGGACAAAGGGAATCTCATGCGCACAACACTGTATGAGACGGTGATGCTGTTGTTGGTATCGGTCATCGGCGGATTGGCATGCGGCATATTGTTCTCAAAAATTGTGGAGCTGTTGGTTGCCTGGCTGCTCGGAGCTGACCAGACGCTGACATTTGCGGTGGACTGGACAGGAGTAGGGAATGCGGCGTTGTTATTTTCCGGCATTTTTTTGCTTCTTTTGCTCAATACAATGCGTCAGGTTCAGATGGCCAAACCGGTGGAATTGCTTCGAAGTGAGAATCAGGGAGAAAAACCCCCGAAGGCAAACTGGGTCTTTGCCGTTTTGGGCATTGTTATTTTAGTATGCGCGTATGTGCTCGCAGTGTCTGTGGAGGATCCGCTTGAGGCTCTGACTGTCTTTTTTGTGGCAGTGTTGATGGTCATTGTCGCTACGTATCTGTTGTTTATATCGGGCTCTGTGGCGTGCTGCCGCCTGCTTCAGAAAAGAAAAAAGTTTTATTATAAAACCAATCATTTTGTGGCAGTTTCCTCGATGGCTTACCGTATGAAACGAAACGGAGCCGGTCTGGCGTCGATCTGCATCTTGTCGATCATGGTGCTGGTTTGTGTCTCCACAACGACCTGTCTGTTTGCCGGTGAGGAAGATATTCTGGCTAATCGGTATCCGAGGGACATTGCCGTGCGGACGGAATCTGCGGATGAGCAATATGTCAATGCAGTCTCAGCCATGATCTCGCAGACCGGACAGGAAAACGGTGTCTCCGGCGACAATAGGATTCATTACCGCTATCTGTCGGTCTCCGGTTATTACAACGGGGCAAATTTCATTCTGGATCCGGATAAGGTGCAAACTTTTGATTACAGCGACGTGTATGTCATCAATTTTATTCCGATTGAGGATTATAATGAGCAGATGGGTACACAGATCAGCCTTGAACAGGATGAGGTGATGCTGTACGACCCGTCCGGTGAGTTTACGGGTGAGCAGATCACTCTGGAGGGGATGGAGCCGCTTGTAATCCGCGAGAGAACAGACGAGTTTCTTAGGAAAGGCGAGGATGCGGTAAATATCCTGAATTCGCTCTATGTGTTTGTCACGGATATGCAGGTCGTGGAACGGATTGATGTTGTACAGCGGCAGATTTACGGCGAAAATGCCTCGGATGTGTGTGCCTATGATGCGTTTGACGTGCCGGGCAGCGCGGAAAAACAAAACGAGGTAGGAGAGTCGCTTATGGACGCTGTCAGCGCTGCGGCAGAAGCAGATCCGGCTTTTCCCGACGTGGCGATTGAGGTGGCAGAATGGGAGAGGGAAAGCTTTTACGGAACATTTGGCGGACTGTTTTTGCTCGGCATTCTTCTGGCCGTTGTGTTTGTCTGCGCTGTTGCGCTGATTATGTATTACAAGCAGGTGTGTGAGGGATATGAGGATCAGTCGCGGTTTGCAATTATGAAAAAGGTGGGGATGACGGAGCGTGAGATTAAGAGGAGTATTAATTCGCAGGTGCTTATGGTATTTTTTCTCCCGCTTTTGCTCGCCTGCGTGCATCTCGGATTTGCTTTTCCGCTGATACGAAAAATTTTGCTCGCATTTGCCATGAGCAATGTGGGACTGTTAATCGGTGTGACCGTATTGTGCGCGCTTCTTTTTGCGGTGTTTTATGTTATAATGTATGTGCTTACGTCCCGCGCATATTATCGCATCGTCAACGGACAGAGTGCCGATTAGGCCGTTGCTTGCCATATTGCGGGCGGATGACTTATACGAAAGAAGGTAGGGAATATGAATGTTGCTGAAATTATGAAAAAGATGGTTGCGTATTCCGAGGGAAACCGGCATGACATCAATCATTTTATGAAGGTTTATGCGTTCGCCAAAATGATCGGGGAATGTGAAGGACTGAACCGAGAACTGCAGCAGACATTGGAAATCGCAGCGATTGTCCATGACATTGCGTGTCCGCTCTGCCGTGAAAAGTATGGCAATACCAATGGAAAGAAGCAGGAAGAGGAGGGGATGCCTCTTACAGAAGAATTTTTAAAGGATATGGATCTGCCTGAAGAGATGCGAAAACGGGTGGTGTTTCTTGTAGGACACCATCATACGCCGGACGCTGTCGACGGCATTGATTATCAGATTCTGCTCGAGGCGGACTATTTGGTCAATGCGGATGAGAGCAGCTATTCGGCGGAAAATATTGCGAATACGATGAACCTTCTGTTTCGGACGAAGACCGGCATCGAACTGCTCAAAGCCATATATGTTTCTGAGTAACTAGCGTATCTCAGGTGCAAAAAGCCCGCATAAGGCGGCGTCAGACCGCAGGGATTATACAGATAATCGTTCGATTTCCTGTTCAATCTTGCTGTGGTCTGATTCTGCGTGCGGAGCGGACGTGTGGAGAATGGTATCATTGAGGGCTTGCATACGCTGATCAAGAAGCGACACCATATCTGCACAGTCCTTGAGATCGCTCCACATGGAGTCAGGGGCGTTTCCTTTAAATTTATAGTGAATTTTATGTTCCAGGCTTGCCCAGAAGTCCATTGCAATGGTGCGGATCTGGATTTCCACCTTCGTTTCCAGTTTTTCGTCGGAGAGGAAAACCGGAATGGTCACCAGCATATGGTAGCTTCTATAGCCGTTTGGTTTGGGAGATTGAATATAATCTTTGACATTTAGTATTTTAATGTCGCTCTGATTTTCAATCATGCCCGCGATACGGTAAATATCCGGGATAAAGGAACAGATAATACGTATGCCTGCAATGTCGTTGACATACGCGACCATATCGGAAATCGTCACGTCTTTTTCATACCGGTGCAGTTTTTTGACAATACTTTCGGGAGTTTTGATCCTCGATTTAATATGTTCAATCGGATTGTACTGATGAACATGGCGAAATTCATCACTTAATATATCCAGTCTCGTATTGATGCTCTTCAGTGCAGATTTATAGATGAGCATTGTGCGGGTCCATTCATCCACTTCATCATGGCGTTCTGCCGTATCGCTCATTTGCGTTCTCCCCTTTTACTGAACTTTTCTCAAATTTTAACATATGCGCTTGAAAAGCGCAAGGAAAGCTGTACAATCCGATCCGCCGGTCGGGCTCAAAGTTGTTGCTAATTGACCGGTAACAAAAAGAAACAAATTTCGGTTTGTTGCATTTCGACAATCTCTCGAAGGTTGATTGATCTTCTTTTGTGTAGATGGTACAATAATCTGCGCAAAGGTAATCTTTTGATTGCAGCAGTCAGAGAGCGGGGCAGTCAAAAGGCGGCCTTTTTTACAATACGTTTACAGACAGTAGAGTTGTGAAGCAATGAGGCGAGCTAAGGAAAGGGGGACTATCCTTGAAGAAGAAACTGGTCATGTGCCTGGCGCTGTTATTGACAGTCAGCAGTATTTTGGGTAGTACGGTTGGCGATTGGTCAAGTGTGCAGGCGGCGGATTCTTCATCAGGCCAGAGTGAAGTCAGCATTGATGACTATCTGGATATGGCGGAGCTGACTGGTTGGGCGTCTGTCAGCGGGGCCGGCATGGACAAGGTGACGGGCGGCGGAGACGCAGCACCGCAGATTGTCACGACAAAAGAGGAGTTTGTTTCACTAGTCAGCGATGATGTGCCGCGGGTCATTTTGATCTCGGGTACGATTGAGGCGATTTCTAGCAGCGGCGGAGCGATCTCCATCGGCAGCAATAAAACCATTGTCGGAATGGATGCGAACGCCAAGCTTAAAGGTGGTATTACGATTAATAATAAGAGTAATATCATTGTGAGCAACCTGATTATGGAGGGGTGTTTAAAAGAACCCAGAACGCCCGACGACGTGATTAATGTGGAGGGCAATAAAGCGCACCATATCTGGTTTAATCATCTGGATATTTCAGACGGAGGAGACGGCAACCTGGATATCAAAAGCGCTGCAAATTATATTACCGTTTCATGGTGTAAATTTTCTTATTCGACCGATGATCACGATCACCGGCTGTCCTGTCTGATCAGTTCCGGAGCAGGTGACCACGACGAGGATTACGGCCATCTGAAAGTGACCTATCATCATAACTGGTTTGCGGATAATGTGGATCAGCGTATGCCGCGAGTGATGTACGGAAAAGTGCATGTGTATAATAACTATTATACGAGCAGCGGCAACAGTTATTGTATCGGGGCGGACTGCTATGCGTCCGTTCTTATTGAAAACAATTATTTTAAGGATGTAAACGATCCGCACCAGTTCAGTTATCCGGATTCGACGCTCCCGGCGACGATTGTGGCGCGGGGAAATGTATATGATAATACGACCGGAAGCAGAGCGGAGGGAAATAAGCCGAATACATTGGGCACGGTAGCGGCATTTGAGGAAGCTCCTTATGCATACTGGCTTGATGAGGCGAACGATGTACCGACGCTTGTGCAGCAATATGCGGGCCCTCAGGATCCTGATCCGAGTGCGACGCCGGTGCCGACCGCAGTGCCATTGCCGTCTGCAGATCCGACTCCTCAGCCGACCGCACAGCCGACTCTGGCGCCGACTGCGACTCCGAAGCCTGCGGCGACGGACGCGGCTCCGAAACTCGTGACGGACAGCGAGCGGGGAGAAGTGTGGGAGCTTCAGGGTCAAAATTCGGACAGAACGAACGGTCAGGTAGTGATTGAAAATCCGTTCGCCGGTCTTGATCTGTCGGAGGAACCGACCTATGTCAATGGCTATCCGACATGGAAAAATGGCGTTACGCTGACCTACTGGGAGTATATCCCGTCGAATGTCAGCGCGGAAGGCGTTGCGCTTACGTTCTCGGGCACACACCGCGCAGTGAAGTCACTGGACTGGACATTGCATGCAGAAGGGGAGGACGGTTATCAGTACCGTTTTGAAGATAACGGCGGCACGTACAGCCTGATGCGGGAGGGCGACGTTATGAGCGGACTTCAGATCAGTACGTTCGGAAGTATCGGCTTCTCCGAGGACGACTGTGTTTCGGGTTGGAATGTCAACCCGTATTCCGGTGAGTATGGCGTGTCGATGGATTTCCAGCAAAAAAATTATTTCTATATTTTTGCAAATAAGAGTGGAACGAGAAATACTCTGGTTGCGGACAAAGGTTCCTGGCATTTCGTAGCGATGGTGATTCAGAACGATGATATTGTCACTTATATCGACGGAAAACAGGTATCTCTGACAGAATATAATGTATGGAATACTACCAGTGCAACGATTGAGAAAAGCGGAATGTATGTAGGAGGTCAGTCATTTAACCTGGGATTTGGTTGGAAGCAGAAATACCGTGCATCGTCCACATCTGAATGCTACAGTCACGGCATTACGCTGCTCGATTTCCTCACAAGGGAAAATACGGTGCTCACGATTGGCGGCGGAGGCGACGTGCTCTGGGAAACGCTGATGATGAATAATTTCAAGACGCCTAAGGGAATTCGGATCGGCGATGTGAACGGGTATGCACGCATTCTTTCGGAGAGTGAGATTTTAGCGCTCATGAATGGACAGGCTCCCACAGATGAGCCGCAGCCTACAGATGAGCCGCAGCCTACGGATGAACCGCAGCCTACGGATGAGCCGAAACCGACCGACGAACCGCAGCCTACGGACGAGCCGGGACCGACAACGGAACCGGTGGGGATGCTCGGCGATATTAACGGAGACGAAAAAATCACTGCGGAAGACGCGCTTTTAGCGCTGCAGCATGCAGCGCAGATCACCCAGCTGACACAGGCGCAGCAGCAGTTGGCGGATGTCAACGGGGATCACGTTATTGACGCGGAGGACGCGCTGTATATCCTCCAATATAGTGCACAGTTAATTGATTCTTTTCCCGCCAGTTAACTGACGGAAAGCAAATCGGCCGGCATATAGAATGTTTCTATATGTCGGCCGATGCTATATAGAAAGGAAGTGAATATTGATTAGTGATCTGCCGCTTTTTCGGCAAATTCTGTGTTTACGAGATCTTCATAGGGTACCATTTCACTCAGCTCGCCGGCTTCTTTCAGAATATCCTCGAGCAGAGTAAACGATTCTTCTTCTAAAATTAAATTGTCTTTCCATGTATCTTGTTCGTAGTAGCGCGTGATAATCGTGGTAAGCGCTTCAAGCTCCGTTTCTTCAAACTGAGGGGCAATGACGTCCGCAATTTCGGCGGGAGTATGGGTCTGTACGTAATCCATTCCCTGCTGCAGCGCGTCTGTGAATGCCTGGATCACATCGGGATTTTCTTCCATATAGCTTTTCTGCACACAGAATGAAGTATAGGGCACATATCCGGAATCGACACCGAGCGAGGCCACGATCGCGCCTTCGCCCTGCGCTTCCAGGGAGGTGGCGAACGGTTCAAATTCTACCGTATAGTCGTACTCATCGCTGCCGATGAATGCGGCGGCGGTGTTGCCGAACGAGACGCTCTGGTCAATGGTCAGGTCAGCCGCGGGGTCAATGCCGTTGTTTTTTAAAATGTATTCAAAAACCATCTGCGGCATGCCGCCGGCGCGTCCGCCGAGCACAGTCGAGCCCTTGATGTCATCCCAGGTAAAGGAATCGTTGGCTTCTCTGGCGACAAGGAAGTTTCCGGCGCGCTGCGTCAGCTGCGCAAAGTTGACAAAGTAGTCCTCCATGCCCTCCGCGTAGACATAAATTGATGCTTCTGATCCCATAAAACCAATGTCGGCGTCGCCTGAAATCAGGGACGTCATCACGTTGTCGGCCCCGGAGCCGTTAACGAGCGTCAAGTCGATGCCGTTATCCTGAAAGTAACCTTCCTCAATGGCCACATACATCGGTGCGTAGAAGATGGAATGCGCCACTTCATTGAGTACAAGCTTTGTGGTTTTGGTCTCAGTGTCTGCTGAATCGGCTGTCGCCTCGGCCGAGGCGCCGTTACCCGTCGTTTTGGCAGCTTCCTTTTTTTCACATCCGGTTAGGACAAGGGCTCCGGCCGTCAGCAAAACAGACATCAGGCCGACGGCCACAAGTGTCCATATTGTTTTTTTCATGTTTGCTCCTAAAATGATTGTTGATTTAGTGTATTACCGTTCGGGCGGAAATGTGAATTCCCTCTTTTTTTGTGCGGGGAAAAATGCTATACTGTCTCATAGGAATCCTTGTATCTGCAAGGTGGTTTGAACAGAAGGGAGCTAACAGATGAATATCATGGATTGTTTTTCGCTCCGGGGGAAAGTGGCGCTTGTGACCGGAGGATGTTACGGAATCGGTTATGCGATCGGCAAGGCCCTTGGCCTGGCGGGAGCGATGATTTGCTACAATGCGAGAAGCGAGGAGCACTTAAAGCAGGCGGCGGCAGATTATGAGCGCGACCAGATTGCGGCGAAAGGGTATTTGTGCGATGTTACCGATGAGCAGGCAGTGCAGGAGCTTGTCGCCGAAATTTCGAGGGAGTACGGTTCGGTTGATATTCTTGTCAATAATGCCGGCATTATCAAGCGTATTCCAATGTGTGAAATGTCGGCAAAAGATTTCCGCGAAGTCGTCGATATTGATCTGACAGCGCCGTTTATCGTATCGAAGGCGGTCATTCCGGGTATGATCGAGAAGGGACACGGAAAAATTATCAATATCTGTTCGATGATGAGCGAGCTTGGACGGGAAACGGTATCGGCTTATGCTGCGGCCAAAGGCGGTCTCAAAATGCTGACCCGCAATATTGCCTCCGAGTATGGGGAATATAATATTCAGTGCAATGGTATCGGGCCTGGTTACATAGCGACGCCGCAGACGGCCCCTCTGAGGGAGCGCCAGCCAGACGGAAGCAGACATCCGTTTGACAGTTTTATTATCGGCAAGACGCCGGCGGCGCGCTGGGGGACGCCGGAAGATATAATGGGGCCGGCGGTTTTTCTGGCGTCGGACGCTTCGGATTTTGTAAACGGACATATTTTGTACGTAGACGGCGGTATTTTAGCATATATCGGCAAGCAGCCGAAATAAAGACAGGTTGAGAAACGGAGGAATGATGATGAAAATCGCGGTAATTAATGAAAACAGCCAGGCGGCAAAAAACGAGCTGATCACAGAGACATTAAAGAAAGTGGTTGAGCCGTTGGGACATGAGGTGTACAATTACGGAATGTACGGGACAGAGGATGCGCATTCCCTGACGTATGTGCAAAATGGAATTTTAGCGGCCATTTTGCTCAATTCCGGGGCGGCCGATTATGTGGTGACCGGGTGCGGAACCGGTGAGGGAGCGATGTTGGCGTGCAATGTATTTCCGGGAGTCCTCTGCGGACATATTGTGGATCCGTCCGATGCGTATATGTTTGCACAGATTAATGACGGCAATGCGGTTGCCCTTCCGTTTGCCAAGGGATTTGGATGGGGAGCCGAGCTGAATCTGGAATATATTTTTGAAAAGCTGTTTTCCGGCGAGAGCGGGCAGGGCTACCCGAGGGAGCGCGCAGTTCCGGAACAGCGCAATAAGAAAATCCTGGATGAAGTGAAAAAAGTGACGCACCGGGAACTGACGGATATTTTGAAAGAACTGGATCCGGAGCTTGTCCGGGGAGCGATCGCGGGCGAGAAGTTTGAGGAATACTTTTTTGCAAACTGCAAATGTGAAAAACTGGCGGCCTGTGTCAGAGAGCTGTTGAAGTCATGACGGGACAAGAGCGGCAGTATCATATTCAGTGCGCCCGGGGCGATGTTGGAGAGTATGTGCTTTTGCCTGGTGATCCAGGGCGCTGCGAGAGTATTGCGGCGCATTTTGACCGGGCTGTTTTGGTGGCTTCCAACCGGGAGTTTACGACGTATACCGGTTTTATCGGTGATAAAAAGGTGTCGGTGACGAGCACCGGCATCGGAGGTCCCTCGGCGGTCATTGCGCTTGAAGAATTGGCTGCGCTCGGAGCGCACACGTTTATCCGCATCGGGACATGCGGCGGAATTGACGAGCGTGTGCGAAGCGGCGATAATGTCATTGCGGTCAGCGCGGTGCGCCAGGAAGGGACAAGCAGGGAGTATGCGCCTGTAGAATATCCGGCCACGTCCGATTATAAGGTACTTTCGGCGCTGACCGGAGCTGCTTCGGAGCTTTCGCTTCCCTGGCACGCCGGTGTAGTGCAGTGTAAGGATTCATTTTATGGACAGCACAGTCCCGGGAGAATGCCGGTATCGCAGGAATTATTGTACCGGTGGGAGGCGTGGAAGCGTCTGCACGTGCTGGCGAGCGAGATGGAGTCTGCGGCGCTGTTCACGGCGGCTGCGGCGCTTGGCGTGCGCTGCGGCGCAGTGTTTCATGTGATCTGGAATCAGGAGCGAAAAGCAGCGGGATATGAGGAGCCGGACAGCCATGACACGGAACCGGCCATTCGCATTGCCTGCAGGGCGGTGCAGAAATTAATGGAGGCCGACGGCGATGGAATACAAATACGGTAGTGATAAAATGGAGTATTTATTTGATCTGCATACGCATTCTCTGGCGAGCGGGCATGGGTACAGCACGATCCGCGAAATGGCGTATGCGGCGAAGCAGAAAGGACTTCAGATTCTGGGAATCACAGAACACGGACTGGCTATGCCGGGAACCTGTCAGGATTTTTATTTTACGAATCTGAAAGTTGTCCCGAGAATGATGTGCGGCGTGCGGCTGCTGCTCGGCGTGGAGGCAAACATCATGGATTACAGCGGGGCACTGGATATGCCGGAAGAATATTTAAAACAGATGGATCTTGTGATTGCCAGTCTGCATGTGCCGTGCCTGAAGCCGGGAACCAGAGAGCAGAATACGCAGGCGTATATCGGGGCGATGAAAAACCCGTATGTGAACGTGATCGGACACCCGGACGACCGGCGTTATCCGGTGGATTATGAGCAGCTTGTGCTTGCGGCGAGGGATCACCATGTATTGCTTGAGTGCAACAACGGCTCCCTTTCTCCGAACGGAGCGCGAAAGGACAGTTGGGCGCAGGATGCTGAGATGCTTTCATACTGCGAGAAATATAATGTGCCGGTTGTAGTCGACAGCGACGCGCATATCGACGAACTTGTCGGCAATGTGGAGCTGATTTGCCAGAAGCTCGAGGAGATCCGTTTCCCGAAACGGCTGATCATCAACAGTTCCGTGGAGACACTGTATACGTATCTGAAGAAGCGGTAGAAAGTTTTCGGTTCGTGTAAAGTTCGTGAAGTCTGTTTGCAAAAGGGATGGATTGTGCTATAATGACCACAAGGTAGAACCAAGCTGCCTTAGGACAATTAAAGGAGTGATTTGTATGAAAATTACGATTTCCGGACGCAATCTTGAAGTAACTGAAGGATTACGCGCAGCGGTCAATGATAAGCTGAGCAAGTTGGAGCGTTTCTTTTCTCCGAATACAGAGATTTTGGTGACGCTCAGCGTGGAGAAGGAACGTCAGAAAATTGAGGTGACGATTCCGGTAAAGGGCAATATTATCCGTTCCGAACAGGTCAGCAATGATATGTACGTATCCATTGATCTTGTGGAGGAAATTATTGAACGGCAGCTGAAGAAGTATAAAAACAAGCTTTCCGATCAACAGAAGAACGGGGGCAGTTTTAATCCTGAATTTCTGGAGAAGGAGTATGACGATCAGGAGGAGGTTCAGATTATCCGAACGAAACGCTTTGGAATCAAGCCGATGTATCCTGAGGACGCCTGCATCCAGATGGAGCTTCTGGGACATAATTTCTTTATGTTCCGCAATGCCGAGACTGACGAGGTGAATGTCGTATATAAACGGAAGGGAAATACATTTGGCCTGATTGAGCCAGAATTTTAAAATATAGGAGTTTAACAGATCATTATGGGATTATTGACAAAGTTTTTTGGAACACACAGTGAGCGGGAGGTCAAAATGATCATGCCCCTGGTCGACCGTATCAATGAGCTCAGGCCGGCTATGCAGAAGTTGGATGACAGCCAGTTAAGAGCCAAGACGGACGAGTTTCGCAGGCGTTACAGCGAGGGGGAGACACTGGATGATCTTTTGCCGGAGGCGTTCGCCGTTGTGCGCGAAGCGGGCCGTCGGGCGTTGGATATGGAGCACTACGATGTGCAGCTGATCGGCGGGATTATTCTGCATCAGGGGCGGATCGCAGAGATGCGCACCGGTGAGGGAAAGACGCTAGTATCGACTCTTCCGGCCTACTTAAATGCCATTGCGGGGAACGGCGTGCATATTGTCACGGTCAATGATTATCTCGCAAAGCGCGATGCCGAGTGGATGGGCAAACTGCACGAATTTCTGGGACTGCGCGTAGGCGTGGTGCTGAATTCGATGAATTCCGACGAGCGCAGGGAGGCCTATGGCTGTGATATTACGTATGTGACGAATAATGAGATTGGATTTGACTATCTGCGGGACAATATGGTGATTCGCAAAGAACAGCTTGTGCTTCGTGATCTGAGCTATGCCATTATTGACGAGGTGGACTCGGTGCTGATTGACGAGGCCCGCACGCCGCTCATTATTTCCGGTCAGAGCGGCAAGTCTACGAAGCTTTATGAGGCTTGTGATATTCTGGCTCGGCAGTTGGAACGGGGCGAGGAGAGCAAGGAGTTCTCCAAGATGGACGCCATCATGGGCGAACAGATTGAGGAGTCGGGCGATTTTATTGTCAATGAGAAGGATAAAGTGGTCAACCTGACGGAAGAGGGCGTTCGCAAGGTCGAAAAGTTTTTTCACATCGATAACCTGGCAGACGCGGAAAATCTGGAGATTCAGCACAATATTATTCTGGCGCTGCGCGCCAATTATCTGATGTTCCGCGATCAGGATTATGTAGTGAAAGATGATGAAGTGTTGATTGTCGATGAGTTTACGGGCCGTATTATGCCGGGACGCCGCTACAGCGACGGACTGCATCAGGCGATCGAGGCAAAGGAACACGTCAAAGTGAAACGGGAGAGCCGCACGCTCGCGACGATTACGTTTCAGAACTTTTTCAACAAATATAAAAAGAAAGCGGGCATGACCGGAACGGCGCTCACCGAGGAAAAAGAGTTTCGGGATATTTACGGTATGGACGTAATTGCCATTCCGACGAATAAGCCGGTAATTCGCGTGGATCATGAGGACGCCGTGTACAAGACGCGCAAGGAAAAGCTTCACGCGGTTGTGGAGGCGGTCGCTCAAGCTCATGAGAAGCAGCAGCCGGTGTTGGTGGGCACTATTACGATCGAGGCTTCCGAAGAGCTGAGCGGTCTGCTCAAACGCCGGGGGATTCCGCACAAGGTGCTGAATGCGAAATTTCATGAGCTGGAGGCGGAGATTGTGGCCGATGCGGGTATTCACGGTGCGGTTACGATCGCAACGAATATGGCGGGCCGTGGTACCGATATTAAGCTGGACGAGGAGGCCAGAGCGGCGGGCGGCCTGAAGATTATCGGAACGGAGCGCCATGAGTCGAGGCGTATCGACAATCAGCTCCGCGGCCGTTCGGGTCGTCAGGGCGATCCGGGCGAATCGAGATTTTATATTTCCCTGGAAGATGATCTGATGCGCCTGTTTGGCTCCGAGCGGCTGATTTCGGTATTCAACGCGCTCGGCGTGCCTGAAAATGAGCAGATTGAACATAAGATGCTTTCCAGTACGATTGAGAAGGCGCAGAAAAAAATCGAGGGCAACAATTTCGGAGTGCGTAAGAATTTGCTCGAGTACGATCAGGTCATGAATGAACAGCGTGAGATTATCTACGAGGAGCGCCGCCGTGTACTCGACGGCGAGAGTATGCGCGATTATATTTTGCGCATGGTGCAGGATGTGATCGGGGTAATCGTTGACCGCAATCTGGCCGGCGACGCCGATGCGGACTCGTGGGATCTCAATGCATTTAATATGGAACTGCTGTCGCTGATTCCGATGCAGCCGGTGATCAGAGAAGCGGTTGACGGAAAGAAGCCGGATGACATTAAGGAGATGCTGTATCAGACTGCAGTCCAGATGTATGAGGCCAAGGAAGCAGAGTTTCCTGAAGCGGAGCATATGCGCGAGGTGGAGCGGGTCGTTCTTCTCAAAAGTATTGACAGCAGATGGATGGCGCATATTGACGATATGGAACAGCTGCGTCAGGGGATCGGGCTTCAGGCGTACGGACAGCGCGATCCGTTGGTAGAATATAAAATGAGCGGCTATCAGATGTTTGATGAGATGACGCAGTCGATCAAAGAGGATACGGTACGGCTGATGTATCGTATTCGCATTGAGCAGAAGGTGGAGCGCGAGGAAGTGGCCAAAGTGACGGGTACGAATAAGGATGATTCCGCAGTGCGCGCACCGAAGCGCCGCGCAGCAGGGAAAGTTTATCCGAATGATCCGTGTCCCTGCGGTTCCGGGAAGAAATATAAGCAGTGCTGCGGCCGCCGCGCCTGACTGGCCGGCTGCGGAAAAATAAAAAAGAATGAGGTGATTACGGTGGTTGAGCTTGATCAGTTAAAGTCTGCGCTTCTTGCGTATGAGACGCCACTTAAGGAAGTAAGGGATTCACTTTGACCTCGCGAACAAAGAGCGCAGGATTGAAGAGTTAGAACGTGAGATGGAGGCTCCCGACTACTGGAATGACGCGGAGGCGGCCCAGGAGTCGATGAGGACGTTAAAAAGCCTGAAAGATGATAAAGCGGCATATGAGCAGTTGGTTTCCGGTTATGAGGATATGCAGACGCTCATTGAAATGGGCTATGAGGAAAACGACCCGGAGCTGTTGCCGGAAATTCAGGAGACGTTTGATGAATTTGTCCAGACGTTTGATAATATTCGTGTGAAGACATTGCTGTCCGGAGAGTACGACCGCAATAATGCCATTTTAAAGTTAAATGCAGGCGCGGGAGGAACAGAGTCGTGCGACTGGGCCGGAATGCTTTACCGGATGTATACGAGATGGGCCGAGCGCAAAGGTTATGACGTTGAGGTATTGGATTATCTTGACGGCGAGGAGGCCGGCATTAAATCGGTCACCTTTCAGGTGAACGGGGAGAATGCCTATGGCTATCTGAAAGCGGAAAAAGGCGTTCACCGTCTTGTCCGAATTTCGCCGTTTAACGCACAGGGAAAGCGGCAGACGTCGTTTGTTTCTCTGGACGTCATGCCGGAGATTGAGGAAGATGTCGATGTGGACATTAACCCTGATGATCTGCGGATTGACACTTACCGAAGCAGCGGCGCGGGCGGACAGCATATTAATAAGACGTCCTCCGCGATTCGGATTACGCATATTCCGACCGGAACTGTTGTTCAGTGTCAGAATGAACGCTCACAGCACAGCAATAAGGACAAGGCTATGCAGATGCTCAGAGCCAAGCTGTATTTGCTGAAGCAGGAGGCCAATGCGGAGAAGTTGTCCGATATTCGCGGTGAGGTGAAAGAGATCGGATGGGGCAATCAGATTCGCTCGTATGTGATGCAGCCTTATACGATGGTGAAGGATCACAGAACCAATGCGGAGAGCGGCAATGTGACCGCAGTGTTGGACGGAGAGTTGGATTTGTTTATCAACGAATATCTGAAGTGGAACAGCAAGCAGGGCGCGCAGACAGAGCAGTGATCGTCTGTTGGAAGTTAGGCGGATGCGAAAAATCGCATCCGCCTTTTGGGTTTCCTATTGCTCTCATGTTGTCTCATATTTGGAGATACCTGTCAGGAGCCCTGAATTCTCCAACTGTTCCTGTTTTTTGCGGAAATTCTTTATTGGATATGCCACTGTGAGCTTTGCTGCTGCAGCTCAACCATGCGGCGGTAGAGCCCGTCTCTGGCCATCAGTTCGTCAGGAGTTCCTTCTTCCGTCACCTGTCCGTCTGCCAGAACGACAATCTTATCGGCAGCTTCCACAGTGCGCATCCGGTGAGCAATAACCAGTACGGTCTTGCCTGCCAGAAGTCGGGAGAGCGCTCCCTGCACCTTGGTTTCGTTTTCCACATCCAGACTTGCGGTCGCCTCATCTAGCAGCACAATCGGGGCGTCTTTTAAAAGAGCCCTGGCAATGGAGATCCGCTGCCGTTCCCCGCCGGAAAGCTTGGTGCCGTTTTCGCCAATCGAGGTATTGTAGCCTTTGGGAAGCTTGCGGACAAATTCATCACAGTTGGCTGCTTTGGCTGCGGCCAACACCTCCTCGTCTGTGGCACCGCGCTTGCCAAGACGGATATTTTCCATTACCGTATCGTCAAAGAGCACGACGTCCTGAAAAACCATGGAGTAATCGGTAAGTAATACCTCAGGGTCTATAGTTGAAATATCCACGCCTCCTACCCTGATGGAACCTCTGGTGACGTCCCACAGTCTGGCGGCCAGGCGGGCGCAAGTGCTTTTGCCGGAGCCGGAGGGGCCTACTAACGCTGTAATTTCCCCTTCTTTGGCAGTAAAGCTTACATCATGCAGGACGTCTTTTTCGTCGTAGGCGAAGCCCACATGGTTAAAGACAATATCGTGTCCGCGGGGGCTAAATGTTTCCGTCCCCTCTGCGATGGGGCTCTCGTAAATTTCCATCATGCGGTCCGCGGACACCTGGGAGACAAACATCTCGGCAATGAGAGCAAGACTCTGGTCAAAGGGAGCGTAGACCCGGGTAATTACTAACAGGAACAGAAACAGCAGCATAAAGTCAATGTGGCCGGAGAGAATTAAATTTGCGCCCACAAGGATGGTGGTGGCTACGCCTAGCCGCATAATCACGCTAGCGGCGTTGACGAAAAGGCCGGTGCCCAGTTCACCCCGGATCATGATCCGTTCATGCTCGTCAATTTTACGATTCAGGCCGTTTAGATAACGCTCCTCCTGATTGGTGGCGCGGATTTCCCGCACATTTTCCAGGGCTTCCTGAATTCCGTCCGATACAACGACAGCCGCTTTTTTCGTTCGCTCGGCGCTGCGGCTAGTGATTTTGCGGCTGCCGAACAACAGTCCGAAGGCCGCCGGTACGCCCCACAGGCAGGCAATGGCCAACCGCCAGTCGTAGCTAAGCAGGCAGACGGCAATGACAGCTGTCGAAATATAGGAACCATACAGATAGCCAAGAACATGGGACCAGACATGCTCCATGCGGTTGACGTCTCCCATGATAGTTTCGGTTAAATCGGCTAAATCCCGTTTTCCAAAGTATCCCAGAGGCAGCTTGCGCAGCCGTTCCGCCAGGCTGAGGCGTGTGGCTTTGACTTCATTATATACCAGTCCGTAGGTGGCCCTGTATTGCTGTAAATGAGTCACGAAGGACAGGATGACAAACAGAAGTACCAGGCTGATCGGAAGCGCTGCGCCGGGCAGCGGTTCGCCCTTTGTGAGGGTTCCCATAAAGCCAGACATCATCAAGTACAGGACGCTGATACCGCCCATGACCACCAGATTGACGATGACCGTCCAGAAAGCGCCTTTTTTAGTATTTCGGACACCCTGGTCGGTCAGTGCGTATTTGCGCTGAAACTTTTTACTGAACATTTACTCTGCCTCCTTTTTATAAGCGGTTTTTCCGGTGAAGCTACCTGTGATTTTCCACTCAACTGCCTGGTTATAATCCGCCCACATCCGGGCATACAGACCACCTGCGGCGGTGAGTTCGGCATGGCTGCCCTGTTCGGCAATGTGTCCTTCCTCCAGGACGATGATCTTATCCGCCCTTACTACGGTGGACAGGCGGTGGGCAATCATGATAACAGTGCGTCCTTTCGTCAGTGTGGAAAAGGCCTTTTGGATCAGCGCTTCATTTTCCGGATCAGCAAAGGCTGTTGCTTCATCCAGCACGACAATGGGAGCGTCTTTTAAAATGGCGCGGGCCAGGGCAATGCGCTGCTGTTCGCCTCCCGAAAGGTAGGTTCCTTCGGAACCAATCTGAGTGTCAATTCCGTCTGGCAGTTTATCGATAATATCCTGGCATTGGGCGGCAAAGAGTGCTGCAAGAACTTGCTCTCGTGTGGCTTTTGGCCGGGCGGCCCGCACGTTTTCCAGAATCGAGGCTTTGAACAGGCGGTTATTCTGGAACACAAAAGCCACCTGATCCATGAGCACATGAGGATCAATCTGGGTCACATCTACTCCGCCGACTTCTACGGTACCGGAAGCTACGTCCCAAAATCTTGGAATTAGGCTAGCGGCTGTGGTCTTGCCGCCTCCGGAAGGGCCTACTAGCGCTACGGTTTGCCCCGGCTCTGCCGTGAAAGAGACATCGGAAAGGGCGGGAGTATGCGCGCCATCGTAGGTAAAGCTTACATTCTTAAATTCCACTTTGTTGCCGTGAGGTGTTTTCGGATGTACAGGCGCCTGAAGGGTGGGAGCATCCATCACCTGGCTGATGCGGCCTAAGGCAGTGCCTGCCAACATCATACCGGAGGCGGCAAACATAATTTTGGCCAGCGCGGTGGAGATGATGGCTGAAAATACTGCGTAAAAGGCAAAGTTCGTGATAAAGCCGGCAAAGCTGCCGTCTGCCAGGGCGCTGGGCGCCAAAAACAGCGCCACCGGAACCAGAAACACAAAAGCGCCTTCCGTGAAAGTCAGATTGACAGACTGAGGCACCTTGCAAACATCTGCCTGATAATGCTCGGCCTTGCTGCTGTATTCCTCGATGGCCTCTTGAAAAGCCCTGAAAGAATAGACGGTTTGTTGAAAGATCTTGACTACGGGAATTCCCCGGACATATTCAGTGCCCGCTTTTGTCATACGATCCTGGGCCGCCTGGTATTCCGCCATCAGCTCGGCGTTTTTGCCGCCCATCATGGAGAACATGGCGATGACCGAGATGACTGCGGCTAACAGGCAGGCGGCGCCCATTCGCCAGTCAAAGACAAACATCAGCGCCAACATGGACAGAAACAGGACGACAGTGCCGACAATATCCGCCAGGTTATGGGCGAGAAGTGTTTCGGTATCGGCGGCCGCTGCATCTAGTCGGCCGCGGATCAGTCCTGAAGCGTTGGAATCAAAAAAACCCAGAGGGGCTTTCATCACATGGGCAACACCCTGTTTGCGGATATTGGATGCTGTGCGGAAGGCAGCCAGATGGGTACACATGAGACCGGCAAAGTAAATCACAATGCCGCACACCGCAAAGGCGAAAGCCAGCCAACCGTAGCGGGTCACATTTTGTGCTTGTGTCCAGTTAGGCGCCACGGCGATGAGATCTCTGGCCGCCAACCAGATGCAGATGTAGGGAGCCATGCTTAACAGCATGGACACGGCCGACAAGGCCAACCCCAGGAAGGTCAGTCCTTTGTGGCTCCCTGCATAGCCGAGCAGAGTCGCAAGGTCACTCTTTTTTTGTTGTTTCATGAAAGAACCTCCTTATATATGTATTGGTTAGTAATAACTAACTTATGGGTAAAAAACAGGGGGCAATCCCCCTTTCATTTCATGTGCTCATGGTGTCATCAGTTTTAACCAACCGGCAGTATAAAAATCCCGCAGCTGATTCACATAACGCAGAGCCTGATCATAGGGCATATCGTGAATTACCACTTCAAAGATGCCGCTGAACATGCCGCTCGCAATAATATGACATAACTGCCGGTCTACTTCCGGGACATCCTGCCCCAGGCGGCGCAGCACCCGGATATACTGCAGCGTGGATTCTACTTCGACCTCCACCATGCGATGAACAAACTGTTCATAGTCGGTGCCCTCGGCACAGCAAAGCAGCAACTTGACAGGCTCCCGATGCTGACAGATATAGTCCACCATCCAACGCAGATAAGCCCCGGAATCTTGCCCCATATGTGCCGGCTGTTCCGATTCCGGCAACTCGGCAAAAGAAATCTGGGCTTTCATAAACCGACCCATCAAAGCGGAGGCGTGGGGCTCTACGATTGAGGCAAACAGCGCTTCCTTACTGGGAAAATAGCCGTAAAAGGCTCCGGTGGTCACGCCGGCCTGCTTCACAATCTGCCGGAGAGATGCCCCGCGGAATCCTTTTTTGGAAAATTCATTGAGAGCCGCTTCCTGAATTTTTTCTAATGTGTCCGGGATATATTCCTGCATAATCGTCTCCATGTAACACTGCTATATGACGGTGTTATCATACACCTTTCGGATCATCCTGTCAATAGGTTCCCTGACGATTTTGAGGCGTGCCTGTGACAAGGTGATGTTCCCTTCTTTCATAGTTATGATCACAAGTAATAACACACGATGAAGAAGCTGACATTGACAATTTGTGGAAGGAATGCTATGATAGAAAAGTCAAAAAGTACGTAAAATGAAAGGTTCCAAGAGGAATTTTTCATTTTAATTTACAGCATGAGTTAGATAAAACTAATCCTAAAAATATTGTGGGGAAGGGGGACAATCGAAATGAAACAGCACAGATTCTGGGCCTGGGCAGCGTTGGTGTGTTTTTTTATGGTATTTTATACAGGCTATAAACACAAGTAGTTAAAACAGACCAGGAAAGGGAGCGGTTTTTGATGCCGGTGAGTCTGTACAGCAGGGGGATTACGTTTCTATAAAAATTTTACAAATAGGAGGAAATACATATGTTGGATATTTTTAAAATGAAGAATCTTGGGATTTTTGCAGGCGGTGTGTTATTTGGAACGGCGGGAGTGAAGCTGCTCTCAAGTAAGGATGCGAAGAAAGTTTATACACATTGCACGGCGTCTGTGCTTCGGGCAAAAGAGTGCGTGATGGATACGGTGACCAACGTACAGGAAAATGCAGAGGACATTCTGGCTGAGGCGAAGCAGCTCAACGAGGAAAGAGAGGCAAAGGAAGCGGACCTGGAATTTGAGGACGAGGCTGTTGCAGAAGAGGCGGGCGAATAAGAGTGAAATTCAGAATCAAGCATGAAATCAGAGGACGAATCCGCATCCATGCCCCCGGCCGGCGGATGTCCATACGGGATGCGGACATTCTTCAGTATTATCTGGAGCAGCTGCCCGGTGTGACGAAAGTTCAGGTCTATGAGCGGACTAATGACGCCAGTATTTGCTATACGGGTGAGCGCAGGGAATTGCTGAAGGCGCTCTCTTCCTACTCTCAGAAAATGACTACAGTGCCGGAGGACATCCTGGAACATTCCGGCAGGGCTCTCAATGCCCAATATAAAGACAAATTGATAGGAAAATTGGTGTTTCGGGCGGTGGAGAAATTAGTCATTCCCCCACTGGTAAGGAATTGTCTTGTCTGTTGCCGTTCTATGAAATATTTGCGCCAGGGGCTCTCCTGTCTGCGCAGAGGCAAGTTGGAAGTGGCGGCGTTGGACGCTACGGCCATCGGGGTGTCTGTCGCCAGAAGGAATTTCAGTACGGCCGGTTCTGTGATGTTTCTTCTGGGGATCGGAGAGATTCTGGAGGAGTGGACGCATAAGAAATCGGTGGGAGATCTGGCCAGGAGCATGTCTCTGCGGGTGGATCGTGTGTGGCTGCGCAGAAATTCCCAGGAAATCCTTGTTCCCGCAGCAAGCATACAGAAAGGTGACACCGTGGTGGTTCACATGGGCAGCGTAATTCCCTTTGACGGCGAAGTGACAGAGGGAGAGGCTATGGTAAATCAGGCGTCTCTCACAGGGGAATCGGCTCCGGTTTACAAAACAGTGGACGGTTATGTCTATGCGGGCACCGTAGTAGAGGAAGGAGAACTGGCGATCCTGGTAAAGGAAGCCACCGGATCGACCAAATTCGAGAAGATTGTTACCATGATTGAAGAGTCAGAGAAGCTCAAATCCGGTTTAGAGAGCCGGGCAGAGCATCTGGCAGATCAGTTGGTACCTTATACATTGGCGGGCACGGCGCTGACGCTGTTGCTCACGAGAAATGTGACCAAGGCACTTTCTGTTTTGATGGTGGATTTCTCCTGCGCTCTGAAACTTTCCATGCCTATCGCTGTGCTCTCTGCTATCAGGGAGGCTAGCCGGCGGCGGATTACGGTAAAGGGAGGAAAATACATGGAGGCCGTAGCAGAGGCGGCTACCATCGTTTTTGACAAGACGGGAACCCTTACCAAAGCCAGGGCTGTGGTAAGAGAGGTCATTCCTTTTGGAGAGGAGAAGGAAGCGGAAATGCTTCGGATTGCCGCCTGCCTGGAAGAGCATTTTCCGCATTCTGTGGCCAAGGCTGTGGTACGCGCCGCCAGAGAGCGGAATCTGGAGCATCAGGAAATGCACACGAAGGTGGAATATATTGTAGCTCATGGCATCGCCTCCACCATTGAGGGCAAGAAGGCCATCATCGGCAGTTATCATTTCGTGTTTGAGGATGAGAAATGCCGGGTGCCTGAAGGCGAGGAGGAGAAATTTTCTCTTCTGCCCGGGGAATATTCTCATCTCTATCTGGCGATCAACGGCCAACTCTCCGCAGTGATCTGTATTGAGGATCCTCTGCGGGAAGAGACATCGGAGGTAATCTCCCTTCTTCGGAAGGAAGGAATCGCCCGGATTGTGATGATGACCGGCGACAGTGAGCGGACAGCGGCGTCTATTGCCAAGCGCATCGGCGTGGATGAATATCATGCCGAGGTGCTGCCAGAGGGAAAAGCGGCCTTTATCGAACAGGAGAAAGCCGCCGGACGCAAGGTTCTGATGGTAGGAGACGGTATCAACGATTCCCCTGCTCTGTCAGCGGCCGATGCGGGAATTGCCATCAGCGACGGCGCAGAGTTAGCGAGAGAAGTGGCAGATATTACTATTGCCGCAGACGACCTCTATGAGCTCGTCACCTTGAAACAGCTCAGCAACCATCTGATGACGCGCATCCGGAGAAATTACCGGATGATTGTAGGAATCAACACCGCCTTAATCTTTTTGGGAGTAGGCGGTTGGATTACCCCGCCCACATCTGCATTTTTACATAATATGTCCACCCTGGCCATCAGTCTGGAGGGCATGAAAAACCTGCTTCCGGAGTCGGGGACATGAAAAAAGACGGTTGTATTTTGATACCGTTGCTACTGTGGCAGCCAGTCCGAGTGTTTTACGGAATCGGAGAGAGGCGTCCTTGTGGACGTGGTAAAGCCGGCAACGAAGGATCTGCAGCCTATGGATCAGTTCGCTATGAAGGGGTAGTATGATTTTGAGCCGTATAGAGGGTGTCCAAAAAGTCATGAAATGACTTGAAAGGATGCCCTCTTTTTAAATTGGGTTGACAAATACCTGGTAGGGGTATATTATAATATGAAATTAATACCCATAGGGGGTATTGTAGATGTTAGAAAGGGTGACGGAAACAGGATGAGTCAAAAGGAGAATGATTTTTTGAATACAGGCCAAACGATTGGTGATGTTAAGAAGGAGCAGGAAGTCTGTTGCCATTATAAAGCAACGCCGCGGGAAGAAAAGCAGGTGCGGCTGCTGCGCAATCGGATTAACCGTATGATCGGACAGCTAAACGGGATCAATAAGATGTTGGAGGAAAACAGGTATTGCGGAGAAGTGCTGACACAGATTGCAGCGGTGGAAAGCGCGTTGCGCAATGTCGGTTATCTTGTTCTCCAGGAGCATATGGAAACATGTGTGGTGGAAGAGATTCAAAAGGGAAATCTGGATGTAGTGGAAGAAGCGCTGGAACTTGTAAAGCGGCTTAGATGAGACGCCGTATTTTTGATGAGTTTGAGGACAGGAGGCAGTGGATATGGCAGTGGAGAAATTTCAAATTACAGGTATGAGCTGCGCCGCATGTCAGGCAAATATCACGCGGGCGGTGCAGAAGTTGCCGGGGGTGTCGGAAGTGAATGTCAGCCTTCTGGCGAATCAGATGACGGTAGAATTTGACGAGACGGCCGTCACACGCGGGCAGATTATCGACGCGGTGGTTAAGAGCGGATACGGCGCGCAGCCTTTCGCGTCCGGAACCCGGGAGGAAGGCGACGACGGAGGTTTTCGGAGCGAGTGGAACAAGAGGAAAAAACAGGAGCAGGATCGTCAGCATTCTATGAAAAACAGGCTGCTTTCGTCGATCGTACTGTTGATTCCTTTAATGTATATTGCCATGGGGATGATGGCCGGATGGCCGATGCCGTCCATATTGACCGGCAGTGAAAATGCGGTTGTATTTGCGTTTACGCAGCTGCTGATTACGATCCCTATTTTACTGATTAACCGGCAGTTTTTTATTTCCGGTTGGCGGGGACTTTGCAGAAAAACGCCGAACATGGATTCGCTTGTCGCGCTTGGTTCCGGGGCGTCGGTGCTTTACGGCATTTTTGCAATTTACCGGATGTCTTACGCGATGGGGCATGGTCAGTGGGATATTGTGCATCATTATCATCATGAGTTGTATTTTGAATCTGCGGCAATGATCCTGACACTGGTGACCGTCGGCAAGTATCTGGAAACCCGCTCGAAAGCCAAGACGTCGGATGCGCTCGGCAAACTTTTAGATCTTGCGCCTAAAACAGCGCGCGTTATCCGGAATGGCCAAGAGGTTCAGATTCCCGCAGAACAGGTCAAAAGCGGGGACATCGTAGTGATTCGTCCGGGAGAGAGCATCCCGGTTGACGGGGTCATCACATCGGGTTATGGGTTTGTCGATCAGTCGGCGATTACCGGGGAGAGTATCCCGGTGGAGAAAAAGGTAGATGACGAGGTCATCTCGGCGACGATTAATAAGAACGGCACGTTTGAATTTCGCGCGTCGCGCGTCGGCAACGATACGACGCTTGCACAGATTATCCGTCTCGTCGATGAGGCGGGCAACACAAAGGCGCCGATTGCAAGACTGGCGGACAAAATCAGCGGCATTTTCGTTCCGGTGGTCATTGGAATCGCGATTTTGACCGCGGCGGTCTGGCTGTTGGCGGGCCGAGATTTTGAATTTGCGCTGTCGTGCGCAATTTCGGTACTCGTCATTTCGTGTCCGTGCGCTCTCGGACTGGCCACACCGGTGGCAATTATGGTAGGAACCGGAAAGGCGGCGGAATTTGGCATTTTGATTAAGTCGGCACAGAGTCTGGAACAGCTGCATTCGGTCGATACGATTGTACTTGATAAAACCGGGACGATTACGAGCGGGCATCCGAGAGTGACGGATGTTCTGGTGCTTGATCAGAGTATGACCGAGCAGGAATTTTTGATGCTTGCCGCCTCGGTGGAGGCCGGAAGTGAACATCCTCTGGCAGAGGCGATTGTGGAAAAGGCAAAGCAGGACGAGATTGCGGTGCGCCCGATTCAGGATTTTGAAATGATCTCGGGCAGAGGCGTAAGGGCAGTTTTTGAAGGGCAGGACTGTCTGGCAGGAAATATGGCTCTGTGTGATGAAAACCATGTGTTTGCCTCAGAAAACGAGCGGAACAACATTGTGGAGATCTTGGCGCGCCTGTCGAACGAAGGAAAGACGCCGCTGCTGTTTGCAGCGGGCAAAACGATCCGGGGAGTGATCGCCGTTGCAGATACCGTGCGGGAAAGCAGCCGGGCGGCAATCCGCGCGTTTGCCGGGGAAGGGCTGCATGTGGTGATGCTTACCGGGGATAACCGCACGACGGCGGAAGCGATCCGCGCGGAGCTTGACATTGCGGAGGTCATTGCCGATGTGCTGCCGACGGAGAAGGAGGCGTGTATTCGGAATTTGCAGGAACAGGGACATAAGGTCGCGATGGTCGGAGACGGAATTAACGATGCGCCGGCCCTTGCGCGGGCGGACGTCGGGATTGCGATCGGCGCGGGAACGGATATTGCCATTGATTCCGCCGATGTTGTCCTGATGAAAGATTCTCTGTACGATGTAGCGGTGGCGCGGAAGCTGAGCCGTGCGGTGCTTCGGAATATTAAGATGAATTTGTTTTGGGCGTTCTTTTACAATATACTTGGCATTCCGGTGGCGGCAGGCGCGCTCTTTCTGCCGCTTGGCATCCGGCTGACGCCGATGATTGGATCGGCTGCGATGAGTTTAAGCTCGGTATGCGTCGTTACAAATGCGCTTCGGCTGCGCTTTTTTAAGAGCGGCAGGGAAGAAGACGGACATGTGC
This sequence comes from uncultured Lachnospiraceae bacterium, assembly GCA_944383325.1. GTDB lineage: Bacteria > Bacillota > Clostridia > Lachnospirales > Lachnospiraceae > CALWPC01. The sequence continues at coordinate 120,736 of CALWPC010000032.1, read as the reverse complement.
AGACGGCGGATGCCGGTAATCGCGGTGCGGATAAAAAAGTGCTGATTATTGAAGGCATGATGTGTAATCACTGTAAAATGCGTGTGGAGACGGCGTTGTCCGGCGTAGACGGCGTGACGTTTGTCAATGTCAATCTGGAGCAGAAGAGCGCCGAGGTCACGCTGTCCCGGGAGGTCTCGTCTCAGGCGCTCATCGACGCGGTGACGGAGGCAGGCTACAAGGTAACGTCCTGTGTGTAACCGTCAGCGCCGCATGGCGTCACGTTCTTTTAGCAGTTCTTCGTGCAGCTTCAGAGAATTCCAATGGCAGTTGACGGGAGTCAGAACGGCTTTCAGAGCCACCGGGGATAGCTGCCGTTCACGAAAAAACGCCAGCAGCTGATCGAGCTGATTGTTTGAAAAATTGTGCATAACAAGCATTTCGTCTTTAAAATTGGCCCCGAGATTAACGGGGTAGGGTTCAGAAAAACCCGGCAGACCAAACAGATACCCAAGCGGCTTTTGATAATCGGGCGCGGACACCAAACGCGCAGTGATTCCCGCCTTGCTTAGGTATCCCCGGATCTGTCGGGTTCGTTCGTCTTGTACAAAATTGTAGAGCAGTATCATCGGATGCATCCCATCCCTCCGTTTCCATTGATATGCCAGTATTATTCTCTATCAGTATATTCGAAGTTTTGCGCGATGTAAAGGCCTCCAATTTTCAGCGTGCATTTCTTGCGTCTGCTGTATAATTATGTTATGATAACATCAAATTTGTACTTGGAGGCAGTTCGATGCAATGGAAGACATTTACCATTTCCACCACGACAGACGCGGAGGATTTTGTGTGCGGCATGTTGTTGGAATTGGGGATTGACAGTGTGGAAATTTTAGATCACCGGCAAATTACAGAGGAAGAACGTCAGGCGATGTTTATTGATATTTTGCCGGAGCTTCCCGACGACGACGGCACGGCCAGCGTGCGGTTTTACCTAGACGAGGAAACGGACGAGCGTGAGCTTCTGGAGCAGATCCGCGCACGGATGCGGGAGATGTCTGAGTACGTTTCCGTCGGCGAGGGGCGCATTACACGGACCGATACAAAAGATCAGGACTGGCTTTACAACTGGAAACAATATTTTAAACCGTTTGCCGTGGACGATCTTTTGATACGGCCGACATGGGAACAGGCGGAGGATGAGGCCAATTATCCGATGGTGATTCAGATTGATCCGGGTACGGCGTTCGGCACCGGGCTGCACGAGACGACACAGCTTTGCATCCGGCAGCTGCGCAGACATGTAAAGCCTGCGGACAGTTTGTTTGACGTCGGCTGCGGCAGCGGGATTCTAGGGATTTTGGCGCTGAAGCTTGGCGCGGGCCGGGTGGTCTGTATGGATATTGATCCGGAAGCAGTCCGCTCAGCGGAGGAAAATTTCACGGTTAACGGTCTAAACGGAGCCGAATATGACATCTTCTGCGGAGATTTGCTGGCTGACGATCCGACCGCTGCGGTACAGCGCGCAGGCGTTCACTGTCATGACGTGGTGGTGTCCAATATTCTCGCGGAGGTGATCTGTCGCCTGGCCGGTGTGGTCGGCGCGCATTTAAAGGAGCGCGGGCTTTGGGTGACGTCGGGAATTTTGTATACGAAGGAGCAGGATGTGCGTGCGGCGATGACGGAAAATGGTTTCGAGATACTGGAGGTTGCGCGCCAAAACGACTGGGTAGCGATTACTGCGGCGCGCATGTCTGAGGGGCAGCCGGAAAGCAAACAGCTAGGAGCGGTGTGAGAGATGCATCATTTTTTTGTAAAACCCGAGCAGATTGGGAAGCAGATGATTGAGATTACCGGCGGCGATGTGGAGCACATCTGCAATGTACTGCGAATGCGCGTCGGCGAACAGCTCTGTATTTATGACGGAGCTTACCGCGAATATGTCTGCCATATTGCATCGTTCGGCGCCGGGCGGGTGTATGCCGAAATTGAGCAGGTCTGTGAACAGAAGAGCGAGTTGTCTTCCAGGCTGATTTTGTTTCAGGGGCTGCCAAAGGCAGACAAGATGGATTTGATTGTGCAGAAGGCGGTGGAACTGGGAGCCTTCGAGATTGTGCCGGTACGGATGAAGCGGTGTGTCGTAAAGTGGAACGGACAAAAGGAAGCGGCCAAGGTCAGCCGGTGGAACGCGATTGCAGAGAGCGCGGCCAAGCAGTCGGGGCGCGCCGTGATTCCAGAGGTGAGGAATATTATGGATTTTTCCGACGCGCTGTCTCTGGCACAGTCACTGGACGCGGCGTTTCTGCCGTATGAGCGGTACGGGGATGTGCGTCAGTCAAAAGAACAAATTCAGCGCCTGCGGCCGGGGCAGTCCATCGGCGTGTTTATCGGGCCGGAGGGCGGAATGGATGAGCCGGAAGTTGAGCTTGCCGGGCAGTACGGCGTTTGCCCGATCAGTCTGGGACGGCGTATACTGCGGACGGAGACGGCGGGGCTGTGTGCGCTGTCGATATTGATGTTTCATCTGGAACAATGAACGGAGGATTACAGAGTCATGGAGGCATATTTAGATAACGCCGCCACTACGCAGTGCGATGCGCGCGTGGCCGAAACAGTCGTCCGTGTGATGACGGAAATATACGGGAATCCCTCGTCTATGCACAGGAAAGGGTTTGAGGCGGAACAGTATGTGCGCAACGCGCGCACGACGTTTGCCAAATTGCTCAAAGCACAGGAAAAAGAACTCTTTTTTACTTCGGGAGGGACAGAGTCCAATAACATTGCCGTTATCGGCGCGGCGCTTGCCAATCAGCGTGCAGGAAAGCGGATTCTCACAAGCTCCGTGGAACATCCGAGCGTTTCGCAGACGATGGATGCTCTGGAGGGTATGGGGTTTGAGATCGTCCGCCTGCCGGTAAATGAACAGGGTATGGTAACGCCGCAGGTGTTTCGCGACGCAATGACCAAAGATACGATTCTTGCATCCATCATGATGGTCAATAATGAAATTGGCTCTGTGCAGCCGGTACAGGAGTTGGGAGCGATCTGTAAGGAATGTCAGCCGGCGTGTGTGTTTCATGTCGATGCGGTTCAGGGGTTTGGAAAGTTTCGCATTGCGCCGAAGGCGATGAATATTGATCTGCTCTCAGCGAGCGGCCATAAAATACACGGTCCGAAAGGCGTCGGGCTGCTCTATGTGAAGGAACGGACAAAACTTCGCCCGATTGTTTTCGGAGGCGGGCAGCAGGGCGGACTGCGGCCGGGCACTGAAAATGTACCGGGCATCGCGGGTATGGCATTGGCAGCAGAACTGGCATATGATCAGTTGGAGGATAAGCAGCAGGCGATGTACCGGCTTCGGGATGAGTTTGCAAAACAGCTGAGTGCGCTCCCGGGCGTTCGTGTCCACAGTCCCGGGGGACGCGAAGGTGCAGCTCATATTGTGAGCGCAGGATTTTCGGGTATACGCAGTGAGGTGCTTTTGCATGCTCTGGAGGAACGCGGCATTTATGTCTCGTCCGGGAGCGCGTGCGCATCGAATAAACCGGGCATCAGCGATACGCTCAAAAGCATCGGACTGTCGAAGGAATTTCTGGATTCGACACTGCGCTTTAGCTTTGGGGTGTATACGACGGAGGAACAGCTTCATTACTGTGTCGAAGTATTATCAGAAATTTTGCCGAGACTGAGCCGGTATGCACGGCGCTGAGCGGAAAAAGAATGGGGAGATATATGGATAAAGGAAAAAAAGTCATCATTTCTCTGATTGTGATTTTGAGTATCGGCGTTGTCGGTATTCTTGGGTATGTTGCTTTTGACATGTTTTGGGCAGAAAAAGAGACGGATCCGTTTATGGAAGGGGTAAAGGAAAAGTATGGCCTGACGTTTCACAATCTGCATCATGTGATCTTTCCGTGGGAGGAACCGGATTTGCCGCAAAACAGGCGGCCCACAGTTTTGGAGGATGTCGGCAGCGGAATCTGGGTACACGGAGACAAATTTTTATATCCGGTGCCGTTAAATCCGAATTATGAAATCAAAAATATTGATTTTAATGCGTGGAAAGCGGTCAATCAGGATATTATCGGGTATCTGGAATTTGAAACGCTGGATGTCATCAGCTATCCGGTCTTTTTTCAGGACGGAACGGATTTTTATTTGAAACACAACCGTACCGGCGCCTATGACATTTACGGCGAGCTTTATGTGGAGGGCAAAATTAAGTACGGTCACAGCAGAACCAATACAATTATCTATGGACATAATATGAGAAATGGAACGATGTTCGGTTCTCTGAGAAAATATAAGGAAGCGTCCTATCTGGCGGGGAATGAGTTTTTTTGGTATTATACGCCGAACGGGAAATACCGGTACCAGATTTTTTCCGTGTATGAGACGCTGTATACTTCGGATACGTTTACCTGGTTTGAGGCTCCGGGCGCTGAATATACCGCATGGCTTGATAAAATGAATAATCAGAGCAAATATGAGACCGGCATCCGTGCGAATCCGAACGATGAAGTGATTACACTGTGTACCTGCACGAGTGCGGGAGGGGACTACCGTCTGGTTTTGCAGGCGAGAATGGTTTACAAAGACGAATCATGACACTGAAGGAGAAATAGTTATGCGTGATCAGTCGCTTATCGTGCTCACCGGGCCGACTGCGGTCGGCAAGACGAGGGTATCAATTTCGCTGGCAAAAGCGGTCGGCGGAGAGATTATCTCGGCGGACTCGATGCAGGTATACCGGCATATGGATATTGGATCTGCAAAGATTACGCCGGAAGAAATGCAGGGAGTCCCTCATTATCTTGTGGATGTGCTAGAGCCGTCGGAGCGCTTTGACGTTGTGCGGTTTCAGTCGATGGCCAAGGATGCGATCCGCCGGATCACGGCGAAAGGCCGCGTTCCGATTCTCGTGGGCGGCACCGGATTTTATATCCAGAGCGTCTTATATGATATTGATTTCACGGAGACGAAAGAAAACGAAGAGCTTCGAAAAAACCTGGCATTGGAGGCAAAACAGCGGGGCAGCGTATGGCTGCATGAGCAGTTGGCCTGCGTGGATCCGGAGTCGGCTGCAATCATCGCGCATCAAAATGTCAAGCGCGTCATCCGGGCGCTCGAGTTTTATTATGAGACCGGCACGCCGATTTCGGAGCACAACCGGCGAGAACGGCAGAAGGAGTCTCCGTACCGTTATGTGTACTTTGTACTCAACGATGAGCGTCAGAGGCTCTACCGGCGGATTGACCGGCGCGTCGATGAAATGATGGAAAACGGACTGGTTGAGGAGGTGCGCAGATTGAAAGCGGCCGGCTGCAACCGGTCGATGGTATCCATGCAGGGACTCGGTTATAAGGAGATTTTGGATTATCTGGACGGGAAATGCAGTCTGGAGGAAGCGGTATACCGCATTAAACGTGATTCAAGACATTTTGCCAAGCGTCAGATTACATGGTTTAAACGTGAGCGCGATGTGACGTGGATTGAGAAAGGTGCGTTCGCGGACGATCATGAAATTGTGCGTTATATGTGCAGTGTGTTGGAACAGCGAAATATGTTAAGTGGAAAGCAAGTGGGGAATGATGAAGAATAGAGACAACAAAACGCCTGGCGAAAAGATGTACAAAAAGCTTGGTGTTTCGGAGCCAGTTTACGCCTTTGGAGCTGAAGTAGAGGCTTCGCTTAGGGAGCGGTTTGACCGGGTGGACGAGGTTGTGGAGTATAATCAGCTGAAGGTGCTTGGGGCCATGCAGGAGAATCGGGTCAGTGATATTCATTTTGCAGCTTCTACCGGTTACGGGTATAATGATCTCGGGCGCGAGACGCTTGAGGCAGTTTACGCGTCGGTCTTTCAGGCGGAAGCTGCCCTTGTGAGGCCGCAGCTGACCTGCGGGACGCATGCGCTCGCCGTTGCGCTGAGCGCGAATCTGCGTCCGGGCGACGAGCTATTATCTCCGGTCGGAAAGCCGTATGACACGCTTGAGGAGGTGATCGGCATCCGGCCGTCGAAGGGATCTCTGGCAGAGTATGGCGTCCGCTATCGGCAGGTGGACCTTATGGAAGACGGCTCGTTCGACTATGAGGGGATTCGTTCGGCGATTACAGACAAGACGAAGATGGTTACGATACAGCGGTCGAAGGGCTATCAGACGCGGCCGACGCTCTCGGTGGACGCGATCGGCGAATTGATTGCTTTTATCAAAAGTATACGTTCGGATATTATCTGCATGGTGGATAATTGCTACGGGGAATTTGTCGGGACGACGGAGCCGACGCAGGTTGGCGCCGATCTGTGCGTCGGTTCTCTGATTAAAAATCCGGGAGGCGGATTGGCGCCGATCGGCGGTTATATTGTCGGCAAACAGGAGTATATCGAGCAGGCGGCATACCGTCTGACTTCACCAGGACTCGGTCGCGAGGTGGGGGCGACGCTCGGGGTTCTCGGAAGCTTCTTTCAGGGGCTGTTTCTTGCGCCGTCCGTTGTCGGGGGCGCGCTAAAGGGCGCTATTTTCGCGGCAAATGTGTATGAGCGTCTCGGGTTTTTAGTGTCGCCTGACGGCGCGCAGCCGCGCCATGATATTATACAGGCGGTAACTTTTGGGGCTCCGGAGGGCGTGATCGCCTTTTGTCAGGGGATCCAGGCCGCGGCGCCGGTGGACAGCTATGTCGTGCCCGAGCCGTGGGCAATGCCGGGGTATGACAGCGACGTCATTATGGCTGCGGGCGCTTTTGTGTCCGGCTCGTCCATTGAGCTTTCCGCCGACGGGCCGATCAAGCCTCCGTACACAGTATATTTTCAGGGCGGTTTGACATGGGAACATGCCAAATTCGGTATATTGATGACGCTTCAGCGGTTGTTGGAAGCCGGTATGATTTCACGCGGGCAACTGGAACCGTCGTCCTGACGTTACAATAACAATTTATAATTTACATAAACACAGCAAAAAAGGAGGTTTTCAAATGAAGGATTCCAGAATAGAAACGATTTGTGTGCAGGCCGGTTGGGAGCCTAAAAAGGGTGAGGCGCGCGTGCTGCCGATCTACCAGAGCACTACGTTTAAGTATGATACAAGTGATCAGATGGGTCGTTTGTTTGATTTGGAGGACAGCGGGTTCTTTTATACCCGCCTTCAGAATCCGACTAATGAGGCCGTGGCGGCAAAAATTGCGGCTCTGGAAGGAGGCGTGGGGGCTATTCTCACGGCGTCCGGCCAGGCAGCCACATTTTTTTCGATTTTTAATATCTGTGAGGCGGGCGATCATGTGGTATGCTCCTCGTCGGTATACGGGGGAACCTATAATCTGCTGAGCGTAACTTTAAAAAAGCTTGGCATTGAGACGACGTTTGTTGATCAGGATGACGACTATGAAACACTCTGCCGGGCTATGCGCCCCAATACCCGGGCGGTCTTCGGGGAGAGTATCTCCAATCCGACTGTTCGGATCCTGGATTTTGAAAAGTTTTCCAGACTGGCGCATGAGCATGGTGTTCCTCTGATTGTGGACAATACGTTTGCAACGCCGATCAACTGCAGGCCGATCGATTTCGGGGCGGACATTGTCGTTCACAGTACCTCGAAGTATATGGACGGACACGCTGTAGCGGTCGGGGGCGCTGTTGTCGACAGCGGCAATTTTGACTGGATGGCGCATGCAGAGAAATATCCGGGACTGACACAGCCGGATGATTCGTATCACGGAATTGTGTATGCAGAAAAATTTGGAAAGCTCGCGTATATCACAAAGGCCACTGCGCAGCTGATGCGGGATCTTGGCTCGATTCCAAGTCCGAATAACTGCTTTTTGCTCAATCTCGGACTGGAAACACTGCATTTGCGCATGAAGCGCCACTGTGAGAATGCGCAGAAGGTAGCGGAGTATCTGGCGGGACATGACAAGGTGGCTTGGGTGAATTTTGCGGGACTGCCCGGCAGTCAGGATTATGAGCTTGCCAAGAAGTATATGCCAAATGGCACGTGCGGCGTGCTGTCGTTTGGTCTCAAAGGCGGACGGGAGACGAGTATTTCTTTCATGGATCATCTGAAACTGGTAGCGATCGTGACGCATGTGGCGGACGCTCGTACCTGCGTGCTTCATCCGGCAAGTCATACTCATAGGCAGCTGAGCGATGAGCAGCTGATAGAAGCGGGCGTGCAGCCGGATCTGATCCGCTTTTCGGTAGGTATTGAGAATGTAGAAGATATTATTGAGGATTTGGATCAGGCGCTGAGTCAGGTGTAAAACACTGTCCCGGCGTATGAGTGATCATAAAATGGAGGTTACACATGGCAGAAACAGATCAGTCCAGAATACGGAATTTTTGTATTATCGCGCATATTGATCACGGGAAGTCAACGCTCGCAGACCGGATTATTGAGCAGACAGGTCTGCTGACAAGCCGGGAGATGCAGGCACAGGTGCTTGACAATATGGATCTGGAGAGAGAGAGAGGCATTACGATCAAGGCGCAGACGGTGCGCACGGTTTACCGCGCAAAAGACGGCCAGGAATACATTTTTAATCTGATTGACACGCCGGGCCATGTCGATTTTAACTATGAGGTTTCCAGAAGCCTCGCCGCATGCGACGGCGCGATTCTGGTCGTCGATGCGGCGCAGGGGATTGAGGCGCAGACGCTTGCGAATGTATATCTCGCGTTAGATCACGATCTGGATGTGCTGCCGGTGATCAATAAGGTGGATTTGCCGAGCGCCGACCCGGACCGTGTAGCGAAGGAGATTGAGGACGTAATCGGAATTGAGGCGGAATCGGCGCCGCGCATTTCCGCCAAGACCGGACTGAATGTCGGAGAGGTGCTGGAACAAATTGTCGAGAAGATTCCGGCGCCAACCGGGGATCCGCTTGCGCCGCTTCAGGCGCTGATTTTTGATTCCGTATATGATGCGTATAAAGGGGTCATTGTGTTTTGCCGCCTGATGGAGGGGACGGTTCAAAGAGGAACGCCGATTCGGATGATGGCGACCGGAGCGACGGCTGAGGTTGTGGAGGTTGGTTATTTCGGCGCCGGACAACTGATTCCGTGCGAGAAGCTTTCAGCCGGTATGGTCGGTTATTTGACAGCAAGTATTAAAAATGTGCAGGATGCGCGCGTCGGCGACACCGTGACTAATCGGGATCACCCGTGTGAACAGCCTCTGCCGGGATATAAAAAGGTGAATTCCATGGTGTACTGCGGGCTATATCCCGCCGACGGTGCCAAATATCCTGATTTGCGTGATGCGCTTGAAAAGCTTCAGTTAAACGACGCGGCGCTGCAGTACGAGCCAGAGACAAGTATGGCGCTTGGATTTGGGTTCCGGTGCGGATTTTTAGGCCTGTTACATCTTGAGGTGATTCAGGAACGCTTAGAGAGAGAGTATAATCTTGATCTGGTAACAACGGCACCCGGCGTTATCTATAAGGTTTATAAGACAAACGGGGAATGTGTGGAATTGACGAATCCGTCGAATTTGCCGGACCCCTCTGAAATTGATTATATGGAGGAGCCGGTTGTCAGCGCGGAGATTATGGTAACGTCGGAATTTATCGGGGCGATTATGGATTTATGTCAGGAGCGTCGGGGCGTTTATGTGAGTATGGAGTACATTGAGGAGACGAGGGCGCTTTTAAAATACGAATTGCCGCTCAATGAAATTATTTATGATTTCTTTGACGCATTAAAGTCCCGCTCACGGGGATATGCCTCTTTTGACTATGAGATGAAGGGCTATCAGCGCTCGGAGCTTGTCAAGCTTGATATTTTGATCAACCGGGAGGAAGTCGACGCGCTGTCCTTTATTGTCCATGCGGATTCTGCCTATGAGCGGGGGCGCAAGATGTGCGAGAAGTTAAAGGCGGAGATTCCAAGGCATTTGTTTGAAATTCCGATTCAGGCCGCGATCGGCAGCAAGGTTATTGCGCGCGAGACGGTAAAAGCGATGCGCAAGGATGTGCTCGCCAAATGTTATGGCGGCGATATTTCGAGAAAGCGGAAACTTCTTGAAAAACAGAAAGAAGGAAAAAAGAGAATGCGCCAGATTGGCAATGTGGAGATTCCGCAGAAAGCCTTTATGAGCGTACTGAAATTGGATGACGATTGAGAAAGCGGGGTAGTGAAGTGAACGCAAACGAACAGCGGATCAAGGCAGATCCGAAGGTCGGACTCACAAGCGCACAGGTTCAGGATCAGATGCGCCGTCATCTCAATAACTGTCCGGTGGATCCGCCGTCACAGACGGTCGCTGATATTATCAGAGAAAATGTATGTACGTATTTCAATTTGATTTTTGCGGTTATCGCCGTGCTGCTTATCATTGCGGGCTCCTTTCGGAATCTGACCTTTCTGCCGGTGATTATCGCCAATACGCTGATTGGTATTATTCAGGAAATACGTGCGAAAAAAGTGCTTGATGAGCTGAGTATGCTCAATGTCCCGAAGGTGCAGGTTGTCCGCGACGGCCAGATTTTGAAAATCCCGTCGGAGATGGCGGTGCGCGACGATATTATAATTTTGGAAGCCGGAGATCAGATTTGTGCGGATGCGGTTGTCTTAGAGGGCGATTTGCTCGTGAATGAATCGCTGCTGACCGGCGAGTCGGACGAAGTGCGGAAAAAAAGCGGAGATCCGCTGATGTCGGGGAGCTTTGTTGTTTCCGGATCATGCCGCGCCAGACTGATGAGGGTCGGCGCGGAGTCCTATATTTCCAAACTGACGCTTGAAGCAAAGAAAATTCAAAGTGATGAGCAGTCGGAAATGATCCGCGCATTGAACCGGTTAGTGAAATGGGTCGGCATTTTGATTCTGCCGCTTGGCGCGGTACTGTTTGGTCAGCAGTTTTTTTTAGAGGGAACGTCCTTTCAGGAGAGTATTGTGTCGATGGTGGCCGCCGTGATCGGAATGATTCCGGAGGGGCTGTATTTACTGGCGAGCGTGGCTCTTGTCGTCAGCTCGATGCGTTTAGCCAGAAGGCGCGTGCTGCTGCATGATATGAAATGCATTGAAACACTGGCGCGCGTCGACGTCCTTTGCGTCGACAAAACCGGAACGATTACCGAAAATACGATGAATGTCTTAAAGGTCGTGGAGACAGAGCCGTATAAGAAAAAAACGCTGCCTTCGCTTGATGTGCTGATTGGCGATTTTACAGCCGCCATGGACAATGACAATTTGACCATGAAGGTGATGAAAAACTATTTCCGAAACAACAGCGGGAAAAAGCCGGTCTCGGTTACACGTTTTTCGTCGGCGGTGAAATATAGCAGCGTCACGTTTGACGACGCCGTTTATGTGCTCGGCGCGCCTGAGTTTGTGCTGCGGGAGTCCTACGGCGAATACCGGGAGGAAATTGAGTCGTACGGATCGGAGGGATACCGCGTCGTTGTATTTGCGGAATATGACGGCGCAGCCGATGGAAAACCGCTCACCGGAAAGGCCACTCCGCTCGGTTATGTGCTGCTGGCCAATCCGGTGCGGGAGGATGCGAGAGAGACGTTTGAATTTTTTGAGAAGCAGGGTGTAACGGTGAAAGTGATTTCCGGCGATAACCCGGTTACCGTTTCCCGCGTAGCGCAGGAGGCGGGCATTGCCAACGCCGATAAATATATTGATGCGGCGACGCTTGCCGGTGAGGAGCAGATTGCCAATGCTGTGCGCGATTATGTGGTGTTTGGGCGCGTGACCCCGGCGCAGAAGCGAAAGTTTATTCAGGCGCTGAAGCAGGACGGGCATACGGTGGCCATGACAGGGGACGGCGTCAATGATGTACTCGCGCTCAAAGATGCGGACTGCAGTATTGCAATGGCGTCCGGCAGCGACGCGGCCGCGCAGTCCGCACAGCTTGTGTTATTGGATTCCAATTTTTCCTGCATGACGGATGTGGTGATGGAAGGCAGGCGCGTAGTAAATAATATTGAGCGTTCGGCCAGTCTGTTTCTGGTGAAGAACATTTTCTCGTTTTTACTGGCGATTTTATCACTTTGTTTTGCCTTTTCCTATCCGCTGGAGCCTGCGCAGGTATCGCTGATCAGTATGTTTAATATTGGAGTTCCGGCGTTCTTTTTGGCTATGGAGCCGAATAAGAATCTGATTCAGGGCCGTTTTATGACGAATGTGTTGCTGAAGGCTCTGCCGGCAGGCCTGACGGACGTACTGGCTGTCGGAGCGCTTGTACTGATTGGCGAAACATTTGAGGTGCCGGCCGAGGATATTTCGACCGCCGCCACGATGCTGCTTGCGATTGTCGGATTTATGATTTTATATCGGATCAGCCGTCCGATGAATAAGCTGAGGTGGGCGATCTGGTTTGGCTGTCTGGCCGGTTTGATTTTCTGCGCCGTTTATCTGAATCATTGGTTTGCAATTACCGGTATGTCGAAAAAATGTATTATGCTGTTTGTCGTTTTTTCGATTGCGACAGAACCTGTGCTGCGCTATCTGAGCATGGCTGTGGAGTTTTTGCGCGGCAAGTTAAACAGAGGTCATGCAGGCAAGGCCGGGCGGCATTCGGAGGGGTGATGGATTGAAACCGTTGGAAATTTACGTGCACGTGCCGTTTTGTGTGTCAAAATGCCGGTATTGTGATTTTTTATCCTTCTCTGATCCTTCCGGGATTGATGACTATTTTAACGCGCTGTTAAAGGAAATTTCCTGTTTTGCGAACCAGATGAGCGGCCGGTATGAAGTGACTTCTGTGTTTTTTGGCGGAGGCACGCCGTCATTTGTGAGCGAGAAATGGATTGCCCGGGTGATGGAGACAATTTTTGCGCTGTTTACAGTTGCAAAGGAGGCGGAACATACAATCGAGATGAATCCCGGCACGGTTAACCGGCAAAAGCTTCGCGCATATCTGGACAGCGGGATTAATCGGATGAGTTTTGGACTGCAGTCGGTGCACGGCCGGGAGCTAAAGGCTCTCGGCCGTATTCACCGCTTTTCAGAGTTTGTTGAAAACTATCGGGAGGCACGCGAGCTAGGAGCGTCGAACGTCAGCGTGGATTTAATGTGCGGACTGCCCGGACAGTCACTGGCGAGCTGGCAGCAGACGCTTGGCACAGTTGCAGATCTTGCCCCTGAGCATCTGTCGGTTTATAGCCTGATTATTGAGGAAGGGACGCCGTTTTATGAACAGTATGCGCCCGATGAACAGCGCAGGGCGCGGGGAGAAACGCCGAGATGGCTTCCGACTGAGGAAACGGAGCGGGAAATGATTGACTGGACAGGGCGTTTTTTACGGGAACGCGGATATGCACAGTATGAAATTTCGAATTACAGCCGGCCCGGGTATGTCTGCCGGCATAATGAGGGGTACTGGCTTCGGAAAGATTATATAGGCTTCGGCTTGGGAGCGTCCTCTCTGCTTTCAGATGTGCGCATGCGCAATACGGTTTCGCTTTCACAGTACTGCAGCCGGATAGAATGCGGTGAGTCTGCGTGCGAACAGCAGCAAAGGCTGACAGAAAAAGAAGTGATGGAAGAAGTGATGTTTCTCGGACTGCGCCGTTGTGCGGGCGTCAGTTTTCGTCAGTTCCGGGCACAGACAGGCCGGGAAATGAGGCAGGTATATGAGCCGGTGTTAAGCAAGCTTTCGGGGCAGGGACTTTTGAATGTCACTGACGAGGGCGTAAGCCTGACTGCGCGCGGATTTGATCTGGCGAATTTCTGCATGGCGCAGTTTCTATTGGAGTGAGGACATTCGGACAATATAGGAAAAAGGAGAGCGGCGTGGAAACCGTTCTCCTTTTCATATACGGAGAGGGTATCCCTTAGGACATGTTATGACTTTAGGGACACCCTCTTCGTTCGTTTACACGAAATTTGCGGTCAAGACATTGTTTCATAACTGCTTTTGGTTACTTTTTCATAAGCGAGGTAGTCAGAGAACGGCGAAGAAAATGGAGGGATGATAAATGGAAGGAAGAATTTTTGGGTATATTCGTGTGTCAAGTATAGATCAGAACGAGGACAGACAGTTCTTAGCGATGAAGAATGTCAATGTACCCAGAAAACAGATATTTGTTGATAAAATTTCAGGAAAAGATTTTAACCGTCCTCAGTACAAGAAACTTGTCAGAAAGTTGAAGGAGGGGGATCTGCTTTATATTCTCAGTATAGATCGGTTGGGTAGGAATTACGAAGAGATCCAGAATCAGTGGAGGATACTTACGAAGGGAATCGGCGTGGATATTTGTGTGATAGATATGCCATTGTTGGATACAAGGAATGGAAAAGATCTGATGGGAACTTTTATCGCTGACATTGTTCTTCAGATTCTCTCGTTTGCGGCCCAGTCAGAGCGTGAGAACATCAAGAAGCGTCAACAGGAAGGAATTGCCGCAGCAAGGGCGAAGGGCGTGAAGTTTGGAAGACCACCGATTCCTCTGCCGGAGAACTTCTATGAGATTCACAGGGCGTGGAGGAACAAAAAAATAACACTCCGGCAAGCTGCTGAGGCTTGTGGAATGCCGATGGGAACCTTTTACGGAAAGGCTCAAAAGTTTGAAAACACCCTTTAAGAAATGAAGGAAATAATTTGGAAAGGTGTACTTTTTAAAATTCTTTCTAACCAAAAGAATACTCTTGTATTATACCATAAAACGGCAGAAAATCAAGGTTTGTTATCGATTTCACAAAAACTATTTGCACAGAAGAATGCATTTCAAAAAGTACACTTATGAGAAATGGAGGAACCGTTATGGCAGATCAGCAAAAAGTGGACATGTATATGGTAACCAATCAGAAGTACTTTCCGGAAGAAAAAAGGTTCATATTAAAGGAAAAACTACTTGCATTAGAAGATGATAAGTTTTCAACCGTTTCCATGCTCGAGTTAAAAGATCCTACTACAATATTGCTTGTTTCGCTCTTCTTAGGCACGCTTGGAATTGATCGATTTATGTTAGGTGATACAGGCATAGGAATTCTGAAACTGTTGACTGCAGGGTGTTGTGGTATTCTGACTATTATTGACTGGTTTGGTGTTCAGAAAAAGGCACGAGAACTTAACTTCAACAAAGTTATGACCCTTGTAATGTGAGTTGCAGCGTACATACATTCTGAAGAGATTCAAGATCATCTTCGTCATTTGTGTAATATGGGGGATTTATATTTTATTTGATATACGCTGCCCCATTTTTACGGTGTTTAATATAAAATGCCCAACGTGTGGGGTGACTAGAGCGTTAGCAGCTCTCGTCCATGGAAATCTCTCTCTGTATTTTCAGTTACAACCTTTCGCCCTTCCATTGACAATGATTGTTTTTGTATGTGTTGTGTTGAAAGGTTTGTCTGAAAAAATGGATAAACTCATAAATATTTTTTCTTTAATGGTGCTAGTCTGCAATTTAGGATGGTGCTTTTGTGTTAACATTTGGAAATAGCAAATCAATATAATTCTTATGAGAGGGTATCGGTGATCAACCGTAATGCTAATGACACATAAGGAATTGATCAAAAACAACGAACAGAACGTACTTTACGGGTTGTAGTAAAGACAAAAAAGACAGCGTAAAGAGCAGGAATGCTTTTTGTACTGTCTTTTTGTTTATTCAAAATCAAATTACGCATTTGCAAAGTAAAACGCTCTCTGCGAACATGTAGCCAAAGGGGGACAGAAAAAGCAGTGCAGAATACAGCGAGGGTATCCCTGAGGTCTTTTCATGACCTTTGGGACACCCTCCGTGCAGTTACTGTTCGGTCATATATTGGTGCAGGAAACGGAAGCCCCAGCCATTTCCCTCTCGTTGGAGTGCAAAACCGTTTTGAATGGTCATCGGCTCGTCAATGATAGAATCGATCCAGTCAAAGCTTTCCGCGCCGTAAGGATTTGATACAGTTGCGAGAAGAGGCACGTCGTAATCCTTATAATAATGCGGAAGCACGGGGATGTGATAGGCGTTTGCCAGTGCGGCGCTGTCGCGCCAGGCTTCCACGCCGCCGAGGCGGATCAGATCCGGCTGCCAAAGATCCAGCGCCCGCCGGCCGATCAGCTCACGCAGCGCCACCGTACTGTATTCTCTCTCACCCATCGCCAGGCTGACGTGTGTTTTGGCGTGAATGGTGGCGTAGCCTTCGAAATCGGTGTTTGCAATCGGTTCCTCAAACCAGAAAATATTGAGCTTGTCTACGCTGTGAATCAGTTTCACCGCGTTTGGCACATCCATACCCTGATTGGCATCCATCATAATTTTTAAGTCCGGTCCGACCGCTTCGCGCACAAGATGGAGGCGGCGGATGTCGCGCTCCATTTCAGGACTGCCCACTTTGATTTTGACGGCCGTAAAGCCGCGTTTTTTATAATTCACAACTTCTTCTACCAATTCTTCGTCGCTGTAGCTCAGCCAACCGCCGCTTCCATATACGGGAATCGGCTTACGGTGACATCCAAACAGGCGGTATATCGGCTGTCCGAGCGTGCGCGCCCAGGCGTCCCAAAGCGCGACGTTGAGTGTGGCGAGCGCCCACCGCTGCAGGCCGACAATGCCGAAATATTCGCTCTCGGTTTCATAATCTTTTTGAATCTGCGCTGTTTCATAAATGTGGTAATCCCGCTCAAGAACAAATTGCTTCAAATCGCGCAGCGCGCCTTCCACAGCGTTTGGGCTGTAGTGAAAGCTGAGCAGATAGCCCTGTCCGATGACGCCGGCGGCACTTTCCACTTCGAGTATGTAAAATGCGATCTGGCTGATGTCGTGCGTCGCGTCCGCGATTGGCTGACTGATCTGGCTGACTGCCCGATAGACGCGAATATCCGTTATTTTGGTCTCTGTTTGGTTCATAAGCTTCATCCTTTCTAATTGGTCATGTAGTGTGATGTCCTGTTTCTACCATACCATAAAGCAGCAGAAAATGCGAGCATATTGTCTGAAAATTTCTTGCGCTGTGCACAATACAATGCTATGATGAAAAAAACAGGAAATGGAGAATGCGTATGATTGTCACAAAATTTGAGACTTGGTGGGTGGACCGCGGAACCTGTCTGTTTGATGAGAAACGTCAGGGCGGCGCAAAAATGGGTTGGGACGTCATTGCCATAAAACTGACGACCGATACGGGACTCGAAGGCGTTGCGACCTGTATGGCTGCGAGAAGCGGCGGAGTCAGCGAGAGCTATCTGCATGACAGCATCGCGCCGGTTGTGCTCGGCCGGGACCCGCATGACCGGGAGGCTATTTTTTATGAGCTGTGGAATGTAGACCGCCATGAGGCGTTTTTTCCGGTGTTTCTTCCGGGGCCTGTGGATGTGGCGCTTTGGGATTTGTGCGCGAAGGCGGCAGGACTTCCGCTGTACAAATATATCGGCGCGTGCAGGACGAGCCTGCCCGTGTATGCGAGCGGCAATTTCCACAGTACGGTGAACGAGTATGTGGAGGAGGCGCTGTACTATAAACAGCTTGGCATTCCGGGCTATAAGGCGCATCCGGGAGGGCCGGTGTCGTTTGATATGGAAGTCCATCAGGCAATCCGCGATGCGGTCGGAGAAGATTATGTTCTGATGAGTGATCCGGTCGGGGAGTATTCTATGGGCGATGCGGTCATGGTCGGACGTCAGTTAGAACGTCTGCATTACAAATGGTTTGAAGAACCGTTCCGGGACTTTGAGCTTTATAAATATACGGAGCTGTGCCGTGCGCTTGATATACCGATTGCGGCGACGGAGACGACGAGGGGCTGTCATTGGGGCGTCGCCCAGGTGATCGCACAGCGGGCGGCTGATATTGTGCGGGCGGATGTCAGCTGGAAGGACGGAATTACCGGAACGCTAAAAATTGCGCATATGGCCGACGGATTTGGCATGAACTGTGAAATACATACGACAACGATGAATTACATGGATTTAGTGAATGTGCATGTCAGCTGCGCGATCAGAAATTGCGAATATTTTGAATACTTTGTCCCGGAGGATCAGTATCGCCTGCCGATGAAGGGCGATCTTCCGATTCGAGGCGGACGGATCACGGTGCCGGAGGAGCCGGGCGTCGGAGCGGAGCTTGACTGGGAGTTGATTGAGCGGAATTGCCACAGTTACCGGATTGCAAAATGGGAGGGATAAAATGGAACATCAGACACAGGATTTGCAGGGCAGAACCGGCATTGTAACCGGCGGAAGCAGCGGCATCGGATACGCCATATCCAATGTGTTGGCATCGGCAGGCGCGCATGTATATGCAGTCAGCAGAACCGGAGCGGTTCATGACGGGTTGGGGCCGTGTCATGAGAATGTCACTCATGTACAGGGGGACGTATCGGACCGTTCGCGCATGGGGGAGATTGTCGAAAAGATCGGTCGGGAATCCGGCATTGATTTTTTGGTAAACAACGCGGGAATTACGAAAAAATGCCGCGCAGAACAGTTTCCGATGGACGATTTCGAACATATTTTGCAGGTGAATGTCAGCAGTCTGTTTCAGCTCTGTCAGCTTTGTTATCCGTACCTGAAACAGAGCAAATATAAAGGCCGGATTATTAATATCAGCAGTATGGCCGCTCATCTTGGCTTTTCAGAGGTCGTTCCCTATTGTACAAGCAAAGCGGCGGTCTGCGGAATGACAAGGGGGCTTGCGGTGGAGTGGGCCAACGATAATATTTGTGTCAACAGTATTGCGCCAGGATGGTTTCCGAGCGAGATGAGCAGACAGGTGATGACTAATGAGCGAAAAGCGGCCATTTTGTCGAGAATGCCGGTGCATGCCTTTGGGGATACGGCGGATTTGGGGGCAATGGCCCGCTTTCTGATCGGAGACGGCGCCGCCTACATTACCGGGCAGGATTTCGCGGTGGACGGCGGGGCGTTGGCGTTCGGCTTTTAGTGTCGGCTGATGATGACAGGAAAAGGGAGCCTGCGCGCGAATGTGTTCGCGCGCAGGCTCCCTTTGTCTGCCAGAACAATACACATGATATGCAGAGCTATTGTGTATAAGGTCTGCATCTGCCGATGATTTCCGGAATTTCCAACATCACTACTTCATTCCTTCTGATTTTGCATGTTGTTGTTCCGGTAGTTGTCCGGCATTTAATAACTGCGTCATCTGCTGATCCGAAATATCGCAATGTTCATTGTAGCGGGCGTCGTAATATGCGGGGATGAGCAGTTCATTATAAACGTCGTGTCCCCACTGATGCTGTAATTCTACCGGGGTGTCCGAGTAGGAAAATATTTTTTTTTGTCTGCGGTTTTTGGCAATATATTTTGCATAGAGTACCCGGACACGTTCGGCGTTGGTTTTGCAGCGTCTCCATTTCAGAGGAGACAGTTCATATTCCGCGGGGGTTGCCAGATCGCGGTTTTTGATTTGTTCATCGCGGTATCCGGTAATCCGCGAGGTGTCTTTTAAGTGCAGATATTCGAGTTTCTGGTAAATTACGGTTGTGCGCAGAATGTCAAAAAGCCGGCTTGTCAGAGCGCCCCAGCGTATTTTGAATTTTCGCAGAAAAGGAGCCGTCCGCCCCGCCAGTTTTGACAGCAGGCGTTTCGGTCTGACGATATACAGAAGTATACGCAGACATTCATAACAGATCCAAATTCCGGCAATCGGTATGAAAAACATCGTCGTGTAAAAATAAGACGATGGGTGATGCTGTCTGATCAGACACGCGGTGCATAAAAGCGCCAATGCGCACAAAAGCTTACATAAGTGAGGCCTGATTGAGCGAAACATACGGGGTCACCTCCTTATCTTCATTCAGCCAGATAAAGTGAATGCGGTTATCCTGCATTTCGAGACGTTCGATCGCCTTTTCCATGCGGTCGTCTGAAGTCAGCGTCATTAAAAACAGTTCCGTATTTGAAAGATTTTCCTGTGCGTCCATCAGAAGAAGCGAAGCCATAGACTGGCCGCGCGTCATGCGGATGCAGGCGAGCTGCTTGAGGATTTCTTCGTAGTTGTAAAGCCCGCGGCTCATCGGGTAACGAAGATATTTTGCGCCGTCTATCATAAGGCAGTTGGCGCAGAAGCCAATTTCGTAGCCGTTTCGAAGGGCGCGCTCTAAAAGGTAGGAGGTGTAAGACAGCGCAGTTTCCATATACTGTCTGTACTCGTCTGTCGTAAAATCCAGGCCGGTCTCGAAATTCAGATATAGCATTTGCCGGTTTCCGGTCATGTAGTCGGTCTGATTGACATAAAAGTGTCCGCCGTGGCGCGCAGTCGCTTTGAAATTAATCGAGTGAAACGAATCGCCGGCGCGGTATTCGCGGATGCCCGCAAAGGAAAACGGATCGGACAATATCGGTATGTTGGTAGCTTCCATAGACTGAAGATAGCAGCTCAGATAGCGGCGCTCGGGCAGGGCCAACTGTCTCGGGTAAACATATAAAGACGCATGACTGTCAAATACATATTCCTTTTTTAAGAAATACGTCTGCGCGGTGTGCAGCTCATAAAAACCTCGTTTCTGGCACAAAGCGGTATGCGTGCGCCGGATCGTAGTAAACGGCATAATGGCAAAACGGCTGATAAAGTGCTGCGTGCCGTCCGGATCAAGCAGTCCGTAGCCGTGCAGATGAATATGCTGTGTGACGCGCGATTCGATATCGACGTGAAAAATCGGCAGAAAGGAGCGGTTGCTGATTTCCTCAATCAGGGAAACTTCTCCGCCCTCAAATACGCCTGCCGAGGAAAAATACCGCCGGTAGGTAATATGGTTTAAGCTGTAGCGTCTGGCGGCGGCAAGCAGGGCCAAAACGAGTATGACCAGTACAATATAGACAAAAGCCGCCGCAATTCGGTCAAAGATCACAAATAACTGATAAAGTAATTGTTCCAAGCGGACGCCTCCTCATTCATCTACACAATATATTCAGTCGGAACCGGCTGTGTTTTTAAAAGCTCTGTCAGCTTCTGCGCGGCAGAGTTTTGATGGATGCGCTCGCTGCTGCTTAAAATGAGCCGATGTGAGAAAACGGGGATCAGACATGCTTTCACATCGTCGGGGATGATATAATCGCGGCCGTTCAGAGCGGCGTACGCTTTGCAAAAACGCAGGAGAGCGAGGCTTCCCCGCTGACTGACGCCGAGAATGACGCCGTTTAAAGAACGGGTCGCTTCGGTCAGCCGCACGATGTAGCGCAAAAGGTCTTCGTGTACGCCGATCGTCTGAATGCGTTCCTGGGCCTGAATAATCTCCTCGATAGACACGACAGGGGAGATCGTTTCCAATACGCGCGCGCTGTCGTGTGTGCTCAGTATGGATACCGCGGATTCAAAATTGGGGTACCCGAGGGAGAGACGGATCAGAAACCGGTCCAACTGCGCTTCCGGAAGAGGGAAAACGCCCTGGGTGTCAATCGGATTCTGTGTGGCGATCACCATATAGGGGGCGGCGAGAGGGTATGTCCTGCCGTCGACGGTGACCTGCCGTTCTTCCATACATTCAAGCAGTCCCGATTGTGTTTTTGGAGTTGCCCGGTTGATTTCGTCGGCCAGGACAATGTTTGCAAAGACCGGACCGGGAAGAAATTCAAATTCTTGTTTTTTGACGTTAAAATAATTAATACCGGTGAGATCGGCAGGAAGCAGATCCGGTGTAAACTGAATCCGGCAAAACGTACCGCCCACCGATTTGGCGATGCCCCGCGCAAGAATAGTTTTCCCTGTGCCGGGAATGTCCTCGAATAAAAGATGTCCGCCGGCAAACAGTGTGGTAACGGCCAGAAAAATTTGTGATTCTTTTCCGACAATGATTTGATTGAGATTGTCGGTCAGGCGCTTTCCGAGAGCCTGAATTTCTGCTGTATTCATAAGCTTCCCTCCCTGAATGGATCGGCCGCCGGCATCCAATATTATACACCGGACGGGTTCTGTTTCGATATGTGTTCAGTATAGTAGATTTAGAGCGGGAATACAAGAGATATGTTGCCGTGCAGACCGGAGGGGTTGTATCTTGTCCATCATTGTGTTATAGTTGTTATATCATAGGGTGGTTTTGGGTTTTAAGATGCAGGCGGGTGAAGATGACGACAAAGAGTAAAAAAAAGAAAAGGAAGATGATGTTAGGCGCTGCTGCGGTGCTAGTCGGTGTTGCCGCCGTTTGCTTTTTTTTGGTGTCCGGCAACCAGAGCACTACGCAGGACAGTATGGAAGCCGACGGACTGCCGGGCGCATCGCGCACGATTCAATCTTATAATGATACGTTTCTTTCGCTGACCGGATTTGCCGTAGATGGCGTGCACGACCGGACGGACGCGTGGAAAACAGCTGCGTACCGGTCGGTCTCCGATGAGAGGGAACTTTTCGAAGCGCTCTTGGATGCGCAGGAAGGCAAAGTCAGCGTCATAGAAATCTGCGAGGATATGTACCTTGGCTATCAGGAGCTTGCCCTGACGGATGAAGAACGTGTGAGGTATCATTTTGTCAGCCCACATGAGAAACCGCACCGCGGATATACCAATCCGGTGCTCGAGCAGAGCGGAATCAGTAAAATTGATGTGGCGGACACGGAAGGACTGACCATTTTTTCACAGAACGGGGCGACGCTGTATCACTGTGAATGGAAGCTCACGCGGCCGAGCCGGGACATTGTATTCCGCAATCTGGTATTTGATGAAATGTGGCAGTGGGATGAAGCCGGCACGCATAAAGAGAGCGGTTGGACATTTATCAAAGTCAACGGGGCGGCGGATGTCTGGATTGATCACTGCACGTTTACGATTGCCGCGGATGGGAATATTGACATAGAGAACGGTTCGGACGGCGTGACCATCTCATGGTGTAAAATTGGCCTGTCCGCGCAGGAGGCGGAGGATCTTGGCGGAATTTCCGACTCGGTCGGATATATGGAACAGCGCTATCAGTCCGGCGAGCTGTCGGCGGACAGCCGCTATTATAAATTGCGCGAGGGCGGCGCAACGCCGGAGGAGATTATGGCCTACACGGCGTATCACTCGAAATGTCATCTGGTTGGTTCCGGGGATAAAGATTATGTGGACGGGACGGATGCAGAGGGGAACCGCATCGCCGACGGAAATGCAAATCTGGAGCTGACCCTGGCCTGGAATTATTATCAGAATATCGGACAGCGCGTGCCGATGATCCGGCAGGGCAGGGGACATATGATCAACTGTTATCTCGATGATTCCACACATGCCAGGGCGGCCGCTGCCAATGAGATTTTCAGCAAATACGGCAGCTATACATTCAGCCGTGCGCTGAATGCGAGAAACGGCGCAAGCATCGGTGCGGACACCTGTGTGTTCAGGGATGTGGAGAAGCCGGTTGTCGGTGCGGAGTATCAGGGGATGGACACCGGCAATATGAATGCGCCATGGGATGAATTGTTTGCGCAGGCGGAAAATCGTGTGCTCATTGTCAATTCCAGAGTAGTCAATGATGAGGAAACATATGACGGCAGCAGTTGGGATTCGGACGGAGACAACGCGTTCACGTCAGGGTTTACATGGAAGGATAAACGCACGATTGGAAACTGGGCGTGGAAAAGCGCGATTGTCGGTGCGCAGGAGATGGAAAAGGGGGATCCCCCTTCGGAGCCGTTTACATTTGTTTATGACCAGGAATGGGAATTGCCCTATACCTATCAGGCGCTGCCTCTGGATGAAGTGGAGGAGACGGTTGCCGCACTGGCGGGCGCCGGACGCGTGACAATGGATCGTAAACAGTGGCTGCAGACTTCTTATGAGGAGTATGATGTCACAGAGCCGGAGTCGTTTTTTGGGCGTCAGTGGATTCGGTTTTGCAAATGGCTTTCCAATTTATAAAAAATGTAGTATAATAATTATTTATAGGCTTTTTGATATTGTATTAAGGAGTGAGGAACATTGACGAAAGTAACTATTGTTTCCGGATTTTTGGGAGCCGGAAAGACAACATTAATTAAAAAGCTGTTGAAAGAGGCTTATGCAGGACAGAAGATTGTGCTGATTGAAAACGAATTTGGAGAAATCGGCGTCGACAGCGGATTTTTAAAAGACGCCGGCATTCAGGTGTCGGAGATGAACAGCGGATGCATCTGCTGCTCGTTGGTAGGTGATTTTGGAAAAGCTTTAAAAGAGGTGCTGACGACCTACCAACCGGACCGGATTCTGATTGAGCCTTCGGGCGTCGGCAAGCTTTCGGATGTCTGGAAAGCTGTGGAGCGCGTAGAGGAGGCAGAGCTGCAGATTGAGGCGTCGGTTACTGTTGTGGATGGCAAGAAATGCAGAGCCTACTTAAAAAATTTCGGGGAGTTTTTTTCCAATCAGGTGGAACATGCGCAGATCATCATTATGAGCCGGACGCAGAATATGACGCAGGATCAGCTCAGGGAAGCTGTCGGACTGCTGCGTGAACACAATGAAAAGTCGGCGATTATCACGACACCGTGGGATGAAATCAGCGGGAAGCAGATTGTCGGTGCGATTGAGGGCGCTTCGCAGATGGCGGAAGAGCTGTTAAGGGAAGCGCATGAGCATCACCGTGAGCATGATGGGGAGTGCTGTCACGAGCACGGACATCACCACGGCCATGACGGGGAGTGCTGCCATGAGCATGGACATCACCACGACCATGATGGGGAGTGCTGCCACGAGCATGGGCATCACCACGACCATGACGGAGAGTGTTGTCACGAGCATGAGCATCACCACGACCATGACGGAGAGTGCCGCCATGAACACGGGCATCATCATGCGGATGAGGTCTTTACGAGCTGGGGAGCAGAAACGCCGGAAAAATATACGCGTGAAGAGATACAGGGCATTTTGAAAACGCTTTCAGAGTCCGGGGAGTACGGCGGCATTCTAAGAGCCAAGGGAATGGTTGACAGCGCAGACGGCGAATGGATTTATTTCGATATGGTGCCCGGCGAGTATGAGGTGCGCGCAGGAGAGCCGGATTATACGGGCCGTCTCTGTGTAATCGGGACAGAGTTGCAGGAAGACAATTTAAAAACGCTGTTTCATGTGTGAGCGCGTCTTTGAATTACCCAAGAAGGATGTGGTACAATGTTAGAAGTTCCTATATTTTTATTTACCGGTTTTCTGGACAGCGGAAAGTCCACGTTTATCAGGGACACGCTGAGCGACGATGAGTTTGCCAACGGGCAAAAGACCCTGCTTGTGCTGTGCGAGGAGGGGACGGAAGAGTTTGACGGCGATGCGCTTGAGAAGAAAAATGTTTTTATTGAGCGGATTGATTCGGAGGACGAGCTGTGTACAGAGCTTTTGCAGAAATTCCAGTCGGAGTATAAGCCGCGCCGTGTGATTATTGAATATAACGGAATGTGGCAGGTGTCTAAGCTGATGGATATGAAGCTGCCAAAGCACTGGGAAATTGCGCAGGTGCTGTGTACATTGGACGCGCAGGTGTTTGATATGTATATCAGCAATATGCGGTCGCTTGTCATGGACAAGGTAACGTATGCAGATCTGGTGATTGTAAACCGGTGCGCGGAAAATACCGATCAGACGATGTTCCGCCGCAATATTAAAGCGGTGAACCGCGGGGCGCAGATCGTGTATGAGACAGTGGACGGTCATGTGCTATCACCGCAGGAGGAGCAGCTTCCGTTTGACATTTCCGGTTCGGAAATTACGATTGAGGACGATGATTTTGGGATCTGGTATCTGGATGTGATGGATCATCCGGAAAAGTATGATGGAAAGAAAGTGCATTTTAAAGGGATTGTATACCGCAATAAGCGGATCCCGTCGGGATATTTTGTGGCCGGCCGTTTTGCGATGACGTGCTGTGCGGATGATATTACGTTTATTGGAATTTTAAGTGAATATGCATTTGCAGACGAGCTTGCAGTCAGAGATTGGATTGATGTAACGGCGACGGTGCACGTTCGGTATCATTCTCTTTATGAGGGGCAGGGGCCGGTGTTGGTCGTAGATGAAATTACGCCCTCGGAGAAGCCGGAAGAAGATCTGGTATATTTTAGTTAATCTAGGCCGGACTTTCTGAACGTGTCGTTCCTCCTTTGGCACGGCGAAACGGCTGCAGTGCGGACAGGAGGAATATGCTGTGCTCAGGAAAATTCAGATGCTGTTACAGCAGAAAAAGTTTATTCAGCTGCACGAGCTTTTAGAGACGCTGAACGAAGCGGATCTGGCAGTTTATATGGATGAACTGGAAGGCAAGGATATGATTTTGTTTTACCGGCTGCTGTCAAAGGAGAAAGCGGTCGATACGTTTGCCTATCTGGAGCCGGATGTGCAGGAGCGGCTGATTCAGGCGCTGACAGACAGCGAGTTAAAGGAAGTGACGGATCAGCTTTATATGGATGACGTCGTCGATCTGATTGAGGAAATGCCGGCGAATGTCGTCAAGAGAATTTTGCGTTCGGTAGACAGCGGACAGCGCAAAGTGATCAATGAGCTGTTAAATTATCCTCCGGACAGTGCGGGAAGCATGATGACAATTGAATTTGTCGCGCTGAAGGAACATCAGTCGGTGGCGGAGGCGTTTGCGACGATCCGAAAGCACGGCCCGAATAAAGAGACCATTTATACGTGTTATGTGCTAGCGCCTGGGCGCCGCCTGATCGGCATCGTCACAGTCAAGGATCTGCTGTTAAGCCCAGAGGACGCGAAAATCTCTGATATTATGGAGACGAGTATTATTTCTGCGTATACGACGGATGATCAGGAAACGGTGGCAAAGAAATTTGATAAGTATGATTTTCTGGCGCTGCCGGTCGTTGACCATGAAAATCGTATGGTTGGTATTATCACAATCGACGACGCCCTGGACGTCCTTCAGGAAGAAAATACGGAGGATTTTGAGAAGATGGCGGCGATGGCGCCGTCGGAGGATACGTATTTTAAAACCGGTGTATTTATGCATGCTAGAAAGCGTATTATGTGGCTTCTTGTTCTGATGTTGTCCTCGACCGTCACAGGAATGCTGACGATGAGGTATGAGCACGCGTTTGAGGCAGTGCCGCTTTTGATTGCTTTTTACCCAATGCTTATGGGAACAGGAGGCAACTGCGGGTCGCAGTCTTCCACAATGATTATCCGTGGTATGGCGATGGACGAGATTCATCTGAAGGATTTTTTTAAGGTGCTCTGGAAAGAAGCGAGGGTTGCGGTGATTGTCGGCACGGCGTTGGCGGCTCTGACCGGGATTCGTATTTTGCTTCAGTATACGGATGCGCCGCTGGCGCTTACCGTCGGGCTTGCGCTTGTGGCAACGGTATTGATCTCCAAAATTCTCGGATGTGTTCTCCCGATGCTGGCAAAGCGCCTGAAGCTGGATCCGGCGATTATGGCGGCGCCGCTGATCTCAACGATTGTGGACATGTGTTCTATTTTCATTTATTTTAATATTGCAACGTGGATTATGCATTTATCATAGCGAATGAGTGTTGGGCCGGCGTCAGAACCGGCAGCCGTAAAATGGCGGAGAGGAACAACAGACATGACGTTTCAGAAATTTTTAATTAAATATGCGGAAATTGCGATCAAGGGGAAAAATCGTTTTTTATTTGAGGATGCGCTTGTCAGGCAGATCCGCTATGCGGTTAAGCGTGTGGACGGCTCGTTTTGTGTAACAAAAGAGCAGGGGCGTATTTTTGTCGACTGCGACGGGCCGTATGACTATGGGGAATTGGTGGAACAGCTTACGCATGTATTTGGCATTGTCGGTATTTGTCCGGTCGTGGCGTTCCCGGAGTGCGGGATTGACGAATTGTCCAGAAAGGTAGTCGATTTTGTGCAGGAACAGTGCCCGCGGAAAGATGTGACGTTTAAAATTCATGCGCGGCGCGCGAGAAAAGACTACCCGCTTGATACGATGGAGCTAAACCGTGAACTCGGCGGTGTGGTGCTCGATGCCTTTCCGCAGATGAGCGTGGACGTACACAATCCGGACGTGCGGATTTTTGTGGAGATTCGCGAGCAGTTTTATCTCTATTCTCAGATTATTCCGGGGCCGGGCGGTATGCCGGTCGGAACAAACGGAAAGGCTATGCTGCTGCTTTCAGGCGGCATTGACAGTCCGGTGGCGGGATATATGGTTGCAAAGCGCGGTGTAAAACTGGACGCAGTCTATTTCCATGCGCCTCCGTACACAAGCGAGAGGGCAAAACAGAAAGTGGTCGATTTGGCCAAGCAGGTGGCGGCATATACCGGGCCGATTTATCTGCATGTTGTAAATTTCACGGATATTCAGCTGTATATTTATGATCAGTGTCCTCACGATGAGCTGACGATTATTATGCGCCGTTATATGATGCGGATTGCGGAACATCTGGCTTCGGAGAGCGGATGCCTTGGGCTGATCACCGGAGAGAGCATCGGACAGGTGGCAAGTCAGACGATGCAGAGTCTGGCCGTGACAAATGAAGTGTGTTCCATGCCGGTCTACCGGCCGCTGATTGGATTTGACAAGCAGGAAATTGTGGAAATTTCGGAGAAGATCGGCACCTATGAGACTTCGATTTTGCCGTATGAGGACTGCTGCACGATTTTTGTGGCCAGACATCCGGTTACGAAGCCGAATCTTCAGGCGATCAAACGGTCAGAGAAAAAATTATCTGAAAAGATTGACTCACTCGTGGAGGAGGCCATTCAGGGCGCTGAGCTCATTATCGTGTAAAGAATGGGAAAAAGAAACGCGCCGGTGCATTTGCACCGGCGGATCATTCAGAATAAGCTTAGCACATATAGGGTTTTAATGCTTCTAACACTTCATCAATATTGTCAGCAGCGTGAATATTTAAGTCAATCGGCTTTGAAAGGTCAAGACTGAAAATGCCCATAATGGATTTCGCATCAATGACATATCTTCCCGATACGAGATCGAAGTCATTGTCGAATTTGGTGATTTCATTGACGAAAGATTTTACTTTGTCAATGGAATTTAACGTGATCTGAATAGTTTTCATGTATAGTTCCTCCCTACTTTTCAATTTTACTACTTAATTTATTGTAACTGGTTCGTAAAAGGAAGTCAATAAGTATTCATGCCAAAAACAGTAATTTTTCTGTAAGAGTTTGTTCAGGTTTTTGTGTGATTTGCGCAGCGGCGGCAGACGGCATTTACTGTTGGGGCGGAAAGGGTTTTTGCGGGAATAATGAACGGGAATCAGACGGATACGCTCGGGCGCCGGGTTGCCTTCCATACGCTCGGCTGCAAAGTAAATAGCTATGAGACGGAGGCGATGTCGGAGCTGTTTGAAAAGAATGGCTATGAGGTAGTTCCTTTCTCGGATTTGGCGGATGTGTATGTGATCAATACCTGCACCGTGACTAATATTGCGGATCGCAAGTCTCGTCAGATGCTGCACAGGGCGCGCAGGCAAAATCAGAACGCGCTCGTTGTGGCGGTCGGCTGCTATGTGCAGGCGGACCGGAGCAAAGCGGAATCGGATCCGGCGATTGACATTGTAGTCGGTAATAACCAGAAAATGCATATTGTAGACATTGTTGAACAATATAGGGCGCCGCACGAAAACGCCGCTGAAGATGGAGTGGCCGATATTGACCGGGTAAGTGAGTATGAGGATTTGTCGATTGAGCGCGCCTTAGAACATACGCGGGCCTACATCAAAATTCAGGATGGCTGTAATCAGTTTTGCAGTTATTGCCTGATTCCGTATGTGCGCGGGCGCGTGCGCAGCCGCGCAGCCGGAGATATTCTTGCGGAAGCCGGGCGGCTTGTAAACAATGGGTATCAGGAAATTGTGCTTACTGGTATTCATGTGAGTTCTTACGGGACAGATCTTTCATCGGAGGAGCCGGCGCGTGACCTGCTTGGGCTGATTCAGCGCCTGCATGATATTGAGGGATTGCAGAGAATCCGCCTCGGTTCTCTGGAACCGCAGGTGGTGACGGAGACGTTTGCAAAGACGCTTGCCAGCCTGCATAAAGTATGTCCTCATTTTCACCTTTCTCTGCAGAGCGGATGTGATGCGACGCTGCGGCGAATGAACCGGCGGTATACGGCAGAACAATATGCGCGGGCCTGCGAAATGCTAAGGACGTATTTTTATCATCCGGCGATTACGACGGATGTCATCGTTGGATTCCCGGGGGAAAGTGAGGAAGAGTTTGCGCAGACATATGCGTTTGTGGAGAGCGTGCATTTTTTTGAGACGCATATTTTTAAGTATTCGAAACGGGAGAGGACATTGGCGGCGCGTATGCCCGATCAGATTGCGGAACCGGTTAAGACAAAGCGAAGCGGTCAGCTGATCCGGTTGAATGAGCGGCAGCGCCTTCGTTATCTTTCGCAGTGGCTAAATAAGGAAGTATCGGTCCTGTTTGAGGAGACGGTGACAGAGGACGGGATCTCTTATGCAGTGGGGCATATCCCGGAATACTGTAAAGTCTATGTGTGCACAGACGAACCTCTTGCGAATCAGCTAAGGACAGTGACAGTGCGGCAGGTATTTCAGGAGCGCGCGTTGCTTGGAACGCTGATTGGATGATTGAGGAGCGTTCAAAGATTCCGCCTTTTGGGGGTTGTATTTTAATAATCTTTATATTAGAATAAGGCTATATGAGTTAAAGGGCGTGAAAAGATGCAAAATTTACGAGATACACAGATTATTAAACTGCCGTCGGAGGCCGAGCTCGACGTAAAAAAGGTGTTGGAACAGGTATATTCTGCTCTGACCGAGAAAGGCTACAATCCGGTAAATCAGATTGTGGGCTATATTATGTCAGGAGATCCGACGTATATTACGAGCTACCAGAATGCCCGCAGTACCATTATGAAAGTGGAACGGGACGAACTTGTCGAAGAGATGCTCAAGGAGTACATTAAGACTAAAGAGTGGTGCTGATTGATGCGGATCATGGGGTTGGACTATGGTTCCAAGACAATGGGCGTCGCCGTCAGCGATTCTCTTCTGTTGACTGCGCAGGGTGTTGAGATCATCCACCGCAAACAGGAGAATAAGCTTCGCCAGACACTGGCGCGCATTGAGCAGTTGACAAAAACATACGGGATAGAACGGATTGTGCTTGGGTTTCCAAAGCATTTGAACAATACCATTGGAGAGCGGGCGGTCAAATCGACAGAATTGTCGGAGCTGTTGAGGAGGAGAACCGGCTGCGAGGTGATCTTGTGGGATGAACGGCTGACAAGCGTTGAGGCGAATCGCGCGCTGACCGAGGCGGGAGTGCGCCGCGAGCAGCGCGGAAAATATGTCGATATGCTTGCCGCAGTGTTGATTTTGCAAAATTATCTGGATTATCTGAACGGAAGCGGCGGGGAGTAAGTAATGGAGAAAATTCAATTTCACGGAACAGACGGAGAGGACACGGCAGAGCTGTATGTGTTGGAGCAGGTGCGGATCGGCGGCTGCGATTACATTTTAGTTACGGATTCAGAGGAGGACGATGCTCAGGCGTGGATTTTAAAGGATCTGTCTTCCCCGGAAGATGAGCAGGCATGTTATGAGACGGTGGAGGACGAGGAAGAATTTGCGGCCGTTTCCAAGGTGTTTGCGGAAGAACTGGACGACGTGAAATTTGAATAATATACGGGAATATTTATAAATGAAAGCGGGGATTTTGTATCGTATCGCCCGCTTTTCATCGGACGGTTGTACATAAAAAGACGGTGCAGAATGCGGCGGCAGTCTGCTCTCCTTTTTGTGTGTCTGAACAGAATGTAAAACTCATAAAGAGAGGGATAACAGATCGGGTGGATTCCGATCTGATGTTTGTGCGGTTTTTTACGGGAGCGAACGGCTTTCTTGCGTAAATTGCGGCGCAAACGGAAAGGTTAGGTGTATTTTTGAAAAAGAAAGTAAATAATGGCGGCGAAGCCCTGAAAATTATTCCGCTTGGCGGTCTGGAACAGATCGGCATGAACATTACGGCGTTTGAGTACGGGGACAGCATTATCGTAGTAGACTGCGGGTTGTCTTTTCCGGAGGATGATATGTTGGGAATTGATCTGGTCATTCCGGACGTGACGTACTTAAAAGACAATATTGATAAAGTCAAAGGCTTTTTTATTACGCATGGGCACGAGGATCATATCGGTGCGCTTCCCTATGTGTTAAAAGAAGTCAACGCGCCGATCTATGCCACAAAGCTGACAATCGGACTGATCGAAAATAAGCTGACAGAGCACAACTTGCTGCGCACGACGAAAAGGAAAATTGTCCGGCATGGTCAGAGCATTAATCTGGGCGCCTTTCGCGTGGAATTTATCAAGACGAACCACAGCATTGTGGACGCGTCGGCGTTAGCGATTTACAGTCCGGCCGGAATTGTCGTGCATACCGGGGACTTTAAAGTGGATTATACGCCGGTGTTCGGCGACGCGATTGATCTGCAGCGTTTTGCTGAGATCGGGAAAAAGGGCGTATTGGCGCTCATGTGTGATTCCACAAATGCGGAACGCACAGGCTTTACCATGTCGGAACGAACGGTCGGCAAAGTGTTTGACAATATTTTTGCAGAGCACCGAAATACGCGTATTATTATTGCGACATTTGCCTCCAATGTGGACCGCGTGCAGCAGATTATTAATTCCGCCTATAAATATGGCCGCAAGGTCGTTGTGGAAGGCCGCAGCATGGTCAACATTATCGGGACGGCGTCGGAGCTTGGGTATCTCGATATTCCTGATAAAACGCTGATCGATATTGAGCAGATGAAAAATTACCCGGACGAGCAGATGGTGCTGATTACAACCGGAAGCCAGGGAGAGTCGATGGCCGCGCTGTCGCGCATGGCGGCGAGCATCCATAAAAAAGTGCAGATCAAGCCGGGCGACACGGTCATTTTCAGTAGCAATCCGATTCCGGGCAATGAGAAGGCGGTTTCTAAGGTCATCAATGAGTTGTCCATGAAAGGGGCCGATGTGATCTTTCAGGACGTCCATGTTTCGGGACATGCCTGCCAGGAGGAAATTAAGCTGATTTATTCTCTTGTGCATCCGAAATATGCGATTCCGGTTCACGGGGAATACCGGCATTTAAAAGCGCAGGCGCAGTTGGCGGAAGGGCTTGGCATTCCAAAGGACAACATTTTCCTGCTGACATCGGGCGACGTGCTTGAAGTTTCAGAAGAACGGGCGCAGGTGGTGGATCGTGTCCAGACAGGAGCGATTCTTGTGGACGGTCTCGGCGTCGGGGACGTCGGCAACATTGTACTCCGGGACCGGCAGAGACTGGCGGAGGACGGTATTGTGACGGTCGTTCTGGCACTCGAAAAATATACAAATCAGCTGTTGTCGGGACCGGATATTGTGTCGCGCGGCTTTGTGTATGTCAGAGAGTCCGAAGATCTGATGGAGGAGTGCCGTCAGGTGGCGGAGGACGCAGTTTATAAATGCCTCGATAAAAAAATTTCCGAGTGGAGCAAGATTAAAAATACGATCCGCGACGATTTAAGCGAGTTTCTCTGGAAGCGGACGAAGCGCAGTCCGATGCTTCTTGTAATTATTATGGAGGTTTAACATGCAGGGGTTTCTGAAGGCCAAAGACGAGCTGATTGAAGAACTGAAAACATGCAGCGTATATCAAACATTTTTGGAAAAAAGCGCGGAACTTGACAAAGATCCGGAAAAGTGGAAACTGGTCAATGAGATCCGGCGGGAAAATTATGAATTTTATAAGTTTGGAAGTCCGGGCGGTTATGATCAGAGAATGGAAGAGCTCTCGACAAGGATGGAGTCGCTGCGGGCAGATCAGACGATAGATGAATTTTTTGCGGCGGAACTGGCGCTGTGCAGGCTCGTGCAAAATCTGGTTCTGGAACTGATGGAAAACATTGAATTTAATGTAGATTTTTTATAAAGCGGACAATTACAGGAGAGACGAATGAAGCTGAACAAAAAGACGATGACGGTTCTGTCCGTCTCGGTAAAAGTGATCATTGTATGTGTGGTCGCGCTGTTTGTTTATAAAGGCGCGTCGGTTGCCTATCAATTTGGCTATGATATTTTTATGGACGAGGCAGCGGCGGGCACAGAACAGGGGCGTACAGTGGAAGTGTCGCTGCTTGAGGGGTCAAGCGCCAGAGATATTGGCAGACAGCTAGAATCGCTTGGCGTGATCAAGGACGCGAATGTCTTTTATATTCAGACGCTTTTTGCGGGATGCAGTGACAGTCTGAAAGGCGGTCAGTACACGCTCAGTACGTCGATGACGCCGAGCGAAATTATGGAAATTCTGCAGGAGGGTCCAGACGGAGGCGCTGAACAATCATGATTGTAGACGAGCGCATGACTGCCTATATCTGTTCGTTAGACAGCGGAAACACACCGCTTTTAAACAGTATTGAACAGCAGGCACATAAAGAATTTGTGCCTGTGATCCGCAGGGAAACGCAGGCGCTGTTAAAAGTGCTCCTTGCCGCTATACGACCGGAGAGGATTCTCGAGGTGGGCACTGCAGTTGGGTTTTCGGCGATTTTGATGGCGCAGTATAATCCGGTTTCCTGCCAGATTACCACAGTGGAAAAGTATAAGCCGCGTATTTTGTCGGCAAAAGAACATTTCCGGCGCGCCGGTATGGAGGATCGCATCACACTGCTAGAAGGGGATGCGCAGGATATACTGCCCGAACTTTCCGGGCCGTATGATTTGATTTTTATGGATGCGGCCAAGGGGCAGTATTTGCATTTCCTTCCGCAGGCGGCCAGGCTGCTCAGGACGGGCGGGGTTCTGGTGTCGGACAATGTGTTGCAGGACGGCGATATTATCGAGTCGCGCTATGCGGTGACGCGCAGAAACCGGACAATACATGCCCGCATGAGGGAATATTTGTATACACTGACGCACAGCGCGCTTTGGACGACTTCCGTGCTGACGGTCGGAGATGGTCTGACAATCAGTGTAAGACAGCACAAGGAAGGAGACACAGACGATGAAACGACCGGAATTGCTGATTCCAGCGAGCAGTCTTGAAGTGCTGCAGATTGCAGTCATCTATGGAGCTGACGCAGTATATATCGGAGGCGAAGCGTTCGGGCTTCGCGCCGGCGCCAAAAATTTTTCGCCGGATGAAATGCGCGCCGGCATTGACTTTGCGCATCAGCATGGGAAAAAAGTGTATGTCACAGTCAATATTTTGGCGCACAACCGTGATCTGGAGGATATTCGAACCTATTTGACGCAGCTTAGGCAGCTTGGGCCTGACGCGCTTATTATTGCGGATCCCGGGGTGTTTCTGCTTGCCGGAGAAATTTGTCCGGATCTGGAGCGTCATATCAGTACGCAGGCGAATAATACAAACTATTTGACGTATCGGTTTTGGTGGGAACAGGGAGCCAGGCGTGTTGTTTCCGCCAGGGAGCTGTCCTTAGAGGAAATCCAGGAAATCCGCCGGCAGATTCCGCCGGAAATGGAGATTGAAACATTTGTGCACGGCGCCATGTGCATTTCATACTCAGGGCGTTGTCTGCTCAGCAATTATCTGACGGGCAGGGATGCGAATCAGGGCGCCTGCACACATCCGTGCCGTTGGAAGTACGCGGTTGTTGAGGAGACGCGGCCCGGTGAATACTTTCCGGTGTATGAAAACGACCGGGGGACATTTCTGTTTAATTCCAAGGATTTAAACATGATTGCACATATACCGGAGCTGATTGATGCGGGAATTGACAGCCTGAAGGTGGAAGGCCGCATGAAAACGGCGCTGTATGTGGCGACGGTGGCGCGCACTTACCGGCAGGCGATTGATGATTATATGGAATCGCCCGCGCGCTATCAGAAGCGGCAGGACTGGTATGCGGCGGAGATTGCAAAATGTACGTACCGTCAGTTTACAACCGGATTTTTCTTCGGAAAACCGGACGCCGGGGCGCAGATTTATGATAATAGTACGTATGAACAGGAATATATTTATCTCGGTTTTGCGGAGGACGTCACGGAAAAAGGATATGCTAGCGTTACGCAGCGCAATAAATTTTCAAAAGGCGAGACAGTTGAAATTATGCGGCCGGACGGAGAAAATGAGGAGACGATCGTGCGGCATATTTATGATGCGGACGGGGTGGAGATCGAGAGCGCGCCGCATCCGAGGCAGCGTCTGTATGTAGATCTGGGGGCAGAAATCAGAAAATTTGATATTCTCCGACGCAAAAGCGGGTCATAAAAGCGGCGGTTGTAAAAGCGGGACCGGGAACCTTAAAAAAATATTAAAGGTTTCCGGTCTTATTACTTAAAAATCAATTGTTATGGTATCTAATGTAGAGAGGCGCAGACGATATACGGCGCGCCGGTCAGCGCAGAGAGTGAGGAGCAGAGGAATGCAGCAGATTTTAGTATGTGACGACGAAAAAGAAATTGTGGAAGCGATTGAGATTTACTTAATGCAGGAAGGGTATCAGGTGTTGAAGGCGTATGACGGCATTGAGGCGCTAGAACTTCTGAAAAAAGAAAAAGTGGATTTAATTATTATGGACGTGATGATGCCGCGGATGGACGGTGTGCGCGCGACGTTGAAAATTCGCGAGAAGCTGCGGATGCCGATTATTATCCTGTC
Organism: uncultured Lachnospiraceae bacterium; assembly: GCA_944383325.1. GTDB lineage: Bacteria > Bacillota > Clostridia > Lachnospirales > Lachnospiraceae > CALWPC01. The sequence goes on along the minus strand of CALWPC010000032.1, from coordinate 84,363 downwards.
CGCCAAGTCTGAGGACGCGGATAAGGTTCTGGGCTTAAATATCGGGGCCGACGATTATGTGACCAAGCCGTTTAGTCCGCTAGAGCTTGTGGCGAGGGTGAAATCGCAGCTGCGCCGTTATACGACGTTTGGCAGTGTGGCGCAGGAGCAGCCGAAGGTGTATCAGGTTGGGGGGCTGATTATTGAGGATGAATTAAAGCGCGTGACTGTGGATGGCGAAGAGGTTCGGCTTACACCGATTGAATACAATATTTTGCTGCTGCTGACCAAAAATAAAGGAAAAGTGTTTTCCATTGATCAGATTTATGAACAGATCTGGAACGAGGAGGCGATTGGAGCCGACAGTACTGTTGCCGTCCATATTCGCCATATTCGGGAAAAAATTGAGATCAATCCAAGGGAACCGCGCTATATCAAGGTAGTTTGGGGACTTGGGTATAAGATGGAGGACATCAAAGGCGCATAAACGCCGCTCTGAAAATGAGAAAAAATGGAGGAGTGTTATGAAGGCGAAATGGTATTTCAAAAATGCGGCAAAAGCAGTATTGTCGGTGTTGTCGGTATTGTGTGTGTGCATTACGGCCGGCAGTTTGTTTTGGGCAGCATCTTATTTAAATTGGAGCGGCGGGACTGTCTCCGATTTGTGTAAAGATTCATATGTGGAGACGGAAAGCTTTGCGCGGGACGTGTATTGGGATGCGCATACGATCTTAAACTGGATCGGCGATCGGGAAACGTATGAACAGTTACAATCGGTAGAGCCAGGCACACTGGTAGATGTGGCGTGGCTTACACAGACGGATGTAAACCAGGCAGTTGCAGAAGAACTGGCCGAAAGCAGCGACGCCGTTTCCGGTCCGTCTGCGGAGTCCGGCGCAGCGGCGGACGGGTTGTATTATACCGTAGAGGCGCTGAAAAACTGGGGAAGACTCACCGAAGCAGACAATGAGATTGTCGTCTGCTTCGACGATACGTCAGGGAATTATCATTACTACTGGCTGACAGATTTTGAGCAGATGGTGCGGGAAAATAAAATTGTGCTGAGGAATTCTGCGCAGTTGTCGTCTGATTCGCCGGAGCAGGAAGAAGTGCTGAGCACGCTGAGCGGCCGGGAGGAATATGAGAGCGACGGCGCGCAAATACTGTATGATGAAACGCTAAACAGAGGGTTTACATCCTGGTGGGTGTATGAAGGGTATGCGATTCGGGAAGCGTTTCCGCCAAACGGCTACACAGATCTGCTAGCGCTGGCCAACAATGATTTATACTGGAACGGCAGATTGCAGGAAGCGTATCGAACGCTGGCGGCGGCAATTGACTCTATTCAATATGTGAGCGATACGGCGAATATGACCTCGCCCGTCCGTTTTCAGGAGGGCAATACGAATCTTGCATGGCTGTATGTGTCGGAGGATGGAACAAAAATTTATACAAATCAGAGCAGGTTTGCATCGTCGGACAATATAAACGACGTTATTTTTGAAATGAAGTCGTACGGGCGGTATTGTCTGATCAATGAGACACTGGAAAAGACGGACAGCAATATCGCGGGTATATCCAGTGCGGATCTTCAGAGTTTGCAGACGTCGTTCGGCAATATAGGGACATTTATCATTGCAGTAGATCAGGAATGGCCGATACAGGACACTTACTATAGCGCGGCGCAGGATTTTTCTCAGTATCACGGTTATGTGCTTCCGCTTCTGTGCACTGCGGCTGCGGCGGGCGTATTATTTATCGTCGGTCTTGTATTTCTGACGCTCGGCGCCGGACGGAAAACGGGCGAAGAGGAGCTGTATCTGAATGCGTTTGACCGCTGTAAGACCGGATTGGGAGCGGCGCTTGTACTGGCGCTGTGGGGCGTTGTCTCTGCGGCTGCGATGACCGCAGCCCGCGGCGGTTTTGGCGAGATTGCCTTTTTTGTGCTGCTGATTGTTTATGCGGCAATTTCGACAGGCTTGTTTCTATGGGGGTATCTCAGTCTCGTCAAAAGACTGAAAGCACATATTGTCTGGAAAAATAGTCTGTGCAGAATGTTTGGCAATTTTGTGAAAACAGTGTGGACAAATGTGCCGTATCTGGCGAGGTTTATCTTATGTTTCGGCGTGTATGTGATTTTGCACTGGCTGTTGTGCACCGGCAGGGCGTCGGTCTGGCTTTTGTTGTTGGCAGTGGACGGCTGTGTGTTTGTATACGGCGTGCACTATCTGCTTGACAGACGGCAAATCCGTCGGGGGATGCAGCGGATTTCAGAGGGCGACGTCCGCTATCAGATACCGACGGAACGCATGAAAGGAGAACTATACGAGGAGGCAAAGCTTCTCAATGAGATCGGCAGGGGAATGGACCGCGCGGTGGAGGAAAGTCTGAAAAATGAACGGATGAAAACCGAGCTGATTACGAATGTTTCTCACGACATCAAGACTCCGCTGACTTCTATTATTAATTATATTGAGCTGATCCGAAGAGAGCAGCCAAAGGATGCGAAAATTCAGGAATATCTGGAAGTGTTAGATAAAAAATCGCAGCAATTAAAACGCCTTACCGAGGATGTGGTGGAGGCTTCCAAGGCTAGCTCAGGCGCCGTGAAGCTAGAAAAAAAGAAATTGAATCTGGTGGAGATGGTATGCCAGACCAATGGCGAATTTGAGGAGAAAATGCAGCTGCGTCATCTGGAAATCTGCCTGAATTTGCCGGAGCAGCCGGTGTATATTTTAGCGGACGGCCAGAAAACATGGAGAATATTAGAAAATCTGTTTGAGAATGCGTGGAAGTACAGTATGCCAAATACAAGGGTATATGCCGAGGTGACAGCGGACGGAAAAGAGGCGGTATTTTCGATGAAAAATATTTCCGAGTATGCGCTGAATATTCCGGCGGAAGAGTTGATGGAGCGTTTTAAACGAGGAGATGCTTCCCGCAACAGCGAGGGCAGCGGCCTGGGACTTTCGATTGCGGAAAGTCTGGCAAAGCTTCAGGGGGGAAGCCTCACATTGGTTGTGGATGGTGATTTATTTAAAGCGATTTTGAAATTCCCGTGTGAAAATGTATAAACTTGTGTTATACTGGCCTTAGAAAAGCAGTGCCGCTTGGTCTGCAGGCGGCACGGAAATGAGGCTGACAATGATTTTTCCTAAATGGATCCGCGCCGGGAAAACGATTGGCGTAACGGCGCTCTCGGACGGCGTCACAGATGAGCTAGACCGCGCGCGTTTTTTACACGCAAAAGACATTTTGGAAGCAAAAGGACATTCGGTAGAGTTTACGCCGGATGTCTTTTCTGCGCTTCCAAACGGCTCGAGTGCAGATGGACGGACGCGGGCAAGAGAGTTTAATGAACTCATTTTACGGGATGATGTCGATGCGGTGGTTTCGGCCAAGGGAGGTGTGTACCTGGCACAGATGCTTCCGTATGTCGACTATGAATCGGCGGCCGCCAGGCCAAAGTGGATTCAGGGGTATTCGGATAATACGAGCCTTCTGTTTTGTTTTACGACAAAATATGATGTGGCGACAGTATACGGCAGCAATTTCGGGGACTTTGGTATGGAACCGTGGCATGAATCGATTACTGCAAGTTATGAGACGCTTTGCGGACTGCGCACCGTGCAGAACAGTTTTTCGAAGTATCAGAATGGTTTTGGCCCGGAGCGGATCACCGGATTGGAAGGATATGTATGTGATGAGGACGTTTGTTGGGTAAACGGAAGCGGAGAGGAGGAACTGACTCTCCGGGGACGTCTGATCGGAGGCTGCGCGGACGTATTGTTTTTTTTAAACGGGACGGCGTATGACGGAGCCCTTTCCTTTTGCGAGCGTTATAAAGACGATGGTATTTTGTGGTATCTGGAGACGTTCCAGGCGAATGCGGATGATTTTGTAATGCAGCTGTGGCATTTAAAAGAGTTGGGATGGTTTCGTTATGCAAGCGGAATTTTATTTGGACGGCCGCTGATGTTTGATTCGCGGCCGGATACAGATTACCGCGATACGGTCATGTACATGTTGGGGGATTTAAATATTCCCATCATTTTTGATGTGGATATTGGACATAAAGCGCCGCGTATGTGTATTGTAAACGGGGCTTTGGCGACTGTGAAAAGCGGACATGGCAGGGGTCGGCTTGTCTATGCGGCGAATGCGGACGGAACATTTATGTAAGTCGAGCCAATTTACGTCATTCGCTCGACATAGGCCCGCATTTCGGATTTGCTCCGAATCGAGCGCACTTCACGCAAAATGCGCTGCTGTTTTTTTTCGGGCATGGAGGCGAACCGCAAAAGCGCTTCCGAATTTTGTGCCAGTGCCATCGTAAAACCAAGAGGGAACTCTTCATTTTCGATCATTGCGCGTCCTCCTTTTGTGAGATCACTTGTCTGTTTTTGTACACCAGTGTTAGTATGTACGGCGGTTTGCTCTTTTATGCGGACAGTCATAAAAAAGAAATGAGGGTTGCTATGACAAAACAGGAATTTGCTCAGTTATGCGAAAAAAATTTATTAATGTTAGACGGAGCGACCGGCTCCAATCTGCAAAAGCGGGGGATGCCGTTCGGCGTGTGCCCTGAGGCGTGGATTGCGGAGCATCCCGACGAGCTGATCCGGCTCCAGAAAGAATATGTTAAGGCGGGGAGCAATGTGATTTATGCTCCCACGTTTACGGCCAATCCGATCAAATTAAAAGAATACAATCTGGAAGAGAAAACCGAGGAATTGAACCGGTCTCTTGTACAGCTGTCCAGGCAGGCGGCAGACGGCCGCGCGCTAGTGGCGGGGGATGTCACGATGACCGGCCAACAGCTTGCGCCGCTTGGAACACTGACGGCGGAGGAGCTGATTGCCTGTTACCGGAGACAAATCAGCGCGCTAGCCGGGGCGGGGGCAGATCTTCTTGTCATCGAGACGATGATGAGCCTTGCGGAGACAAGAACCGCGCTGATTGCGGCGCGTGAAGTCTGTGATCTTCCGGTAATGGTCACGATGTCGTTTGACGAGAATGGCCGCACGCTGTACGGAACAGGGCCCAGGACAGCGCTTTTGGTTTTGCAGGGGCTCGGCGCGGATGCCGTCGGCATTAACTGCGGTTCGGGACCGGACCGGATTGCCGCGCTTTTAAAAGAAATGCGGCCCTATGCGTCTGTACCGCTCATTGCCAAGCCAAACGCGGGCTTGCCGCATCTGAATGAGGATGGGACGACAAGCTATGATATGGATGCGGAAGTGTTCGCCGGATATGTGCCGGCATTAGTTGAGGCGGGGGCGCGCATAATCGGAGGATGCTGCGGAACGGATCCTTCCTATATTGATCTGACGGCCAGACAGGCGCGGCAGCTGTGTCTGCCGGAGCCGGCTGCAAAATCACAGGAGCGTTTTCTGACGACCGAGCGGGCGGAGACGAGAGTGGATTTGCCGGATGTGCGTTATGTATGTCTGGACCCGGCAGACGATGAAGAACTGGCGCAGGACTATGAAAACGGTGATTTTGACACGCTGTATGACCGGATTGACGAGGCGTCGGATGACGAGGCGGATGTTCTTGTACTCTCTGTCGATGAGACAGCGGAGGATGCAGACCAGTTTATCCTAGTATTGATTCAGGAGACCATGCAGTATTCGCCGCTTCCCCTGGCCTTCTGCCTTGGAAGTGAACCGGTTTTGCGCGCTGCGCTGCGCAGCTATCCGGGAATTGCAGGCGTCATTTTAAAGGATGGGGCGGATTTAGAGTGCGCCGGTCTGTGCGCATTTTACGGGGCTGTGTTGCTTGACAAAAAAACGATTAATTGATATGATAAAATGCAGTGTAATGGAGTCGACAAAAAAGGGGGAACGGCGATGAAAAAGACAGTTTTTTCGTTACTGGTTGACAACACGGCGGGCGTGTTAGGCCGTATTGCGGGAATGTTCAGCCGCCGTGGTTATAATATCGACAGTCTGACGGTCGGGGTGACGGCAGATCCGCGTTATTCGAGGATGACCGTTGTGGCTATGGCAGATGATGATATTATTGAACAGATTGAGAATCAGCTGCGCAAGCAGGAGGACGTTCGGGAGATCAAACGTCTGGAGGCCGGAGCGTCGGTCTGCCGGGAGCTTGTGATGATTAAGATCAGCGTGAATATGCAGCAGCGGAGGGACGTAGTCGCCGTAGCGGATATTTTCCGCGCTAAGATTGTGGATGTTGCGGAGTCTTCGCTGATTATTGAACTGACTGGCAACCAGGATAAAATCGAAGCGTTTATTTCCCTGCTGTCCGGTTATGAGATTCTGGAAATTGCACGGACCGGTCTTACAGGTCTAAGCCGCGGATGCGACGATGTCACATTCCTGGATTAGCGGCTGCGCGGGAGACTGCTTGCATCAGCCGGAGGGCGCCTGACCCTCCGGCTGTACAACATATATTATAAATCTATACATATGGAGGTAATAGATCATGGCAAACATTTTTTATCAGGAAGACTGCAATCTCTCCTTGCTTGAGGGCAAGACGATTGCGATTATTGGTTACGGAAGTCAGGGACATGCGCATGCGCTGAACTTAAAAGAGTCCGGATGCAATGTCATCATCGGTCTGTATGAGGGAAGTAAATCATGGGCGAAAGCCGAGGCTCAGGGTTTTGAGGTGTTTACTGCGGCTGAAGCTGCCAAGAAGGCAGACATCATTATGATTCTGATCAATGATGAGAAGCAGGCTGCTATGTATAAAAAGGATATTGAACCGAATCTGGAGGAGGGCAACATGCTCATGTTTGCGCACGGCTTTGCCATCCATTTCGGCCAGATTGTACCGCCGCCGTATGTTGATGTGACGATGATTGCGCCGAAGGGGCCGGGACATACCGTGAGAAGCGAATATCTGGAGGGCAAAGGCGTTCCGTGTCTGGTTGCCGTGGAGCAGGACGCTTCAGGCAGAGCACAGGATATTGCGCTTGCGTACGCGCTTGGAATCGGCGGGGCAAGAGCCGGAGTTCTGGAAACGACATTCCGCACGGAAACCGAGACGGATCTGTTTGGAGAGCAGGCTGTGCTCTGCGGCGGTGTCTGCGCGCTGATGCAGGCGGGCTTTGAGACTCTGGTTGAGGCCGGCTATGATCCGAGAAATGCGTATTTTGAGTGTATTCATGAGATGAAGCTGATCGTTGACCTGATTTACCAGTCGGGATTTGCCGGCATGAGATATTCGATTTCCAATACGGCAGAGTACGGCGATTATATTACCGGGCCGAAGATTATTACGGACGAGACGAAGAAAGCGATGAAGCAGATTTTAAAGAATATTCAGGACGGAAGCTTTGCAAAAGAATTCCTGCTTGATATGTCGAACGCGGGCGGACAGGCGCATTTCCGTGCAATGCGCAAACTGGCAGCCGAGCATCCTTCGGAGAAGGTCGGCGAGGAGGTTCGCAAGCTTTACAGTTGGAGCAACGAGGACAAGCTGATCAATAACTAAGCTTTTATGTTCGAATCAATTACCGGGCGCGTATCAGACGATATGCGCCTGATTTGATCAGGAGCCGCGCGTGCCGGCGGCTGTCCGCCGACAGTTCGGCCGTGCCGGCGTTCGTATTGAATAGGAGGTATCGTCACATGGGAATGACAATGACACAGAAAATTCTGGCGGCGCATGCCGGCATGGATCAGGTGGAAGCCGGACAGTTGATCGAGGCGGATTTGGATTTGGTGCTCGGAAATGATATTACTTCTCCGGTTGCGATTCATGAAATGGAAAAGATGGAGGGCAAGGGCGTTTTTCACAAGGACAAAATTGCGCTTGTCATGGATCATTTTATTCCGAATAAGGATATTAAGTCGGCAGAGCACTGTAAATGTGTGCGCGAATTTGCCTGCAAACATGAAATCAGTAATTATTTTGACGTGGGGGAGATGGGCATTGAACATGCGCTTCTTCCTGAAAAAGGCCTGACGGTTGCAGGCGATGTGATTATCGGCGCTGATTCGCACACCTGTACATACGGTGCGTTGGGCGCGTTTTCGACAGGCGTCGGAAGTACGGATATGGCCGCCGGGATGGCGACCGGAAAAGCGTGGTTTAAAGTTCCCTCTGCAATTCGGTTTCGTCTGACTGGCAAGCCGTCAGAGTGGGTCAGCGGCAAGGATGTCATTTTGCATATCATCGGCATGATTGGCGTTGACGGCGCGCTTTACAAGTCGATGGAATTTGTCGGCGACGGCATTGCCTCGCTCTCGATGGACGACCGGTTTACGATTGCAAATATGGCGATTGAGGCGGGAGGAAAGAACGGCATTTTCCCTGTCGATGAGATTGCTGAGGCCTATATGAGAGAACATTCAAAGCGCTCGTACAAAATCTATGAGGCGGATGACGACGCGCAGTACGATGCGGAGTATACGATTGATCTTGGCGCTCTTCGGCCGACCGTTTCGTTTCCGCATCTTCCGGATAACACGAGGACGATTGATGAGGCGGCAGGCGTTTCGGTTGATCAGGTTGTGATCGGCTCCTGTACGAACGGCCGGATGGATGATCTTCGCTGTGCGGCCAAGATTTTGGAGGGCAGGCAGGTGAAAAAGGGGCTGCGGTGTATTGTCATTCCGGCGACGCAGGCGATTTATCTGCAGGCGATCGAGGAAGGACTTGTGCAGAGGTTTATCCGTGCAGGCGCTGTTGTGAGCACGCCGACATGCGGGCCGTGTCTGGGCGGTTATATGGGAATTTTGGCCGCGGGCGAGCGCTGTGTTTCGACGACAAACCGGAATTTTGTCGGGCGCATGGGCCATGTAGATTCTGAAGTGTACCTGGCCAGTCCGGCGGTGGCGGCGGCAAGCGCAATTACCGGTGAGATTACAGATCCGGCAAGTTTATAGAAAGGGGAGTTGAACGTGCAGGCACAGGGCAAAGTGTTTAAATACGGGGACAATGTGGACACGGACGTCATCATTCCGGCGAGATATTTAAATTCGTCTGATCCGGCGGAGCTTGCGACACATTGCATGGAAGATATTGACCCGACTTTTGTGAACCGGGTTCACAAGGGGGATATTATCGTAGCAAATAAAAATTTTGGATGCGGTTCTTCAAGGGAGCATGCGCCGCTTGCAATTAAGGCCTCCGGCGTAGCCTGCGTGATTGCGGAGACATTCGCGCGGATTTTTTATCGCAATGCAATTAATATCGGCCTTCCGATTATCGAGTGCGGGGAAGCAGCGCGAGATATTGACGAGGGCGACGAAGTCCGCATCGATTTTGACAGCGGAACAATCTATAATCTGACGAAAGATACGCAGTATCAGGGTCAGGCATTTCCTCCGTTCATGCAGAAAATTATAAAAGCGGAAGGATTGGTAAACTACATTAATCAACAATAATCTTGCCGGGGCGGCGCCGTTTTGACATGAAGTTTGGCGCCGCCTCTTTTTTGTTGATTTTCTTGTTATTATGTATTATAATTTTCACGGAATGTTCGCATAATTTGCGCGGCACATGAACATTGCTATAATCAGAAAGGGAGCGGTGATACGATATGGAAAAACGGGAGTTACTCTATGAGGGCAAGGCAAAACGGGTGTTTACCACAGATGCCGAGGACGTGTTGATTGTAGATTATAAGGATGACGCAACGGCGTTCAACGGGGAAAAGAAGGGAACCATCGTCGGCAAAGGCATTATTAACAATCGTATGAGCAATTTTCTGTTTCAGAAAATGGAAAAAGCCGGCATCCCGACGCATCTGATTGAGGAGTTGTCCGACCGTGAGACCGCGGTCAAAAATGTGCAGATTGTGCCGCTTGAGGTGATTGTGCGCAATGTGGCGGCCGGAAGTTTTTCAAAGAGACTGGCGGTTCCTGAGGGCACGAAGCTGTTGGCTCCTACACTGGAATTCAGCTATAAAAATGATGAGCTTGGGGATCCTTTGATTAACGATTATTTTGCTATTGCGCTCGGCGTTGCCACACGCGAGGAGATTGACCGGATTACCGAGCTTGTCTTTCGGGTAAACGATGTGCTCAAAGAATATTTTGAGGGCATTGGAATCGAATTGATTGATTTTAAGGTGGAGTTTGGCCGTTATAAGGGTGAGATTATTCTGGCAGATGAGATTTCGCCGGACACATGCCGCCTGTGGGATTTAGAGACGCATGAAAAATTGGACAAGGATCGCTTCCGCAGGGATCTCGGGAATGTGGAGGATGCTTATCAGGAAGTATTCCGAAGATTGGGACTTACAAAGTGATAGGAGTCGGATATGGATACAGACAATATCTATGTGCAAAGAGATTGTTCAGACGAACTGCATGAAGAGTGCGGGGTTTTTGGAATTTACGATTTTGACGGAGAGGACGTTGCGTCCGCTATTTATTATGGGTTGTTTGCACTTCAGCACCGCGGACAGGAGAGCTGCGGTATTGCGGTGAGTGATACGCAGGGGCCGAAGGGCAAGGTGCTCTCTTATAAAGGGATGGGACTGGTCAACGAAGTGTTTCGGCCGGAACATCTGGACGGCTTGCGCGGGGACATTGGCGTCGGACATGTGCGGTATTCGACGGCGGGACAGTCGGTTCGTGAAAATGCGCAGCCTCTGGTGCTCAATTATGTCAAGGGAACGCTTGCACTGGCGCATAACGGAAATCTGATTAACGCGCTAGAGCTGCGCGAACAGCTCGTATATTCCGGGGCGATTTTTCAGACAACGATTGACAGCGAGGTAGTTGCGTATTTGATTGCGCGGGAGCGCGTAAAATGTGAAAATGTACAGCAGGCTGTGGCGAGCGCGATGAAGCAGATTAAGGGAGCGTATTCTCTTGTTCTGATGAGCCCAAGAAAACTGATCGGCGCACGCGATCCGTATGGATTTAAGCCGCTTTGCATCGGCAAGCGCGATAATGCGTATGTTCTTGCGTCGGAGTCGTGTGCGCTTGACACGATCGGAGCGGAATTTGTGCGTGATGTGGAGCCGGGCGAGATTGTGACGATTACAAAAAAAGACGGAGTGATTTCGGATCGTTCGATGTGTCTGCCCAAACAGTCGCAACAGGCCCGCTGTATTTTCGAGTATATTTATTTTGCAAGGCCCGATACGCATATCGACGGACAGAGCGTGTACCGTTCGCGTATTCTGGCGGGGCGTTATCTGGCGCAGGATTCGCCGGTGGAGGCGGATCTGGTTACGGGAGTGCCGGAATCCGGAAACGCGGCGGCTCTGGGGTATTCGCTTGAGAGCGGTATCCCGTATGGCACGGCGTTTGTCAAAAACAGTTACGTGGGGCGAACCTTTATTAAGCCGAAGCAGAAGCACCGGGAGTCCAGTGTCCAGGTGAAATTAAATGTGCTGAAGGAGGCGGTGGACGGCAAGCGTGTCATCATGATTGACGACTCGATTGTGCGCGGGACGACGTGCGGCCGGATTGTACGTATGCTGCGGGACGCCGGAGCGACCGAGGTGCACGTGCGCATCAGCTCGCCGCCGTTTCTCTGGCCCTGCTATTTTGGGACGGATATTCCGGAGCGCAATCAGCTGATTGCCTATAACCGGACGATAGATGATATATGCAACGTGATCGGAGCGGACTCGTTGGGGTATTTGGAGGTGGAGCGCCTGAGCCAGATGGTGGATGGATTGCCGATCTGCAAAGGCTGTTTTACCGGAGACTATCCCATGGATCCTCCGAAGGGCGATATACGTGGAGAATATCAGCGCTGACGGCGCGGCGCCGGTCAGCCGAAATCAAAGAATACGACATGTTCAACAGATACAGAAATGGGGAGGATTATGACAGATCGCTATCAGAGTCCGCTGTCGGAGCGGTATGCAAGTAAAGAAATGCAGCAGATTTTTTCACCGGATTTTAAATTTCGGACATGGAGAAAATTGTGGATTGCGCTCGCAGAGACCGAGAAGGAATTGGGGCTTGCCATTACGGACGAGCAGATTGAGGAGTTAAAGGCACATCAGGATGACATCAATTATGAGGATGCAAAACGTCAGGAGGCGAAGGTGCGCCATGACGTGATGAGTCATGTGTATGCCTATGGTCTCCAGTGTCCGAAGGCAAAGGGGATTATTCATCTCGGCGCCACCAGTTGTTATGTGGGGGATAATACGGATATTATTGTAATGACTGAGGCGCTTCGTCTTGTGAAGAAAAAAGTCATTAATGTGATTGCCAAGTTGTCTGACTTTGCAAAGAAATATAAAGCGCAGCCGACGCTTGCGTTTACACATTTTCAGCCGGCGCAGCCGACGACGGTCGGCAAGCGGGCAACGCTCTGGATCCAGGAGCTGTTGTTGGATCTGGAGGATGTGGATCATGTGCTTTCCAACATGAAGCTGCTTGGATGTAAGGGAACGACGGGTACGCAGGCCAGCTTTCTGGAATTGTTTGAGGGCGATCATGAGAAAATTAAACAAATTGATCCGATGATTGCAAAGAAGATGGGATTTTCTTCTTGCTATCCAGTTTCCGGTCAGACGTATTCGCGCAAAGTGGATACGCGGGTGCTCAACGTATTGGCGGGCATTGCGGCGAGCGCGCATAAATTTTCCAATGATATTCGTCTGCTGCAGCATTTGAAGGAAATTGAGGAACCGTTTGAAAAAAGCCAGATTGGTTCTTCGGCGATGGCGTATAAGCGCAATCCAATGCGCAGTGAGCGAATTGCGTCGCTGTCACGCTATGTCATGGTGGACGCGCTCAATCCGGCGATTACATCGGCAACGCAGTGGTTTGAGCGTACACTTGATGATTCGGCTAATAAACGGCTGTCTGTGCCGGAAGGGTTCTTAGCGGTCGACGGTATTCTCGATTTGTATTTGAATGTGGTCGACGGACTGGTCGTTTATGAAAAGGTGATTGAAAAGCGTCTTCGCAGTGAATTACCGTTTATGGCTACTGAAAATATCATGATGGATGCGGTCAAAGCGGGCGGCGACCGTCAGGAATTGCATGAACGTATCCGCACGCTGTCTATGGAGGCAGGAAGACGTGTGAAAGAACAAGGTCTGGACAATAATTTGTTGGAGCTGATCGCTGCGGATCCGGCGTTCAATCTGACGCTTGAGGAACTGGAACAGACGATGGAACCGTCCAGGTATGTTGGCCGCGCGCCGCAGCAGGTGGACGAATTTATAGATGAAGTAGTCGCACCGATTCTGGACGAACACCGGGATATGCTTGGCATCAAAGCGGAAATTCACGTATAGAGCTTCGCATGGGCGGCTGTGGGAGCTGCAGTGTTCATTCATAAAAAAATCCTGTTGTTATGCGGAGGCACATAAGGAAGTAAATGAAATTTTCCGGCAGAACCGGCGTGGTGGAAATCACGCCGGTTCTGCCGCCGCCAGGCCACTGATCGGTCATCTGTCAGAATGGATATTTTTAATTCCCGGTGTGTTTTGTTTATCACGCACCACGTTCATACTGTTTGGTATATCAAAATTCCAGGCTGTCTGAATTCATAAGAAAATATCTCATCCCCATGATGACAAAGCCTTCTTCATTTCTCCATGGTTTGGCCATTCCTCCTACAATCACTATTTTCTTAAAGGAATCAGGAATATTGCGCAGAGAATAAAATTCCTGATTCTGCTTTTTTTTTGACATCATATCATAAGCCACCTGAATATAATATCTCTGATTTCCTTGATTAACAACAAAATCAACCTCAAGCTGTTTGCGGATACGTTTTCCTTCTTGATTTTTTCCATACACATCTATAATGCCCGTATCAACATTATATCCGCGAATGAGCAATTCATTATAGACGATATTTTCCATAATATGGATAGGTTCTTGTTGGCGGAAGTTCAATCTCGCATTTCTAAGCCCAAAATCGGTAAAATAATACTTTAGATTAGGATCTATATATTTTCGCCCTTTAATATCATAACGATTGGATTTTGAAATCAGGAATGCCTCCTCTAGATCATCAATATGTTTGGATATTGTTTTATTCGTATAGCTTATTCAACCAGTGTCCCCAGTCCGTCTATACTTTGAATATTGTTTCTTTCAGGTACACCTTTGTAAAAATATTTTTTAAATATTCCGCTTTCTGTCGTTCGGTCTGAAATCCGACGACCTGCGGCAATCCTCCATAAATCATGTAATCGTTCCATGCCTCTTCATATTCCCCATCATAAACGGAATAAAATTCTGCAAAAGAAAGAGGATAAACTCTTATTTCATCTCCTCTTCCCCGAAATTCCGTTACAATGTCACTGGACAGGAATCTGGAATTGCTTCCAGTCACATAGATGTCAAGATTATTTATGCGAAGCAGACTGTTCAGCACTTCTTCAAATCGGGACATAAACTGAATTTTATCTAAAAGCAGATAATAGTTTTCTTTGTTTTTTATTGCAGCTTTTACATACTGATAACACATTTTGGGATCTCGTAATTCTTCATGTTCAATACCGTCCAAAGCAATTTCAATAATGTGATCTTCGTTTACATTATTTTTTGAATATATGAAACAGCAAAAATGATTTTCCGCATCTTCGTATGCCTGTAATAATCTTGATCATCCCATTATCTTTCCTCAGAATTAGCTGCCTGAGATAATCATTTCTTTCAATGTCCATCTTCTGGATCCTATTTATTGTGCAAATACACATTTTTTAGTAATCATATTTTGCTATAATTTCAATCTTCTTTCAAGATATGATTCCTATTTTATACACATTTGCACATTTTTATGTACTGCGGGTATCAATCGGGAAGCTAAACTGATGCAGGAAACGGCCCTGTAACGCCGCTTTTGCAGGGTTTTTTTTTATTCTGTCTTCAAGGATTCCATCAGCCGGCCTGCGGCAAGTGATACCGGGTATGTGCTTGCGGATACAAGGCAGATTTGCCGCCGGGGATTTTGCGCGGTAAATTGCAGAGGAAAAATACTGCCGTCTTCGATGTATTCGGCTGCAAATTCTTTCATCACATATCCGATGCCCATATTGCGGCGGACAAATTGGACGATCATGTCGCTTGTGGCGAGTTCAAACTCGGGATGAAGTGTAATACCCCGCTTAGCCAGAAGCGCGTCAATATGTTTGCGCGTGCTTGTGTTTGGCTCCAGACAGATCAGCGGGAGACCGGTCAGGGTGTGATAGTCCAGTTGCTGTCCGTCAAGATGCCGAAACGTGTCGCCTGCGATAAAAATGTCCTCAATCTCTTTCAGCGGCCTGACGGTGATCTCCTCCTGACGGGGAAACGGTGTGCTGACGATTCCAAAGTCAATTTTGCCTTCTTTCAGATTATCCAGTGTTTCCGGCGTGGGAGCGTTGGTAATGTGGACTTTGACGTTTGGATATGTTTTATGAAAAATTTCGAGATAGGGCAGCAGATAAAACTGAAGGGTCATATCGCTCGCGCCGATATGGATGTCGCCGCTGCCGAGATTGACCATCTTGCGCAGCATCTGTTCGCCGCTGCGGATGGCGTCATAGCCGCGGGAGATGTGATCATAGAGCACGCGCCCTTCCTTTGTAAAGCGCACGCCTTTGGGAGTGCGGATAAACAGGGTGACGCCGAGTTGGCGTTCCAATTGTTTGAGCATCTGGCTGACCGCGGGCTGAGAGAGGGAGAGTTCCCTGGCGGCAAGCGTGATGCGTCCGGTTTTGCCGACATAATAAAAAATTTTATAATACTCCAGATTAATATTCATCGTTGTCCTCTTTCTGGTTGGATTGAGACAGCTGCAGATGTCTGCATGATTATAGTATAAAGGGGAATGGTTATAGCGTCAAGATTGTATATTCGAATTACTTATGAAGAATATAAATAATATTAATTTTACTTATGTTGATACATGTAGTAGTATAGGTGATAGGTATTTGAAACGTGGAAAGGAGACAAATCAAATGGTAAAGGCGGTTGTAGGAGCAAATTGGGGAGACGAGGGCAAAGGGAAAATCACCGATATGCTCGGCGAGAAGGCAGATATTATTGTCCGTTTTCAGGGCGGCGCCAATGCGGGCCACACAATTGTGAATGATTACGGCAAGTTTGCACTGCATACGCTGCCGTCGGGCGTTTTTTATAATCATACGACCAGTATTATCGGAAACGGCGTAGCGCTCAATATTCCGGTTTTATTCAACGAAGTGCGGTCGATTGTGGACAAAGGGGTGCCGGAGCCGAAAATTTTGGTGTCGGACCGTGCGCAGATTGTGATGTCGTATCATATTTTGTTTGATCAATATGAGGAGGAACGTCTGGGCGGAAAATCATTTGGATCTACAAAGTCAGGCATCGCACCGTTTTATTCGGACAAGTATGCAAAGATTGGTTTTCAGGTGAGTGAGTTGTTTGGAGATGAGGACAGTCTGCGCGACAAAATTTCGCGTGTCATTGCATCTAAAAATACTATGCTCGCACATTTGTACAAGAAGCCGCTGCTGAAAGAAGAAGAAATTTTTGACGAGCTTATGGAATATAAAGAGATGGTGGCGCCTTATGTGTGCGACGTCTCGCTGTATCTTTGGAATGCTTTAAAGGATGGAAAAGAAATTTTGCTCGAGGGGCAGCTTGGATCTTTGAAAGATCCGGATCACGGTATCTATCCGATGGTTACATCGTCGTCGACGCTTGCGGCATACGGGGCGATTGGAGCCGGCATTCCGCCGTATGAAATACGCCAGATTATTACGGTATGCAAAGCGTACTCCAGTGCAGTAGGAGCCGGTGTTTTTGTGAGTGAAATTTTTGGCGATGAGGCCGACGAGCTTCGGCGGCGCGGCGGAGACGGCGGCGAGTATGGGGCGACGACCGGACGGCCCCGAAGAATGGGATGGTTTGATTGCGTAGCGTCCAAATATGGCTGCAGAATGCAGGGAACGACGGACGTCGCATTTACCGTGCTTGATGTGCTCGGTTATCTCGATGAGATTCCGGTATGTGTCGGCTATGAAATTGACGGGAAAGTGACGACCGATTTTCCGACGACTTCGCTGCTTGAGAAGGCAAAACCTGTTTATGAAGTGCTGCCCGGCTGGAAAGATCAGTGCGCGGATATTCGCGGTATTCGGACGTATGAAGAGCTTCCGGAGAATTGCCGCCGCTATGTCGAGTTTGTTGAGCAGCAAATCGGATTTCCGATCACAATGATTTCAAACGGACCGGAGAGGAAGGATATTATTTACCGGAGTTCCTCTCTGAAGTAAGAGGCGCTATGGAAAAGAATATGTCGACAGGCAGTCCGCTGTCTATTATTTTAAAATTCTCTCTGCCGCTGTTTATCGGCAACTTGTTTCAGTCTTTTTATAATATGGTAGACGCCATGATTGTCGGCAGATTTGTCGGCGAGGACGCGCTCGCGGCAGTCGGGGCTACGGGTACGATTATGTTTGTTGTCACCGGACTGGCTACGGGGCTTAGCACCGGGTTTACCGTGCTGACTTCACAGAAATATGGCGAGGGAAACGAGGAAGGGACGAGAAAAAGTGTCGCAAATGGAATGGTTCTCTCTCTGATTATGGTTCTTGCGCTGACGGTCATTTCGCTCGCGTGTATGAATCCGATTTTAAAACTGATGAATACGCCGGATAATATTTTTGAAGATGCATCAACTTATATTACGGCTATTTGTATCGGTATGGTATCCATTGTGGCGTACAATTTTTTTGCAGCCTGTCTGCGCGCTGTTGGGAACAGCCGTATACCGCTCATTACCCTCATCATTTCCGCATCGATCAATGTGGCGTTGGACCTGCTGTTTATCCGGGGTTTCGGATGGGGAGTGGCGGGAGCGGCCTGGGCAACCAATCTGGCGCAGGCGGTTTCGGCGGTTATCTGCGCGCTTTATTTGTGCCGCAAGAAAAAGAGTATGTGGCCCCGTTTAAAAGAGTTGCGGCTGAATCGAAAATTCAGCAGGCAGCAGCTTCAGGTCGGTGTTCCGATGGCGTTGCAATTTGGCATTACCGGCTCTGGAACGGTCATTATGCAGGCGGCGGTCAATTTGTTCGGATCGACGGCTGTGGCGGCTTATTCTACAGCCGGAAAAATCACAACGCTGCTCATGCAGGGATCTATTGCGATCGGCCAGACGATGGCTACCTATGCGGGTCAAAATTATGGAGCGAAAAGGCCGGACCGTATTCGCTTAGGGGTTCGCTACGCCGTGGGAATGAATGTGGTCTATTCCCTGTGTGCGGCAGTTCTCTCGAATGTGGGTCTGCCTTTGTTTATGCAGTTGTTTTTTGATGCGCAGGCAGATATGACGCAGGTGTTATATTTTTCGCGCCGTTATATCGGCATTTGCAGTATGTTTTATTTGCCGCTTAGCGTCATTTTTACGTTCCGGAACACGATGCAGGGGTGCGGTTACGGACTGCTTCCGATGTTGGGAGGCGTGGTGGAGCTTGTGGCGCGTCTGATCTGCGCGGTTGTGGCAATGCACACGCTCAGTTATACGGCGGCGTGTCTGTGCGATCCGGTGGCATGGCTTTGCGCGGGTATTTTTACAATGATTGGATATTTTATTGTTATGAGAAACGTGGAACGGTCGGGGTTTAGAGAATCGGATTAGATTCTCTTGACAACCGGCGCGTTTCATGTTATTTTTATAAAAAGTGTACTAGTGGTGATAATACAGTTAGTACGCGTGAGATGCAAAAGACAGGAGTGGATGTATGTTGTATCAAATTGATGTCATGTCCAGAGTTCCGGTCTATGAACAGATTATTGAGCAGACGAGACGGTTTATTCTGAGAGGCATTCTGGAGCCGGGCGATCAGATACCTTCCGTGCGCAGTCTCTCTGCGGAGTTGTCGGTCAATCCAAACACGATCCAGAAAGCGCTTGCGCAATTAGAGCGGCAGGGGTTGGTGTTTTCGGTACCCGGAAAGGGAACGTTCGTTGCGGGCAAAGCGAAAGTCATTTTGGCGGAGCAAAAACGGGGCGAACTGGAAGAGATTCAGCGACAGCTGCGGGAATTGATTTGGGCCGGAATCAGCAGAGAGGAGCTGTTGAAGATGGTAAACGAGTTGTTTGACAATAGATGGAGTGAGACAAGGGAGGATGGCAAATGATTTCAATTCGCAACCTTACAAAACGGTTTTCTGCACAGACCGCGCTCGATCGTGTCAACTGTCAGATTGGCGATGCGAGCATTGCCGGCGTTGTCGGGACAAACGGCGCCGGGAAATCAACGCTGTTTCGCACTATGGCCGGCGTGTACCGGCCGGAGGCCGGAGGCGTATTCTATGGGGGAGAGCCGGTATACGAAAATCCAGGACTGAAGGCGGCGATTGTACTCGTATCGGATGAGACGTATTTTCTGCCGAATGCCTCAATGAGGCGTCAGGCTGAATGGTATGCCAGAGCATATCCGACATTTGACTGGGAACGGTTTTTGTCGCTTTCCGGTCTGTTTGAACTGAATGTGAAAAAACCGGTCCGCACGTTTTCAAAGGGGATGAGACGACAGGCTGCGGTAGTGCTCGCGCTTTCGTGCCGGCCGCGCTATCTGTTGTTTGATGAAACATTTGACGGCCTGGATCCGGTGCGGCGAAACATGGTCCGGTCTCTGATCAACCGTGAAGTGGAAGAGAACCGGGTCACGGTCGTCATGAGCACGCACTCAGTCAGGGAGCTTGAGGGAACCTGTGATCAGATCCTGTTTTTGCACGGCGGCCGTCTTGTTCTCTGCCAGGATTCTGCGGAATTGGAGAATAGTTGCGTCAGAGTGCAGATTGCATTTTCACAGCGGGTAGATCAGAGTCAATTTAAAGGCATGAAGATTTTACGGTTTGATCAGACCGGGAAGGTCATCAATATGATCGTTGAGGGCAACCGCGAAGAAATTGTGCATCATCTCGGCGCTATGGATCCGGTATTATTGGAGACGCTGCCGGTAAATATGGAAGAACTGTTTCTGTGTAAAATGCAGCAGATGGGATATGGATTAGATGGAAGCAAAGCCGAGAAAGGGGATGTGTCAAGATGAGCGGACGGAAATTCAACCCGGGCAGAGGAGCGTTTCGAAATGCGTTTGGGGCACTGGCACCGGTCGGGGGAGTTTTAACTGCGGTCTTTACGTTGTATGCGTTGCTGCAGAGTGTCATTTGGTCAGATTATATTTTTCAAAATGATCTGAGTGTCGATTATGCGATTTTGGTACTTGTCGTAGCTGTCAGCGCTCAGGATCTCATCTGCCTGCTTGGCGTGCCGGTGTTGATGCTTACTGCTTTTTCGTTCCTGACAAAACGCTCCGGCAGTGATTTTTTCCACGCGTATCCATGCCGGCGCAAAACACTGTTTTGCGCGCAGGTGGCGGCCGTCTTGTCATGGGCCGGAATTATGCTTGGCGCTGCGGAGTTGATTCGTATTGCCGTCATGCTGCGCACCGGTTTTTCATTTGCGGATATGAGTGTCTCGGGGAGCTTGTTATATGTTGCTATATTGTTTGCGATGTGTCTGTTGGGAGTCGGCGCTTTTGCGATTGGAATTTCGGTCACGGGAACGAGACTTACGAACCTGATGGCTTCTGTTTTTTTGCTATACGGCCCTGGATTTCTGGTGACGTTTATTTTGTCCTGCCTTCAGAATATTCTTGTGTTTGTGCCGATGGATCGGGGCGTATGGTCTTATGTTCATGTTTATAATCTCTGTGTTGGCTTTTTTACGGGCGGCAGCACGCCGTATGAATATTATTATAGCCTTTACGGCAATAATATGGCGCTGACTTTAAAGTCCGCCGCCCGGTTTGTTCCGGTATCGGTAGATCCGTCTCAATATCTTCTTCCGCTGGCGTATAGTATGGCGCTTGGCATCGTCTATATGGTGATCGGCGGTATGTTATTTGTGAGAAGAAAAAGCGAGCTGGCCGGGCGGCCGAGCCTCAACAGTATATTACAGAGTTTGTTCCGTATGTTTCCCGCGCTGATTTGTTTTCTTTTGGGAGTTATGGCTGTTTTGGACGGCGGCCCTGAAGATCAGCCCGTCTGGTTTGAGACAATATGGTGGTTTGCGGCGGGCATTGCTGTTTATATACTGTATGAGCTTGTGACATCACAGAGATGGAAATCGGCGCTTAAAAGTCTGATCTTTATTCCGATTCCGATCGCACTCTCTCTGGTAATTGGTTTCGGCGTGTCGGGAATTGTGCGCGGCGAAGCGGAAAAGACGCCTTCTGCGGAAGAAATCAGTGCAGTAAATTTGCTAAATTATGGTTCTGACGTTTCGTTTCAGGATTTCTGCGCAGAAATTCCACTGGAGTCAAAGGAAGTCCGAAACATTGTGGCGGAGGAGCTGAGTGCGGAAATGAACAAATTTCTAAGCGGCGCATCAACCGGCTTTCAGCCGTACGCAGAAGAGCTGAGCGCCGAGAGCGGTGAGATGGAGTCTGTGTCGGCGTTAGTTGAGATTCACTATAGCGGTAAAAGCATATATCGATATTTGTCTTTTGAACAGACGGCGTATGAGAAGCTAGTGGAAGAGTTAAAGGGAACAAAGCAGTTTGCACGTTTTCAGGCTGCGCTGCCGGCTCCCGGGCCGGGCGCGACCTATTATACGAGCGGGGCGGCGCAGAACTTAAGCTCATGGCAGGCGGGTCAATTATACGAAGTGATGCGTCAGGAGGCAAGTTCGCTGCAGGATGCGTACCGCCTGTATATGGGCGAGAGCGAAATTCAGGGACAGTTTTTTGGCACGGTAGAAATGATGACACGTGACGGAAGCAGCAGCACGTTTCCGGTTTTGGCGGATATGAAAGAAACAGTAATGTGTCTTTCTGCCATGCAAAATAAACGCAGCGCTCCGTCGGATTTCGAGCAATTTGTATCCGAAGTGGCAGGGGATGCGATGAACGGGAAGGAGAAGCAAGGCGCTGCGCTTGAAATTTTATGTTACACAGGCGGCAGGTTATATGGAAACCGTTATTGGTATAGTCAGGAGATAAAAGAATTGGAGGATTCCAAGCTGTCCGCACTTTGTCAGATGCTGAGCGGACATGAGGAGCAGCAGATTTCACCTGATCGGGATATGGTCATTGTGTGCTTTGTCGTGTACGGAGAGAGGAGTGAAAAAACAGGTGTTCGGTGGTATAATCTGACGCCGGAAGAAACGGACGCGCTTTTGCAGTTAGTATCTTTACATCCAGATTATAGCGCCAGTACGTTTTAACAGAGGGCGCCGTACAATCGTCAAAACAGCGATTGTGCGGCGCCTTAAGCCATGCATGCGAACATGATTGAAAGATGATGCGTCTTTCGGATTTTGGGATCGACTGGCAATCCAATGAGAATTGCGGCTTGACAATGGAGTGCATGTATATTATACTAATTAAAGTTAGTTTAATCTAACTAGAAATCGGTCCTATATGTAGAAATCCTTTGGATATGTCCGTATATAGGACTTGTTTTCAAAATGATAGTTAGCTAAAACTAATTACATAAATGAATTTGACTGATGGTGTTTGTCCAGTTTGCAGAGAAGAAAAGGAGTTGCAGTATGAGTGTGGTCATTATCGGCGGAAACGAGCGTATGGAATGTCAATATGAAGAAATATGCAGACAGTTTGGATATAAGGCAAAGATTTTCACAAAAGAAAAAGGTGCGTTGAAAAAGAAAATCGGCGCGCCGGATCTTTTGATTTTATTTACGAGTACGGTTTCGCATAAAATGATGTTGAGCGCTGTCGGGGAGGCAAAACGAAATCGCGTACCGGTTGCGCGCGTGCAGTCGAGCAGCGCGGCGGCTCTCACAACTTTACTGGAATCGAGATGCGGATAAATCCGATCAGGCGGTAATACAAGCCGGGACTTCCAAAGAAGTCTCGGCTTTTTTATTCGATAGGAAAGTTCTATGCACTTCCCTATCGAATAAAAAGCACTTCGTGCAGGATGCGCACGCTGCAACAGGTAAACAAGAGTATTACTTTGTTGTATGTTCCAAATAGAAACATCTCTGTGGCTTTTCCTTAAATCCGGGATTTTTGTTTGCGTTCAATAAAAGCGCATGTTATAGTTTTATTAAAAGATGGAAAAATAATGAATAATTACGGTGTTTGTACGTGTTATTGTCGTGATTTGTATGTACAATAAGGGGGAGGAGAGAGATGATCAGAACGGGGACGCGAGCCGATCTGGATGCGGTGCAGAAGTTGTATGAGCAGGTATTCTCGTCGGAGGAGCAGGGCGAAATGCAGTGCGGATGGAAAAGAGGCGTATATCCGACGAGACGGGTGCCGGCAGTTGCAGTCATGCAGGGAACTTTTTATATATGTGAAGATGGGGGACGGATCGTTGGCAGTATGATTTTAAATCATATTGAGCCTGACGAGTATAAAAACATAGCCTGGGCGCGGAAAGTTCAGGGGAATGAGACGGTCGTGGCGCATGTGTTTTGCGTATCGCCCGAGGCGCATATAGAGACGGTTGCCGAGGAAATGCTCCGTTTTGCGGTGAAGAAAGCGAAAGAGCAGGAATGTCTGGTTGTGCGAACGAATGTTTTTGCAGATCACAGTAAATTGGCAGGGTCGCTTACAAGGATGGGGTTTGCGCGCGCGGGTGAAGGGACGATGAAGTTTCATGCGCAGCATTTGAGCAGGCAGGCGATGTTTGAGTATGTGCTAGAATAGTATTTGGAAGAATCTATGCATATGGAGGATGTCCGGGAGAAGGAAAGGCGGTCTCACGGACATCCTTTTTATTCTTATATTACTTGGCTGTTTTGTAGTAGGAATCAGCGGGATAACCGCCTGCAATTTTCTGCATTGCTCTTGGAACGGCATCGCGTGATGTTTTCCAGTCGGCGTCGCGGTTTCGGTAGTCAAATTTTTCTACAAACCAGTTGACGTCGGCTTCAATCCGGTTCATATTTTCCTTCATAAGATGATAAATATCGCTGTAAAAATCTTCCAAAGTATGTCCGCTCAATTTTTTTCCGGCCATGTCTATGATCTGCGCGAAGTGGTGCAGGCAAAATCCTTTGGATTTTTTCATGATGGAATAAAACTCGCTGTCGGTACGCACCATAAGGAAAAAGGTGTCGAGATACCGTTTGTATGTTTCGGATTGCTGCCTGCAGATAAAACAGTCGCGTTCTCTTTTGCGGATCCATGTCGTGAGCGCGGTCTCTTCCGTTTCATCGTCCGAGGCGGAATCTTTTTTGAAACGTGAAAACAGAGTTGGCTTCTGCGGCGCCGTATTGGAAAGTTTTTTCTGGAATTGTTCATTTAATTCGGCGAAATAGGAAGTCAGCATAATGGCGTTTCCAAGCGCATTTCCATATTGAAACATATCTTTATAATGGCGGCGGCAAAAACCAAGCTTATTGGTCTGTTCGCGGATGTCGCTCTGCATATAGGCGGATGCAGATCCCAAAATGTAATCGAGCGCATCGTGTTCGAGCTTGCGTTCAATATTGCAAAATGGACACTCATCATCCGCGAGAAATGCATCTGTCAATGGAATGGTGTACAGTGTTTCTTTCATAGAAGCCTCCGTTTCCGAAATATTTGACTTTATTATAAGTGATCGTGTGCATCCGCGCAACTGGGATTTCGGGAAAATCCTTGCAAATACAGTAAAATTTGATATAATGAAAGAATAGTGAGGCGCGGGGTGCGCAATATATCATAAACCGGGAGTCTATAGGAGGAGTTTTGCATGGCAAGAGAAGAAGAGAGAAGCACGCATAAATTATATTCAGACGGAAATATCGGGGAAGTGCGGATTGCGGATGAGGTTGTGGCAATCATCGCGGGACTTGCGGCCACCGAGGTCAAAGGTGTCGCTTCCATGGCGGGTAATATTACAAATGAAGTCATCAGCAAGTTGGGAATGCGCAGTCTGTCAAAGGGTGTTAAGGTTGACGTGACCGACGCGACGGTGCGTGTGGCGCTGTCTCTGAATTTGGAGTATGGCTATAATATCCCGTCCACTTCTGAAAAGGTGCAGGAAAAAGTGAAATTTGCGATTGAAAACATGACCGGACTCAATGTCGCGGAAGTGCAGGTTCGGATTGCCGGCGTGGACATGAAGACGGAAGAATAACACTTTCGGGCGCGGTACGGATGTTTCGATCAGATGAATATCAGGGGACTGGTGCGAGAGGCGGCAGCCCCCTTTTGTAGAGTTAGGGGAGGCGGCTATGACACGCAGTGAAATGCGGGAACACGTATTTAAACTTGTTTTTCGCGCGGAGTTTTTTCAAAAAGAAGAAATGGACAGTCAGATTGCACTCTATATGGAATCGCTGCCGGATGCGGGAGACGCAGAAAAAGAATATATTGCAGGCCGGGTGTCGGAGATTCTGATGAATCTGTCCGGCCTTGACGCGGAGATCTCCCGTGTGGCGACCGGATGGAAAATCGAACGCATGGGAAAAGTGGAGGTCGCGCTTCTAAGGCTTGCATGTTTTGAAATTCAATGCGACGAGGATATTCCCGTAGGGGTGGCGATCAACGAGGCGGTGGAACTGGCGAAACGGTATGGCGGCGAGCAGTCGGGCCGTTTTGTAAATGCAATTTTGGCAAAACTGATCTGAGAGAGTGAGCGATGGCAGAGAGTATTTATTCTGTAGGACAAGTGAATACATACATTAAAAATATGTTTACGCAGGATTATCTTTTGAGGAGAATCTCTGTCAAAGGAGAGGTGTCGAATTGCAAATATCACACCTCCGGGCATCTCTATTTTACGTTAAAAGATGAACAGGGAACTCTCGCATGTGTAATGTTTGCGGGAAGCCGGAAAGGACTGGCCTTTCCGATGGAGAACGGGCAGCAGATTGTAGTGTCCGGAAATGTCAATGTCTATGAGCGGGATGGAAAGTATCAACTGTATGCGCAGCAGATCCGCCTTCAGGGAAGCGGAGATTTGTATGAACGCTTTGAGCGTCTGAAAACGGAGCTCGGGGAGATGGGGATGTTTGCGCAGGAGTATAAGCAGCCGGTTCCTAAATATATCAAAACGCTTGGCGTAGTGACGGCGCCGACCGGCGCGGCCGTGCGGGATATTATTCAAATTGCGCGGCGTCGCAATCCCTTTGTCCAGATTGTGCTCTTTCCTGCGCTTGTTCAGGGCGACGGCGCCAGTAAAAGCGTGGCGCGCGGCATTGAGGTGCTTGACCGCTATGGCGTGGACGTCATCATTGTCGGACGCGGAGGAGGTTCTATGGAGGATCTCTGGGCGTTTAATGAGGAGAAAGTGGCGCGGGCGATCTTTGAATGCCGTACGCCGATTGTCTCGGCCGTAGGGCATGAGACGGATACAACGATTGCGGATTTTGTAGCTGATCTTCGGGCGCCTACGCCGAGCGCGGCAGCAGAACTGTGCGTCTATGATTATCAATCGGTGCAGCAATCGCTCCGGGCGGCGGAGTTACAAATGAGGAGAGCGGTACAGCAGATTCTGGAGCGGGCGCGGCAGCGGGAAGAAAATAAGCGGGCGAGACTGGCGCTGTTAAGGCCGCGGCACCGCCTGATCCAGCAACAGCAGCGGGCGGCGGAATGCGCAGAGCAGATCAAAATACGGACTCAGAATCGACTGCAGTCTTTTTTTCACCGGCAGGAGCTTTATGTGGAGAAGCTGCACGGCCTGTCGCCGCTTTTGAAATTAAAACAGGGTTATGGCTATGTGCAGTCCGACGACGGGAACACAGTCCGAAGCGTCCGACAGGTGTCGGCGGGCGATTGCGTGCATGTGCGGATGTTTGACGGAACGATTCGCGCGGTGGTGAAAGAGACAGAGGAATCGGAGGTTATGAAATAGATGAAGCAGGAAGAAGAGCTAGAAAGCGGGCGCACTCTGGAGGAAGTGTTTGAGCAGTTGGATGAGATTGTGGAGAAGCTGCAGTCGCAGGACGTGTCTCTGGACGAAACGGTAAAGTTATATACAGAGGGCATGGGATTATTAAAAGAGAGCGACGCCATACTCCGGGACGCCGAAAAAAAGGTTCTGCAGATTGACGAAGAAGGGCGTGTAGATGAATTTTAAACAGACAATGGAAATGAAAATCGGGCAGATTGAGTCCTGTATCAGACAGTATCTGCCGGAAGAATGCGGAGAGCAGTCGCGGCTGATTGAGGCGATGAATTATAGTATACTGGCGGGGGGAAAACGGCTCCGGCCGCTGTTGATGTCGGAGGCGTACCGCCTGTTTGGCGGCTGCGGGAAAGAGATTGAGCCGTTTATGGCTGCGATGGAGATGATTCACACCTATTCTCTTGTTCACGATGATCTTCCGGCGATGGATAATGACGAGTTTCGGCGCGGCAGAAAAACAACGCATATTGTTTTTGGGGAGGCAATGGGTATTCTGGCGGGCGACGGTTTGCTCAATCTGGCCGTAGAGACGGCGATGTGTGCGTTTGATATGACACAGTTTCCGGACCGGACGGCGAATGCGCTTCGCACGCTGATGCACAAAAGCGGCCTGTATGGGATGATCGGCGGCCAAAGCGTGGACGTTCTCGCGGAAGGCCAAAGTGATGTGACGATCGAAACTCTGGATTTTATTTACGCGCTGAAGACCGGGGCGCTTATCGAGGCGTCGATGATGATTGGAGCTATTCTTGCAGGCGCTTCCAAGCCGGAAGTGCGTGAGATCGAACTGGCTGCCGGAGAGATTGGACGTGCGTTTCAGATTCAGGATGATATTCTGGACGTGGTCAGTACTACGCAGCAGCTTGGCAAACCTGCGCACAGTGATGAAAAAAACGGTAAAACTACGTACGTGACGCTGTTGGGCGTGGAGGAGGCCAAACGCCGTGTGCGGACGCTTTCAGAGCGTGCAGCGGCGCGCCTTGATACTTTTTCGGGCGATGCGGCTTTTTTAAAACAATTATTTTACTCGTTGATCAAAAGGGAAGCGTGACGACATGCCGACGCGGAAATGGGGAGTACCATGCTGCTTGATTTAATTAAACATGAAAATGATATTAAAAAAATTCCAAGAGAAGCGCTGCCGGAGCTTGCCGCGGAAATCCGTCAGTTTCTGATTGAAAAGGTCAGCGTGACCGGCGGCCATCTGGCCTCCAATCTGGGCATGATCGAGATTACGCTGGCGCTTCATTATTTATATCATCTGCCGGAAGACAAAATCATCTGGGATGTCGGCCATCAGTCCTATACGCATAAAATTTTGACCGGACGCAAGGATCAGTTTGATACGCTGCGCCAATACGGAGGGCTGAGCGGCTTTCCGAAGCGCTGCGAAAGCGAGTGCGACTGTTTTAATACCGGGCACAGTTCTACGTCGCTTTCGGCCGGCCTGGGATTTGTCCGGGCGAGGGAGATTACCGGAGAGAACTATGAAGTCGTCTCGGTGATTGGAGACGGCTCGCTCACCGGCGGCATGGCATATGAAGCGCTGAACAATGCGTCGAAATTAAAATCCAATTTTGTGATTGTCTTAAATGATAATAAAATGAGTATTTCCGAAAATACCGGCGGAATCTCTACGGTTTTGAACAATATTCGGACTGCGGATCCTTATCTGGGGCTCAAAAGCGGGATCGAGAGCCGGTTGGAAAAGACCAATTTCGGAACGAAGGTAGCCGGAAAGTTAAAGAATACAAAAAACTCTATCAAATACCTGCTGATTTCCGGGCAGCTGTTTGAAAATATGGGCCTTACTTACCTCGGGCCAATCGACGGGCACAATGTCGAACAGCTGATTCGGGTGTTGGAGCAGGCGAGAAAGCTCAATCACGGAGTGATCGTGCATGTGCTCACGAAAAAAGGCAAAGGGTATGAACCGGCTGAATTGTTCCCAACCAAGTTTCACGGGACGGAGGCGTTTCATATTGAATCCGGTGAAAACAAGATCAAAAAAGAAAAAGCGACCTACACGGATGTTTTTGGAGCGGCGATGAAAAAAATTGGAGAGCGAAATGATAAGGTCATTGCCATCACGGCCGCTATGACGGACGGTACCGGCCTTACGCGTTTTGCAAAAAGCTTTCCGAAGCGTTTTTTTGACGTCGGTATAGCGGAAGAGCATGCCGTGACATTTGCGGCGGCGCTTGCCGTCAGCGGTCTGAGGCCGGTGGTGGCGGTTTATTCGTCCTTTTTGCAGCGTGCGTTTGACCAGGCTCTGCACGACGTCTGTATGCAGAACCTGCCGGTGGTGTTTGCCGTTGACCGTGCGGGAATTGTCGGTAATGACGGCGAAACGCATCAGGGAATCTTTGATTTATCTTATCTGTCTCTGATTCCCAATCTGACCGTGATGGCGCCGAAAAACAAGTGGGAGCTGCACGATATGCTACAGTATGCAGTTTGTTTTGACGGGCCGATTGCGATTCGTTTTCCGAGAGGTACGGCGTTTGATCAGCTGGAGTCAAAGAGGCCGCCGATTGTTCACGGAAAAGGCGAAGTGCTGTATGAGGGCGGCGAGGTCGCTCTTTTGGCGGTCGGTTCTATGGTGGAAACGGCGCTCAGCGTGCGCCGCGATTTGGCAGAACAGGGCATTGCGTGTACGGTAATCAACGCCCGCTTTGTAAAGCCGTTCGACGAGGCGCTGATCTGGAAACTGGCGCGCGATTATAAATTGTTGGTGACTATGGAAGAAAATGTGGAAACCGGTGGGTTTGGTCAGCAGATTAATGCGTTTTTACAGAAAAATCATCTGCACATACCGCAGGAGATCATCGCTTTGCCAGATCAGTTTGTGGAGCATGGCGATCCAAAACAGTTAAAGAAAGAATTTGGAATTGATGCAGGCGCTGTGGAGGCACGAGTGCTGATGGCGTACCGTCAGCTTGGCCCTGCAGAGGGGAGCGAAAGATGAAATGTCGGTTGGATGTGTTACTTGTAGAGCGGGGGCTTGCCCGGTCGCGTGAGAAGGCAAAGGCGATTATTATGGCCGGACAGGTGTTTGTCAACGGACAGAGGGAGGATAAAGCCGGAACATCCATTGACGACCGAGCTTCCATTGAAGTCCGGGGAGCTGCGTTGGCGTATGTCAGCCGCGGAGGCCTGAAGCTAGAAAAGGCGCTGTCGCATTTTCCGCTTGTACTGGAACAGAGAGTGTGTATGGACGTCGGCGCTTCCACCGGCGGCTTTACCGATTGTATGCTCCAGAGGGGTGCAAAAAAGGTATATGCTGTTGACGTCGGACATGGACAGCTTGACTGGAAATTAAGAAATGATCCGCGCGTAGTCTGTATGGAACGGACGAATATTCGTTATCTGACTGCGGAACAACTGGCGGAGCATCCGTCCTTTGCGTCTATTGATGTGTCGTTTATTTCTCTGGAAAAGGTGCTTGGTCCGGTCAGAGACTTGCTGACGCCAGACGGGGAGATCGTGGCGCTGATCAAGCCGCAGTTTGAGGCGGGGCGCGAGCAGGTTGGGAAAAAAGGGGTTGTGAGAGATCCGGCGGTCCACAGGGAAGTGATCGAGCGGGTGCTTCATTTTGCGCGCAGTATTGCATTTGACGTGTGTCATCTGGAATTTTCGCCGATCAAGGGTCCGGAAGGGAATATAGAGTATTTGGCTCATTTGAAAAAAAGAGGGAACGACGGTGAGGATGGCGTATGTACGATTGATGTGGAGGAAATCGTGAAACAGGCGCATGCAACACTCTCATCACCGGAAAAGTAATTGGGGAGAGATACCAATGCGGAAATTTTATATTGTTACGAATGCAAAAAAAGATCCCGATTTTCAAATTACAAAGCGGATCTGTGAATATCTGACGGCGGGAGGCTGCCGATGCACGGTTCAGGATGATGAGCAGCTGTGTCATCAGCATGTGGATATAAAAAAAATTCCGTCTGATACGGAGTGCATTCTGGTGCTTGGCGGGGACGGAACATTAATCAGAACGGCGGGCGATGTCGTCGCGCTGAATATTCCGCTGTTGGGCATTAATTTAGGTACGCTCGGCTATCTGGCCGAGGTGGAGCGTTCGCATCTGACCAGCGCTCTGGACGCGCTGATGGAGGATCAGTGCGAGGTCGAGGAACGCATGATGCTAAAAGGAACGGTGCACTATGCTGACGGGAGCGGAAAAACACAGTTGGCGTTGAACGATATTGTCATTACGAGAAGCGGTTCTCTGCATCTGCTCAAATATCGCATTTTTGTCAATGGGGAATTATTGTGTACGTACGGGGCGGATGGAATCATTGTTTCCACGCCGACCGGATCGACCGGGTACAGTTTGTCCGCCGGGGGACCGATTGTGTCTCCAAAGGCAAAAATGATTTTGATTACGCCGATTTGTCCGCACACGCTGAATCTTCGCAGTATTTTGTTGTCAAGCGAGGATCAGGTGACTGTGGAAACGGTGCTAGGAAGTCCGTCCGGGCAAACGAGGGCGGTCGTGTCCTGCGACGGAGCGGACGAGTTTGAGATTCATGCCGGCGACCGGGTGTGTATATGCGCTGCAAAAGAGTCGACAAAAATTTTAAAAATCAATAAAGAAAGTTTTTTGGAGACGCTCAGACGAAAAATGGGAGAGTAAGCACGGATAGGATCAACGGGAGGTTTGTATGAAGGCGAGGCGTCATCATAAGATTTTGGAGCTGATTCAAAATTTTCGTATTGAGACACAGGAGGAACTGGCGGAGAAGTTGGAACAGGCGGGATTTGCCGTGACTCAGGCCACTGTGTCGCGGGATATACGCGAGCTTCGGCTGACGAAGACGCCGCATGCGGGCGGAAAGCAGTATTATCAAATTCCGGCGGCAGCAGAACAGCCGATGGATGATAAATACCGGCGTGTGCTCAAAGACGGTTTTGTTTCAGCCACGGCTGCGGGAAATTTGCTGGTTCTGAAAACCGTATCGGGGATGGCGATGGCGGTGGCGGCTGCCATTGACGCAATTTCCTGGCCGGAGGTGCTCGGCTGCATCGCGGGCGACGATACCATTTTCTGTGCAGTGCACAGCGCCAAAGAGGGAG
The DNA here is from genome assembly GCA_944383325.1 of uncultured Lachnospiraceae bacterium. Classification (GTDB taxonomy): domain Bacteria; phylum Bacillota; class Clostridia; order Lachnospirales; family Lachnospiraceae; genus CALWPC01. Next base: position 52,532 of record CALWPC010000032.1, on the reverse strand, counting down.
AGGCAGTGTTGCAGAAATTGTTAAAGATGGTCGGCTGATCGGCAAAGGACGACTGTCGGAGTACAAAGGAGCGATCATGTTATTTAATTTGCATGTAAAAAATCTGGCTCTTATTGACGAGACGGATGTATATTTCGGGGATGGATTGAATATTTTAACCGGTGAGACGGGCGCAGGAAAGTCGATGATTGTCGGATCAATCAATTTGGCGCTTGGTCAGAAATTTTCGAAGGAGCTTCTGAGAAAGGAAGATCAGGATGCATTTGTAGAACTGGTGTTTACACTGGATCATGACGCGCAAAGAAGCGCGCTAATGCAGCTTGGCATTACGGCGCCGGACGATCAGGTTGTGCTGACGAGACGGCTGTCCGCAGGCCGCAGTATTTCAAAAATTAACGGGGAGACTGCAAATACAGCCAAGCTGAAAGAGGTGGCTGCTATTCTGCTTGATATGCATGGACAGCACGAGCATCAATCGCTTTTATATAAGAAAAAGCACCTGGAAATTTTGGATGAATATGGACGTCAGACAATTCAACCCATCCGGGAGCAAGTGGCGGATGCGTACCGCGCCTGCCAACGCATTCAGAGCGAGCTTCAAAAGTTTTGCACAGACAAAGAAGAACGCCAAAGAGAGTTATCCTTTCTTGAGTTTGAAATGAACGAGATTGAGCAGGCAGCCCTCACCCCCGGGGAAGATGCCGAAGTGGAGGCAGATTACAGGCGGCTGTCGAATGGAAAGCGAATTTTGGAGTGCACGCATACGGTACACTGTCTGACCGGATATGATTCGGAACAATCGGCCGGCGAGGCAATCGGACGGGCCGTTCAGGAAATGCAATCGGTTCGTGAATTTGATGTAAAGCTTGAGCAACTGACGTCACAGCTTGAGGAAATTGACGGCATTCTCAATGATTTTAACCGGGAATTGTCCGCCTATGAACAATCGCAGGATTTTGGCGAGGAGTTGTTTTATGAGACAGAAAAACGGCTGAATGAGCTCAATCATATCAAATCCAAATACGGGGGCAGCATTGAGCGCGTACTGGAACTTTACGAGGAAAAGAAAAAACGGTATGCCGCGCTTCAGGATTATGAACAGACGCTAAAGCGGCTGAAACAGGAGTCGGAGGAGGCCCTGAAACGGTACTGGGAACTGGCAGAACGCCTGAGCAAAGAGCGCACGGCGTATGCGAAGGCGCTCTCAGAAGAAATTCGCAAAAATTTAATTGATTTAAATTTTCTGCAAGTGCAGTTTGAAATGAAAGTCAGTCCGAAAGATACGATCACGGGAAACGGCAGCGACGAGGCAGAGTTTTTTATCAGTACGAATCCGGGCGAACCGCTGCGCTCGCTTGGCGCCGTCGCGTCCGGAGGGGAGCTTTCAAGAATCATGCTTGCGATTAAGACGGTTCTCGCCGGCAAAGATACCGTGGGCACGCTCGTGTTTGATGAGATTGATACCGGCATCAGCGGGCGTACAGCGCAGATGGTGGCGGAAAAAATGGCGGTCATTGCTAAGCAGCACCAGGTGATTTGTATTACCCATTTGCCGCAGATTGCCGCTATGGCGGACGTACATTTTCAGATTGAAAAGACGGTGCAGCACGGCGGTACCGAGACAGTGCTGACAAGGCTTTCCGATGAACAGATGATCGGCGAGCTGACAAGAATGTTAGGAGGCGCAAAGCTTACGGATGCGGTGAAAAACAGCGCTGAGGAAATGAAGCGCCTGGCAGAACATTATAAGAAAAAAATGGAAAAAACCACAAAATTATAATAGAGTGAAAACATAAAATGCTCGCATACTAAAACCAGACAATCAAGAAGAAAGGATGAAATGGTAGGTATGCGGCAGCAAAAGAACGATCGGATTTTAAGTGATATTAATTTTGAACGAAATACGATCCTCTACCGCAAATGTCTGGTTGTGCTTCTGATTTTCGCTTTACTGACGATGAGCGGGTTGCTATATGTACAGAAGCTAAAAGAACGCATTCCTGATGATATAACGGTAATCGCAGGCCAGGAGGCTGTAATCGCGCAGACCGGACAGGAGATTGACAGCGCGACGGTCGGCTCTTATGAGCTTGACTGTAAACTGTTTGGAATGTTTTCGATTAAACAGGTTTCTGTGGACGTCGTCGAACAGCAGGAGGTTATTCCATGCGGAATGCCTATTGGCCTGTATGTGGAAACAGATGGCGTACTGGTTGTCGATGTCGGCCAGGTACAGGGCGCGGACGGTCTGGTTTATCAGCCGTCTTTTGCGGTAATCAAGGAGAATGATTATATCGTCTCCATAAATGGAAAAAACATTACAAGAAAAAAAGAGCTGACGCAGGCTTTAAACGAGAGCGGCGGCGAGGCGGTAGTCGTTGGCCTGCGGCGCGATCAGCAATTTGTGGAAGTAAAAGTGACTCCCATCAAAGTCAGTGACGGGGAATATCAAATTGGTGTTTGGGTGCGCGATAACAGCCAGGGAATTGGTACATTGACGTATGTAACGCAGGACGGTCATTTTGGAGCTCTGGGACATGGCGTGAGCGATATGGATACAAATGAGGTCATGGAGGTGTCCAGAGGACTGTTGTACGCCACAAATATTCTGTCCATTGTGCCGGGGAAAAGCGGGACGCCGGGCGAAATTCTGGGATATATTGATTATCACGATGAATATGTGAGGGGAACGATCACAAAAAATGACCAGACTGGTATTTTTGGCACCGTCAATCAGTCTCTTGTCGATTCTCTTCAGTCGGAGCCGGTGCAGCTTGCTTTTAAGCAGGAAATTGCCTGCGGAAAGGCCAAGATCCGGACAAGTATGTTTGGTGAGACAAGGGATTATGATGTGGAAATTATTTCGATTAATGCGGATAACGAGGAAAACAAACAGTTTATATTACAAGTGACAGACGAGGAGCTGCTTGCAAAGACCGGGGGAATCGTGCAGGGGATGAGCGGTTCGCCGATTCTTCAGAATGGAAAGCTGATCGGTGCGGTGACCCATGTGTTTGTAAATGATCCGACAAAGGGATACGGGGTCTTTGCGGAGACGATGCTCAGCGAGGCGGAAAAATAAAGATCGCTGAGCGGCGGCAGCGCGGCGTGAAAGGAGTTCATGTTGAAGAAATTATTGGTTTACTTGAAAGATTACAAGAAAGAAAGCGTGCTTGGACCGCTGTTTAAGTTGCTAGAGGCGTCTTTTGAGCTGATTGTGCCGCTTGTGATGGCGGCGATTATTGATTATGGAATTGCTCAGGCAAACCGCGGTTATATTGTGAAGATGTGTTTTCTGCTTCTTCTTTTAGGTGTTGTCGGCCTCGTATGCTCGATTACTGCGCAGTATTTCGCCGCGAAAGCATCGGTCGGCTTTGCAAAACAGCTTAAACATGCGCTGTTTGCGCATATACAGGGACTGTCCTTTTCGGAGGTTGATTCAATCGGGACGTCCACGTTAATTACAAGAATGACTAGTGATATGAATCAGGTGCAGGCAGGTGTAAATCTGACGCTGCGCCTGCTTCTGCGCTCCCCGTTTGTCGTATTTGGAGCGATGATTATGGCGTTTACGATCGACGTGCAGGCGGCGCTGGTATTCGTCGTTTCCATTCCTCTTTTGTCGATTGTTGTGGCCGGGGTTATGGTCTGGTGTATTCCCGGTTACAAGCGCGTGCAGTCGCATTTGGATCGGGTGCTCGCCGCGACGAGAGAAAATCTGGCCGGCGTGCGGGTGATTCGCGCATTTTGCAAGGAGAAAGAGGAAATGGAGGAATTCGAGCGCCGGAACCGGATGCTCACGGACATTCAGAAAAAAGTGGGTCATGTGTCCTCTCTGATGAACCCTCTTACCTATGTGATTATCAACCTTGCTATCGTGGCGCTCGTGTGGGTCGGGGCGATCAAAGTCAATGCGGGACTGCTGACGCAGGGAGCGGTCGTGGCTCTGTATAATTACATGTCGCAGATTCTGGTAGAGTTAATTAAACTGGCAAATTTAATTTTAAATGTCACCAAATCCATAGCCTGCGGAAACCGGATTCAGTCTGTTCTTGAGGTGCAGTCGAGTATGCCGGTGCAGGGATATGGACAGGACGACGCTGAGCCGGACGAAAAAGCGGACGCAGTCGTATTTCGCAGCGTTTGCCTGACATACCGCGACGGCGGAGACGAGGCGCTCACCAATATTGATTTTCAGGTAAAGCGCGGTCAGACAGTCGGCATTATCGGCGGTACGGGTTCGGGCAAATCGTCGCTCGTTCAGTTGATTCCCCGTTTCTATGATACGACGAAGGGCGAGGTGTTGGTGGACGGCGTGAATGTCAAACAGTATTCGCCAAAGCGCCTTCGCCAGAAGGTGGCGATTGTTCTGCAGAAGGCCGTGCTGTTTCAGGGGACCATCCGTGAAAATATGCGGTGGGGACGCAGGGATGCAAGCGACGAAGAAATTTACCGGGCGCTCGATGCAGCGCAGGCGAGAGAAATTGTGGAGGGCAAAGACGGCGGACTCGATTTTGAAATTGAGCAGGGCGGTCGGAATTTATCCGGCGGCCAGAGACAGCGGCTGACGATTGCCCGCGCGCTTGTGCGCAAGCCGGAAATTTTAATTCTGGACGACAGCGCGTCGGCGCTTGACTTTGCAACAGACGCGGCGCTTCGGCATGCGATCCGCGAACTGGGCGGACAGCTTACCGTGTTTATTGTTTCACAGCGGGCGTCCTCCATTCAGTATGCCGATCAGATTATTGTACTGGAGGATGGAGCCGTAGCGGGCATCGGCACGCACAGCGAGCTGCTCCAATCGTGCGAAGTTTATCAGGAAATCTACTATTCGCAGTTTAAAAAGGAGGAACGGGCAAATGGCTAGACAGAACGCAAAGTCACAGTTAAAAAGAAATACGCTCAGACAAGTGCTGCAGTACATAAAAAGTTACCGCGTCTTGCTGATTCTCTCTGTGGCGCTTGCGACGGCGAGCGTGGCCCTGACCTTGTATGTTCCGATTTTGGTCGGAGATGCGATTGATTATATTGTGGACAGGGGACAGGTGGATTTTGACGCAATTTTTCGGCTTCTCGTTCAAATTAGTATTGCCGTTCTTCTTACGGCATTATTTCAGTGGAGTATGAATACGATTAATAATCGGATCACGTTTCAGGTGGTGCGCGATATTCGGGATGAGGCGTTTCGTAAAATCGAAATTCTTCCTCTGAAATATATTGACGGCCATTCGCACGGCGAGATTGTCAGCAGGGTGATCGCCGATGCGGATCAGTTTGCCGACGGCCTGTTAATGGGCTTTACACAGTTGTTTACCGGCGTTATTACCATTGCCGGAACGCTGATCTTTATGTTTTCAATACACTGGGTGATTGCGCTTGTCGTAGTTTTGCTGACTCCGATTTCGCTGTTTGTGGCCCGGTTTATTGCAAACAGAACTTTCCAGATGTTTAAGCTCCAGTCGGAGACAAGGGGAGAACAGACGGCGTTTATTGAGGAAATGATTGAAAATCAGCAGGTAGTGCATGCCTACACGCACGAAAAGGAGGCGCTAGAGCAGTTTGATGAGATTAATGAGCGTCTGGCGCAGTGTTCGCTGCGGGCGACATTTTTTTCGTCGATCACAAATCCCAGTACCCGGTTTGTGAACAGTCTGGTGTATGCCGGCGTGGGGCTGACCGGCGCGCTGTCGGCGATCAGCGGTTGGATTTCTGTGGGTCAGCTTTCCTGTTTTTTGAGCTATGCGAATCAGTATACAAAGCCGTTTAACGAGATTTCAGGAGTCATCACAGAACTGCAAAACGCGTTGGCGTGCGCAAGGCGCATTTTTGAGCTCATTGATGAACCGCCGCAGGAGCCGGACTCGGAGCATGCAAAGGTACTTACGAATGTCGATGGGCGCGTGGATTTGGAACAGGTTTCTTTTTCGTATACACCGGATACGGAGCTGATTGAAAATCTGAACCTGTCGGTGAAGCCGGGGCAGAGAGTAGCGATTGTCGGACCGACCGGGTGCGGAAAGACAACGGTCATTAATCTGCTGATGCGATTCTATGATGTAAACAGCGGACGCATTTGCGTAGAGCGGCAGGATATACGGAATATAACGAGAAAAAGTTTGCGCAGCAATTACGGCATGGTTCTTCAGGACACCTGGCTGAAGGCGGGAACGATTCGGGAAAATATTATTATGGGCAAGCCGGATGCGACCGAGGAGGAGATGATTGCCGCCGCAAAGGCGTCGCATGCACACAGCTTTATCAGAAGACTGCCGGATGGTTATGATACCGTCATCGGTGAAGACGGCGGGAGTCTGTCGCAGGGACAAAAGCAGCTGCTCTGTATTTCGCGCGTGATGCTCTGCCTGCCGCCGATGTTGATTTTGGATGAGGCGACTTCCTCCATTGATACGCGGACGGAAATTAAAATACAGCAGGCATTTGCCCGTATGATGAAGGGGCGTACCAGTTTTATTGTCGCCCACCGTCTTTCGACCATTCGGGAAGCCGATGTGATTTTGGTGATGAAAGACGGCCATATTGTCGAACAGGGCACACATGAGGAGCTTCTGCTCAAACAGGGCTTTTATGCAAATCTTTATAATAGTCAGTTTGCAGGATAAGGGGGAAAAGAAAAGTGGATGGATCGCTTCTTGGAAATGTTTCGGGCGTTATATTTTTTCTGCTTTTTCAGGTAAACGGTTTTATACTGGCCGATGTGTTTTTAGTCCATGAACGGCGGGGAGTAAAATGGTTTTTCGGCAGTGTATTCGGCAGTTTTCTTCTCCACTGGATGCCGACGGTCGTATCGCTGTTTATCGGATTTAGCGCCGTGTCGAATGTGGCGGCTCTCGGCTGTACCTTTGGACTTGGAATTTTGGCTACAATGTATGGCATTCGCCGAGATCAGGCTGCGCAGAAGGATGGCGCGCGGCCGGTGCAGGAACCATTCTCACTGCCTGGTTTTGCACGGCAGAACTGGCCGGTGTTTTTGATGGCTCTGGCAGTTATCGGTTATGGTGCGCTGTTGGCGACGCATACGATTCCGGAGATGGACGGCGCGCTGCACGCAGGACAGAGTACTTACGGTGATATGAATATGCATCTGGGGTTTATTACCAGTATTGCCAGACAGGGGGTGTTCCCTCCTGAATATTCGATTCTGCCCGGCACAATGCTTGCCTACCCATTTTTGTGCGACAGCATTTCTTCCAGTATCTATGTATTTGGCGCATCGCTTCGTCTCTCTTACATGCTTCCGATGCTATTTGCCGCCGCTCAGGTGTTCGGAGGAATTTATCTGTTGGCGGAGCGTTGGTTAAAGAGCAGGGCGAAGGCGGCGCTTGTATGGTTTTTATTTACCTTTTCCGGCGGACTGGGAGTGTATTATTTCACGCCGCTTGCGGGGGAGGAGTCCATCGCGCTCTCCGATATGCTGAGCGGTTTTTATCTGACGCCGACCAATCTGGTAGATCACAATATCCGGTGGGTGAATACGATCTGTGATATGCTGATTCCTCAGCGGGCCAGTCTGTTCGGGTGGGCAATGCTTTTTCCAATTCTTTATCTGCTCTACCGAGCGGTCTACGAACAGGAAAAACGATATTTCATTTATGTCGGCGTGTTGGCCGGCGGTCTGCCGATGATTCATACCCATTCTTTTCTGGCGTTGGGGCTCGTCTGTGCAGGTTGGCTGTTGATGAGCCTGATACAGAGGTATCGGGAATGGAAGACGGACTCCTTTTTGGAGAAATATGCATATGGCGCGCGTATCGGTGTATTGATTGTCATTGCAGGCTTGTTTATTCTGTTCGGCTATCAAAGTGCGGCGGGAAACGGTTTGCAGGACAACGTATACTTTGCAGTTTGCATTGCCGGACTTCTGGTATTTGCCGGCGTGCTGTTCTGGCAGTTGGCCGCGGCGTTCAGGCGCGGGGATGGCAGGCAGCTGTTTGAGACGTGGGGACGCTTGCTGCTTATTGTGATTGTTCTCGCCCTGCCGCAGCTCGTGACGTGGACATTTCAGCAGAGCGCCGCGGAGGGCTTTGTGCGCGGTCATTTTAACTGGTCCAATGAGTCGGATTCCTATGTGTTGTTTTATTTAAAAAATTTGGGCGTGGTGGCTGTGCTTGCAGCAGTCGGACTTGTGCGTGCGTCCCGAGATCAATTTCGTGTGGCGGCTCCGGCCGTTTTGATCTGGTTTATTGCGGAACTGGTTGTTTTTCAGCCGAATGTCTATGATAATAATAAACTGTTGTTTGTCGGATATGTTTTTATTTTGGGATTGTGCGCCGATGTGGTAATCGACTGGCTAAAGAAAATACGGGTAAAGGCGGCGGCATGCTTATTCCTGATCTTGTTTCTCTGTCTGAGCGGTGTGTCCGGAGGAATGACTATGGCGCGGGAAGCGGTTTCTGATTATGAATTGTACAGTAAAGGCTACACGGAAGCGGCCAGGTTTGTGGAGGCGGCAACACCGGTTCAGGCGACCTTTTTGACGGCGGACAATCATAATAATGCGATCGCCAGTCTGACCGGACGAAATATTGTATGCGGCGCCGGTACGTTTTTGTTTTATCACGGATTGGATTACAGTGAGCAGGAGCGGGCGGTAAATCAAATGTTTCAGAATCCCGAGACATCCGCGCAGCTGTTTGCAGACTATCACGTGAATTATGTAGTCGTTGGCTCTTATGAGAGAGCGATTGAAGGAATTGATACGGAATGGTTTGAACAGAATTTGCGGAAAGTATATGAAAATCAGGAAGTCTCGGTTTATGAATATGCAGCGTATTTACCGGATGAGGCGTAGACTACAAAGGAGGATGAAGGCAAATTGTTGGGACAGTTTCTTATTTCTTTGCTATTAGGACTTGGTATTGGAGTTTTGCTGCTTCGAATGGTCGGTGTTTCTGAGTCTGCGATCGGTTCCCGCCGTTTGGTGCTGAACCGAGAAGGCTCGTATAGCGTTGAGCCGGTTGCCGGCAAAGAATTGCTATGGGTGGCGTTGTTTGCTCTTGGTTTTCGTTTGTTTATGTATCTGGCGGCGTGGTTTGGCTGTACGCTGCTTGGCGGCATGGATTTCCAATCTGTGATAGAAGCATGGGGAAACTGGGATGGCATTCATTATTTGAAATTGGCAGAGTTGGGCTATGACGGATATATTGAAAATGGGCAGCATTTATTTCTTGTCTTTTTTCCGCTCTATCCGTGGCTGATCCGGCTGTTCCACCTGCTGATTCCAAGCTATGAGGTGTGCGCGTATCTCGTCTCCAATTTGTCTTACATCGGAGGCTGTGTCATTTTGTATCTGCTATTGGCGAGGGAGTTTTCAAAGACTGTGGCCAGGCGCACGGTTGTGTTTTTGTCCGTATTTCCATTTGCCTTTTTCTTTGGCTCTATTCGGACGGAAAGTCTGTTTTTTCTCACTTCGGTGGCGGCCATTTACTTTATTCGTACACATCGGTTTGTTCTTGCAGGCATTGTCGGCGCGTTGGCAGCGCTCACAAGACTGCAGGGAGTGCTGCTTGTCATTGTGGCGCTGGCGGAGCTGTTTGTATTCTACCAACCGTGGAAGCAATGGCGAACTGTGTGGAAAACGGTGACAGGGAAGGCGCTTGTCAGTCTGCTTCCCTGTGTGGGAACATTGGGCTATCTGCTTCTCAATTATCTGGTAGAGCATAACCCGTTTCAATTTCTGATTTATCAGAAGGAGCACTGGTTTCAGGAAAGTCAATATTTTACAAAAACACTTGCTATGATGTGGGACAGAGTAGTCAGTGATCCGGCATCCGATTTGTCGGTACGCATATGGATCCCGTCGCTAGTACTGTTTGTCATTGCTTTTGTGCTGCTGCTTTACGGTATACGTCGGATTCCGGCAGTATACAGCGTTTATTTCGGACTGTTTTTTATTATGAACTATATGATGACATGGCCGCTCAGCATTGGCCGATATATGATCTGCACGCTGCCGATGTTTTTGGTCATGGCGGTGGCGGCCGAACGCCATCCGGCTTTCGAAAAATGGGCGCTGATTAGCGGGTGTTCCTTCCAGATTTTGTTATGTGTGGCGTGTCTGCAAGGTTTGTCTATTTATTAACGGCGCTCACAAGGTCTTTGCAACATTACCAGAGTGTCAGTCAGTGCAGAATAGAATCCATATTCCTATAAAATAAGAAGAAAATCCATTTGGATGATCAATGATCATTCTGTGGATTTTCTTTTTTGTTGTATAGAAAATTTTGTTTTTTATCCAACGTAAAGCTTTGTGTATTACGCCGACCGCTGTATTTCCAGACAGTGATCATGCATTTCTTTTCCATTTCAAATTTTTTCCAAAAGACGTTTATAGGTATTCGTTATGAAAACCGGTTCTTGTATCCCGGGGAGATATGGAAATCAATTTAAAATTTAAAAGAGAACATTTAGTTTGCGTAAATGAGCGTAAACTGCGGGCGCTGTCCTGCGGAAAAAAACAGTGTAGCGCAATGTCTACACAGGGGGATAGAGTCTTTTCTGCTATTACGGTGCCGGTCCAATGTGGTTTTGGGCTTGCTGATGTGAGCAATGGTCAAGGTGGTTGTAAAATGTGCGTCTGATGCCGTTATGGTGATTATCCGTATGGCTGTTATGGGGGAAATTTAGGGTAGACATGGTGGGAGGATTGTATGAGTAGGGTATTGGAACACGGAGTGTAGCATAGACCTGCCACAATGTTACTATCATAAAACGATCTTATTGTCTGTGTAGTTATCGTTTGCGTGATAGAGAATGGCTTAAGAAGTGTCCTCAAAAGCAGAAGAAATGGCTTAAATAAGGCGTTTTTTGTAATTGCTCACTGATCGTATAGCACAGACCTGTTGGAATGATGTTATCAGAAATAATAGACACTGAATATAGTTTGACAAATTTATTACAGACCAATATTGGTGTCGCAATATGAGATGTCCATGAAAATAGGACAAAATTGAGTGCCTCAAAAATTAAGTCCATAACAATTTCGATTTTTGTAAATGGATAGTGAGGTACAGTCAAAAGATAAAGAGAGGGAAGAGCTGTGGATAAGCGGAATGAAAAACTAAAGATTGCAATGCTTGGCCACAAGCGGATTCCTTCCCGTGAAGGCGGTATAGAGATTGTAGTGGAAGAATTGGCAACAAGAATGGTTGCTAAAGGGCATTGTGTAACCTGTTATAACCGCCGAGGACATCATGTTTCCGGCGCGGAGTTTGATGGAAAGAACATCACCGAGTACAAAGGTGTAAAGATCAAGTCGGTTTTTACGATTGAGAAAAAAGGTTTTGCTGCGGTTACATCTTCTTTCGTTGCTTCTTTGCATGCTGCTTTTGGAAAATATGATGTGGTGCATATTCATGCAGAGGGTCCAGCTTTTTTTTCGTGGTTACCTAAACTGTTCGGAAAACGTGTGGTTGTCACAATTCACGGCATTGACTGGAAGCGTGAAAAATGGAAGAGCGGATTCGGATCCAAGTTTATCCATCAGGGTGAGAAGAACGCTGCCAAGTATGCTGATGAAATCATCATTTTAAGTAAAGGAGTCCATGAATACTTCAAAACGACTTATGGTCGTGAGACTATTTTCATTCCGAATGGCGTAAACAGACCAGAGGTAAGAGAAGCTGATTTCATAACAAAGAGGTTTGACTTACATAAAAACGAATACTTTTTATTCCTTGGTAGATTGGTTCCAGAGAAGGGCATTCGGTATCTGATTGAGGCTTTTAAGGAAGTCAAGACTGACAAGAAATTGGTGATCGTTGGTGGAGCGTCGGATACGGATGAGTTTACAAAAGAATTGAAATCATTAGCTGAGAGTGACCAACGGATAGTTTTCACAGGCTTTGTTCAGGGAGAGACGTTGGATGAATTATATAGTAATGCATATGTGTATGTGTTGCCGAGTGATTTAGAAGGGATGCCGTTGAGCCTTCTTGAAGCTATGAGTTATGGCAACTGCTGTGTAGTGAGCGATATAGCAGAATGTGAAGAGGTTGTTGAAGATAAGGCGATTGTTTTTAAGAAGAGCAACATTGAGGATTTGAGGAAGAAACTGCAGGGGTGCTGCTCCGATGGGAGAAGCGTAATAGATTACAAGGAAACTGCAGCAAATTTTATTTGTCAAAAGTATGATTGGGACAAAGTGGTTGAGAAAACATTGAAGGTGTATAAGAGATGATTACATATGCAATCATGGCACTCATAATGCTGTTTCTAGCATTTGAGCTGCTTTACAAAGCGAAATATAAATCAGATGGAACCCATTTATTCGATAAGCAGAACAGCAATGCAATGCGCGGCTTTTGGTGCCTGATCGTCATTCTTGTCCACATACCGACGGCTTACCAGAATCGCATACAGGATATGCTCGGCAGCTTTGCTTACATCGGCGTAACATTTTTCTTCATGACATCGGCCTATGGGCTGAGATTGGGGATAGAGAAGAATCCAGATAGCATCAAATGCTTTTGGAGAAAACGGTTGCCACGGTTGCTGATTCCGATGGTTCTTGTAAATGTCGTTTCGATGGTATTCAGTTTGGTGGAAGGAAAAGGACTATCCATTACCACCCTTATACATATCAACGGATGGGTGCAGTGGCTAATGGTTTGTTATGTGATATTCTGGACAGTCAAACGTTTTATAAAACTAATTCTCACGTCTAATCGGGGGGGGTATTCAGACATTCTTGTCTGTGTGTTGATCATAGTATTCAGCGTTACAATGTATGCGCAGAAAAAACGAATAATATGGAACACATGGTGTCCAGAGGTATTCGGCTTCGTGTGGGGGATCGTATTTTTCCATGTTAGATCCTGGCTATCCGCTTGGACGGATAAGAAGTGGCTCCCTAAATGTGTGTTTTTCTGTATACTTGCCGGAATAGTTGGTATTGCATATTTGAAGTTTAAGTCTGTGATTTTCTTTGGTGATTATTTGCTGAAGATTCTACTGAGCGTACTGATTATCACGTTTATGTTGGCGGTGAACAGCCGCATTGCGATTGGAAATAAGGTGAACCTGTTCTTAGGAAGCTTATCCTATGAGGTATATCTGCTTCACGGGAGCGTGTTTGGGCTGTTGGTAGCTTTTATGCCGGAGCTTGGTTCCGGGGTGTTTATTGGTTTGAGTATCCTGATAACTGTTGGAATATCGTGGGTACTTCAAATAGCTGCCAGACACATTATTAACGTAGTAAAGATTGGTAACCAAAGATAGGAAAAGAGGTGAGTGGAGTGGAGCAGAAGAGATATGACATGATAGACGGTTTGAGAGCCTATTCAACCATCGGGATTGTGCTGATGCACATCAGGGCGAATGGAAATTTTCAGATCCAAGGTTTCGTCTTTCACTCTATGATTTCTTCTTTTACAAACCTTGTGTTCCTCTTTATGATTATATCTGCATTCTCTATGTGCTGTGGATACTATGACAGGATGCTGTCCGGCCACATTTCGATTCAGAAATTTTATAGCAGACGGTTTGGCAAGGTACTACCATTCTTCGGACTGCTGTGCCTACTGGATTTGGTTATGGGATTCAGCAAAGAGGCTTTATATGAGTTTATAGCAGACATTACGCTATGCTTCGGACTGCTTCCAAATGCGAATATTTCTGTGATTGGAGTAGGGTGGTTTCTGGGTGTGGTGTTTGTGTTTTATATGTTGTTTCCGTTTTTCTGTTGGTTGATAAGCACAAAGAAGAAAGCATTGCTTGTGTTTGGCGTGGCTGCTGTTTTGAACATAGTATGTTCCGTTTACTTCTTGGATGAATCTCATGTGGTAGATGGCTTTAGTGCCAGAAGCAATATCGTATATTGCGCTGTGTTTTTCGTCCTCGGCGGGCTGATTTATTTATATAGAGAGCAACTGTGCATGTTAGCCACACGGTGTAGATATTGTGTTCTGACCGCGATTGTGGCGGTGACTGTTGCGTATTATGCGATTTCTGGCTCTGTTTGGACAATGCTGATACTTTTTGGTCTAGTGCTTGTATATTCTCTCCGCGAGATGGGGGGGATACTGCATTATCGAATCCATTCACGCACTTCATCAGCGATATCAGTATGGAGATATACCTCAGTCATATGGTTATGTACCGTGTAATTGACAAAATGCATTTGAATACAATCCTGGGGAAAGGTTGGTTATCGTATATATTTACTGCGGCTACTACAATCATAGCTGCGGTGGTTTTTTCAGTGGTGTGCAAGAAGATACTTAGCATTGCTGAAAAGAAATTAAGAGAAGTAAAAGGATCAAGGTTATGAAAATTTTGATGGTAAACAAATTTCTGTACCCCAACGGTGGGTCAGAAACTTATATATTTAAATTAGGCGAATACCTCCAAAGCAAAGGAAATGAAGTCCAGTACTTTGGGATGGAGCATGAAGGTCGCTGCGTGGGCAACTCCGTGAATGCTTACACGTCTGATATGGATTTCCACGGTGTAAGCGAACTGTCAAAGCTGACATATCCTATTAAGACGATATATTCCTCTGAGGCACGGAAAAAGCTGAGACTTGTGCTTGATGATTTTAAACCGGACGTATGTCATTTGAATAATTTTAACTATCAGTTGACGCCTAGCATTATTCTGGAAATTCAAAAATGGCGTAAAGAAGGTCATAAATGCAGAATTGTGTTCACGGCGCATGATTATCAACTTGTTTGTCCGAACCATATGCTAAACAATCCGAATACGCGTGAGAACTGTGAAAAATGCTTAGGCGGTCATTTTATGAATTGCACGAAAGGTAAGTGTATCCACGGTTCTACGGTCAAGAGTGTGGTTGGAACGGCTGAAGCGTATTTCTGGAAGTGGAAAGGTGTTTATAAATATATAGATAAGATGATCTGTTGCTCACAGTTTATGAAGAGCAAGATGGACAGCAATCCGCTGTTCCGTGATAAGACTGTGGTTATCCACAATTTCATAGACAAAGTCGAATTGAGAGATACAGTTAAGAAAGATTATGTTCTGTATTTTGGTCGCTTCTCTGAAGAAAAGGGCATCGGTACACTACTGAAGGTCTGTAGGGAGTTGCCGGAGATAAATTTTATTTTTGCAGGCTCGGGACCATTAGAACAAGATATTGAAAATATACGGAATATAAAAAATATTGGTTTCCAGACAGGAGAGGCATTGGAGAAGCTTATTAGGGAAGCAAGATTTTCTATTTATCCCTCCGAGTGGTATGAGAATTGTCCATTTTCCGTTATGGAGAGCCAGATGTACGGAACGCCTGTACTGGGAGCGAATATCGGTGGAATTCCAGAGTTGATTAGAGTTGGAAAGACAGGTGAACTGTTTGAGAGCGGCGATGAAGCTGAACTTAAGGAGATAATAGAAAGAATGTGGGCGGATAAGGCGCTCACAGATGATTATAGCAAAAACTGCAGGCAAATCAGCTTCGATACGATAGAAGATTATTACGAGAAGTTGATGAGGATATATCAGTAAAAGGGAGAAAAAAATCATGGCAGAGAAAAAGCTAAATGGAACGGTCATTGTTACATACAGATGTAATGCACGCTGTTCTATGTGTAACCGATACAAAGCTCCTTCCAAGCCGGAAGAAGAGATAACCATAGAGACAATTAAGAAGCTTCCTAAGATGTACTTTACCAACATTACCGGCGGAGAGCCATTTATCCGTACTGACTTGCCGGAAATTGTTCGTGAACTGTATAAGAAATCCGATCGTATTGTAATTTCCACAAACGGTTTCTTTACGGATCGTATTGTGGAACTGTGTAAGGAATTCCCGCAGATTGGCATTCGCATCTCTATTGAGGGATTGGAGCAGACTAATAACGAGATTAGAGGTCTTCAGAATGGCTATCAGCGCGGTTATGGTACATTGAAAAAGCTCCGTGAAATTGGCATGAAAGATGTGGGATTTGGTATGACAGTCCAGGATAAGAATGCTCCTGACCTTGTACCGCTATATCAAATTTCCAATGAGATGGGAATGGAGTTTGCCACTGCAAGCTTGCATAACAGCTTTTATTTCGTAGAGGCAAAGAATATTATTCATGATCGTCCAATGGTAGCACAAAACTTCGAGAATCTGGTCAATGAGTTGCTCAAGAGTAACTCTCCCAAGAAGTGGATGCGCGCCTACTTTAACCACGGCCTTATTAACTATATCTACGGGCAGAAGAGGTTGCTTCCCTGCGATATGAGTTTTGATACCTTCTTCATTGATCCGTATGGTGATGTCATGCCTTGCAATGGTACGAAGGATAAAGAGGTCATGGGCAATCTGAACACGCAGACGTGGGACGAACTGTGGAACAGCCCGGAAGCGGAGCAGGTGCGCAAAAAGGTTCGCTGCTGCGATCGTGATTGTTGGATGATCGGCTCGGTGTCTCCGGCTATGCATAAGTATATCTGGAAGCCGGGCTTCTGGGTGGTGTGGCACAAATTTAAGGCGCTATTCATGAAGAAGCCTTACTCCATGTATGAACTGAAGGTAGTGCGTGATTACCGTGATGGTAAGGTGACGAAAAAAGAACTCGATAAATGCAGCACTTGCGATATGTCCGCTGTAATCAATGACGGACTGAGCGAAGCTAGTAAAGCGCAGTTGGTAGGTAAGACCGGTGAGGAAATCGTAGATGCGGACATTGCGGCGCAGATGAAAGGATAGATATATGAAAGTAGTAAAGCGGAAAGAGAACAAACAATATTACATGTTTGTGGTTCTTTTATATTTCTTCATACTTAAAGACTGGATGGAGCAATATATCTCTTTCGAGGGTTACTTTGATGAAATATTCGCGTTGCTTGCTGTGCCATACTTTGTATCGCAACTATATAAAAATAGATTCTGTCTGAAAGTGAGACGGGGGGGTATTGCAGATATGTAGTTTTGTTCCTGCTGATTGGTATAATCGGGAGCCTTATTTACACATATCAGCCTTTTGTATCTGCGGTACTGCCGGATGCATTTCTGTGCGTAAAGTTTTGGCTTGCCCTTTATGTTGGAAGGCGAATGTTTCAAAGGCTAGACATCGATCAGTACAGTAAGAAGCTATATTCCCACGTAAGGTTTATTACACTGGCATATGTGTTTCTAACTATTGTAGATAGCCTAGTGAGAATATTTCCGACGAGTATTCGTTATGGTCTACGTTCTACGCAGTTGGTGTATTCACACCCCACCGTATTTGTAGCCTGCTGTGCCCTGCTTGTGATAGTTCTTCTTACTGTTAAGGATTGCGGAAAGCATTATAAGGTGTGGTTAGTGATTCAGCTTATCCTCATGTGTACAACATTGAGGAGCAAAGCCTTCGCCACAGCAATGGCGATTGCGTTGGTTTGTTATTTTGTGTTTTACAGGAAGAAGAAATTTAGTTTTCGCACGTTGATACTATTTGTACCGCTTGCAGTAGCACTCGGTTGGGAACAGATTGAATATTATTTCTTCAGTTCAATCCAGTTTGATTCAGCAAGATACCGTCTTTTGACGGCATCTATAGAAATAGCAAAGGAGCATTTTCCTTTGGGAAGCGGGTTTGGGACATTTGCATCATATTATTCTGGTCTATACTATTCACCCCTCTATATGCAATATGGGCTAGCGAATGTCAATGGTCTAAGGCAGGGGGCAATATCGTTTGTCAGTGATTCATTTTGGCCTATGGTGATAGGTCAGACAGGTTTTATTGGTGCGTTCGCTTTTGTGCTTGCATTAGTGATGCTGTTTAAGGCAATTCAAAAGATCCGAAAAGTAAGGCTTTCGTATTATGCAGCAGCATTGGGAGGAATGTGTTACCTGTTAATTGCATCGGTCGGCGAATCAGCTTTTGTGCATCCTTTGGCGATTCCAATTGCCATGATGATTGGAATTTTGCTCAGTCAAGGTGAGAAAAGTACTATGGTAAGATAGGGGAAAAAGCGAATGAAGGAAATAACAATCCTAACACCCACGTTCAATCGTGGGGGGGTATTCGGAGATTATATGATTCACTGGAAAAGCAGAGTAGTAAAGAATTTGAGTGGTTAATTGTAGATGATGGCAGTACCGATGATACGAAACAAGTTGTCAGAGAAATGCAGGAAACAGCCACATTTCTTATCCGCTATATTCACAAGGAGAATGGCGGAAAGCATACTGCGTTGAATATTGGGATCAGTACTATAGAATCTGAACTAACGTTTATAGTTGACTCTGACGATTGGCTGAAACCGAGTGCGATAGAAACGATATTACGGTATTACTCGAAGTATACAGATAGGGAGGAATTGTGTGGCTATTCTTTCTTACGCAGTTTTCCTGACGGCAAAATCAACGGGCAATTGTTCGAACCGGATGAGTGGATTGCTTCGTATATTGAAGCAAGAATCAATGCTGATGACACATTGGCTGACAAGGCGGAAGTGTTTTATTCTCGCTGTCTTAAAGAGTATCCGTTCCCTGTATACTCAGGTGAAAAGTTTTTGGGTGAGGATATTGTATGGATACGTATGGCGCACAAGTACAAAATGCTTCATATTAACGAAGCAATATATATAGGTAATTATCAGGCGGATGGATTGACAAAGAATAGGAGAGCAAATAACATAAAATCTCCTATTGGCTGTATGCATAGGGCAGAAGAGTTTATGTGTAAGGATATAAAGCTGAAATATAGAATCAAGGGTGGATTGCAATATTTTATTTATGGGCTTTTTGCCGGTAAATCCTTGAGAGAGCTTTATACAAAAAGCAAAAATAAGGTGTTGTTACTAATTTGTTTGGTACCGGGCGTAATTATAAAAAGAAAGTGGAGCCGATTGAAATAGATGCGGACTTCAAATATAAGGAGCTAAAATGTTGCGGATAAAGAGAAACAATATGGTTGGTTTTGGGCTGATTTTTATAAGTGCAATGGTATATTTTATATCATTGCTTATAGGTGGAGATAATATAATCACATATGCTTTGATTCTTGTGTTCTTGACTTTCGCTTTGTTATTTAATAATCAGTTTGAATTGATTTCTCCTGCTGTCCTTTTCACTGCCTACTATATTTATTCCATTGCCGCTGGACCAATTGTTCTCATGATAATGGGGAGATTTTATCGTTATGGATACACCAAAATCATATTAGGTGGTCTTTTGGCCTTTGCTTGTGGAAATGCAATCTTTTTTCTTTTTAAGAAAAAAATATTAGAAAGGGAAGATAAAACGAAAATCAGGATTTCCTTTTCAAGAATTCAAGCATTATATATGTTATTGGCTGTTTCTTGGATCGCATCGCTATATTATTTTGTTAAAAATAGAGCATATCTAATTGGAAACGTGGAGGAGGGTAGAGTTTCAGCTATATCTGGTAACGGAGCATTGCTTTACACTGCGCAGGTTTCGGTACTTTTGGTTTGTATGCTTTTCGATATATATATCGAATCAAAGAAAGACCAAAATCCACTTATAAGTAAATTTATGATGATTTTCGTGACCGTTGTATCTTCGCTAACATTACTGGTTTCCGGTTTCCGTGCTCCCGTAGCTACGTTGTTTATTTGTATGATCGTGATGTATGCAGGAAAAAAGAGAATACCGACATGGAAGATTTTCCTTTATGGCTTGTTATGTATTGTAGGAGTGGCGGCTCTTGGTGCGATTCGTACTTCTATGTCTGGCGGGGTTAGCAGTACATTGTCTTCGTTGATTACATCGCTATATGTGGGCGATATTAATATTAATTATATGTACAATACATTTCCTGGAAAAGTGGGATTTCAGAATGGATATACATATTTGATAAATTTTTTAATGCTGATGCCCGGTCCAGATTTGGATTTTACTTTATGGCTTAAAGAGCAAGTAGGGATATCTTTCTCCGGTGGCGGATTAACGCCCACGATTATCGGGGAATTCTACATTAATTTTGGCGAAATAGCAATATTTATTGGAATGTTTCTAATGGGGGCGTTTAGCGTATATTTAAACAGATATTTTAAACAGCATAAAGAAAGTTTTCTGGCGGTTTTCTATGTTTGGCAGTTTGCGCACTGTGTCTCAGGCGGAATTGCGAATGTTTGTGTGGCAGTACTTTTATACACAATAGTATATAAGTGCTTGATAATGTTACCTTATAAGAGTAAGGGGAGTTCGATCAATGGAATTTGATAGAAAAGAAGATATGGGGGAATCCGCCGTTAAGGCAGGATTGTGGTATACAATTGGAAATATTGCGCTCAAAGGTTGTGCGTTTCTTTCACTCCCTATTTTTACACGGCTCCTATCAACGAATGACTTTGGAATTTATAATGCCTATATTGCATATGAACAGATTTTTACCGCAATTCTTGGATTGGGGTTATATGGGACAATAAAAAATGCAAAACTGGATTTCAAGGCGGATTTTGAAAAGTATTTGTCTTCCATAGTGTCTCTGAGTGTTTTGATTTTTGGCGTGTTCCTGACCACAGCAAATATTTTGTATCCGGCGTATTCGAATGCGCTAGGTTTTTCACGGTTTGTGACGAACTGTTTGCTGCTTCAGAGTTTTGGTGCATATTTGCTTTATTTTTATGGCGTCAAGTTAAATGCTGAATTCCGATATCGTTCTTTCCTGATTATGTCGAGCATCAATGTTCTCAGCAATACAGCTCTTTCCATAATTTTCATCTTGGTTGTTTTTCCGAATGAAAGATACCTCGGAAGAATTCTTGGATCGGCAATTCCGTTGATTTCGATTGGGATTGTGCTTTGTTTGTTGATTTGGAAAAGAGGTAAAACGGTCTATAAAAAGGAGTACTGGAAATACGGACTGGCAATTGGACTCCCGTTACTTCCGCACGTCATATCCCAATCATTGCTGTCACAAGTTGACAGGATAATGATAAAAGATATCGTAGGAGCCTCGGAAGCAGGGATATATGGATACATTTATACGATATGTACGATACTCTATATAGTCGGAAATTCTATGGAGAATGCCTGGTCACCTTGGGTTTTTTATACATTAGACAGTGGTGAAAAGAAGCGAATCACCAAAGCGAGTAAGGATTATGTAACGGTGTTTTCCTTGCTGACTATCGGGTTCTTTTGTGTAATGCCTGAAATAACCAAAATCATAGCAGGCAAAGATTACTGGGAGGGCATCAGCCTGATTGTGCCGTTGACATTTGGAAATTATTTTGTGTTTTTGTATGGTTTTCCTGTTAACATTGAGTATTACCACAAAAAAACAGGGTTCATTTCATTGGGGACAATATTAGCTGCGGTTCTCAATGCTATCTTAAATTATTTTGGAATTATATGGTTTGGCTATCAGGCAGCTGCTTATACTACATTTTTCTCTTATGGGATGTTATTTTTGTTTCATTGGACAATTGCAAAGAAATACGGAGTCGGTGAGCTATACAGTTTCAAATTCTTGACTAACCGCACTGCACTTGTTTTGATTACAGGCTTTGTAGTTCTCTTGACGAGTAATTTTGTTGCTTTTAACCTTATATTACGTTATGTGCTGATAATTTTGATCCTGATTTGGCTTTTCAAACGTAAAGAGATGCTAGCAAGTGCATTGAAAAGAGGATGATTTAATGGTGTAAAGCACCGAATCAAGTAATTGAATAAAAATATAAATTGTTATATGTAACGGAGGATTCATGTTTAAAGAAAAGTTATTGAAGTTGTGCTTGTTGCCGCTGCGTTTGCTACCAATTAAGGAAAATCGAATCACATTTATATGCAATAGGGGTGGAGCATTTTGTTGCAATCCAAAATACATGGCTCAGTATATACACGAAAAGTATGGTGATAAATATGAGATCATATTCTTTTATAACAACCAATCTGTGGTTGAAAGAAATAACTGCAGTTGGATTATATGGAAGAAATTTGATGGGTTTGGCTACATTAAAGCGTTGATTACGGCTAAATATATTGTTTCCAATATAACTATTCCTGGATTTGTCCCTTATAGAAAGAGTCAACTAAAGATGTGTACTTGGCATGGATCTGCGTTTAAGGGTGCAGGTGATATAGCATATGATTTTGACAAATATGATGTCATTCTTGCTGAAAATGAGTTGACATATAAGGCAATAAGGCATATATGGCGGTATCAAGGGCAAATATTGCGAACTGGCATGCCTAGGAATGATTGTTTATTTAACATTTCTGAAGTACAGAAAAAGAAAATCAGAGAACAATTAGAAATAAATGAAAAACACTTGTTATTATACGCTCCCACATTCAGGGATATGGGAGATGACGATTGCTTTTCAATTGATTTCCTAAAATTAAAGATACAGCTTGAAGATAGATTTGGTGGTTCTTGGCAAATTGCATTTCGATATCATCCGCTGCAGAAGAAAAGAAATTTACCTAGTGGGTGTATTGATTTAAGTACATATGAAGATATGCAAGAGCTGCTGATGTGTACTGACATATTAATAACAGATTATTCTTCATGCATGTGGGATTTCTCGCTAATGGGAAAACCATGCTTTATTTACGCATCTGACATAGATAGGTATATCTATGAAGAACGAGGAGAGTTTTTGTATCCTATTGATGAGCTGCCTTTTCCACTTGCAAGAAATAATGAAGAACTTGTAAAGTGTATCGTCCGTTTCGACAGGAAAGAGTATGAAAAACGGCTTGAGATCTTTTATAAAGATTGGGGAAGATACAATTATGATGGGACAGCAACACAAAAAGTGGTTGATAGTCTTTTGAATAACAATGATGAGGAGAAAATACTATTATGAAAAACTATGCTTTAGTTATTGCCGGTGGTATCGGCCAAAGGACAGGTCAGGATATCCCAAAACAGTTTATTAATGTATATGATAAACCGATTATTATTTACACATTACAGGCATTTCAAAATCATCCAAATATTGATGGAATTGAAGTAGTATGCCTAGAGGGTTGGTATGACATCCTTCGTGCTTATTGTAAGCAGTTCGGAATTACTAAACTTGAAAATATAGTAAATGGAGGAAGCGTTGGACAAGAGTCTATTCGCAACGGACTGTATGATTTAGCAAGCAGACACAACGATCCAGATGACGTTGTTTTGATTCATGATGCAATTAGACCAATGGTAAGTGCAGACATTATTTCTGATAATATTCGTGTGTGCCGACAATATGGTAACGCTATAACTGTTATTCCATGTCCGTCTGCAATGCTTAGAACATCGGATTCTTTTACCTCAACCGAAGTAATTCCGCGAGATGACCTAAAAAACACACAGACTCCGCAGACGTTCTTCCTTAATGAAATTGCTAGTGTACACAAGGAAGCTTTAGAAAAGGGAATCACAAATTCTGTGGCTTCTTGTACGCTTTATATTGAAACCGGAAGGAAAGTGTATATGGCATATGGAAGCGAGAAAAATCTGAAGATCACGACATCTGAAGACATAGAAATTTTCATGGCCTATCTGCATATTAAACGTCCGGATTGGTTACATAATAATTGATTTTTCGAAGCTGTTGATTTTAAAAAGAAGAAGGAGTAATGATTTCATGAAAATAGCAATAGGCAGCGATAGATGTGGCTTTGACTACAAGTACACTCTTATCAAGCATATGAAAGAAAAAGAAATTGACTTTATTGATGTAGGTACTTTGGAGAAAGTTCCGAGCGACTCCCCCTATTTTGCTTCAAAGGTTGGAAAACTGGTGGCTTCAGAAAAATGCGATTTTGGGGTATTAATCTGTGCAACGGGTACAGGTATGGAGATAGCAGCAAATAAGATTCCAGGTGTTATGTGCGCAATGGGCTATACGGATGAAGTGACGAGATTAAGTCGTGAGCATAATAACTGTAATGTGATTGCTTTCGGTCAGGATCATATGAAAGAAGAAGAGGTTATTAGAAGATTTGAAATCTTCATTAACACT
The DNA here is from genome assembly GCA_944383325.1 of uncultured Lachnospiraceae bacterium. Lineage (GTDB taxonomy): Bacteria > Bacillota > Clostridia > Lachnospirales > Lachnospiraceae > CALWPC01. Next base: position 28,655 of record CALWPC010000032.1, on the reverse strand, counting down.
GACTTTGGTAGAATGAAACATCATGCCTACAGAGTTAATCAGATTAAGTCTCTTGAGCAGGGTGAGGAGATTGAACTTCAGCCTGTAATGGATGAGAAGTGGAGAAAATAAATTAAAATGACTTGGGTTAAGTTCAACTAAATGGAGGTACATGATGTTCCTGGAAAAAATTAAATCACCTGCAGATTTAAAGAAAATGCCAACAAACGAATTGGAAACGCTTGCTAGCGAGATGAGAAAGGCTTTGATTGAAAAAAATAGTGTTTGTGGTGGGCATCTTGCATCGAATCTTGGAGTAGTAGAGCTAACAATTGCTCTTCACTATGTCTTTGATTCTCCACGAGATAAACTCATCTTTGACGTTTCGCATCAGACATATTCCCATAAAATGTTGACGGGAAGAAATGCAGCATTTCTTGATCCTGAGCAATATGCAAGTGTTTCTGGATACACTTGTCCGGATGAAAGCGAACACGATCAGTTTTCAATAGGACACACATCTACATCTATTAGTCTGGTGTGCGGATATGCTAAGGCCAGAGATGTTTTGGGTAATACTGAAAACGTTGTCGCGGTTATCGGTGATGCCTCGCTAGATGGCGGAGAAGCTTTTGAAGCTTTAAATTATGTTGGTGAAATTGAAGGTGGACTGATTGTTGTTGTTAATGATAATGATATGTCTATTCCTGAAAATCATGGTTCTCTTTGTGAGAAGCTTACCGAACTGCGCAATAATAATGGTGAGATAAAGGATAACTATTTTAAATCCCTAGGGTTTAATTATATCTTTGTGAAGAACGGTCATGATATAGAGAACGTTATAAATGCACTACAGCAAGTGAGAGACACAAAAGAAAAGGTTATCGTTCATGTTTGCACACAAAAAGGAAAGGGATATGCTCCGGCAGAAAAAGATCGTGAGAAATGGCATTGGGCACATCCATTCAATGTTGAAACAGGGAAATTTATCAGCAATGGACCAAAGGAGAACTATGGCGCTATTTGCAGGGAATTCTTACTTAATAAAATGCAGCAAGATAAGAAGGTTATGGTTATTGTAGCTTCAACCCCGCTTTGTATTGGCTTTAATGCAGAGAATAGAGCAAAGGCTGGCGCTCAATTTATGGATGTTGGCATTGCAGAGCAGAATGGTATAACTATAACAGCTGCGATGGCAAAGTACGGATGCAAACCTGTGTTTGCAACTAATAGTACCTTTTATCAAAGAGCATATGATCAGATTGAGCAGGAAATGTGTATCAATAAGTGTCCGGCGACTATGATAGTGACTCACGCGTCTGTTTTTGGTCATTCTAATGATACTCACCATGGATTGCTTGATATGGCTCTCCTAGGCAATATTCCAGGGCTGAAATATTTGGCGCCTGCCAATAAAGAAGAGTATTTAGCGATGCTTGATTGGAGCATTGATCAAAATTCAGAGCCTGTTGCTATCCGTGTTCCATGGACAGGGGTGACATATTCAGATTATGAAATTGATAGAGACTATTCAGAAGTGCGATATAAGGAAACACAAAAGGGAAACAAGGTTGCAATTTTTGCTTTGGGTGGGTTCTATTCACTTGGAATACAAACAGCATTAGCATTTGAAAATAAAACAGGTATTAAGCCTACTATTGTCAATCCAAGATTTATAAACGCGATTGATGAAAACTATCTTGAAGGATTAAAGAAAAATCACTCGGTGATAGTGACTGTTGAAGACGGAATAATATCTGGAGGATTTGGTTCTAAAATAGCCCAATATTATTCTGAAACGTCCTTTAGGGTGCTTAATTGCGGATTCTCTATGGATATCCCAAATAGGTACGTCCCGGCTGAACTCATAAGTTCTAACGGACTAACACCCGTAAAGATTACGGATAGAATTTTGAAAGTTATGGAGAATCTGTGATAAATATGCAGAATCTGATAGTGTGAGATAAAACACGGAGGTGTAAGAGTTGAAATTAAGTGAGATTGAAAAGCAAGAATTTGAACGATATATAGAAAAATACGATTTCAGCGAGTCTTTTAAAGGGAAGACACTTCTTGTGACGGGCTGTAAAGGTATTGTTGGCTCCGGTGTAATAAAGTGGCTGCTGAATTTAAACTACTGCCAAGATTTAGGAGCACATATTATTGCCTCAACAAGAAAACCTCAGGATATTCCTGATTATATCGAAGTTGGCGATTCAATTGAGTTCTGCGAATTTGGACAAGAAGACATCTTTTGTGTCGGAAAACACATTGATTACATTATTCATGCAGCATCTCCGACGGGGAATACTTTTCATAAGGCGTATCCGGTAGAGTCGCTGCGGGTAATTGTCGACTCTACTGAAAGAATTCTAGAAATTGCAGCAGATAACCCTGGATGTACGATGTTGTATATCTCATCAGAAGAAGTATATGGTTTGCTTAAATCCGAAGAGCCTATTTCTGAGGACTATGTTGGAGCAGTCGATAGTTTGAATATTCGTAGCTGTTATCCTCTTGGCAAAAAGGTTTGTGAGTTGCTGTGCTTTAACTATTTTACAGAGTACGGAATTGATGTGAAAATCATTCGTCCAACCGTTATTCACGGATTGTTGCAGAAATACAGCGAACAGCGTGTTGTCAATGAGATTCTCAGATGTATTGTTGAAAACAAAAACCTTGTTATGAAGTCGGCGGGATTGACAAAGAAATGTTTGATGTATTCTTTGGATGCAATTGCAGCGATGTTTACTGTTCTGACAAAGGGTAAAGCAGGAGAAGCGTATAACACTTCGAATTCAGATACATTTATAACTGTAAGGGATCTGGCACAAAGGCTCTTTGAAAAATTCAATCCATTTATTCAAGTTGAATTTGCCGGACAAGATACAGCTACTTCAGAGGGATACCTTCCACAGCGTTCGCTTTTGCAGGATATTTCAAAAATTAAGAGCTTGGGATGGGAGCCGATTACTCCGCTTGAAAAAATCTATGAAGTAGATATAGAAAGATTTACAAAGCAGGTATAAGAATATGTTAGAACAATTAAAACAAACAGTATGCGATGCTAACCTTGACTTGGTTGCCAAAGGTGTTGTCATTTACACTTAGAGTAATGTCAGCGGGATCTCCGAAGACAGGAACTATATGGTCATCAAGCCATCTGGCGTGGATTATGACGGAATGTCGGCTGAAGATATGGTGGTTGTGGATATCGAGAACGGAGAAACCGTAGAGGGAAAGTGGAATCCGTCTTCTGATACTTAGACTCACCTTGAATTGTATAAAAGGTATTCCAACATAAGAGGAATTGTTCACACTCATTCAATTGACGTCGTGGTTTTTGCTCAGGCCGGTATGAGTATTCCGGCGCTCGGCACACCCCATGCAGTTTATTTCTATGGCGACATTTCATGTGCGAGGGAACTGAGTGAAGAAGAAGTAATGGAAGCTTACGAGCTGAATACTGGAAAGGTCATTATTGAGACGATTGATAAGATGGGCTATGATCCGATGGCGATTCCGGGAATTGTGGTGAAAAACTACGGCTCATTTTCATGGGGCAAGAGTCTGGATAATGCAGTGTATAACGCTGTGGTAATAGAGAAGGTGGCGGGGATGGATATCAAGACGCTGCTGTTGAACCCACAGGCAGAGATGAAACAGTCTGTGTTGGACAAGCATTATATGAGAAAGCATGGACCAAATGTTTATTAGAGACCGTTTCATGTTGGACCTGTTGACAAAGTAAAGAGAAATGGCTTTCTGTATGGTATACTTATTATATCAACTGCAGGAGGTCATTTTTTATGATGGGAAAACAAAGCGGACAAATCCAGATGGCAATCCTTGATATTGATTCTATGATCCCAGAGAATCATCTTCTGAGACGGATTAAAAAATATGTAAATTTTGATTTTATATACGAAAAAGCTGCCCCCTATTATTCCCATGTTGGCAGAAAATCGATTGATCCCGTTGTTTTGATAAAAATGCTGCTGATTGGTTATCTTTATGGGATCAAATCAGAGCGGAGACTTGATGCAGTTGATATAATAAGTATACCATACAGAAAGCCATTTCTTTTTAGTTCGTCAACAGGTTCTCTTTGGGATACGCCCCATAATGATCACTCCCTTGATGGAACAGGGGCAGTCTCCCTACCAGATCGCTAGAATCATCCGGAACTGGATATGTCGGTCCGCATCATGTACACTTATCTTGATAGATTATTCACAGCCAGAAATATTGACCTAAAACGTAAGACTAAGTTCAAGCCGCGCAAATGTCATACAACACAGATCTCGACCGGTCTGTGTTTGAGGGACGGACTTATGCCGATTTTCAGTCATGAAACCCTGACATTCATGTGGAAATGGACACCGTCCATTCTTCGCGGGCATCCAAGAAGACGCTGTTAACTTTTTTTTCCAAAAGAAAAACTCTTTCTGACATTTCTAATAAACAGCTGTACAAAGGACATTGTGCACCTTGTTTTCGACCATCTGGAAAAACGTCCGGAAACCTATGAATTTCTTTCTCTGTTTGAATACCTACTTATAGACAGAGATTCTGAATTTGGCGATCCGAAGGCACTTGAAGTCAGCTTAATTATAGCAGGTATCTGGAATCTTTACGTTGAAAACCGCATAATTCAGGCTAAATTTTAAAGGCCAATGGAATTTAGTCTTGCACTGGAATTTACTTTTTTAATTCAGTTTTGATACGCAATAGATTACCATTTTCGAAAATATTAAGTTAAAATATCGTCCTAGCACCTTACACACGCTGTAAACCTCAGAAATAAAGGCACAATTAACCTCTATTGCGTAACATCACATAAAGAATTGGGGGCGCAAGCAGTCTATCCGATTGCGCCCACTTGTCTACCCATAGCAAGGACAGAGAAAATCGTCAAGGACGCGAAGTGTGTATTTTATCCTGTCAATAGTCCGTGAAGAAATCAAAACTTTATGATACACTACTAAAAAAGATATGGAGGACAAATAAATGAATTATACAGATCAGGTTAGACAATATCTGGAATATTGTGAATTTCGGAAAGAATTAGATGGGAACACGATCAAAGCGTATCGCATTGATTTGAGACAATTCTTTGAATGTACCTGCGAAGATATTCCGGGAAAAGATAAAATAGAAGACTATATTATGCAGTTGCATAAAAAATACAAGCAAAAAACAATTAAGCGAAAAATTGCTTCGATTAAAGCATATTACAATTATTTGGAAGAACAAGAAATTATTGATGATAATCCTTTTCGAAAAATAAAAGTAAAGTTCAAAGAAACAACCACGCTTCCAAGGATTATTCCGCGAGAAGAGATTGAACAACTATTAAATTATGTATATGTACATGAGAACAAAAGCAATGATCATGCTTATCGGTATTGGCTGCGAGACGTAGCAGTGATTGAACTGTTATTTGCTACAGGAGCTAGAGTATATGAAATATCTAATATTAAAAAAGAGAACGTGAATCTCAATACAGGATTAATAAAAATAATGGGGAAAGGCAGTAAAGAGAGGTATATACAGATTGCTTCCCCTGAAATCCTTGTTATGCTTAAGAAATATTATGATTATAATGCATCGGAAATTGAGAATAGTGGATTTTTTTTTGTAAACAGTCGAGGATGTAGATATACAGAACAATCCATAAGACTGATGCTAAAAAGATATGTAAAATTGGCAGGAATCGAAAGGAATATCACTCCTCACATGTTCCGACATTCTTTTGCTACATATTTAATCGAAGAAGGTGTAGATATTAGCTGTGTACAACAGATGTTAGGTCACAGTTCAATTAAAACTACTCAGATCTATATACATGTAGCTGCCAAGAGACAGGCGGAAATTTTAAGAGAGCGGCATCCAAGAAACCGGATGCATATATGTAGGGCAGCATAGGTCCATAATGTTATTACGTTACGGTGAAAATTTGGTCGGCTAGAGTAAAGGCGGCTTTCTTAGTATACATAAATATTATATGGAATCAATTTCAAGAAATTAAGTGAAAAAAATCATAAATCTATATACAATGTAATTTTTTGAAAGGAAATAAATAGAAACATGTGGAATTTCGAAGATAATTCTGATATAATGAATTCAAAAAAAGTATAAAATTTTGATGGATAATACCTTATTATCTAGTTATATATTTCAAATTTACATGGAGGTACAAATAATGTCATCAAAGGAATCGAAAGATCCTTTTTACAAAATCAAAGGAAAAACAATTGCTCTTGTATATACATTTCAGGGAGATACATCTAATGGATTTGATCATTTTTTCATTTGGAAAAGCCCAATATTAACTAAGTGGATGCTCGCCATTGAAAATCTTCATTGTCTGCCACTACTAATAGATGTTAGAACCTTTGTGGATAAAGCTATTAATGGTACTTTACCTCATGTTGATTATGTTTTAAATCTGAATACGGGTACATTGAATCTGTCGGTCATGGCTTTAATACCTTCGGTGTGTAGTGCATTAAATATTCCTTGTATACCGTGTAATGCTGTTTCAATTGTAGTTGGTGAAAATAAAATGCTATCTAACTTTATTGCAGAGTCAGTTGGAATCAATGTTCCCAAAACTCTCTCGGAAGCGGACCGAAATAACGGCATTTTCCGACCAATAAATTTAGGAAATAGTATAGGAGTAAAAAGAGGTATTCAAGACAATTCGCAGTCTGGGATATACCAAGAATTTATTTCAGGATACGAGATTACAACACCTGTCGTGTACAATAGTATGACAGGTAAAATGGATTTACTTACCACAGTTATGTATCTGCCAACCAATAAAAACTTAGATTGGTTTAATGGCGAGGAATCTAAAAAAATGAGAAGTGGGTATACCTTTAGAACTGTCAAGTTAGAAGAAAAACTTCGTGATAAGTATCTTGAACTAGTAGCCGCATTGTCAATTCAAACTTTTTGTCGCATTGACGCAAGAGTAAAATGCACAGATGACATTTTTTATAGCGCATCTTATGATACAGTATCATTTGAAAATACATACTTTGTTGAGATCAATGTTATGCCTACTATTAGAGATAATAATAACTTTGCATATTCGTTTAACTCTTTACAGGAAGAAGATCCGTTGTTTTCATGTGTTTCTGCTCAAAGAGAAACTTTTGGGGATATTAACATCTACGACTTTCTGTTGGCAACTTCTATGATGTCTTTTCAAAATGATATAGTGATTGCATAGAGAACAGCTATAGTTAACTGTTCTCTATGCTAAAATTTTTTAAAACCAGGTGCTAAAAGAACAAGGATTGAATCCTGTTTTCATTATAAATTCTTTTCGGATACCTTTAGCTTCTAAAATTTTTTTCGGAGGAGTACAAAGATTTACTAATTGAGGCTGATCATATTTTTGAGCCAAAATATTCAACTGCAATAATAGTTGCCCTGAGCCCAACACATTATCATTTAATGAATTTTGTATCAACCTAGACACAGGATAGGAATGTAGTAATTCTTGTCCCAATTCAATGCTTTCTGTATATCCTATAGCTACTGCATTTAACGCATATCGAGCTGATAAAAATGGCAAATTCAGTACTTCTTTATTATCAAAAATTAAATTTAATATTCTTTTCAATTCATTTTCATCTACATGTGTAAAAGAATATGTTTTTGCAATAGCCCTATTGGTCAAAATAGCTATTTTTTGAATGCTTCTTTCTGGCCTATATGCATAATCTAAGCCTTTATCAAAATATTTTATTGCTTCATCAGCGAATCCGTTTGTTAATAATGCCGCCCCGGTGTTGTTTAAAATATGGGACATTCCTACCAAGCCAGGTACGTTATAAACAGCTTCTTCCTGTAAGGATAAAAAATCATAAACAGACACACTTTCAGTATCGAATTGCCTCACAAGATAATTGTTTTTTGCATATATAGCATGGTCTTCCATGCCATTATCCGAAAAAATAGAACTCGCCTTCTTCATCATTTCAATTTTTTCATGAAAAGAAGGTTTGTCTAAAAAGTACGCATTTCTATAAACATGCGCCAACAAAATATCATTCTCTAACCCTTTAGCTATATTTAAAGCTCTGTTAATGTCCTGAGTTCCACCGTCATTGCAAAATACACGAAATATCCTCAGAATACATTCGAATGCTCTGAGTAATTCATTATCGGATTCATTAGCCCTACATTCTAATGAGATGGTATGAATCAGTTCATCTAAATCCGATCTCACCTCCGTTTTGTCACGAAAGATCAAATCACTCCTTATCTGCATTATACTGGGAGCATATAATTTTACACATGAATTATCAGCCCACTCTTCATTATATAACAAAGATCTTCGCGTATTAGAACAAGTGCTAAAACATTGATACGAAAAGGCTTCTAAAAATTCATCAACATTTTGTGCGCCGCAATTTATAACTTTAAAATTTTCTGTTTGCCCACTATTCCGTATCATTTTAACTTGAGTGTTGTGCGGGCAACCAGATAGTAATTGAGCTGCTCGTTTAAAATCATTGTCTTTTAACAGAATAATAATGACAGGTCTTAAAATACTGTTTTTATGTAATGCGATAAGTTGATTAATATATTTGGGCAAAATTTTTCCTTCTTGTATTATGATAGGATCTATAACATCCGGTCCGGCAGCTTGATGCTCTGTTACACTGAACAATTTGCTGAGAGTAGAAATTATATCTAAAAGAGGAAATGTTTTTGTCAGACCAAAACATTTATTAATAAGATCTGCAATGTTAGGAATATGTTTAGTAATCTTTCCCAATATCCCAGTTAATCTTTTTTTCATAACTTCATTTGTATCAATATAATTGATTTTACCTTTGTAGCTACGAAAATAATCTGCTCCACGTCCTATTACAAATTTTTGTTCAACAACATAAATTATAAATGCAGTATCATTTTCTTTAAAAAAATCTCTTACATCTTCCAAATTTGCTCTTCCTTTTAAATTTGTCTTTTACGTTTAATAAATAGTTCTATGAATATATCAGATAATAAGGTATTATCCATTATCTTATCAACATCTTTTGTATACACACACTACAGATTCTTTTTATAAATATGTGATATAGAACATTGGAGAAGAGATTGAGAAGAAGACAATAGTGCTATATTGATGTTGTAACAGGAGTAGATAATAAGATCTAATAAAATTAGAAAAAATAGCTTGTCAACAGATCCTCTTTGGGATACTCCCCAAATAAAACCAAAATTTCCATCCCGATGGTTACCTCCAACTTACTGAACATCAGTAAAATGGACAGTGACCATCGGGATTTCTTTATATTCAACAATTTCCATTTTCTTCCCGTCAGGTATATGCCTGACAATTTTTTTCTTAGAAAGTCTATTGATTTTCCCTATGGAATAAAAAACTCACAGGGCAGGAGCGCACTGTGTCTTGATTCCGCCATTATAAAACAAAAATTCGTTTCGTGGTGGCTACACAAGCGGATAGAGAGCGAAAAATGATTGTTTGTCAGGATAATTGACCGATGTCATGTATAGTAGCGTGTCATGCGGGGAGAATATGGATTGATGAAGAAAAATTATAAAATTGCGGTTGCCGGAACAGGGTATGTGGGGCTATCCATTGCCACGCTTCTTGCGCAGCATCACACGGTGACAGCGGTAGATATTGTGCCGGAAAAAGTGGAGCAAATTAATGACAGAAAATCACCAATTCAGGATGAATATATAGAGCGTTATCTTGCGGAAAAGAAGTTGGATTTAACAGCAACGTTGGATGCGAAGAACGCATATAGTCATGCAGATTTTGTGATCATTGCGGCGCCGACGAATTACGACAGCTGCACGCAACACTTTGACACTACTGCAGTGGAGGCCGTAATCAAACTTGTGATGGAATCGAATCCGGCGGCTATTATGGTTATTAAATCAACGATTCCGGTCGGCTATACAGAGAGTATCCGCAGAACGGTTGGAAGCAGAAATATTATTTTCAGTCCGGAGTTTTTGAGGGAATCAAAAGCGTTATATGACAATCTTTATCCGTCTCGCATCATTGTAGGTACGGATTTGGATGACGAGCGATTGGTGGAAGCGGCGCAAGAATTTGCCAGGCTGTTGCAGGAAGGCGCCATTAAAAAGGACATTGACACTCTGATAATGGGGTTTACTGAGGCAGAGGCCGTGAAGCTGTTTGCAAATACGTATTTGGCGCTTCGGGTAGCTTATTTTAATGAGCTAGACACTTATGCTGAAAGTAAAGGCTTGGATACAAAGCAGATTATTAAAGGAGTGTGCCTTGATCCTCGCATCGGAAGCCACTATAACAATCCAAGCTTTGGTTACGGGGGCTATTGCTTGCCGAAAGATACGAAACAGTTGTTGGCAAATTATGAGGATGTGCCGGAAAATCTGATTGAAGCGATTGTAGAGAGTAATCGCACAAGAAAAGATTTTATTGCAGACCGTGTGTTGCAGATGGCGAATTATTATGATTATTTTCATCACGGCGATTATAGAGCGGATGCAGAAAAGAGTTGTGTAATTGGTGTTTATCGTTTGACGATGAAGAGTAATAGCGATAATTTCCGGCAGAGTTCGATCCAGGGGGTGATGAAGCGAATGAAAGCAAAAGGAGCAACGGTCATTATTTATGAACCAACCCTCAGAGATGGAGAGACCTTTTTTGGAAGTAAGGTGGTCAATGATTTGGAACAATTTAAAAAACAAAGTCAGGTCATTGTTGCCAATCGGTATGACCGTTGTCTGGAAGATGTGCGACAGAAGGTTTATACCAGAGATCTGTTTATGAGAGATTAATAAACAAACGTGGTTACAAGAGGATGATTGGCATTGTGGGAGTTGCGGCTATGAAAAAGAAGAAAATATGTTTTGCTGCGTCATCTGGCGGTCATTATGAGCAGTTAATGATGTTAAGACCTTTAATGGACAAATATGATAGTTTTGTGGTTACCGAAAAGACATTTTATGACATAGCGGCGAGCGGTGAGAAATTATATTATATGCATCAGGTGAACAGAAAAGAAAAAACCTTTCCATTATGGATGTTGCTCAATGCGTTTAAAGCGTTAAATATTATGTTCCGAGAACGCCCCAATGTGATTATTACTACAGGTGTTTTGGCAATGATTCCGTTGTGTTTGCTAGTGAAGCTGTTCGGCGGTAAGCTGATCTATATTGAGTCTTTTGCAAAGGTAACCTCGGCGACAGAAACGGGAAAACTGATGTACAAGCTTGCAGATCAATTTTATGTGCAATGGGAACCAATGAAACAGATTTATCCGGAGGCGCTGTTTCTGGGAGGAATTTATTGAGAAGCGTTCTTCCTGTAAAAAAGTAAAGAGGTGAGCAGATGCTATTTCTTACAGTAGGTTCACAGAAATTCCAGTTTAATCGTCTGCTGAGAGCGGTAGACGAACTGGTTGATTGCGGGAAAATCACAGATGAAGTTTTTGCCCAGATTGGATATAGCGATTATGAACCCCAACATTATTATTTTCAGAAATTTTTGGACAGGGATGAGTTTGCGAACGTAATGAACAAAGCGGCGGTGGTTATTACGCATGGAGGCACCGGCGCCATTATTGGTGCGGTAAAAAAAGGGAAAAAAGTAATTGCTGTTCCCAGGAGAGCGAAGTATGGAGAACATGTGGATGATCATCAGCTGCAGTTGGTGAGTCAATTCAGAGACTTGAATTTGATCTGTGAATGTGACGATTGCAATCAACTTGGTGATGCTTTGGAGAAAATCAGTGGAATTACATTTAACCACTACCAAAGTAATACACAGATTATTATTGATAGTATAGAGAAATTTATGGAGGAAAATATGTAAGATGAGTTTGGATAATTTAAAAAAGAATATGATCTTAACACCATTCAATATCTTGTATAAATTTAGTCCAAAGAAAACATTAGAGATTTTATTTCGACTGAAGTTGGGGTATCCTCTGAATCTACATAATCCTCAAACATATAATGAAAAGATTCAGTGGATTAAATTATATGACCATAATCCGCTGATGCCTAAATGCTGCGATAAATATGCTGTCCGCGAGTATATTGAGAATAAGGGGTATGGAAGGCTGTTAAATACTCTTTTGTGGGAGGGATTTCATCCGGAGGATATTCCTTTTGATGCTTTGCCGCAACGCTTTGTGATTAAAGTTACGCATGGTTCTACGTTTAATATTATATGCACAGATAAGTCTCGTTTAGATCGTCAGGATACGATCAAAAAATGTAATAAATGGCTTAAAGCAAAATTTCTCCCCTGCTATGGAGAATGGTTCTATGGCATTGAACCTCCCAGAATCATTATCGAGGAATTTCTTGAAGGCGATTCGGGGATGCCGTTGTTTGACTATAAAATTTTTTGTTTCAATGGCAAACCGCGAATGGTGTATATCGATACTTGGAAGAATAATGAGCATACGATTAATGCCTATGATATGGAACTGAATCGATTCAAGGGCGTTGAACTGGGTTATCCAAATGATGATACCACAGCGATTGAAAAACCGGAATGTTGGGATGAAATGGTTCGGATTGCAGCTGATCTTTCAAAAGATTTTTTGCATGTTCGTGTAGATTTCTATTATACGCACGGCAAGATTGTTTTTGGTGAGCTTACTTTTACAAAAGGTGCAGGTTTTGGAAAAATAAAGCCGTTGGAATTTGATTATAAAATGGGAAGTTGGCTCGAGTTACCGTTAGAGAGGGCGTCACAATGAAAGTGCTTGTAGTGGGGCCAAGTGATATGAAATCACGAGGCGGCATGGCGACAGTCATTCGCGGCATCAGAAACAGCAAAATCCTGAATCAAAAATATAGTATTGATATTTTTTCATCTTATATTGATGGAAATATTGCGGTCAGGTTTTTGTATTCGGTTTATGGATATTTTAAATTTTTAAGCATTTATAAACATTATGATTTGTTTCATATTCATACGGCATCATATGGAAGTACATTCAGAAAAAGAATGTATCTTAAAAAAATAAAAAAAGCCGGAAAAAAAGCAATTCTTCATATTCATGGCGCAAAATACCTGGTGTTTTATGAAGGACTTGACGACAAGAAAAAGAAAAATGTTCTGGAGTTTTTGAACGCTGCAGATATGGTCATTGCGCTGTCGGATGATTGGAAAGAGAAGTTTGAACAGACGTTTGGGTTGAAAAATTGTGTTTCTTTACCAAATGGGATTGATACGGATGAATTTGCGAATGCTGTGTGCGATGTTACAGAACATCGGAATGAATTTCTGCTTTTAGGGCGTTTGGGAGAACGTAAAGGTGTTTATGATCTTGTCAATGCAGTGGAAATTGCGATCAATCGAAATTCTGCAATCAAGGTCTACCTTGCCGGTGATGGGGAAATTGAAAAAGTAAAAACATTGGTCAAACGAAAAAGATTAGAACACAATATTGATGTTATTGGATGGGTGGATGATCAAGGAAAAATGGAGTTGCTTAAAAAGAGCGCAACTCTGGTTCTGCCATCCTATCATGAAGGATTACCGATGTCAGTGTTAGAGGGAATGGCATCAGGCAAAGCAATCATTAGTACAACGGTTGGGGCAATTCCGGAAGTAATCAAAGAACAAAACGGAATATTAGTTCAGCCGGGAGACGTACATGGATTAGCAGATGCGTTCATTCGCTGTTCATCAGATATGGAAATGGTGACGGATATGTCAAGAAATAATATCAATAAAATTGATTGTGAATTTAGTATGAAAATCATGCATGAGAGACTCCTTGCTTATTATGAGGATGTAATTGCAAGATAAAAGGCGGAATACACGTATGAAAAGAATAGGATTAGCGGTATGTTATGATACAAAAAATTTTGGGAGTCAACTCCAAGTACTGGCTACTGTTCGAAAAATTGAAGAACTGGGATATGAAACCGAAATCATTCGATATAAGAAAAAATGGACACCTGCTTTTGTTTTGCAATCGGTGCCAAGGTTGTTTAATGTGCCATTTATCCGGGCTAAACTTTCAACAATTATAAAGAATAGGAAAATAAAAAAATATCCCGATATTCAAAAAAATGTATTCATAAGAAATGAGCGATTCAAACAATTTGTTGATGTACATTTTCAGAATTTATCTACACCATATGCCGGATGGGAAAATTTAGTCAGACAAAGCGGAAAAAAATATGACGCTTTTTTATGCGGTAGTGATCAATTATGGCTGCCTCATAATTTAGGAAGCCATTTTTATACGTTAGAATTTGCTCCGGAAGATAAACCGAAAATTGCATATGCGACAAGTTTTGGTGTAAGTTGCATCCCTAAGTATCAGAAAAAAAACACAGCAAAATATTTGAAACGATTTCAATTCCTAAGCACAAGAGAAATCACAGGACAGAAAATCATTGAAGAGTTAATTGGAAGAAAAGTGCAGGTTGTGTGTGATCCAACATTGCTTTTTAAAGCGGAAGAGTGGAATCGTTTCATTCCCGCTCGAAGAGTTGTTTCAGAGCCTTATATATTTTGTTACTTCTTAGGGACGAATACAGAACATCGAAAGTTGGCAAAATCATTTGGAAGTCAAATGGGATTAAAGCTAGTTACTTGTCCGTTTTTGGATCATTTTGTAATGACGGATCTAGTATTTGGAGACATCCAATTATTTGATATGGATTCGGCTGACTTTGTGAATTTAATTCGGCATGCAGAATATATTTTGACGGATTCTTTTCACGGTTCAGTGTTTAGTATCTTATATCACAAAAAGTTTATGACGTTTAATCGGTTTCTGGAAGGGACTGATTCCCGCAATAGTCGTATTGATAGCCTATGTACATTGTTAGGGCTCAATGAGCGTCGCTATTCCGGCAATGTTCAGGACATTGAGAATGACATTAATTTCGATCAGGTGGATAGGAAATTAGAAGTGATGCGAGAGGATTCGATTGGTTATTTAAAAAAGGCGCTTGAATAACAAGGAGAGTAAAGATGATACAGATCACAGACAACGTGGTCAGGATGAAAAAAATAGCTAAAAAAATGATCGAGAAGTCTAAGCAAAGTAGCAGAGGAAATACGTAATGGAAAACAGCAAAATAGTAAAAGTTCGTGAGATTTTTTTTCTAATTATATTTACATTGATCATATTTCAAAATCCATTAATGAATCTCCATTCTAACTTTCGTTATATCGATGAATTCTGTTTTGTACTCAGTGTAATATATATTATATTTTATTTATGTATTTATAGAAAATGTGAAAAAATATATATTGGCATGATTGCTGTGATGGCGCTTATGGCTTTGGTAGGCATAATCAGCAATTTTAAATCCGATGTTGAGCGGTCTATTTATATCATTGTTTTAGATATTGTATATTTTACAAAAGATTTTATCTGTTTCATCGCAGCAGGTCTTTATTTTCGCAGAAAAAGAGTGGGAAGAGGTTTTGTCAATGTTTTCACAGCTGAGATACATTTCATCTTATTAATCGCATTTGTGTGTTTATGTATCAGTCAGTTTGTCGATATTGGAATGACCCGGGGAGTCAGATATGGAATTCCATGTTTTAAGTTTATATATTCCAATGCAGGAATGTGGAGTCAATACGGTATCTTATTTTTGTTTGTGCTCACTGCGGACTTGCAAATGAATCGGCTTAATTATAAGCGGATCTTTTATTTCGCGTTGTTGTTTATCGTATGGCTTTTTTCCTGCAGATCGAGAGCCTTTGTCACAGCAGCAATTTGGTTGTTTTTCATGGTCGTAGGGCGAAAAATATCAGACATCCGCAGAGCGGGGGATCATACGATTCGTCAAGTACTCAGGAAATTTCTGAAGCCATCTTATATTATATTTGCGTTATGTGTGATTTTCCTGTTAGGATGGGAACAATTTCAAGGATATTTTGGGGAAGAGGCAACTACTGCCAGAAGTCTATTGTTTTCAGGAGGACTTTCCATTATGAAAGATTATTTCCCCTTTGGAAGCGGATTTGGAACTTTTGGAACAGAAATTGCGGCACAGTATTATTCGCCATTATACTATCGCTATGGACTAAGCTCATTTTGGGCATTGACCGAAGGGGGATCCGAATTAACAGATTGTTATTGGCCGGCGGTTGGAGCAGAAATGGGTCTGTTTGGGGTTGTACTTGCGGCCGTTCTAATTTTGTTATTTTTTAAGGTTTTTATTCAAAGCACGCGGGGTTATAAATATTTTAGTATCGCAACGATAACGTATTGCGTTTATTTGTTAATTTCGAGTACTGCAACAGGGATTTTTGCATCCTATATCACAGCCGGTTTTTTAATCGTATGTATGGCTGTAATCAATGTAGATCAAACAAAAAGGATAGAAGGAGCTTAATAAATGGAAAATATCGTTTTATTTGATCCTGGAGTACGTTCATTAAACAAAGGCGATGAAATTATCATGAGATCAGCGAGGATGGAATTAGCGAAATCTGGATTGTTGCAGGGACGTTATGTGATTCACAGTGCGACGCATGCACCGATTGTAACCTGGTATCAGAATACGGTTTTCAATCCAAGAATGAAATTTTATGATCATGCGAAATATAAATTTATTTGCGGATCTAATTTATTATGGAAAAATATGATGAAACCTCGCCCTGTTTTTAATGTTGATTTAACAAATTGCCGGCCATATAGGAATAGTATTCTTATGGGCGTCGGTTTAGGACAAGCTCAAAGTAAAACGAACTGGTATACAAAAAAACTCTATTCAAAAATATTAAATAAAAATGTTGTTCACAGCGTCAGAGATCAACATACAGCAGATTTTCTGAAAAGTTTAGGATATAAAGCCATCGATACAGGATGTCCGACAATGTGGCAATTCACTTCCGATTTTTGTCGGAGTATTCCGGAAAAAAAAGCGGATAATGTGATTTTTACACTAACCGATTACGGACGTGATAAAGCGAATGATCAGAAACTAATTGATATTTTGCTACAGCATTATAAAACAGTTTATTTTTGGATTCAGGGAGCTTTTGATAAAGCATATTTTGATTCTTTTAAAAATACAGAAACTATTAAAATTGTTGATCCGACTTTAGAAGATTTCTCATCCGTTTTACGGGAAAATGATATTGATTATGTTGGAACAAGACTTCACGCCGGAATGTTTGCAATGCAACATAAAAAAAGAACGATTATTATTGCGATTGACAGTCGTGTACGGGATTTAAATGCAGCTTATGCATTGCATGTAATACAGCGGGATAATATTTCTAAACTTTCCGATCTAATTGAAACATCATTTGCCACAGATGTTCAACTTAAAGAAGATAATATACGTGAGTGGTTATCGCAATTTGAGGTAATATCATCATGAAACGTGAACAACAATTTGTAAAAAATAGTATCGTATTGTCTATAGGTACAATTTTACCTAAATTTGCATCGATCATCACGTTACCAATCGTAACCGGATATTTAACCAAGGTCGAATATGGAACTTACGATTTAATTACGATTCTTGTTAGTTTCGTCCTTCCGATTGCAACATTACAAATGCAATCGGCTGCGTTTCGATTTTTAATTACTGCCCGTAATGATTCGGAAACACAAAAAACAATTATTACAAATATCACGGTATTCACAATTCCGATTTGTATACTTACGCTTATGGTATTGTTTTTTCTCTTTCCGAAGATAGAAGTATCGACACGTATTCTCATTATTTTGTATTTTTTTGTTGACATTATTTTGACAACAGTCAGACAAATCAGCAGGGGCTTGGCATTGAATCTCGCCTATTCCATCAGTGCGATTGTCAATTCTTTTATTGAAATGTTATTAGTTGTAGTTTTTATTTGGGCGCTGCATTACGGTCTCAATGGGGCTTTATTGGCCATGATCATTGCTCAAACTTGTTCCCTGTTCTATCTTTCAGCAAAATCGCATGTTTTATCGTATATCGATTTTCGGTTGGTTTCGAAAACACAAATCAAGTCGATGTTATCTTATTCCTGGCCCATGATACCGAATTCGCTGTCGTCTTGGATCATGAGAGTCTCTGACCGACTTATCTTAACCTGGTTTATGGGTGTGGAAGCAAACGCTATATATGCGGTAGCGAACCGTTTGCCTAATATTTTTAGTATTGTGCAAAGCACCTTTTCGCTGGCATGGCAGGAGAATGCTTCTATAAGTGTTGAGGATGAAGATTCCGCTGAATATTACGGGAAAATGTTTGATCATATCTTTCGTCTGTTAGTTGGTTGTATGGCGTTACTGATTGCGTTTACACCAATTATTTTTAACATTTTGATTCGCGGCGATTATGAGGAGGCCTATAATCATATGCCCATTCTGTATCTGGCGATGATGTTTTCAACGATTTCCTCATATTTGGGGGGCATTTATATTGCTCATATGAAATCAAAGGAGATTGGTATTACGACAGCGATAGCTGCGGCATTCAATTTTTTGATCAATCTATGCTTTGTAAATTTGATTGGTATTTATGCGGCGTCTTTATCGACGCTAATTGGTTATATGTGGCTATCGATTTATCGAATGCGAAATATTCAAAAATTTCAAAAAATCAAATTTCATTACAGACGGATTGTGTTACTGCTGCTTTTACTGATAGTAATGGCAATTCTTTGTTTTATGCGGATTCCGATGCTTGATATGTTAAATATGTTGACTTCGGTGATCGTGGCATTTGCCCTCAATAGAATACTTATAATGAGGCTGTTTCATACTTTGTTTTTACAGGTAAAGAAGAACATTCGAAAAGATTCGTAGTATGATGAACATGTTATAGATTTAATGAGCAGTGGCAGGTATCGTGCTGTTGCAGGAAAGTATTCGCCTGCGCGCCGGGCCAGGTAGCATAGTTTTCCGTCATAATGTTCTTGCCTGATGGCAAAAAACGAGTTATAGTGGTAACAGATTTTGTTGACGATTACAAAGACAGCACAGGAGGAATGGATGCGATGATCAAGGAAGCAATTGCCAAAGTGGTTCAGGGGGAGAATTTGGATCAGGAGACGATGAAAATCGTCATGAACGAGATTATGTGCGGCGAGGCGAGCGACGCCCAAAAGGCGTCGTTTTTGACGGCGCTTGCAATGAAGGGCGAGACGATCGATGAGATTACCTCGTCTGCCCGTGTAATGCGAGAGCATTGTGAGAAATTTTTAAATGATATGGACGTACTGGAGATTGTAGGTACCGGCGGGGATGGCGCCAATACATTTAATATCTCGACAGTGGCGTCCCTGGTCGTGTCATCCACCGGCGTTCCGGTGGCAAAGCATGGGAACCGCGCGGCGTCGAGCAAATGCGGGACGGCGGACTGCCTGGAAGCGTTGGGGGTGAAAATTGACCTGGCGCCTGCGGCGAGCGCACAGCTTTTGAAGGAAATGAATATATGTTTTTTGTTCGCGCAGAAATACCATACGGCAATGCGGTTTGTCGGCAATGTGCGAAAGGAGATGGGCATCCGCACGATGTTTAACATTCTGGGACCGCTTGCAAATCCGGCGGGAGCCAGTATGCAGCTGCTTGGAGTGTATGCAAAAGAATTAGTAGAGCCGCTTGCGCGCGTGCTGTCAAATCTCGGCGTGCGCAAGGCGATGGTCGTGTACGGAGAAGACTGTATTGACGAGATTTCGATGAGCGCCTCCACCGCTGTGTGCGAAGTTCGGGGCGGGGTGTTTGAGTCTTACACTATTTCACCGGAACAATTTGGTTTTAAGCGGTGTCAGAAGGAGGAGTTGGAAGGCGGTTCGCCGGCTGAAAACGCCCAGATTGTACGGGACATTTTATCGGGCGCACAGGGGCCGAAAACAGACGCCGTGCTGATCAATGCGGGGGCAGCGATTCATATTGCCGCAGGCGTCAGCCTGGAAGAAGGGATCGAGCGGGCAAGACAAGCGCTGCGTACAGGCGCTGCGTTAGAGCAGTTAGAGCGTTTTATTGCGGCTAGCAACCGTCCGTGAATATAGGTGCAAGCATGACAGGGCTGTCGATTTCAGAGTGAAGTCGGCAGCTTTTTCACTAGGAAAAATTTTCGAACTTCGCTATAATATACATTCCGTTCAGGATGCGCACGTCGCAATAAGGCGTCGCGACGGCGCAAAAAGAGGAAACATGTCGCCAAAGTTATGACTGATGCGCGTGTTTCGGCGGTTTTGGCAGCAGTCCGGTGACAATGAGAAGAAGGCAATAGCTGAGTGTGGTACAGCCAATGCAGAAGATCAGCGACAGCAAATTGATGTCAGGGAGCAGCTGAAACAGTCCCCGGCCAATAAACAGGCTGATGATGCACAGGCCAAGTGGTTTGGCAATCCATTCGACGGCGTCAAATCGAAATGGAACAAGGCGGTACAGCAGGACGCTGTATGCAAAGGTCGAGAGAATCTGGCAGAGCAGGATGCCCCACAAATATCCCTTTATGGAGAAAATGGGAATAAATATGAGCACAAATACAATTCGCAGGCTGAGTGAAACAACACTGACACAAAACGTCTGTGAAATTTTTCCAAGGCCGTGCAAAATGCTGCTGAACGTCGATGTAATGTATAAAAAGGGACAGAGCCATCCGAGAATGACGAGCAGTTGACCGCAGAGCGGACTCTGAAAAATAATATTACCGAGCGCATGGCCGAACAGACAAAAAATCATACTGCAAAAAATGCCGAGCAAGAGGCAGAATCGCAGCGTTTGTTCAATGGTGGACTTTAGAGAATTTAAGTTTTGCTCTGCCTGCGCTTCTGCGGCCCCGGGCAGAAGCAGCGTGGAAGCGGCGTTTGTCAGCGTGGATGGAAAAAGAACAAAAGGCATCGCCATTCCGGTCAGCACACCGTAAATGGCCAGACTTTCGGAAGAACTTAGGCCATATATTTGGAGCCGTGACGGAATTAATATGGCTTCGGCGCTTTGCAGCAGATTTAACAGCACCCGGTTGGCGGTGAGGGGAATGCCCTGGCGGAGAATGATTTTTGTCAGCCGCCTTGTGCCGGAGAGGGAATAGTGTCGAAATTTGCCTTTTTGTTCAAAGGACAGTGCAGTCAGACAAAGCAATGTGGAGCCTGCTTCTCCGAGAACAAGTCCGTAAACCGCGACGGAGACGGTGATTTCCCTGCCCTCGATAACGGCGGCGTTGCATAGAAGCCATACGGCAAAAATGCGGACAAATTGTTCGGTAAAATTGGAAAATGCGGGCAGAAGCGTTTTTTGCTGACCGTAATAATATCCAATAATACAAGTGTGGATCGAGGATAGCGGAACGGAAAACGCCATGATGCGCAGCAGCGGCGCACAGCGTTCCTCCGAAAGGATGTTGATGGCGAGGAAATCCGCTTGTGTGTAAAGGACAAGAAATACAAATATTGATAAAATAAATGATAACGTAGTCCCGACAAGCAGCGCATGTTTTTTGCGGCTCGTGTGCGCGGCGTCCACGGCGACCAGTCGGGAGATGACCAGTTGGATTCCTGCGGAAGTCAGGGAGTGCGCAAGCATTAAAAGAGGAAAGATCATCTGGTAAAGGCCCAGGTTTTCTGCACCAATTTTATTGGAAAGGAATATTCTGTAATAGAAGCCCATAATACGTGTGATCAGTCCGGTGATCGTCAGTATGAGCGTGCCTTTGATCATGGATTTTGCATTCATGTGAGACACCTGATTTGTCGATTTATTCTACTATATGCCTGCCAATGCGGTAAAATGCGTATCGTTCTCAGTATTGGCGGACAGTTCAGAGCGGCTGCGCGTGTTGAACGGTTTACAGAAAGGCGGATACAGCAATGAGTCAGCAAATTTACTTAGATCATGCAGCTACCACGCCCGTTGCCGCGCAGGCATTGGAGGCAATGATCCCGTATTGCAGGAAACTGTATGGAAATCCTTCGAGCAGTTATGCTCTGGCCCAGGACTCCAGGCAGGCTGTCGAGGAGGCGCGGGATGTGATTGCCGGAGCGATCGGTGCAAAAAGTCATGAAATTTATTTTACAGCAGGAGGAACAGAAAGCGATAATTGGGCGGTTAAAATGTCTGTATTCATGCAGAAACAGGATGGAGAGGCCAAGCCAAATGCTTCGGAGAAGAAACATCTGATTACTACCAAAATCGAACACCATGCGATTTTGCACGCTTGCGAGTGGATGGAACAGCAGGGGTATGAGGTGACGTATCTGCCGGTTGATGAACAGGGAGTGGTCAGTGTCCGCAGGCTGAAAGAGGCGATACGCCCGGATACCGCATGCATCTCCATTATGTATGCAAACAACGAGGTGGGAACGATTCAGCCGATCAGGGAAATCGGAGCGATCGCTGCCGAGCACGGCATTCCGTTTCATACGGATGCAGTGCAGGCGTTTTGTCAGATACCGATTGATGTAAAAGAACAGAAGATTTCTCTGCTCAGCGCGAGCAGTCATAAGTGTTACGGACCAAAGGGCGTTGGATTTTTATATATCGATGAGCAGTATGGAATGCCGCCGTTTATGCACGGCGGCGCGCAGGAGAGGCAAATGCGTGCGGGAACGGAGAATGTCCCTGGTATTGTGGGATTTGCGAAGGCGGTTGCCATTTGCCAGGAGAATATGGAAGAACGCATGCAGAGAGAGCGTGCGCTCAGAGATTATTTGATACGGCGGATCTTGACGGAGATTCCGTATGTACGTTTGAACGGCTATGCAAAAAATCGTCTGCCCGGAAATGCAAATTTTTGCTTTCAGTTTGTAGAAGGCGAACACTTGCTTGTGCTTCTTGATATGGATGGCATTTGTGCGTCTGCCGGCAGCGCGTGTACAACGGGTTCGAGCGAGCCGTCCCATGTTCTCACCGCTATGGGGCTGCCAAGGGATCTGGCCAACGGAGCGCTGCGCCTGACGCTCGGCGCCCATACGACGAAGGACGAAATTGATGTGACGGTAGAAGCGATTAAGCGTCATGTAGAGCAGCTTAGATCAACGTCTTCGTGGTATTTGGAGTTTACGGGAGAACAGCCGAAATGCATGTAAAATACCGCGTTGTGTCAGGATTGACAAAATAGAATGTGTCCATTATACTCAAATTGTATTTTGATTTAAAGTGATAAAGCGTAAGATGCCATTCGGAGGCAGCGACGTCTAAAGAAAAGAGGAAATATTGTTGAAAGAAATTACAAAATTAATGGAAAGCCGTTCGGACATCAGAGTGGTGGACGCCACTTTGCGAGATGGAGGTCTGGTCAACGATTTTCATTTTACCGATGAGTTTGTCAGAGAGTTGTATTTGACCAATCTCCGCGCCGGCGTCGATTATATGGAATTTGGTTACAAAGCGTCCAGGGAACTGTTCGACGAGCAGTCGTTTGGGAAATGGAAATTCTGTAACGATGAGGATATTCGTTCCATTGTCGGAGACAATAATACCGATTTGAAAATTTCGGTTATGGCGGATGTCGGACGGTGCGATTATGTCCGCGATATTGGCAATAAAAGCGACAGCCCAGTAGATTTGGTGAGAATTGCTACTTATCTGAATACGATTCCGGCTGCGGTGGAAATGATTGAGTATGTGGCGGCCAGAGGGTATGAAACGACATGCAATATTATGGCCATTTCCAATGCACAGGAACGGGATGTGGAAGCAGCGCTTGAAATGTTGGCACAGACGCCAATTCAGGCAGTTTATATTGTAGACAGTTATGGGGCGTTATATCCCGAACAGATTGCCAGAATTGTCGACTGCTTTATGAATGTGGCAGTTAAATACGGAAAGAAGCTTGGCATTCATGCGCATAACAATCAGCAGCTTGCGTTTGCCAATACGATTGAAGCGGTCGGAGACGGCGTGGATTGGCTAGACGCCACATACGGGACCTTGGGGCGCGGCGCCGGAAACTGCGCGATGGAATTATTGCTTGGCTTTTTAAAAAATCCAAAGTATCAGATTTATCCCGCAATTCAATTTGTGGAGCGCTATGTTATGCCGCTGCGTAAAGAAGGAGTTGTATGGGGGTATGATCTGCAATATTTAATGAGCGGATTGCTCAATCAGCACCCAAGAGCAGCGATCCAGTTTACAAAGGATCAAAGAACAGATTACGCAGAGTTTTATAAAGAGCTTATCAACTGATATGGTGTATCACATCATGCGCTGTTAAGGGGAGTCGGACGGGAATTATATGGGAAAACAGACGGTTGTAGTTGGAATGTCGGGTGGTGTGGACTCATCGGTGGCTGCGTACTTATTGAAAGAGCAGGGGTATGATGTTATCGGTGTGACAATGCAGATCTGGCAGGCAGAGGATCAGTGCAGTATCAGTGACCACGGCGGATGTTGTGGTCTTTCTGCCGTTGAGGATGCGCGCAATGTGGCGTCACAACTCCATATTCCGCATTATGTCATGAATTTTCGCAGTGAATTTGAAAAATATGTCATTGATTATTTTGTAGATGAATATGAGCGGGGAAGAACGCCGAATCCCTGTATTGCGTGTAATCGTTTTATCAAGTGGGAGTCTTTGCTTTCGCGCAGTGTGGCGATCGGGGCGGACGCTATTGCGACTGGACATTATGCGCGCATAGACAAGCTTGCAAACGGACGTTTTTGTATACGGACATCGGCAACTGCGCAGAAAGATCAGACTTACGCGCTGTATAATTTGACGCAGGAACAGCTTTCACGTACCAAAATGCCGGTTGGAGAATATACGAAAGAGGAAATTCGGACGATTGCGCGCCAGCTTGGCCTTCAGGTAGCGGACAAGCCCGACAGTCAGGAGATTTGCTTTGTGCCGGATCGGGATTATGCGGGCTTTATTTCTCAAAAAACGAAAAAGCAATATCCTCCCGGAAATTTTGTATCGCAAGATGGCCGCGTACTGGGGCGGCATCAGGGCATTATTCATTATACGGTCGGACAGAGAAAAGGCCTTGGCCTGGCGGTTGGACATCCGGTATTTGTAACGGCGATTGTGCCGGAACGCAATGAAGTGGTCATTGGCGAAGATGCGGATGTGTGGGGAGATACGCTGCAGGCCGTATGTCTGAACTGGATGGCGATAGAACAGCCGGCGGAGGAGATTTCCTGTGTGGCTAAAATACGGTACAGTCATGCAGGAGCCCCCTGCCGGGTTCGTATGGTGGGCAATGACCGCATGGAATGCCGGTTTGAGGAACCAGTGCGCGCAATCACTCCCGGACAGGCTGTCGTGTTGTATGACGGCGAGTATGTATTGGGAGGCGGGGTTATTCTCTGATTGGCGTTTCGTGTGAAGATGAAAGGAATGAGAGGTGGAAGAACATGGTATTTGTTTGTTACCCAAAATGTACAACGTGTAAAAAGGCAAAGCAATGGCTCGCGGAACAAGGATATGAATTTGAGGAGCGCGATATTAAGGAACAAAATCCTACCGCGGAAGAATTGATGGCATGGAAAGAAAAGAGCGGTCTTCCGCTGAAAAGGTTTTTTAATACGAGCGGTTTGTTGTATAAAGAGAAAAAATTGAAAGACAAGCTGCCGCTGATGAGTGAAGAGGAACAGTATCAGCTGTTGGCCGAAGATGGCATGCTCGTGAAAAGGCCGATTCTCGTTTCGGGAGAAACGGTCCTGGTCGGCTTCCGGGAGGCGGAATGGAGAAGTCAGCTGCTGACCACGGAAACATCACTGTGAGCGCAATTAGAAGGCGATGGGGAGCGGGAAAATGGAGCAGAAATCGTTAACTACACTGGAAAAGCGGTGGGTGTTATATGATGTAGGTAATTCAGCATTTACAATGTTGGTGTCCACTTTATTTCCTATTTATTTTAATTCGCTAGCGGAGAGCGCCGGTGTATCCGAGGTGGATTATCTGGCTTACTGGGGATATGCAACGTCAGTCGCTACGATTCTCGTGGTGCTGATCGGTCCCGTGCTTGGCGCAATGGCGGATATTAGAAATTTCAAGAAACCGTTGTTTAGCGCCTGTATGTGTCTGGGTGTTCTGGGCTGTGCAGCACTCTCGCTGCCAACGATGTGGATGGCCTTTTTGGCGGTATTTGTGTTGGCCAGAGTAGGATATAATACGAGTTTAATTTTTTATGATTCGATGCTTGTGGATGTGACGACAAAGGAGCGCATGGATATGGTTTCTTCCCATGGCTATGCGTGGGGGTATATTGGAAGCTGTATTCCGTTTGTTTGTTCGATTGTTCTCGTGCTGCTTTATGAAAAAATCGGAATTTCGATCAGGACTGCCATGACGCTTGCTTTTTGCCTGAATGCAATCTGGTGGTTGGTCATGACGATACCGCTTCTTAGAGTATATAAGCAAGTGTACTGCGTTGAAAGGCAGTCCGGTATTGTGAGAAGCAGTTTTCAGAGATTAGGCACTACGCTGCGGGATATGAAAAATCAAAAGCACATCTTTTTATTTTTGCTTGCGTTTTTCTTTTTTATTGACGGCGTGTATACGGTCATTGATATGGCTACGGCATATGGCAGTGCGTTGGGACTGGACACGCAGGGAATGTTGCTTGCCCTGTTAGTAACGCAGCTCGTTGCCTTTCCATGCGCGCTGTTGTTTTCGCGGTTGTCAAAAAAATATGAGACAGCCAAACTGTTAAAAGTGTGTCTGGTTGCTTATATTGTGATTGCAGTGTTTGCGATCCAGTTGGATCAACAGTGGGAATTTTGGCTGTTGGCCGTCATGGTGGGAATGTTTCAGGGAGCAATTCAGGCGCTTTCACGTTCGTATTTTGCAAAGATTATTCCGGCTGATAAGGCGGGAGAATATTTTGGGATCTATGACATTTGCGGAAAAGGCGCTTCGTTTACTGGAACAACGCTTGTCGGGGTGGTCGCGCAGATGACGAATCTTCCGAATGCAGGAGTTGCGGTGATCGCAGTGATGTTTGTGATTGGTCTGATTTTATTTAACCGTGCAGCGCGGCAACCTGAGAGAGCGAACAGGAAATGATCCGTGAGCCGGTTTGTTGTTGTAAATTGTTCTTTCTTATTTTATAATGAATGGGATGGATTACAAAGGAGGAGTTGTGTTGGAAAAAAAGGAACTGATACTTGTACTGGATTTTGGCGGACAGTATAATCAGCTGATTGCCCGGAGAGTACGTGAGTGTAATGTGTATTGCGAGGTACATCCCTATAATTTGAGTCTGGAAACGATTAAAGAGCTTTGTCCAAAGGGAATTATTTTTACAGGGGGACCTTCGAGTGTCTATGATGAGCATGCTCCAAAATGTTGTGCGGAGTTGTTTGAACTTGGCGTGCCTATTTTAGGTATTTGTTATGGCGCGCAGTTGATGACGGATGTTCTGGGTGGTCAGATTGGAAAGGCGCCCGTGCGTGAATATGGAAAGATGGAAGTGACTTTTGATACGGATTCTCTTTTGTTCCAGGGGAATCGGAGCACTTCGGTTACATGGATGAGCCATACGGATTATATTGAACATTTGGCAGATGGGTTCAAGGTTTCGGCGCATACGCCGTCCTGTCCGGTTGCGGCTGCGGAAAATGCGGAAAAGAAGTTATATTTGGTTCAATTTCATCCTGAGGTAGTGCACACGGAGCAGGGGGTAGAGATTCTGCATAATTTTCTGTTCCGGGTGTGCGGTTGTGCCGGAGATTGGAAGATGGACTCGTTTGTTGAGACGTCCATTCAGGCTATCCGTGAGAAGGTGGGGAGCGGGAAAGTGCTTTTGGCGCTCTCCGGCGGCGTGGACAGTTCTGTGGCTGCAGCACTGTTGTCAAAAGCGGTCGGAAATCAGCTCACGTGTGTTTTTGTCGATCATGGCCTGTTGCGGAAAAATGAGGGGGACGAAGTCGAGGAAGTTTTTTCCAAGTCAGGAATGTTTCATTTGAATTTTGTCCGCGCGAATGTTCAGGAACGCTTTTATGAGAAATTGTCCGGTGTAACGGAACCGGAGAAAAAACGGAAAATTATCGGCGAGGAGTTTATCCGCGTGTTTGAAGAGGAAGCGAAAAAAATTGGCGCGGTGGATTATTTGGTTCAGGGGACGATTTATCCAGATGTGATCGAGAGCGGTTTAGGAAAGTCGGCAGTGATCAAATCGCATCATAATGTGGGCGGTTTGCCGGATTATGTGGATTTTAAGGAGATTATTGAGCCGCTTCGTCTGCTGTTTAAGGATGAGGTCAGAAAGGCCGGATTGGAACTTGGTCTTCCGCCCCACCTGGTGTATCGTCAGCCGTTTCCGGGCCCGGGACTGGCAATCCGGATTATCGGGGAAGTGACTGCGGAAAAGATTAAGATGTTGCAGGACGCGGATGCGATTTATCGGGAGGAGATTGCGAAAGCCGGGTTGGACAGGGAGATCGGACAGTATTTTGCTGCGCTTACGAATATGCGCTCCGTAGGTGTGATGGGCGATGAGCGAACGTATGATTACGCGGTGGCGCTTCGGGCGGTGACAACAACAGATTTTATGACTGCAGAGGCGGCAAAGTTGCCATGGGATGTCTTAGAGCGGGTAACTAGCCGGATCGTGAATGAGGTGCAGCATATTAATCGGGTGATGTATGATTGTACGGGAAAACCACCGGCGACGATTGAGTGGGAATAAAACGAAGTACCGTAAAAACCCAGTATTTATGCGGGTTTGCGGCGTTTACAGAAGTCTTTTGATAACAATTTGATAACAGCCATACAAGATCCATTATTCTTGCAATCCGGTGGTT
>CALWPC010000031.1 GCA_944383325.1 uncultured Lachnospiraceae bacterium | reverse complement strand
ACAACCATATCAAACATCAGGTGGAAATCCTGCTCTCCGTTCACCATTCGAAAATCATGAATCGACAGACGCGGATCCAGATTTTGTAAAATCGTCACGACCTTATGCCGGGTCAGCACCGCCTCCTCCGACTCCGTGTCTACCGGATCCATATGTATCACGAGACAAATGCCAAGCTTCTTCTGCGCGTCGCGCTCAATACGGTCAATAATCGAATGCGAAACCATTACATCCTGTTCGCAGCTGACCTCCGCGTGAATTGTCGCCATACTCTTTGTCGGACCATAGTTATGGACAATCAGATCATGCGTATCCTCTATGCCGTCATAACTCTCTACGAAATCTTCGATCTCATGGTACAGTTCCAAAGGAACCGCCCCGCCAATCAGCGGCTCCATCGTATCCCGTACAATACCGATTCCTGCCAGAATAATCATCACCGAGACAATCAGCCCGAAAACACCGTCCAGATTTACGCCGAAACACGCAAAGATGACAAGAGACAAAAGTGTTGCGGCCGTGGCAAGCACATCTCCAAACGCATCCGCGCCGGACGCTTCCATCATTCCCGAAGAAATCCGCCTTCCAAGCTTCCGATAGAAAAATCCAAGCCAGAGCTTCACGGCAATCGAGATGATCAAGCCCGCGACAACAAACCAGTAAAAGACAAGCGGCTGTGGATCTAAAATTCTTTTCACAGCGTCTTTACAAAACGTAATGCCGACTTCCACAACCAGAAAAGCGATGAACAGCGCCGCGATATATTCCATTCGCCCGTGTCCGAACGGATGTTTCTCATCCGCCGGCTTATCCGCCATTTTCACCCCGACATAGCTGATCACCGAGGAAACCGCATCTGAGAGATTGTTAAACGCATCCGCCATAACGGAAACGCTGTTGACAAGCGCCCCCAAAATAAATTTTAAAATAAACAGCAAAATGTTGCAGGCAATTCCGACGCGGCTGCCCAAAATGCCATATGCTGTGCGCACGCGCGCATTCGTAACATCCTCGCTATTTTTTATAAAGCGACTGACAAGCCAGTCTGTCATGATGATTCCTCACTTTACCTTATTTTCATACAGTGTATCATTTTTTCCGTATTTCTGCAATTCCTAAAATGACCCGCCATGCGGCGCACCGACGCAAAACAGCCTGCCTGTAATTGATACAGACAGACTGTTTCATAGAAGAAAAGATGGGACTATATGAACTTTTGTTTATACCTCGAAAATCAGATCGCCATAAGACGGCATCGGCCACATATCCTTATCAACAATCATTTCCAACTTATCAACCGGCGCGCGGAGCGCATCCATTGCCGTTTTGACCGTTTTCAGATAATAGAGCGCCTGCGTTTCGCCTACCTCAACCTCAAGCGCAGCGGCAGTCACTTCTTCCAACCGGGCAAGCGCCGTCCGGGAATCCCGCAGCAGATCACTCGTTTCAAGCAGCATTTCCTCCTGCGTCGTAGTGTCCGCATCTTCACTGACCGCCTTGACTTTCTGAATCGAATCAGCGAGCACAGTGGTATACTTAATCACTGCAGGGATAATCTGCTTGGAGGCAATGTCAATCATCGCTCTGGCCTCAATATTAATCGCTTTCGAATATGCCTCGTACATGACCTCGGCTCTGGACTCCAATTCTGCTTTCGTGTACACACCAAAGCGCTCAAATAGGTTGACTGCTTTGTCTGTTGTAATTGCAGGAATTGCCTCCACCATCGAACGGATATTCGGCAAGCCTCTTCTCTTCGCTTCCGCTACCCATTCCTCTGAGTACCCATTGCCGTTAAAGATAATTCTCTGGTACTTCGTCGCATATTCTTTAATCAGATCGTGAACTGCAACATCAAAATCCTCGGCTTTTTCAAGAATGTCGCATGCCTCGGCAAACGCTTCGGCTACAATTGTATTTAAAATAATATTCGGACCGGCAATCGAATCCGCAGAGCCGACCATACGGAACTCAAATTTATTTCCGGTAAACGCAAACGGCGACGTCCGGTTGCGGTCAGTTACGTCCTTGACAAAATCAGGCAGCGTGCTGACACCCGTTTTCAGCACTTCTCCTTTTAAACTGCTCGTCGCATTACCTGTGCTGACAAGCTGCTCAATGACATCCTCAAGCTGTTCTCCGAGGAACATCGAAATAATTGCCGGAGGAGCCTCATTCGCTCCAAGCCTGTGATCATTTCCGACATCCGCCGCGGACTCCCTAAGCAGATCTGCATGTGTGTCTACGGCTTTCATAATACAGGTCAGAACAAGCAAAAACTGTACATTCTCATGCGGAGTTTTTCCGGGATCCAACAGATTGATGCCATCGTCTGTAGTAATCGACCAGTTATTATGCTTACCGGAACCATTGACGCCGGCAAACGGTTTCTCGTGGAGCAGACACGCCAGATTATGCCGATGCGCCACTTTCTTCAGCGTCTCCATAACAATCTGATTGTGATCCACCGCAATATTACACATGCTGTAAATCGGTGCAATCTCATGCTGCGCCGGAGCGACCTCATTGTGCTGCGTCTTGGCAGTCACTCCCAATTTCCACAGTTCGATATTCAGATCTTTCATAAACGATCCGATACGCTCGCGGATACTGCCGAAATAATGATCTTCCAGTTCCTGTCCCTTAGGCGGCATAGCTCCAAACAGCGTGCGTCCGGTGAAAATCAGATCTTTTCTTTTTAAATATTTATCGCGGTCCACAAGAAAGTACTCCTGCTCCGGTCCGACGGACGGCATCACTTTCTTCGAGGTGGTATTGCCAAACAAACGCAGCAGACGAAGCGCCTGCGTATTAATCGCCTCCATAGACCTTAAAAGCGGTGTTTTCTTGTCGAGAGCTTCCCCTGTATAAGAACAGAAGGCAGTCGGAATGCAGAGCGTTGCACCCGCGGCGTCCTCGCGGACAAAAGCCGGCGACGTGCAGTCCCACGCCGTGTACCCTCTGGCCTCAAACGTCGCGCGCAGACCTCCCGACGGGAATGAAGATGCATCCGGTTCGCCTTTAATCAGCTCCTTGCCCGAAAATTCCATAATCGTCTTGCCGTTTGCCTTCGGGGCAGAAATAAAGGAATCATGCTTCTCCGCGGTAACGCCTGTCAGCGGCTGGAACCAATGGGTATAATGAGTCGCTCCTTTTTCGATCGCCCAGTCCTTCATCTCATTGGCCACTACTTCGGCGATCATCGGATTTAACTCTTTTCCTTCTTCCATCGTCTTTAACAGCTCTTTGTACACCTTCTTCGGCAAACGCTCCTCCATGACGCTCTGGCTGAACACATTTTGTCCGAAGATTTCAGAAATATTGATTTTCTCGCTCATACTGCTCCATTCCTTTCCTCTCTGTTCTCCTTATTGCTCATCACAGCAGACCGGTCTCACATCTACGGTTGATCCATAAAAGAAAAATAAGGGCACTCCACCTGTTGTTGGAACGCCCTTGTCCGTCATGTAATCGCTGTAATTTTCACAGATATAACTATACTTTAATTTGTGAGAAAATGCAAGACTTTTTTTCATTTTTGGAAAATTTGGGCATTCTGTATAATTATTCAGTTTCCTTTGGCGCTTCCATGAAAAAATTGATATACACTCTGCGCCGCCCTGCGATCCATCCCCTCGAGCGCGGCCAGTGCATCCTCATCCGCCTCCCGAATGGCGTCAATCGAAACAAAATGGCGCATCAGCGCTCTGCGCCGCGCGGGACCGATATTTGGAATATCATCGAGCACAGAGTGAACCTGTCCCTTGCCTCTCAGTGAACGGTGAAACTCAATCGCAAATCGGTGCGCCTCATCCTGGATCCTTGTCAGCAGCAAAAACGCGTCGCTGTTGATCGCCAGAGTGTACTCCCGGTTATTGTAATACAGACCGCGCGTTCGATGGCGATCATCCTTGACCATACCGCAGACCGGAATGGAAAGTCCGAGAGTTTCCAAAACATCAAGCGCGATATTCACCTGTCCCTTGCCGCCATCCATCAAAATCAGATCGGGAAACTTGGTAAAACTCCCAAATTTCGGCTCCATCTGACTCTCCTTCTGCTTTTCAAGTTCTGAGATTCCATGCTCAAACCGCCTAGTCAGCACCTGTCTCATGGATGCATAATCATCCGGCCCGTCCAGTCCGCGCAGCCGAAACTTGCGGTAATCGCTTCGCTTCGGGCGTCCGTATTCATAGACTACCATGGAGCCTACACTGTCAAAACCGCTGATATTGGAAATATCATACGCCTCCATGCGGACAATACCGGATAAACCGAGCAGCGACGCCAGTTCCCGGACTGCTCCGGCTGTACGCTTTTCTTCCTGCCGAATCCGCTCCCGATCCTGCGACAACACAAGCTCCGCATTTTTGGCAGCCAGTTCCACCAACTTTTCCTTCTCCCCGATTTTGGGAATCCGAAGCGTCACTTTCATCCCTCTTCTCGCAGAAAGCCACTGTTCTAGCAAATCCGCATCCGCAACCGCGTGCTGCAGCAGCAGCTCTTTCGGCAAATACGGCGTGCCTGAATAAAACTGCGTGATAAACTCGCGGAGAATGTCGCCAGGCTCCTCGTCGCCTGCCAGAGTCATATAGAAATGTTCCCGGCCGATCAGCCGGCCCTCCCTGATAAAAAACACCTGTACGACCACATCCTGCGCCTGCATAGCCATCGCGATAATGTCCCGGTCGTCGCTGTCATTTTGACTCATCTTCTGGCGCTGCGAAATCGCCGCCACTTGTTTCAAAAGTTCTCTGAGCTCGGCCGCCCTTTCAAATTCGAGATGTTCGGACGCCTCCTGCATCTGGTCAGTCAGACGTTTTCTGATTGGTTCCGTATTTCCGTTCAGAAAATCAATCACCTGACGGATCGACGCCGCATAGTCCTCCGCAGAAATCTTTCCCTGACAGGGCGCGCTGCAGCAATGAATATGATAATTCAAACAGGGACGTTCTTTTCCGATGTCCCGCGGCAGATTGCGGTTGCACGATCGAATGCGGTACACCTTCCGCAAAAGCTCCAGGATTTCCCGCACGGCTCCCGCACTGGTATACGGCCCAAAATAACGCGCTTTGTCCTTTCGCCTCTGGCGCGCCAACATCACGCGGGGAAAGGCCTCCTGGACAGTCACCTTGATGTACGGATATTCTTTGTCATCCATAAGCAGCGTATTATATTTCGGCCGGTGCTCCTTAATCAAATTACATTCTAATATAAGCGCCTCAAGTTCAGAATCCGTCACAATATACTCAAAACGGCGTATATGCGTGACCATCTGTTCAATTTTCGGCCCCTTATTCCGGCTTGTCTGAAAATATTGGCGTACGCGGTTTTTTAAACTTTTTGCTTTCCCCACATAAATGATCTCGTCATGTTCGCCATGCATAAGATATACGCCGGGCTTTGCAGGAAGCTTCTTTAACTCCTCCTCAATCTCAAACATCCCGTTATCCTCTTCCTTTACTGTCGCCGCATCCTTTATGCCGACAAATATTTTGAGAGCGTATCACGCACCGCCCCCACCCCGGCAATCATTTCCGTAAAATACTGCTCCACAAGCTCTCCAAGGCTCGCCTCGTAAAGATCAATGCCGAAAATATCCGCATCTGACAAAATCGGCTGAAGTGCTGCGTGCACCTTTTCTTTGCCGTCCCCAAAATGAAGTCCGTTCACATGCGGACACACCGTATCAAGCAGCGGATCCGGACTGAGCGTAAATTCGTTTCCGGAATCGTCAATTCCCATCAGATACCGGCACCATCCCGCCTGGACGAGGGGAATCATTTTTAAACTGCTCACATGCAGAGAATCACTTTCCGCATAGGCCCGAATCGTCTCCCCAAAGCGCACGGAGAGCTTCTGCGACGTGTCCGTGGCAATCCGCTGCGGCGTATCCGGCATAAACGGATTTGTAATCCGCACATTGATCACCTCGTCGATAAAGGCCTTCGGATCCAGAATTTTAGGATCAACCACAACCGGCAGCCCCTCTTCATAGCCGATCACTTCCACCAATTTTTTCAAAAGAGGATTCTGCATTTCTTTATAAATGAGATCATAAGAAAGCAGACAGCCAAAAACAGCCAAAGCGGTATGCAGCGGATTCAGGCAGGTGCACACCTTCATTTTCTCCACTTTATCCACCGTCTCACGGTCTGTAAACATCACTCCGGCCTGTTCAAGCGGCGGCCGTCCGTTTGGAAATGCATCTTCAATGACCAGATACTGCGGCTCCTCCGCATTGACAAACGGCGCAATATACGTATTTTTCGCTGTAATCACCGGCTCCACATCATCAAAACCGGAGTCGAGAAGCATTTGTTTCACGCTCTCGTCAGGGCGCGGGGTGATCTTGTCAATCATCGACCATGTAAACGACACCATAGCCGGATCCTTGATATAGGATACAAAACCAGAGTCCACAAATCCTCCTGCGCACCATGTCTGTGCAAAACAGGTAACCGCTTCATACAATTTTGTTCCGTTATGGGAACAGTTGTCCATGCTGACAAGCGCAATCGGCAGTTTGCCCGCGAGATAGCGTTCATATAATAGTGCCGTCAGTTTTCCAATATAACTGGCCGGCTTATCAGCGCCCTTCTGAAAGTCCTGCTCCACCTCCGGAAGGAATGAGCCGTCGCCGCGCTTCAGAGAATATCCCTTTTCTGTAATTGTAAAACTGATCATCTTTAAA
Source organism: uncultured Lachnospiraceae bacterium (assembly GCA_944383325.1). Taxonomy (GTDB): domain Bacteria; phylum Bacillota; class Clostridia; order Lachnospirales; family Lachnospiraceae; genus CALWPC01. Next base: position 3,336 of record CALWPC010000031.1, on the reverse strand, counting down.
CTCGGCGCGCGCAGAATCTCTTTTAACCGGCCATATTGCCGTTCGTCCTGACTATCCATCGCCAGGGACTCCGCCACACTGGCAATGACGGTTTTTTCAATGGTTCCGTTGGCTTTCAACGTCACCAAAAGCCCCAGGTCATCATGCGGATGATACATTTTTTGAATAATTTCATAGTCATATCCCTCCGCAACAATAATGCCGGTATCAACCTTTCCCTCATTCAGCAGTTTTTGCTGCAGGGCGGCCGGAAATGCCCGAAAAATATTTCCCGCTCCGAGATGAAGCCATTCCGGCTTTTCCTTTGTCTTTTCAATCATTGCATCAATATCATAATCCGGCAGTTGGAATCCGGCCTGCTCCCACTCTTTCCTCTGTCGCAACTGTTGTCTGTTTAATTTCATAAATCATCCTCCATTCTGCTATCTGTTCCATAACGCCGGCGCCAAAACGTAAGCGGCGCAGTCCGTCTATTTTCTTTTAGTATAATCCGGCTCCTTTCATTTATACAGCCGGCGCTCAAAACATCCCATCTCCCACAGCCATTCGCCTAGTCTGCATGCGTGCGCATGCGCAGATACGTCTTTAAAACCGCAATCTGTGTCTTGGCATCCGGAATCTCTCCACGCATCACCATTTCATAAGCCTGATCAAGCGGAATGCGAACCACATCCAAAAACTCGTCATCGTCAAGCATTTGTTCTCCGAAAGAAAGTTCCGTGGCCAAATACATGTGAATCACTTCCGTATCATATGCAACCGTCGGATATAACACACCGAGGTCAACCACACTGCCGGCCGTTGCCCCTGCCTCTTCTCGCAGTTCCCGGATACCGCATGCTTTCGGGTCCTCCCCCTCCTCACGCTTACCGGCCGGCACCTCGAGCAGCACTTTCTGAAACGGATACCGGAACTGACGAACAAAAATAATTTCCTCATTATCCGTCAGCGCAACTACACAGACGCCGCCCGAATGATGTACTACCTCACGAAACACCTGATCTCCATTCTCTACCTGCGCTGTCTCCCGCGTCACACGGAAGATTTTTCCATTATAAATTTCTTCTACCTGCAGAGTCTTCTCCTCTAAATGCATACGCTCCCTCCTTGGCACTCTCCGACATGATCACTCACAGTCTAAAACACGGCAATCTACTGTTTTTTAGTATATCACATGTCAAAAAAAACGAAAAGATTTATACAAATATTCTTATTATTTTATCGAAAAAAGCATTGTTTTTTTGCCGGCTTATGGTATCATAAATATATATGAATAAATAAATGGAGGAATCTACCATGAATGATGTATTGAAACAAATACAAAAAATCGGTATCGTTCCTGTCGTTGTACTCAACGATGCCAAGGATGCCGCACCTCTTGCAAAGGCACTGTGCGAGGGCGGCCTTCCATGCGCGGAGGTCACATTCCGCACCGCAGCTGCTGCGGAATCGATTCAGATTATGACCACAGAATTTCCTGATATGTTGGTTGGTGCCGGAACGGTTCTGACGATAGAGCAGGTTGACAAAGCAGTGGCGGCCGGCGCAAAATTTATTGTAAGTCCCGGATTAAATCCGAAAGTTGTAAAATACTGCGTTGATAAGGGAATCCCGATCACACCAGGCACTTCCAATCCGAGCGACATTGAGCAGGCGTTGGAGCTTGGTCTCGACGTTGTGAAATTTTTCCCGGCAGAGGCTGCGGGCGGCCTCGCAATGATTAAGGCGATGGCGGCTCCATATACAACAATGAAATTTATGCCGACCGGCGGAATTAACGCGGGCAACCTCTGCGAATATTTAAGCTTCCCGAAAATTCTTGCCTGCGGCGGCAGTTGGATGGTATCCGGCAAGCTCATTGACGCCGGCGAATTTGATCAGATTCGTGAACTGACCCGTGAAGCGGTGAAAACCATGTTAGGCTTTGAGCTTGTCCATGTCGGAATCAACTGTGACAACGAGCAGGAGGCCATCAGCACAGCCGCAGCGTTCGAGGATATTTTTGGATTTACAAAGAAAGTCGGCAACAGCTCGGTCTTTGCCGGATCATTTGTAGAATGCATGAAGACGCCGTACCTCGGCGCCAAGGGACACATTGCTGTCGGAACCAATTTTGTTGACCGCGCCGCATATTACCTGGACTCTATCGGTGTAAAGACGATTGCAGACAGTGCAAAATACGATGCGAACGGCAATATGGTATCCATTTACCTGGAGCAGGAAATCGGCGGATTTGCCGTACATATTGTAAAGAAATAAGCGCCGGCCAAACGGCGGCGCCCGTAAATTGACATTAAAACATTGGAGGATAAAAATCATGGCAAAAAAGGTTATTACATTTGGTGAAATTATGCTGCGACTGGCTCCGGAGGGATACTACCGTTTCGTGCAGGCCGAGACATTCGGAGCAACATACGGCGGCGGCGAGGCCAACGTGGCTGTCTCCCTCGCAAATTATGGTTTTGACGCAAAATTCGTCACCAAACTTCCAAAACACGAGATTGGTCAGTGCGCGGTGAATTCTCTCCGCCGTTACGGCGTAGACACTTCGTATATTGCCCGCGGCGGCGACCGTGTCGGCATCTATTTCCTTGAAAAGGGCGCTAGCCAGAGACCGTCCAAGGTTATTTATGACCGCGCAGGTTCTTCGATCGCCACGGCATCTCCGTCCGATTTTAACTGGGACGAGATTTTTGACGGTGCAGAGTGGTTCCACTTTACCGGTATTACACCGGCGCTGAACGACGATGTGGCTGCGATCTGCCTGGAAGCATGCAAAGCTGCAAAGGAAAAAGGTGTCACCATCAGCTGCGACTTAAACTACCGCAATAAACTCTGGTCCAAAGAGAAAGCGGGACAGGTCATGGGCGAGCTTTGCCAGTATGTCGACGTCTGCATTGCAAACGAGGAGGACGCCTCCGATGTTTTTGGCATCAAATCTACCGGCACCGACGTAACGACCGGCAAACTGAACCGCGATGGCTACAAAGATGTCGCAAAACAGTTAGTTGACCGTTTCGGATTCAAAAAAGTTGCGATTACCCTGCGCGAATCCATCTCCGCAAATGATAACAACTGGTCCGCAATGCTGTATACAGACGGCGAGAGTTATTTCAGTAAAAAATACGCTGTCCGCATTGTTGATCGGGTTGGCGGCGGCGACAGCTTCGGCGGCGGATTAATCTGCGCATCCTTAAACGGTTACGGACCGCAGGAAACCATCGAGTTTGCTGTAGCTGCAAGCTGCCTGAAACACACGATTGAAGGAGACTTCAACCAGGTATCCATGGATGAAGTTCTGAAACTTGCTCAGGGCGACGGATCTGGACGAGTTCA
>CALWPC010000030.1 GCA_944383325.1 uncultured Lachnospiraceae bacterium | reverse complement strand
TGTTATAATATCCATGAGTATTGGCTCTCCTTTCGGTTTTTGTTTTTTTCGTCGAAATCATTATACCTCAAGGAACCAATACTCTTTTCATTTATTTTTTATCAACTGACTATTTCTTTACTCCAACCATATACGCTCCGCGAAGCCAAAGCCGCCGTATCTGTTTTTTTGTCAAACATTGCGATATTCTTTTCTTGTACCGGCCGTCCCCAACCGTTATAATAAACAGGAACCCAAATATACAAAAGGGAATAGGAGTGCCGCGTCCGGCAGAACGGAGGAATGTATGAAAGAGATACATTACATGATTTCTGACGCAGCGAAAAAAGTCGATGTGGAATCACACGTTTTAAGATACTGGGAAGATGAACTTGGCCTTCAGGTTGCACGCAACGAGATGGGCCACCGCTATTATACGGAAGAAGATATTACCATGTTCCAAAACGTCAAATGCTTAAAAGAGCAGGGATTTCAACTGAAGGCGATCAAACTTCTGCTCCCGGAGCTTACACGTAAAGACCCCGCCGTCATCTCCAATCTTCTCCTGCTGCGCGAAGAATTGAATCAGCGCGTGGACGAGCTCGACGCCAATCAGCGCGAAGTCGCGGTGTCGCTCGATCAGACGCCCGAGGAACAAAAACTGACGCAGTTTAAACAAATTGTGGAAGAAGCCGTCCGGGAAGTCGTGGAGGAAAATAATCAAAAGCTTGCGCGGGAAATGAGCCGGCATGTCAGCCGAGATCTTTCAGAGGACATGGAAGGCCTGTTCCGCGACCGCGAACAGCGCGACGAGGAACGCTTTCGGCAGCTAGACAACAGCATCCGACAGCGCCAGAAAGGCTGCCGCGAAGTGGCAGTGACACAGGCCGACCGGAAAATCGGGCGGTTGTTTAAACGTAAAGAGCCCCGGTCCAATTCCCTGTTTAAAAAGAAACAGTAGACAAATGGATTTGAATAAAAAAACAGCCATGACAGATTTCTCAGTCTGCATGGCTGCTTTTTTACTGCAATCAATTATTCCGCCTCGGAAATTGCGCCCGTAGGACATACGCCCTCACATGCACCACAGTCGATGCAAGTCTCTGCATTCACTTCAAACTTGCCGTCGCCTTCCGAAATTGCCTCAACCGGACATGTACCTGCACATGCGCCGCAGGCAATACAACTGTCACTGATCACTCTTGCCATTGTATGCTCCTCCTTTTCCCTTCTAAATTGAGACCGCACTAACGCTGCGATCTTTGTTTTATTTTAATACGTCGCCCTGAAATATGCAAGGAAAATCTCACAATTTAACAGACCTCTTACATACGGTCAGTCCGTTTTTCTTGCATCGTCTAGCCGCCGTCTGCGCATCCCCTTCAATATCTCTTCCCGCGCGCGGACAGCCTGCTCTTTCGGCAGATCGCCCATACCCTGTAGGGCATACTCCATCCCAAGCTGACTGTATTTATTTTCGCCCATACTGTGATATGGAAGCACATCCAATGCCTTCACATTCCGAAGGCCGCCGATAAAATACCCGAGCGCCTGCTGTTCTTTCGGATCGTCCGTATATCCCTCCACAATCACGTGGCGTATCCATACCGGAATATGTTTCTCATCCAGATAGATTGCAAACTGAAGAACCGGCGTGTTGGAATGCCTCGTAAGCTCCCTGTGCCTGCCCTCCTCAATATGTTTGATGTCAAGCATCACCAGATTGGTCGCAGCCAACAGGCGGTCAACTTTTTTAAGATATTCCGGATCACGCTTAAAACAAATTCCCGACGTGTCCAAACACGTATGAATATCACGGCGTCTGGCCTCCACAAACAGCTCCGTCACAAAATCAAGCTGCAGCATCGGCTCTCCGCCCGTCACCGTCAGGCCTCCGTTGCGGTAAAAGCTTCGATTCACCTCATACTTTTCCAAAAGTTCATCCACACTCATGACGGTGCCCCCCTGCATTGCCCATGTATCCGGATTATGGCAATACAGGCACCTCATAGAACAGCCCTGGGTAAAGACTACAAATCTCAACCCCGGGCCGTCTACAGTGCCAAATGTCTCAATCGAATGAATTCTACCCTTAGATGGACTCATGGAAGGTTCGCGCGATAACGTCATCCTGCTGTTCCTTCGTCAGCTTATTAAAGTTTACCGCATATCCGGATACACGGATTGTCAGCTGCGGATATTTCTCCGGATGCGCCTGTGCATCCAGAAGCGTCTCCTTTGTAAACACATTGACATTCAGGTGGTGACCACCTTTCTCCACATAACCATCCAAAAGATTTACCAGATTGTCCACCTGGGCCTGCTTTACTTCCATACTCATCGTTGCATCCTCCTGTTCAACAAAACATCACCGTCGGTAACTAATCTCTCAAAAGCGCATTACTCATTCAGATCCAGTCCCTCTGTCAGGTTTGGAATCGCGCATGAACCTGCGCACTCGTCTGCCGCTGCCGCTTCAAGCTCCTCTTTTGTCATATCCAATTCGACCTCCAGATCGCCGACAAACACCGCGTCGTCTTTGCCAAGGGCATTCGGAATAATCGAAAACGTATTGGAGATACCGTCCTGTGCATCACGGAACGAAATTTTTGCAACCGAAGAAAGCGATGCGACTGCACCCTGTTTATCTCTGCCGTGCATCGGATTTGCTCCCGGTGCAAGCGGCTCGCCGTGACGGCGCCCGTCCGGCGTATTGCCGGTATGTTTACCGTACACGACATTTGACGTGATCGTCAAAATCGACATAGTCGGCACACCACCGCGGTACGTATGATTCCCGCGGATCATATCCATAAACGTGTGCACCAGATCCATTGCAATCTCATCAACACGATCGTCATTATTTCCGTATTTCGGGAAATCTCCCTCCACTTTATAATCGACCGCAATGCCGTCTTCATCCCGGATCACACGGACTTTCGCATACTTAATCGCGCTCAGGGAATCTGCGACAACTGACAGTCCTGCGATACCCGTTGCAAAATAACGCTTTACTTCTTTGTCATGCAGCGACATCTGCAGCCGCTCATAGCAATACTTATCATGCATATAATGAATGATATTCAGCGTGTTAACATACAGACGCGCCAGCCACTTCATCATATCATAGTAACGATCCATGACTTCATCGTAGTCGAGATATTCGCTCGTAATCGGCCGGAACTTCGGACCCACCTGCTTCTTGGTAATCTCATCCACACCGCCGTTGATCGCATAGAGCAGACATTTCGCCAGGTTCGCCCTCGCACCGAAAAACTGCATCTCCTTGCCGACGCGCATGGAAGATACACAGCATGCAATCGCATAGTCGTCGCCGTGCGTCACACGCATCAGATCATCATTCTCATACTGGATCGAAGAGGATTTGATGGACATCTTCGCACAGTAATCTTTAAACTTTTTAGGCAGCCTTGTCGACCAGAGTACGGTCAGATTCGGCTCGGGAGCCGGTCCGAGATTGTCGAGCGTGTGAAGATAACGGAACGACATCTTTGTGACCATCGAGCGGCCGTCAATGCCTACGCCGCCGATCGACTCCGTAACCCATGTCGGATCCCCGGAAAACAGACTGTTGTACTCCGGTGTGCGCGCAAATTTCACAAGTCGCAGTTTCATGATAAAATGATCAACGAACTCCTGAATTTGTTCCTCGGTAAACGTATTGTTCTGTAAATCTCTCTCTGCATAAATATCAAGGAACGTAGACGTGCGCCCCAGAGACATCGCCGCACCGTTCTGTTCTTTCACTGCCGCCAGGTATCCAAAATAAAGCGCCTGAATGGCTTCCTGCACATTGGTAGCCGGCTTGGAAATGTCAAGTCCATAAATTTCAGCAAGTTTCTTTAACTCGTGCAGCGCCCGGATCTGCTCAGACAGCTCTTCCCGGTTTCGGATAACATCCGAATACATAATGGTTCTCGTGCCCGCCTTCTGCGCTTCTTTGTCCTCAATCAGACGATCCACACCGTATAGCGCAACACGCCGGTAATCCCCGATAATACGCCCTCGTCCATACGCGTCGGGCAGACCGGTAATAATATGGCTGCTGCGCGCCGCGCGCATCTCCGGCGTGTAAGCATCAAACACGCCCGCATTATGCGTCTTGCGGTGCGTCGCAAAAAATTCAACAATTTCCGGGTCAACCTCATAGCCATTTTCCTGGCATGCCTTGACCGCCATACGAATACCGCCGTAAGGCTGAAGCGCGCGCTTAAACGGCTTGTCTGTCTGAAAGCCAACGATTTTTTCTTTTTCTTTATTTAAATATCCCGGTCCATGGGAGGTAATCGTAGAGATCACTTTCGTGTCCATATCGAGGACACCGCCTGCCTCAAGCTCCTGTTTGCTAAGCTCCATAACCTGATCCCACAGATCTTTCGTATCCTGCGTAGGTTCTGACAGGAAAGACTCATCTCCCTCGTAAGGAGTATAATTTTTTAAAATAAAATCACGTACATCGATTTCCCGTTCCCATTTGCCGCCGCGAAATCCTGTCCACTCTGCTCTCATATCATTCCTCCTTTTTCTGCATAATAGTATCCTCTGTCATTCTATCGGTTTTTATACGGAGCGTCAAGTAGCATATCTTTTCCATTTTTAAGCCGCAGGCGACGCTCCTGTGTCATTTACTGTTTTTGCAAATCCCGCTGCCGCGCCAGATCGACAAACTTTGTATACTGCGGAAGAAACACAAGCTCCACCGTTCCGACCGGACCGTTTCTCTGCTTGGCAATAATAATCTCCGTGACACCTTTTTTGTCCGTATCCTTGACATAGTAGTCCTCACGGTAAATGAACATCACCACATCCGCATCCTGTTCAATCGCTCCCGACTCGCGCAAATCGGACAGCATCGGCCGTTTATCATCACGCTTTTCCACCGCTCTGCTCAGCTGAGACAGCGCGAGCACCGGAACATCCAACTCTCTGGCCAACGCTTTCAGCGAGCGGGAAATCTCTGAAATCTCCTGCTGCCTGGACTCGGAATGCCGCGACGAACTCATCAGCTGCAAATAGTCAATCACAATCATTCCCAGGCCGCGCTTTTCAAGCTTAAATTTGCGGCATTTGGAACGAATTTCATTCACACTGATTCCGGGCGTATCATCAATCAGAAGATTGGAGTCCGCAATCACCTTGGCTCCGCTCGTAAGCTCCATCCATTCATTCCCATTCAGATTGCCAGAGCGCAGTTTCTGTGCGTCAATACGCGATTCCATCGCGACAAGTCGGTTGCCGATCTGTTCACTTGACATCTCAAGGCTAAAAAAGACGACCGGTAAATGCTTCCGAATCGCCACATACTGCGCAATGTTCAACACAAACGCGGTCTTTCCCATCGAAGGCCTAGCCGCAATCAATATCAGGTCGGATTTCTGAAATCCCGCAGTCTTATAATCCAGATCTGCAAATCCGGTTGGAACGCCCGTCACCGCACCTTTCATGCGCGCCGCCGCGCTGATGCGCTTTAACACGCTGACCATGACCTCGTCGATCGGGGGCACTTCCTCCGCCCGTCCATTTTCCGCCAGAGAAAATACAGCCTTCTCGGCCCGGTCCACAATCTCATCCACGGATTCCGTTCCGGCATAGCAGGCGTTCATAAGTTCCTCGTTCATTTTAATGATTCGCCTTGACAATGCCCGGTCGGCAACTATTTTTGCATAATACCGGACATTCGCGCTTGTGGGCACCGCACTGATCAGATCCGCAATATATTCCAGTCCGGACACTTCCGGAGGCGCGCCTTTCTCAATCAGGCGCGCCTGAAGCGTAACCGGGTCCACCGGCTGCCCCTCATTATTTAACTCTGTCATCGCATCAAACAACAGCCCATACTGACTGTTGTAAAAATCCCGTCCGTCAATCAATTCCGCCGCCGCCAGAATGGCATCGCGGTTCATCAGCATCGAGCCGATCACCGACTGCTCCGCCTCTGTGCTGTGCGGCAGTACCCTTTTGATTACCGCTTCCTCCATCGTTTTCACCCATTCTTCCCGGAAACCTGCCAAAATGCTTTACATACCGAGCGTCCGCTATGCTTCCACCACTCTGACTTTTAACTCCCCGGAAACCTGAGGGTGAAGCTTAATCTTCACCATATGCACACCCAAAGATTTAATTGCTTCCGGCAATACAAACTTCTTCTTATCAAGATCCAGATCACACTGCTCCTTGGCCGCCGCGGCAATCTCCTTTGAGCTGACCGAACCGAAAATTTTGCCTCCCTCGCCCGTCCGAATGCTGAGAACGACCTCTTTTGTCTTTAACACTTCCGCAAAATCCTTTGCGGCCTGCAGACGCTCTTTCTCATCACGTTCCTGTTTTGCTTTCTGGAGTTTTAAATCGTTCAGATTTTTTCCGGTAGCTTCAAGTCCAAGTTTTTTAGGCAAAATATAGTTTCTCGCATAACCGTCATTTACTTTGACAACTTCCCCTTTTTTCCCGAGAGATTTCACATCTTCTAATAAAATCACCTGCATTTAGAGTTCTCCTTCCTCCTCCATCTGGTCAATGGTGTCATGTATCAGCTTTCTCGCTTCTTCAACCGTACAGCCGGAAAGCTGCGCGCCCGCCGTTGTGAGATGGCCGCCGCCGCCAAGCCGTTCCATAATACGCTGCACGTTGATGTCCTCGAGCGAACGAGCGCTCACATAGATCTGCTGTTTGTACGGAGTCAGCACAAACGACGCCCGAATTCCAATAATATTGAGCAGCTCGTTGGCCGTCTGTGCGCCAACGACAGTCGGACTCTCCAACCCCTCGCTCGGGCACACGGTGATCACAAATCGTTCTTTGTATACTTCCGCATCCAGAATCATTGCGGCGCGAACCTTATTCGTCGCCATATCCTCCCGAAACATTCTCCGGACACGGGTGACGTCAGCGCCGCAGCGCCGCAGATAGGCCGCCGCCTCAAATGTCCGCACGCCTGTCTTTGTCACAAAATTATTGGTGTCAATCATCATGCCGGCATAAATGCTGTCCGCCTCCACATTTTTCATGCGAATATTCTCATCAAAATACTGCAGCATTTCAGCCACCATCTCGCACGCCGACGAGGCATATGGCTCAATATAGGCGAGCACCGCGTTGCGGATCACCTCGCTGCCCTGCCGGTGATGATCAAACACCACAATATTCTTCGTGCGCTCCAACAGTTCCGGGCACTCGCACATGCTCGGCTTGTTCACATCCACCACAACGACCGCACTGGAGGCGTCAACTAACTCGAGCGCGCGCGCGCCGGAAATAAACAGCTCCGGGTCAAAATCCTTCATTTCCCGAAAACGCTGTACGAGCGGGCGTATTGATACCGCCGTATCGTCAACAACCACATAGGCCCTGCGGTTAATCGTTTTTGCCGCTCTCTGGACGCCGACTGCGGCGCCGAAACAATCCGCATCGGGAATCGCATGTCCCATGATGAAAATTTTCTCATTGGCTTCCATAATCTCTCTGAGCGCATGAGCCTTCACGCGGGCTTTGACACGTGTATTGCGGTCAATCTGCTTTGTCTTTCCGCCAAAATACTCATTGTGATCGCCGGATTTGATCACTACCTGATCGCCCCCGCGCCCCAGAGCCAGATCAATGGCCGCACGCGAATATTCGTAGTTCTCGCTGTACGTCTTACCGCCGATGCCAAACCCCATACTCAAAGTCACTGCCATATCGTTCCCGATATTGACCGTTTTGACTTCCTGAATCAGAGAAAATTTATTCTTTTTGATTTCACGGAACGCCCGATCCTTTAAAATCACAAAATATTTATCAGCCTCAACCTTGCGCACGATTCCGTCATAATTTGTAAAGTACTTATTTATTCTCCGGTCAATCAACGCCAACAACAGCGAACGGCGCACTTCCTCAATCGTTTCTAGCGCCTCGTCATAATTGTCCAAATACAGCTGACCCATCACTGCCCGCTGATCTTCGACCTCCGTTTTGATTTTCTGCAGCTCCGTCTCATCGTACAGGTACATTCCGATCAGATTCCCCGAAATATCGGCAGATACATCAAACTGATTGTCACGTGCGCTCTCACTGTCCATCGCCATCCGGTACATTTCAATACGGTAAATCCGGCTCTCATGCTCAATCGTCATGATGTCCTGATCCGCTTTCTGAAGCCACTCCATCGAAAGCTCCTCAAAGATGGTGCTGATATTTTTCCGATATGAGCGCTCTTTTCCGACTGCCGCGGAAAAACTGTTGTTCATCCAGATAATGTCGCCATTCTCATCCAACAGCGCATACGGAACATGCAGCTCTTTTAATATTCGCTTTTGAATCTGCCCATAACCCATCGCAAAATTAATCAGCTCGCTTGTTATGAGCTCTCTCCTGCGCCAATAAATCAATGTCACCACTGCCACATAGACAATCAGCAGGATCATCACATACATTCCGGCATACACATTAATCACAAATACACCTGCCGAAAATAAAATCAGTAACAGGGTAATCAACATCGGCCATTTAAAATGGTTTAAAATTCTGCTCTGGATTCCCTGTTGTCCAATCTTCTTATCCATTGAACCGCCTTTCTCTATTATCATTCAACAGAATATTCGAAAGTAAACATCAAAACAATGGTAAAATACCATTATGCTCATATACTGGCATTATAACACCAATCTGGTAAATAGAAAAGCAATTTTTGTCGATGCATAAGATCGGTTTGTTGACGAATACTAACACAGACAATACAACACAATCAATATACAGGAGGAAGCAAATGGACAGATCATCTCAGAAAAAAACTACCGACGACCCATATCATGTGGAATCATCCTCTGTAAACGATCTCGACACCAGCGCAACCACAGAAATGACCGGATTAATTCCCCGCCAGATTGTCTCCGACGGCGAAGCGGACGCGTACAAGGGGCTTTATCCGTTCAGTCCCGAACAGTATGTACAAAAGGACTCCGTCTCAAAACAAAAAAAGCAATCTCATTAAAATTGTTCCTGCTAAGAACGCAACAAAAATTTACAAAAACACTCGCCATGGATATGTAACAATATCATAGGTCTTTTTCTATGATGAAAAAGAATCCTGCAAAGCAGGATTCGCCGCCTGCGGCGGGTTGCTTTAGCAACATCTTCCTCTCCGCCAAAGTGAGCAAACTCACTTCAACTCCTCTGTCACTCAATCTTGGGAGGTTTGCTCACTTCGTGCGCTCCTGCACGGAGTGCTTTTTATTCGATAGGGAAGTGCATAGAACTTTCCTATCGAATAAAAAAAGGGGCCGTTGCAAAATAGATGAGTAATTGATATGCCCCCTGTCAAGTAGACAGGTCAAATATCTAAAATAAGATGCTCTGAATCAGTCGCACGATTTCGTGCGGCTGATTTTTTATGCACACCACTTAGCTTTGTATTTCTCAATTCGTTTATT
>CALWPC010000029.1 GCA_944383325.1 uncultured Lachnospiraceae bacterium | reverse complement strand
ATGATTCGATTGCATTTGTCGTATAGATCACCTTCCGAACAGCCGCCGAAAATTTGAAAATCGGAGAAATCGCATCCCAGTTATCCTTCCAACGCTTCATGGAATTCGGGTATTTAGGAGTCCATTTTTCCGTTACCCTCTCAAGTGCTGCCAGAGCTTTCTTCTCGTCCGGAGCCTGATAGATGGTCTTCAGATCCCTGGCAAAGGCTTTCCTGTCTTTATCCGGAACATACTTCAGGGTGTTTCTTACCTGATGGACAATACAGCGTTGGTATTCTGTTTTCGGAAAAGCGGCTGCAATGGCTTCTTTGATCCCGGACAGACCATCCGCACAAAGGACCAGAATATCTTTGACCCCTCTGTTTTTCAGCTCATTCAGGACAGATAGCCAGTATTTCGAGCTTTCGTGATCTCCAACCTGAATGGTAAGCACTTCCTTCTTTCCTTCCGTGTTGATCCCTAAGATCACATATGCCGCCAGTTTTCGGATCACTCCATTATCCCGGACGGAATAGTGGATCGCATCGATAAAAAGGATTGGATACACTTCATCCAGAGGACGGTTTTGCCAGTCCTCGATCTGTGGAAGGATCTTATCCGTTACGTCAGAGAGAAAGCCCTCTGAAGTTTCAAAACCGTAAATATCCTCTATCGTTTCGGAAATCTGTCTGGTCGTCATTCCTTTGGCATACATCGATATGATCTTCTGATCAATATCAGAGATCTCTTTCTGACGCTTTTTGACTACCTGGGGTTGGAACGTGGATTTACGGTCCTGTGGGACTTCGATCTCCATAGAGCCATAGCTGCTGTTTACCTGTTTGCGTTTGTAACCATTCCGGTAATCGTCATTATCGGAACGCGCAGATTTTTCGTATCCGAGATGATCCTCCATTTCCGCTTCCATCATTTCTTTGATGGTTCCTCCAAGAAGATCCTTGAGAGCATCCTGAATGTCTTCAGCCGTCTGGATATCGTATTCTTCCAGTAGCTGATGAATGATGTTACGCTTTCCTTCTGTCATTTGCACCCGATGGACAGGTTTCTTTTGTTTTGCCATAATAAAAAAGGCCCTCCTATGAATTAGATTTTATCATAGAAGAACCTTTAATGACATATTTACAGAAAAAATTTCATACTTCCGATAAAACCGCTGAATTGAGAAGAATGATAGTCAAGTCACATAAACGATGAAAGAGCCAGAATAAATTGTTCCGCCCTTTTCCATATCCCTTATTCATTATTTCCTGCAAACTTTTTGTTAATCCTTTGATTCCTGGACTTCAAATTAATAATTTCAACCAGGCTATTCAATTCATCCGGCAGTTTCCCGATAATTACAACCCTAACCGGCAACCGCTCGCACATTTGATAAAATCCCTCGCAGAACTCCTCGCGTGCTCGTTTAGAGCGTACTCTGCCGTTCGTGCTACACAACTATCACACTACGACTCGGAAGCCCTTCTAAAAGCCATTCACACCCTTCATACGGCAAAATATTTACGGATGGTATCACAGTAATGCCGTTCAATGTCAAATACCAGTCTAGAGCCATACTTCGGTACTTATTCCACATCTGCATAACCAGTGGCATTTGAATGTCAATCGAAACGTCAAGACCGCACAAACCGTGGAAACATTTTAAATGTTCAATATATCGACCTGGATTTGAATATAATCGTTCAAACTTTTCGTCATCTATAAAAAAATTGACATTCAGTTTCCGGTGGCTTTTCAGGCTGCGGCTGAATGATTCTTCAAAGTCCACGGTATCTTCTGGATATGTATGTACTGCCGGAAGCATCGGAAATCCCATATCTGTCAATTCTGCCCCATAAATCAGGAATTCTTTCATTACATCGTCTGATGTGGAATATCTTTCATATCTCAATTTATCATCTTCTTATACTATTTATTATATAACAGGTATATCAATTAAGTCAAAAAGAACCTGCGGCTTTTCCATTAAAGGCCTTCCCAATTTTTTCTTTGTAATTTTGTATCCCACAAAATATTTCTGTACCCCATTATTCTATCACATTATGGGGTAAAACGTGAAATTTCATGAAAATACGCCTTTTTGTAAAATATTCGCAGCGCCCGAAAAAACCGCTTAAAACGGCGTCCCGTACAGATCATACGGCGTCACCTGATATACGTATTATTTAATTCACACTGGATTGATGTTGAAGAAATCGACCGCGCGGCGATGTCCTGGGGAGCCGATTGCTGTTTATTCAAAGATGCGGACGGTCGTTATTATGTGATGCTTGCCGACGGCATGGCTGAAGTAATTGACTTTATGACTTTTGAACAACGTCTTGGCGAAGTTACAGACGATGGCGCCAAAAAAGAATTTAAAGCATATATTGATCAGCTCGAAAAAGAGCAGGAGGAAGAGTGAATAAAAAATACCCCGGGTTTTCCGGGGTATAAGTGTAACGTGCAAAGGGTGCAACAGTCCATTGCATAGCTGTTATATAACTAATAAAACAGAACAATGCCCTATACAAGCATCTGTTTCTGATACTGATCAGAAAGAAAGGTATAATAATATATACTATATATTGTTTTATGTAGTGAATTATTACAAAATATTGTGTTTAGAGTTGACAGATAAAAAGCATTATGTTATTATCCGTAATAAATAATGGATTGAGCGCATGTGGAGCTAGCAAGCCCTGATACCTAACCGGTTAGCCTAGACGCTGTAAAAGAGGCCGGGAACGGGAGCTTGTATAGGCTCTTTTTTTGTTTTTTTGGAGGAATGGGGAAATGGCGGAATGTAGTTTCAGGTGTATGTATGATAATCGGGGCAAGTGCTAGGAGAGCGGCAGCGAATGTATCCGGGAGGATTGCCCGGACTGGATGGACTGTGACAGCTGCGCCCTGGGAGATGATTGCGAAGTATAGCAATTTAAAGTGTTAAAGTATTATAATTATAAGGTGCATTGCATTATGGATAAGAGTAAAAATAATATTATTGCAGTAGATAAAGTAAAAAAGAATAATTATAATAATAGCCCTGTTATAGATTGCAGAGTATGGGGAGCTGTGCTATGTTTTCTTTATGGAGTAATCGTGTTACAAGGTGGTGGCCTCCCTACACTTGAAAAAGAGGGGAGGTGGTGTAAATGGATACATACGAAGTTTTAAGCCTGTTATTTTTGGGCGGTTCGTTTCTGATTGCGCTGCTTGCCTATATTGATAGGAACAACAAGCGAAAATAAATAAGCCTACCTTGTAATCTTGGCGGATTAGGTAGGCTTATTGTCTAACTATGAGGCTAACCACTTTGTGGGCGGTTGCTCCTTTTCTAGCTATAATATAACATATCTAGTGATGGGATTCAAGAGCCGTTACAAAATAAAATCGTGTAGCCTGTAGGATTACAATACATGTTTGACAAATCTACAGGATTTGATGAAAATGAAGAAGGAAACTTTAGCAACAGAGGTTACAAAAGAAGCACAGGAAAGGTTAATCAATGTGGTTACAGAGATTGATTGCCTTGATCTCGATTGTGACAAGGCGTTATTTGTTATTAACGAAATGATGGAATTGATAAATAGAAAGCCGATCGAAACAGAAAAAGACGTTTACCGTCTACAGGATAGCATGGAACGGCTTGACAATTTGGCAGGGATTGCGCACGACTACATAAGTAAGATTCAATCTAGTATTTCTGATATAGTCATTCGGGAACGGAATACAAGTAAATGATCTACTTATATTGCGACATTGATTTAAGGAATGAGCGGCCATTGTGCCGCTTTTTCTGTTACAATTGAGAAAGGGGGAAGTCCTGCCGCCATATGCTAAGACTTCCCACAACGATACATTTACCTATATTATATGGAAAGGTGGGTAAATTCAATGAGTAATGAGGAACTTGTTGAGCAGATCAGAAACGGTTATTATGTAACGGAAAATATGCAGGTGCTTTATGAGAAAAATCTGCCTTTAATCAGAAAGGGGCTGTCGGGAAATAGATCGTCCCATACAATAGTTTCCGCATAAACGGCATCATAATACTTGATTTTGACTCTTTGTCTATGGTAAAATATACACATGTAACTATATAAAGGAAGGGGCTTGACAGAAATGACGGAGCATGCGACGATTTTAGCAAGCAAGCAAGCAAGCAAGCAAGCAAGCATAACTCTGTCCTTTTTTATTGTTAATACCCAAAGCTGCGTAAAATTAAAAGGTGCATTCTGTCTGATTTATCATGAACGGGATGTATCTTTTTTGTTTTATGCGAAAAGGAAACAAACGAAGGGGGATGAAAAAAGATGAAAATCAAACGGTTATTCAGCATGCTTTTATGTGTATTGCTGTGTATCAGCTCGATGCCGGTTACTGCTGTTTCGGCGAACAATAGTGAGGCAATTTATGTGAACGGCATCGACATTCTGTCTGCTGAAAATTATACAGTCGCCTGCGGTGAAGGCACGGCGGTGTACGATTTTGCAAACAGAAAGTTGACGCTTACAAACGCTAGTATCACAACGCCGGCAACGCAGGTTACTTCCAATTTCAAAGAGGAATATGGAATTTATTCGATCTCGTCGGCGATTTCAGGGCAGGATTTTACAATCGAACTGGTTGGGGAAAATTCCATTTCGCTGATTCATGATGGCATGTGCGCCAACGGAATATGGCTGCCTTCTGCGAATCTGACTATTTCGGGGGACGGCAGTCTGGATATTTCTTTGGGGTATGCGGACGGTACAAACTCTTCTCCGCATGCAATTTATGCAAATACCGTTGCTGTTTCTAGCAAAAAGCTTTCGACAAAACTGAGCTTAGACAGCCAAACCAAGAAGTTTGCCGGCACGGCGATCCTCGGAAAAAACGGTATTTCGCTGAAAGATACGGAGTTTACCTGCAGCTTTTTTGAATGGGGAATGGATGAGCGAACCAGTACCGGCACCGGTATTGCAATGGATAACGCTGTTGTAACGCTTACCGATGTCGCGGAAGCGATCGTATCCTCAAGCACGGTCAGCATTGCAAACGGCTCGGATGTAGAAGCGCACGGAAAGTATGTTGCGATTAATGCAAGCGACAATATTTTGATTTCAGGCAGTAAAGTGGTCGGCAGTTCTACCGAAGATTACTACAACGCCATTATCTCATGGGGCGATCTAACGATTGAAAAAAGTGCCGATAAAAAAGCGGATGTCACGGTAACCAGTTATTATCCGGCTTTATATGCGGATGATGCGCTGAAGATTGACGGTAGTGTTGTTTCGGCAACCTCCACGAATGATGCAGGTATCTATTCCTATGAACCCATAAAAATCACGGACTCCAATATTACGGCAAAGGGGCTAACCGCAATTTGTTCAGTTGAAGGAGTCGAAATTTCCAAAAGCACGCTTGAGATTACAGGAGAACAGACCGGTATTTATACAATGGGCAATCTGTCCATGACAGAGTGCAAAGAGATGTCGCTGAAAGCCGGATACAATGTTATTGCGGAGGTCGGTAACGGTACGACAATTAATGACTGTACCGGAACAATCGAAAGTACCGGTGTTTTGATCGATCCAGCCGATCCGGACAGCGGGCGGATTACTGGTGTGGCCGTATCTTCGAACGCTCTTACAGTTCAAGGTGATTCTACCGATCTTACCATTTCGGGCGGTTCGGCTATTGACTGCTATGGGAATATGACGATTCTCGGCGGAAAACTTTCTGCTGTCGGAACAAACGGCGGTGCGATCGATATAGAAGGCATCCTTGATTTCCGCGGCGGAGAGCTTCACGCGAAAGGCAGTTCCAGGGCAATCAACGCAAGAACCTATTCGGATCAGACAGATTTGGAGACGACTCCGGCGGACACCCCAGAGCTGATCAAATTGGCAGAAAATTATGGGGAAGCCAACGGCGCTAAAATTGCCGGAAGATGGTATGTCGCTTCAATTTACGATGGTGATACAGACCAAACGGTAAAGAAATGGAGATACGACGCTTCTTTTATTCCGGCAACGGATGATACAGGGGTTTTGCAGGAATACAACAGAAACACTGTGAAAGAGATCACTCTGAAAATTAAAGGTGCGGATTATAGCGCAGTAAACGCTGCAATCACCACAGCGAACGCTCTGAACAAAAATCAGTATAAAGACTTCTCCGCAGTGGATGCCGCTATTACCGCCGTAGACTGGAGCAAGAACATCACAGAGCAGACCACGGTGGATGGCTATGCGACGGCGATTGAGAACGCAATGAACGCTTTGGAATACAAGGATGCGGATTATACGGCAGTGGACGCGGCAATCGCGAAAGTGAACGCTCTGGACAAAGAGCAGTATAAGGATTTTTCTGCAGTGGACGCCGCAGTTGCCGCAGTGGTACGCGGGAAGAACATCACGGAGCAGGCTACGGTAGATGGCTATGCGACGGCGATTGAGAACGCAATGAACGCTTTGGAACACAAAGATGCGGATTATACGGCAGTGGATGCCGCGATTGCCAAAGTGAATGCTTTGAATCCGGAGGATTATATTGATTTTTCTGCGGTGGAGCAAGCGGTTAATGCCGTGGTTCGGGATTTGGATATTACGCAGCAGTCTTTAGTGGATGATATGGCAAAAGCCATTGAGTCTGCGATCCAAGAATTGGATAAAAAACCGACCGTAATGCCGGGAGATGTCAATGAAGACGGTATTGTGGATGCTGAGGACGCATTGCTTGTTCTGAGACATGCGGCTCTTCTGGAAGAGCTGACAGGCGATCAGTTCGCAAATGCAGATATGAATGGCGATCTGGTTCTGACAGCAGACGATGCGCTTGAGATTCTGAAGATTTCAGCTCAGCTGCAGTAATGTCCGCCTGTATAATCAGGAAGAGAAGCTTCTAGTTCTTCTCATACATATGTTCTTATTTTCTGAAGGTGCTGCCGCACGAAATGATGGAAAAAACCATCATTTCGTGCGGCAGCACTTTTTTCAATAGCCGATCAATTTGGGATAGAAATTTATTCCGAAAAATAAGAAAATTTTTGAAAAGGGCAAGACGCAAACAAAACTTTAACAACTCTGTGGTATATATAAAGGAAGAAAATGAATGTAAGGAGGCGCATGATACCATGTTTCGGATTTTAGTCGTGGAGGATGACAAGGAATTGAATCATGCTGTCTGCAATTATCTGGGGCAAAATGGATACGAGACTACGGGGTGTCTGAATGTAAACGAGGCCTATGACGCGATGTACGGCGGTGCTCTGTTTGACATAATTGTTTCCGATATTATGATGCCCGGTGTGGATGGCTTTGAGTTCGCACAGACCATACGGGAGCAGAACCAGGAGATCCCCATTTTATTTATGACGGCAAGGGACGATTTTTCCGCCAAGCAAAGAGGGTTTAAGGCGGGGATTGACGACTATATGACCAAGCCGATCGACCTGGATGAGCTGCTTTTGCATATCGGTGCATTGCTTCGCCGGGCGAAGATTATAAACAGCCGCAGACTGGAGGCAGGAAAGCTTCTTCTGGATGCGGACGAGCGCGCCGCCTATTTGGATGGTGAGGAAATATCTTTGACGGTGCGGGAGTTTAACCTGATCTATAAGCTTCTTTCCTATCCTAAGAAGACGTTCACCCGCTCTCAGCTGATGGACGAGTTTTGGGAGGGAGATACCTCTTCCGGGCTGCGCACAGTGGATGTCTATATGACGAAACTGCGGAACAAGTTCTCCGAATGCGAGGATTTTGAAATCGTCACGGTTCATGGCCTTGGCTATAAGGCGGTGCTGAAATGAAGCGCGCAGAAAAACAGGAACAGTTTCGGCGAGCCCTGCTTGCGCTGCGAAACTATTTTATTTTCTTTCTTACCTTATGCTTTGTTATCACCTGCTGTATGATGCTTTTTCTGCGGGTTTTTTCCGAGATGACAGGAATCACGCTGCAAAAAGAACACATCGAACTGGCCGCCAAGCTGACTTTGATCAACATTGTGGTTTTGAGTCTTATCTGTGCACTTATTGATCATTTGCGCAGGAAGATTATGATAGAGCGCCCCGTAAAGTATATTGTCCGCGCCGCCCAAAAGGTGATGGACGGGGATTTTTCTGTCCGGATTGGAAGAATACGCAGCATAGACCCAAACGATGGATTTAACACGATCATCGATTACTTCAACCGTATGGCGGAGGAGCTGTCCCATACAGAGACCCTGCGGACGGATTTTATCGCTAACGTATCCCATGAAATCAAAACGCCGTTGGCGGTTATGCAGAATTACGGAACTATGCTTCAGCAGTCTGACTTACCTGAAGAAAAGCGCCTGGAATATGCCAAAGCGATTACAGATGCTTCCCGACGGTTGGCGGAAATGGTTACCAACATTCTGAAACTAAACAAATTGGAGAATCAGGCGCTGTATCCCAATACGGAGACCTACGACCTGGGAGAACAGCTCTGTGAGTGTTTGCTAGGGTTTGAAGATCTGTGGGAGAATAAAAATCTGAACATCGCGACGGAAATCCAGGAAAATGTCCGTGTCACGACAGATCCTGAGCTGCTCTCCCTGGTATGGAATAATCTGTTTTCCAACGCAATCAAGTTCACGGAGCCAGGCGGTACCGTTTCGTTGGTTCTCACTGCGGAAGGAGATCAGGCTGTAGTCATGGTTTCGGATACCGGCTGCGGCATCAGCAAGGAGGTGGGCGAGCATATGTTCGAGAAGTTCTATCAGGGCGATACCTCCCATGCCGCCAAAGGCAACGGTCTGGGCCTGGCACTGGTCAGGCGGGTGATTGACATCACCAAGGGAGATATACAGGTGAGCAGTCAGGTGGGAAAAGGCAGCACCTTTATCGTAAAACTCAGGAGGGAGACGGATGGAGCGACTTAAACAATTCCTAAAAAAGCTGTTCTGCCTGCCGCCGCTTCCCACAGTTCTGATTGCCATACCGTCCTTTGTATTTGTATTTGTCATGTTGGGTACTGGTGACAAGTCCCCTCTTTCCTATGTGGCGTATGCCCTTTCTGCCTACGCCCTGGTTATCACCTCTACGGGGATTGAGGGAATGATAGAGGCTGCAAAAAACGGATGGGAGGAGATGCCGCTGATCAAAAAGATCCGCAACACTTCTCTGGGAAATAAATTGTTGGGAGACGTTGTATTTCGCTCGGAGGTCACGCTTCACGGAGGGTTGGCAATGAATTTGCTGTATGCAGCATTAAACCTGTACTCCGGTGTGCGGTATCAGTCCGCCTGGTTTGTCGCCCTGGCCTTTTATTATCTCCTACTGTCCGTCATGCGGGGGCTTTTGGTAGGTCAGGTGCATAGGACACCAATAGGCGAAAATATTCCGGCGGAACTTCGCAGCTATCGCACCTGCGGGATTGTGTTGTTGTTTATGAATCAGGCGCTAGTAGGTATTGTGGTCTACATCGTAAACCAGAACCGAGGCTTTTGTTATTCCGGCGTTTTGATCTACGCTATGGCGGCGTATACCTTTTATATTACGATTGCAGCCATTGCGGGCGTGGTAAAATTCCGAAAACAAGGCAGCCCTCTTTTGTCGGCGGCGAAAGCCATCAGCCTGACCGCGGCGCTAGTTTCCATGCTGTCTCTGGAAACCGCCATGTTGGCCCAGTTTGGAGAGGATCAGTCGCAGTTTCGGCGCATGATGACCGGCGCATCGGGCGGGGCGGTGTGTGTATTTGTACTGGGGTTGGCTGTCTATATGATTATCCGGTCGTCGAGACAGTTAAAAAACCGCCGATTTTATAATTCAGAAACATAGCGTTATTGTTTCGCTAATATCACTTGTGTACCATGTGGGTACATTCTAAAAACAGGAGGTTTACCATTATGAGTGAAAAGAAGGATACGTTCCATTACAGTTATTCTGCCAGGCAGCAGGAGGAAATCCGGAAAATCCGGGAAAAGTATATCCCGAAGGAAGAAAGCAAGATGGAGCAGCTGCGCCAGTTAGATGAAAGCGCCACGAGGCCCGGCACGATTGCCGCTATAGTTGTGGGAATTATCGGAGCCCTGCTTCTTGGCATCGGGATGTGCTGCACTATGGTCTGGGCGGGACAGTTTTTTATTCCCGGTATTATCATCGGCGTGATCGGAATTGCGGTTGTCATTGCAGCTTATCCGATTTATAACCGTATTACCGGGAAGCGCAGGGAGAAGTTGGCCCCTGAGATTATGCGGCTAACTGATGAGCTGTCTCAAAAGTAAAACAGAGATTTTCCTGCGAAGGATCCAATCATAATGAAAGACTGGATTTTACAGGAAAATCTCTTGTTTACATGTTAAGGGACAAACGTCGCTATGAAAAAGGTCTTTCGGTAAAAAGAGTATTTTATTCACTTCTGAGCGCGACAACCGGATCTTTTTTCGCGGCGCTCTTGGAGGGGATAATGCCTGCAATGAGTGTCAAAAGCATGCTGATCAGAACGAGTGTCACCGCTGCGGGAACCGGCAGGAACGCATTCAGACTGCTGATTCCGGTCAGATTGTGCAAAATGATATTAATCGGGATACACAGCAGATAGGTGATCAGGACGCCTAACGCTCCGGAAACAAATCCAATAATCAGAGTTTCCGCGTTGAACATACTGGATACATTTCGTTTGGAGGCGCCGATCGCTCTGAGGATTCCGATTTCCTTGGTGCGTTCCTGTACCGAAATGAGTGTGATCACGCCGATCATAATGGAGGATACGATCAGGGAAACCGCTACAAACGCGATCAATACATAGGTGATGGCGTTGATAATGGAAGTCACGGAGGACATCATAAGCCCCACATAGTCGGTATAATGGATTTCGGAAAGATCGTCCGCTGACTGGTTATAGGCGGAGATGGCGTCTTCAATAATTTCCTTATTTTCAAAGGTAGAGGCGTAGATGTTGATGCTTGCAGGGTCATTCAAATCCAGATACCCAAGCTTCACCAGATTTTCCTCATAGCTAGAGTCTGAGAATACCAACACTTCGTCATAATAAGTGACTAACTGCTCTTGGGTATAGCCAGGCATTGCCGCGTCCAAAGCTGCTGCTAACTGAGCGTCGCTCATGCCGGCAAGCTGTGCCTGCACTTGTTCGGCATACTGGATTTTCGCCTGTTCGGTTATCGCTTCTGTGAACAGATTCGTTAGCTCCTCGTCGGACATGGCGGATATATAGCTGCCGATTTCCTCCTGGCTCATGCCCATTTGCTGAGACAGTGCCTGGTTCATTGCAGCTTCCATATCGGCGCGGGTAATATTTCCTATGGTTGGGGAAACGATCGCGTCCAACTCTTCCTGGGAGGGGATGCTCATCATTTCCAAATAGGCGGAAGATTTTTTCTCTTCGTCAAGGGAGGAGATGTAATTTGCAAATTCCTCCGCTTTTTCCTGATCGGTCAGATTACCGGTGTTTTCAGGGAAGGGAAGGCCGGTAAATATATCAGTGGACGGCAGATTAAGCTGAGCTTGTATGGCTGCGGAATCTTTTGCATTGTCAATGACATATTCCGTCAGCTTGCCGGTATAGCCGATTGTACCGGAAAGCATGGTGGAAACCGCGTCTTCACTGGGACGGATGATTCCGGTAATTTTTAAGTCGAGTCCGTTGTCAAACAAGTATTTCATGCCGGCCTGCGTATCCCGCAGATCTATGTATAATCCGGTGGACTCGTCATAGGTGTAGCAGTCGGCGTTAAAAATGACGCGAAACTGCATTCCGCATATATCCTCATAGGACCACTGCTGTTCTGGAATCTCGACAGTTTCCTGATTGAAAGCGGCCTCTGCCAGTGCATCGATGTCATCCTTGGATTTCAGGCCTAATGCATAGAGAGTGAGGTCGTCAATTTCATTGTTTTCATCGACCACAAGCACAACCTCATTATAAGCGGCGGGCCATGATCCGTATATTACGTCGTACTGATTTTCTAGCACCGGACTGATTAACTCCCCGTTTTGTCCGGAAAGCATTTCCTGCCACAGCACGGTGGAGCCCATGGGAGAAAGACTGGACATGGCTTCCATGCTGTCGGCCATGCCGTACTCCTCGCTCATATTCAGGATGGATGAGAGATCCGTGCCAAAATATTCTACCAACAGTTCCTGAAGCAGAGTTTTCGTATCGGATTGGATAATCGTTCCGTCTATGTTTTCGGTAAAGACTTGGAGATCCATATCATATGTGTATTGTACGCCGCTGACGGCGTTGTTTAAGTTTTCTTCCTCCTCAGTTTCTTTTGCCAGTTCTGCTTCCAGATAGGTCTTAAATGCCTTCAGGTCGTTTTCTCCGACGTCCATGTTGTTGAGAGAATTGACAAGTTCATACACCATAGCTTTCTGATACACGGCGTTGTTTTCATGTTCGGAGGTTGACGACGCTTTTCCCATAAAGGTTTCCAGCAGGGTACTCATATCCATGTTCTGCGACTTTAGCGTCAATGGGTAAGAAGACAGCGTATCCTCCTGCAAAGTATTAATATAGGCGGTAGTTCCCTGTGAAACCGCAAAAATCAGGGCAATACCGATGATGCCGATGCTTCCGGCAAAGGAGACAAGCGCAGTTCGCTTTTTCTTGGTAAACAGGTTTTTTAACGACAGTCCAAAGGAAGTGGCAAAGGACATGGAGGGCTTTTTTCCTGTTGCGCGCTTTTCTTTTCGGGATGTTTCTGCATCTTGTTCTTTGCGGATTTCCTCTTTCGAAAGCGGAGCAGAGTCTCCGGTAATTTCACCGTCTAACATTCGAATGGTACGCGTTGCGTATTTATCTGCCAAATCGGGATTGTGCGTCACCATGACCACAAGACGGTCGGAGGCAATGTCTTTCAGAATATCCATGACCTGCATGCTGGTTTCGGTGTCCAGTGCGCCGGTCGGCTCGTCGGCCAAAATAATCTCCGGATTGTTTACAATGGCACGGGCAATCGCCACCCGCTGCATTTGTCCGCCAGACATCTCGCCAGGCCTTTTATTCAGCTGATTTCCAAGCCCAACTTTTTCCAGAGCTTCTTTGGCGCGCTTTTTGCGCTCGGTCTTGGAAACGCCGGAAAGGGTGAGCGCCAGCTCTACGTTTTGCAAAACCGTCTGATGGGGGATCAGGTTGTAGCTTTGAAACACAAATCCAATCGAGTGATTACGGTAAGTATCCCAGTCCCGGTCGTTAAAATCTTTTGTGGAACGTCCGTTGATGACGAGGTCTCCGCTCGTATATTGATCAAGACCTCCGATAATATTGAGCATCGTCGTTTTGCCGCAGCCGGACGGTCCAAGAATAGCGACAAATTCGTTTTTCCGAAATTGAAGATGAATTCCTTTCAGCGCGTGTACAACTCCGTCGCCTGCGGGATATTCTTTAGTAATGTTTTTCAGTTCTAACACAGGAGTCTCACGACCTTTCTATTTTGGTATGAATATTGCATAATATCGATTTCTAACCTGAAATTTCCACCCGACTTTTATTTTGCAGTGTTTTTTCTTCTTCACAGGTCATCTGCAAATCAATCGCGGTCATAGCGGCAATGAGTGCATATCGGGCGGACTGGATGGCAAAATCTACAGCGTATTCCGCGTAAAGGGAGGCGGCTTCCGCCTGATCCTCGCTGAGGCTGCTGTCCTCGCTGTGAAGATATTCCGGCAGATCGTGCTGCAAAATATCTCTGGCTTCATTGAAGTAATGAAGCTGCGCGTCAGAAAGCGCGGCGACGGCCTTTGACCTGCTGTTTTTTATATTGTTTTGCAGTATCAGTTCTTTGTTTTTGTATTCCTCCTTGGCGCGCTGCAGTTCTTCTGAAAGCTTTTGGTGATCCTCACGTTGGCAGATTTGAAGTCGGCTCAGCATATCAGCATATTGCCGTTCCAACTCATAAAGCTTGATTGCGAAAATTTCCTGGCTTAATTTCATGGCATCAACGCTCCTTATTACATAGAATAGTAGTTATTATAGTTCTCCATCAGTATGGCAGGGGTTTTGACGACGGGCTACTTGCAATTTTATTTATGTGTACTTACAAAACAGCGGAAGTGTAAGTTTTTTTTACATTTCCGCTGTTTTGTCATGATAAAACCAAAAAATTATAAAGTGCCAACCGACGGGGAAATTTGCTAAACTAAATAGGAAATTTGTATTGTATGGGTGGTGAGTACATTGGCATGTGGTAAGCAAAAACAGAACCCAATTCGGCTGTTGGTGGCATTAGATGAGAATTATCTGCCTCAGCTGCACGTGCTTCTCACATCTGCAGCAGTCAACAACCCGGGAGAAAGAATAGAATTATATTTTATGCATAGCCGTGTTTCAGAAAAGGGCATGAACAGGGTGGACAAACAGTGCGGCGAATATGGTTGGCGGCTCATTCCGGTTTCTGTTCCGGCTTCGTTTTTTGAGGATGCCCCGATTACAAAGCGGTATCCGCAGGAAATGTATTATCGGTTGTTGGCTGCGCATCTGCTTCCTGATACTCTGGAGAGAGTGCTGTACTTGGATCCGGATATTTTGGTCATCAATTCTCTGCGTCCGCTGTGGGAAATTGATATGAAGGGGAAGTTGTTTGCAGCCGCCTCTCATACGGGCGTCACAGAGCTAGCAAACAATGTGAACCGGCTGCGCTTAGGAACCGACAGCGATTATTTTAATTCCGGCGTGCTGTTGATCGATTTGGAAGCCTGTCGGAAAAGCGTCGTGCCCCAAGAGGTGTTCGCTTTTTTCTCCGAGCATGGCAGAGAGCTTGTTTTGCCGGATCAGGACGTGCTGAATGCTCTGTACGGAAAACATATTTTGCAGTTGGACGACATTATATGGAATTACGATGCCCGCAACTATAATAGCTATTTGATACGCAGCTCCGGACAAGCAGATGTGGATTGGGTCATGATGCATACGGCCATTCTTCATTTCTGCGGAAAAGCAAAACCATGGAAGCCAGGATATCTGTATCGTTTTGGAATTTTATATAAGCACTATATGCAGATGACGATGCGGGAAATCGGCCTGTTCTCCGATTCCGTATAATGACGACGGCATTTACTTCTGATCTGTAATGCGGCCGGACAAAAGGAGGCAAAGTTGTTCGGCCAGTTTTCTGGCGTCCGGCTGCTTTTGGTCAAAGCTTTTGAGGATGGTCCCTGTAATGCCAAACGCCCAGAAATCGAGGGCCACCTCCAGATCGGCATAGCTTATAGGAAGAGCAGGGCCCTTTGCTTTTAGCATCTCCTCTAAAAAGGAGCGGGCAGTTGTAATAAAAACACGCTCGAGCTCTCCACGCCGCTGGGAATCCAGAAGTTTGCGGATCAGCGCACGATTCTCCAATATGGAGGAGATAAAGACGCCCAAAGCCTCTTCCGGCGTTTCCTTTTCGATACTGCGGGAAAGAATGTCCTGCAATGCCGTCCGGGCCGTCCATTCCACCACATCCATAATATCCTGAAAATGATAGTAAAAGGATTGCCTGGAGATGTGACAGGTATCAATTAAAGACGTCACCGTTACCTTGTCAATCCCTTTTTGTTTTACCAGATTTGCAAATGTCCTGGCAATAATATTTTTCATATCAACAGGCATGGCGCTTCCTCCTATTCCCAAACAGCCCGCATCAAGCGGCGCGTAGTTCTGTCGTCGTCTATTACTAAAATAGCGATCGTGGCGATCACCTGCACAGATAGGCGACATTGTGTCATTTCTTAAAGTGCATTTTAGCATTCCTCACAATAAAAGGCAAGAAAGTATGCGTCAGTTTTTTCAGTTTGGATTTCACTGTTACAGTGACGGCGAATCAAAAGTTCACAAGTCCGTTTGTGCAGTCGGTTTCATCGGAATAGAACAGCCGTTCAGGCTTCCTGCAAAAGTCCTTTTTTTAATTGCAATACGACATCGGCCTGCTTTGCGAGATCGCTAGAGTGAGTGACGACAATCACGCATTTTTGCATTTGATGGGCGCACTCCTTCAGTATGGACGTGATTTCTGCCGCTGTTTTTTCATCGAGATTTCCGGTTGGTTCGTCGGCAAGAATGACTTTTGCATCGGAAGCTAATGCTCTGGCAATCGCTACGCGTTGCTGTTGGCCACCGGAAAGTTTTAATACATTGCGTTTGATTTCTTCTGTGGTCAAGCCGACAAGCTGCAAAATAGGAAGCGGCGGCAATTTTGACGTGAGCGCAACATTTTCTTTTGGAGTCAGATAATCAATCAGGTTATAGCTTTGAAAAATAAATGCGATATTATTTTTTCGATGCTTGGCTAAGCCAAGCTTTTCAATGTCCTGGCCGTCAAATAAAATGGTTCCCTGTGAGGGGCTGTCCAATCCGCCAAGTAGTGACAGCAGCGTGGTTTTTCCACAGCCGGACGGTCCGAGAATGGCATAGAACTTTCCGCGTTCCATTTGTGCGTTGATATTTTTTAATACATTCTTTTTCTGATCATAGGAATACTGAACATTCCTTAATTCTAAAATACTCATCAATGATAACCTCCTAATTTGTTTTTGTTAAGATTTCCTTGGGCTTGAGCCGCAGTACGGGAATTGCGGCAATGCTCACAGAGAGCAGAATCAGCAGCATTCCGGCGCTGTACACGAGTACAATATCCTGTGCGGACACATGGATCTGCATCTGTGTCAATTCAACGATTTCCTCCGCCTGGTTCTGCTGTTTGGCGTCTGTGAAATGAGATACTTCAAATTCCGGGACAGCGGATTGTTTCAGCAGATGCTCTCCGACAAATTTGGCAATGCCGCTGCTGCAGGCGGCTGCAAGGGTAAATGCACAAATGGCGATCAGACATACTTCGGTCAGGTGCTGCAGCAGGATATTTCCCTTTCCGATTCCCATGGCCGCATAGACGCCGGTTTCATGCACGCGGCTCCGGATCCAAAGAGCTAAAATGAGGATGAGCAGAGCGGCGCTGACCGCCAGAATGATGAACAAGAGGAACGTGACTAGCTGTTCGAGAGTCTGCAGGGAGCCTTTTGCGTGTTCATAGTCTGCGGCGTGTTTGGTAAATGCACAGTTCTCCCATGCAACATCCTCGGTGTGTTGTATCTGCTCGATGAGGGCGTCGAGTGTTTCCGGGTCATCTACCTGAAAGTCAGCGGTTTCATAGTACAGAGAGCCGTTTTTTGGAAACAGTTCGGAAAAACTTTTCGGGTCAATAAAGATGGTGTTCTGATAAAACGCGTGGGAGAGCAGGATGGTTTCTGGCTGCGGCCTCGTGCTATCAAAAATACCAATGATTTTTACAGAAACGGTGTTTTTTACATCCCCGGAAGCGGTTGTCTCTTCGGAAAGCATTTGCTCATTCAAGCGCAGCTGTATCGTGTCGCCGATGTTCAGATTGTTTCGTGCGGCAAGCCATTGATGGATGACGGCAGTATGCTCGTTGCCATCTACTATAGGGCGGCCCTCAGTCAGCTGAAATCCAAACTGTGTAAACAGCTCGTCCTGCTGCGAGAACGAATCAGCCACTACTTTGCCGGCATGTTCAAAACCATCTGCAACATCAAAAGAACCCTCGGTCATGACTTCCAGAGGCGCGCCGTCCTCTGATACATACTCCGCATAAGAGGAGGAACGGCCGTTATAATTTTTGATACCCGGCATCTGCCGGATGTTTTGTAATACTTCATTAGTCAGTTGGCCGTCGCTTGCTTTGGCGTCAATAGAAAAGGAGCCTTTCAGAGACTGCCGTATATTGAGCGCTGCGATTTGTGTGCCCCGCCGGATGGAAAAACAGGTCAAAAGCAAAATGCCGATGACCAGAAGAATGGAGAAAAGCAACAGTGTTTTGCCGGCTTTGCGGACGTCATGCAAAAATGCACGTTTTATACAGTTCATCACTTACCTCCCTTTTATTCCATCATGGAAAGAATGCTCTTAGGTTTATATCGAAAGACAGAAATGCAGGAAATCAAAATGGCTGTCAATAAAATCCATATACCGCCAATACATACCGTCATAAAATCGGCGCCAGATATGGCCAAATATTCAGTTTCCATCGCTGAATCAAACAGACCGGCCATCCATCCGACAGTCCCCTGGCTGATCAACCAGGCTGCGCAAAATGCCGGAACGGCGATCAGCGCGCTTTCTATGACATGTTGAAGCAGCAGCGCCGGCTTGGAAATTCCCATTGCCATCAGAATTCCGGTTTCACGTATTCGGCCTTTGAGCCACAGGGAAAGGATCAGGGCGACCATTCCGGCGCTGATGACTACGATCACAATAATTAAAGTACGGATTAGGCTTGCCGCATTGGACATGGAGCCTGCAGCGCGTTTATATACTTCATCATTGACCGTTATATTGAAATTGTTCCAGTTAATGCTGCCTAGCTTCTGTACGTTCTGAATAATCGTCTCAAGCTGTTCGGGGTCGTCTACGTAGAAGTCCGCATATTCATACCCCTTCCGCTCTGCCGCATCGTCCACCCAATCGGATAAGGACTTGACGGTATTCATGGAGACAAACATATAATTTTCGTATAAGTAAAAAGGCGCCCTGCTGTTTTTATCGTCCTGCGATTCTATAATTTTAAAAAGCCCTACGATTTCTACTTCTGCGCCCTCATCACCGGCATTTGCCATTCCGGTTGTCCAGTTTTGCCGATAAAGCTCTACCTTATCTCCTACGGAAAGACCATGTTTTTTTGCCAATGCTTCACTGATGATAATGCAGTGATCATCCTGATCGGTGATGTGGCGTCCCTGTGTAAGCAGAAAACTCTGACTTAAAAAGAGTTTGTCATATTCCGAGAAAAAGGAGCCGATGGCATTTAACTGATAATCGAGATCTGTGCCGTCCCACTTCGGATTCTCATAAATGACCCGCAGGAGATTTCCGGACAAGTCCCGCAAGGCAAGCGAAGCTCCGGATTTTGCGGTGTATGCCCGGATGCCGTCTGTTTTCAAAATGTCCTTAATCATTGCATCCGTTACAAATTCCTGCTGAATAATAGAAGTTCCGCCTCCGATGCTGTTCAGACTGCCGGTCGACAGATTGCGCTCTACGGTAAAGCTTGCTCCCGTCGTTCCTCTGAGCCTGGCGGATGTATTTACAGAGGCGTTCATAATGGATAGACCGCTTAATACAAATGCTGCCGTGAGAGCTAAGATTGCGAACAGCAGCAGGCTCCGTCCGGTGTTTTTCATGACATAGAGCCCCGCTCGTTTCAATACACTCATTGTTTTTACCTCCTATGTTTGATAACGTCATCGTATAGGAGAAACATGGAGCAGTGATGGAGAAGAGGGGGATTTTTGATGAAATAAAACACAAGGCAGATGATCAGCTTGAATCTGCCTTGCATTGTTGGAATTAAAATATGGCTGTAAACCGGACGCCATGTTCTGTATTCTCGATGTTGTGTGCGACATCATGCCGATCCAGTATCATTTTGGTAATGTACAGTCCAAGTCCCGTGCCGCCGCTGTTTCGGCTGCGGGATTTCTCTACACGGTAGAAAGGGGTATAGATATTGATGAGATCCTCCTGATGGATAAAAGCCCCGGAGTTTTCCACATAGAACACATTTTTCTGTAAAGACACGGTAATGATCGCATTGTTTGGAGAATAGGACACGGCGTTGCCTATGACATTGGTGAACACCTTGTCCATCAGGCGGCGGTCGCCGTGATAATGGAAATCCGGCAAGATCTTTTGACACAATTTGATTCCATGATCTTCCATCGCGCCTTTGAATTTCTGGCAACTTTTCTGAAGCATCTGACTGAGGTTTAAATCGGAACGTGCGAGTGAAAAATCACTGCCACCCATTCGGGCTGCCAAAAGAATTTCTTTGATTAGCTCTTCCATATTATTGACGGTGTTCAGGCAATGGCGCAGATAGACGTCACGGTTTTTATATTCCCCGACC
The DNA here is from genome assembly GCA_944383325.1 of uncultured Lachnospiraceae bacterium. Lineage (GTDB taxonomy): Bacteria > Bacillota > Clostridia > Lachnospirales > Lachnospiraceae > CALWPC01. The sequence continues at coordinate 28,323 of CALWPC010000029.1, read as the reverse complement.
TCATAGATCATTCCCTCCAGTTCCCCCTTAATAATGGCAACCGGAGTTTTTAACTCGTGAGATACGGCGGTAAAAAAATCAATTCGCTGCTGTTCCTGCTTTTTTTCCTTTTCAATATCCTGTTTCAGCTGTTCGTTGGCGGTTTGCAGGCTGACTAACGCGTTGCTCAGACGTTCTGACAGGGTATTCAGACTGGAGGCGAGAATACCGATTTCGTCTTTTTGCTTTACTTCGCATTTCCAGGTCATATCCAGACTGGCCATACGCCGGGCGACGCCGCATATATGAACCAGTGGTTTTGAAAAATAGCGGGAACAGATCAATGCGCTGATCAGTGAAATTACAAGAATCATGACCGCAATCAGAGGAATCAGTCTTATCAATACATCAAAAGATTGCGAGACGGCGGTCAGAGATACCGTGGCAAAAATCTGAAAGTTCTGTCCGTTCTGCACAAAGGAAGCCCAACATCCCAGAGAGGCTGTGGAAGGTTGTCTGTTTTCTGTATCGCTGAAATTGACAGAAAATATGTTATCGTCTGTTTCACTGTTAATTTTAACAGAAGCATTATTTTGCGTCGAAAACCTGAGAAGTTCTTCGGAGCTGTTCTCCCAACCGTTTTTTTCCAATGATTCCACCAGTGTATAGAAATCTGCAGTGGCCTGATGTTCTAATTTGCTCTGATAGTGTTTGGGAAGAAAAATCATGACCATGCTGTAAATGACGACGCAGCAGCCGACGAGCACTCCCAACATGCTGATAAAGGTCTTTGCCTGTATGCTTTGCTCAATGCTCTTTATCAATTTTATAGCCCACCCCCCGGATTGTTTCGATATAATCCACACCTAGCTTTCTGCGAATGTTTTTGATATGCGTATTTACAATGTTTTCACTTCCGAAATAATCGTAGCCCCAGATACGGTCTAACAGGTTTTCCCTGGAAAACACTTTGCCCTGATTTTCCAGAAGAAGCTTTAATATGTCGAATTCCCGGGCCGTCAAAGAGGCCTTCCTGCTGTTTACCGTGACCTCATAGCCGTCTGTATCAAGACACAGGCTTTTATATCGGATTACGGTATTCCGGGATGCAGGTTGATCGAAACGGCGGAAAACCGCTTCGATGCGTCTGACAACCAAAGGCATCGAGAACGGTTTGGTGATGTAATCATCCGCTAAGGCATCAAAGCCGTTTATTTGACTGCGGTCATCATCAAGAGCGGTCAACATAATGATCGGAACCTGACTTTCTTTTCGGATCATTTTACATAAGGTCAGTCCGTCTATTTTCGGCAAAAGCAGATCCAGAAGAATCAGATCGGGACGGCATTCATGGAACTTTGAAAATCCTTCCATGCCGTCTTTGGCCAGTACAGCTAAATAACCGGCGTCCTCCAAAAAGGCTTTGATAATATTTTGAATGGACGTTTCATCTTCGATAATTAAAATTGTTTTCATCGGCAACACCTCTTTTTACAGACTAACATATAAACATGGAGTTTTCGTGTAGTTCGGTTGTTTTTTGTGTGGAAGTAGACGGCGAATTTAGTTATAATAAAATTGTAGTTTATGAGATCTGGTATTTGGGAAGCGAAAGGAACGGATATTATTATGAAAATCGAGTTTGGCAAAGAATTTCCGCAGTATTTTAAACCTGCATATCCAGAAGAATTTGAACTGTTTTCGCATTTTGAAGTGATCTCGGGAATACCAACAGTTTTGTTTGCGATTACAACATGGAAAGAAAACGGAAAACCGAACGTCTGTTTCCACTCATGGAGCTGTTTTCATGGTGATAAGACCGCTTTTTTTGCTGTTATGGGGAACTTGTATCAGCATACGCATACGTACGCAAATATTCAGAGAGACCGGTGCTTTGCTATTAATTTTCTTTCGATCAATTATTATGATCAGCTCATTCATACCATTCATCAGAATGATTTTGAAACGGATGAATTTGCGGCGGGCAAGTTTATGTTATCGGATGCAAAAACGATACATGCTCCTGTAATAGAGGAGGCGTTTATCAATATGGAATGTACGTTAAAAGATGCACAGGATTTAAGCGGGGCAGGACTGACATCCATGGTGATCGGGCAGGTGCAGCATGTTTCTGTTGAAGAGAAGTATGCATATGGGGATTCAGAGCGTTATGGTAATAATGGGTTTATGATGTTGGTACCGGCGCCGCAGAATTTAGTCACTGGAGCGCCGGGTCGATCTGCAATTTCTACAGTAAATATACAAAAATATGATTAAATGAACGAATGAAGCCGCAAAAATGTGCATGTATCCGAGATGAGTTGGTCTTGGATTTCAACATTGCCTAGTAAATATTATACAAATCAAATATGTCAAACCAGAGGAGCTGAAATGTATTTAATTGAATTTATATGCCAACATTATGGCTATAGCGATTTTATTGCAAATGGTCTAATTATGTCTGGCAAAGTATTAGTGAACGATGAAGTTTGCATATGGGGAAAATACAAAATAAAGGAAAAAGATCAAATTAGAATAAAAAATAAACAAAAGAAATTTGTCACAAGGTCAGGGTATAAGTTAGAAAAAGCGATAAAAAGTTTTGCATTAAAAATAGCCGGCTGCATCGCACTTGATTTAGGAACATCAGAAGGCGGATTTACAGACTGTCTATTGCAATATGGTGCCGAAAAAGTGTATGCAGTGGATGTCGCCTATGGAATTCTAAATTACAATTTGAGAATCGATCCAAGAGTGATCGTATTAGAGCGAAAAAATGCCCGTTATCTTACAAAACAGGATATACAGGAGACCGTGGATTATATTGTTGCCGATGTCTCGTTTATTTCTTTGCGTAAAGTGATACCGCCCAATTTAAAATATCTTCAGTATGACGGAAGCGCAGTGCTGCTTTTTAAGCCGCAATTTGAACTTGGAAAAGATGTTCTTGGGAAAAATGGAATACCAAAATATGACGAAGATGTTATTGACGCCATGTATCTCTTTGTTCAGGATATGGAGAAAGAAGGGTTATACATCAATAAAATCGCTATATCCCCGATCAAAGGAAACTCTGGGAATACAGAATATTTGCTATTAGGCGGTAAAAAGAAAAGTGATATTTTGTCACTCGAAAACATTGCGTGTTGTGTGAAAAAAAGGGATCATTATCATGAATAAGAAAAAATGTACAGTTTTGGAAAAGTTATTATATGAAAATTGGTTTACAGATGAAAAAGAGGCTAATACATGGGTGTTAATGAAAAAAGTCTTAATAAACGATGCACCGGTCTGGAGTTTGAGCGAAAAGATTCCGCGAGATTCTGTAGTCAGGATAAAAGAATATTATAAAAGGCAATATGTAAATAAAGGTGGATATAAATTAGAGAGAGCGTTAAAAACATTTCAGATCGACCCGACGAATCAGGTGGTATTAGACTGCGGAGCGTCAACGGGTGGTTTTACCGATTGTTGGCTGCAGCATGGGGCTAGAAAAGTTTACTCCGTAGATGTTGGATTTGGGCAGCTAGCGGGGAAATTGGCGAATGATGATCGGGTAGTTAATTTGGAAAAAACTAATTTATCCGATCATAAATTAACAACATTAGACCCGAGACCGGATATGATTTCGCTAGATCTGTCCTATTTATCATTAAAAAAAGCGTTGCCTTTATGTCAGAATATTCTCAAAGAGCGAGGTGTGATGATTTGCCTCGTGAAGCCAATATATGAAGTGCAATCTAGCGAAATCAGAAGAAATGGGAACATCAATCAGAAAGACATCCTAAAAGATATTTTAATGGATTTATGTAAGTTTTATATTGAACAGCAGTTAGAAATTTTGGGAATAACGAATAGTCCGGTTACAGGCAACAGTGGGACCCTAGAATACCTTATTGGTGTTTATTGGAATCGAGAGGGATTATCAAATGTTACTGCTTGTTTTGAGCAGGAAGTGGATCGCGCATTGAAATATTCTATGCAATTAAAGAAATATAAAAAGGAATAGTCTTTAAAACTTTCTTGATAGTTTGAGACTAGTGGTTCAATAATGGTATAAAATATTTAGATATTATTTTGTTAAAATTTACAAGCCACAAAATATGAAAATAACATTGTCTAAAAATTTTCAGTTTATAATGTATAATATATAAGATAAAATAGCAAGAGTTAATTTGGCTCTTTACTATAGGAAAAAGGGAAAAGCTATGCATGATAAGTTAAAATTGCCGCTTCAAATGCATTCGTATATTCGATCAAATGTTAGTAGAGCAAGTTTGTTTTCGGTATTTGAATGACATCAGTTTGAAAGTTTACACAAAGCTTGAAGCGGTCTTAGCTAAAATGCATGCATAGTCTTGGGACGTCTTCATAACATTTTGATATTTCCCTCACTCGGCAACGCGGATCAGCCCTCTGTCCACATAACTTTTTACTGCCAGATCAATCGTTTCAATACAAGTATATTTTGGCTGATATGCAAGGAGGCGCTTTGCCTTTTCGATGCTGAATACGCCGCTGCGGGCAATATGATAATATGTGTGGTCACATTCCTCGGCATTCCCTTCATACCGGCACCAATCCGGCCATGGAAGAAATTTGATTTTCGGCTCGTGCCCGAAATACTCATACATATGCTTCGCATATCCGTACAGCGTAATATGCGTAGCCGCCTCTGCGTCAAAGGATTCTCCCAAAGTCTGATTTCGGTGTGTAATCGCTCTGAAAAACATCTGTGCGACGTCGTATCCGTGAACATGGTGTAAAATTTCCTGTCCGAAATTGGGAAGCGCGATTTCCCTGCCGTATGCAATGTCCTGAAATACCCGAAGGGAGGTATTGCCCCAGGGATTGATAATGGTCCATCCAGGTCCGGAAATCTGTCCGGGCATAATGATTGTTGCGGGAAAGCCGTGTTGCCGGTATTGCTCTTTCAAATACATCTCGCTTGCGAATTTATCTTTTCCGTACTGGTCTAACGGCTTTTTTTGCAACGAATCCGGATCAAAAGGGATGGTTTCGGCCATGCCGTGTGCCCAACAGGAAGAGCAGTACAGATAATGGGACAGCGATGTGTCTCTAAACCCTTCTACTATTTTCTTTGTATCTGCGATACGGAAATTCACCAGATCGACAATAATATCCGGTTTCATTTCTTTTAATTTGAGAATAAAATCCGGGTCGTTTTCCCTGTCCAGTAACACCCGCTCTGCTTTATGCCATGCGGGCGCGTCTTCATAAGGCTGTGACATCGTTCTTGTAATTGCCGTCGTTTCATATCCATTGTCTACGAGCATGGGAATCAGATAGGTTCCAATGTGTCCCGCTGCTCCGATTACTATGACGCGCATTCTCGTTTCCTCCACCATCATATCAAATCACATAGTTATCTGCGGCTTCGGCTTCCAAAAAATCTGCAATGGTAATTCCATCAAAAAAACGATTCGTCAATTCGTAAAATTGTGTCCACATCGGCAGCGTGCGACATTCTGCCGCGCGGTCGCATGGCGCGGCATTGCAGCCTAAGCAGGCGACCGGAGCCAGGTCGCCTTCGGTCAGCCGCAGTATATCGCCGACAACGTATTCGTCAGGAGCGCGGTTTAGGCGATACCCGCCGCCTTTGCCGTGCATACCGTCAACCAGTTTGTTTTTTATGAGAATCGGCATAATCTTCTCCAGGTATTTCAATGAAATTGCCTGACGATCGGCAACCTCTTTCATAGGAATGTATGCGCCGTTTTGGTGCAGAGCCAGGTCGATTAAAACCCGGAGCGCATATCTTCCCCGTGTAGAAATCATCATGGCGCTGCCTCCTTTAATCAGAAAATAAAGGGGTGGACAAATAGCGCTCGCCGGTGTCGGGAAGCAGCACGACAATCGTTTTTCCGTTGTTTTCGGGGCGTTTTGCCAATTCGACAGCAGCCCAGACCGCGGCGCCGGACGAGATTCCAACAAGAATGCCCTCCTTTTTGCCGATCAGTCTGCCGGTTGCAAACGCGTCCTCATTTTCAACAGTAATAATTTCATCATATATTTCGGTGTTTAATGCCTCAGGAATAAATCCTGCGCCGATTCCCTGAATTTTATGCGGTCCTGCGGTGCCCGCAGACAGTACCGCAGAGGAAGCCGGTTCAACGGCAACTACCTGAATATCGGGATTTTGGGATTTTAAATATTCCCCGACGCCGGTAATGGTACCGCCGGTGCCGACCCCGGCTACAAAGAGATCGATCTGACCGTCGGTGTCTTTATAAATTTCAGGGCCGGTTGTCTTTCTGTGCATGGCGGGATTGGCCGGATTGACAAACTGACCGGGGACAAAGCTGTTTGGAATCTCTTTTGCGAGCTCCTCCGCTTTTGCGATCGCGCCTTTCATGCCCTGCGCCCCGTCGGTCAGGATCAGCTCGGCGCCGAAGGCCTTCATTAATTTTCTCCGTTCGACGGACATAGTCTCGGGCATGACGATGATGATGCGGTACCCCCTGGCGGTCGCAACTGAGGCCAGGCCAATGCCGGTATTGCCGCTGGTTGGTTCAATAATTACCGAATCCGGTTTCAGAAGTCCCTTTGCCTCCGCGTCGTCAATCATTGCTTTGGCGATGCGGTCTTTGACGGAACCGGCGACATTAAAATATTCCAGTTTTGCAATTAGTTTTGCGTTCAGTTTGTATTCCTGTTCGATATGAGTAAGCTCGAGTAACGGTGTTTTGCCGATCAGCTGATCGGCAGAGGTGTAAATTGCAGACATCATTGTCATCTCCTTTTTTATTTGATTGCTTGAAATGCGGTGTCCAGTGCAGCAATTAAATCGTTGATATGTTCCGTTCCGACAGAAAGCCGGATGGTGTTCGGCCGGATGCCCTGTTGGGACAGCTCTTCCTCAGTCAGCTGCGAGTGAGTGGTGCTTGCCGGATGGATGACCAGTGATTTGACGTCCGCCACGTTGGCAAGCAGAGAAAAAATAGCGAGGTTGTCAATAAATGTTTGCGCTGTCTTTGCGCTGCCCTTAATTTCAAAAGTAAATATAGAGCCGCCTCCGTTCGGAAGATATTTTTCATACAGAGCATGACTCGGCTCGGTATTGAGCGACGGGTGATGGACGGCTTCCACCTGCGGATGATCGCGGAGATACTCCACAATTTTCAGAGCGTTGAATACATGGCGCTCCACTCGGAGCGAAAGGGTCTCCAGTCCCTGTAAAAATAAAAAAGCATGAAACGGCGAAAGCGTCGAGCCGGTATCCCGCAGCAGTATCGCGCGGATATAGGTCACAAATGCGGCTGCACCGGCGGCGTCGCAAAACGCAAGGCCATGATAACTGGAGTTCGGTTCGGAGATCCATGGATATTTGCCGGACGCTTTCCAATCAAATTTGCCCCCGTCGATAATCACGCCGCCGATTGCTGTGCCGTGGCCGCCAATGAATTTTGAGGCGGAGTGAATGACAATGTCTGCGCCGTAGTCAATGGGTCTGATCAGATAGGGCGTTGCAAAGGTGGAATCGACGACAAGCGGGATATGATGCCTGTGGGCAACAGAGGCAAGCTGTTCAAGATCCACCAGATTGGAGTTTGGATTTCCCAGTGTTTCCACAAAAATCGCCTTGGTGTTTTCCTGTATTGCATGTTCAAACGCATCTTCCGCATCGGGATCCACAAAGGTCGTGGTAATGTTGGAGGAAAGCGGGAGCGTGTGAGCAAGAAGATTGTATGTACCGCCGTAAATCGTCTTGGATGCAACAATGTGTTCGCCGCTTTTTGCGAGCGCCGAAATGACATAGTGAATGGCGGCGGCGCCGGAAGCGGTGGCAAGCGCTGCCGCGCCGTTTTCCAGAGCACAGATCCGCCGCTCAAATATTTCCTGTGAGGGGTTTGTCAGCCTTCCATAAATATTTCCGGCATCCTTTAAACTAAAACGGTCTGCTGCGTGTGCAGAGTTGTGGAATACAAATGATGTACTCGCGTAAATCGGGACGGCTCTTGCATCGGTGGACGGGTCTGCCTGTTCCTGACCGATGTGGAGCTGCTTTGTCTCAAAACTCCAGTTCTGTGAATCGTGTATATTGCTTGCCATGGATGTACCTCCGATCATAGATGTTTTTGTAGTTGTTGTTTCATAGGAAATGGCGTCCTATGAAATAACAGTGTCCAACGAGGGTCGCGCTGCATAAAATCCTACTTTCCTAGTAGGTTGGTGATATTTTAGTTGACAATTTCTTTTTTGTCAATAGTATTTGGAAAACATTTTGTTTTTTTGGCAATTTTCATATTAAGGAAATCACAAGGCATGTATGTGCCAATGCGTTAAGACAGGCAATGTTGTCAATGATTGGTGCAGGAAGATGTGATATAATATCGGATGGCAGTGCTTGACAGTATCGTGTATAATTTAAATGATGGGCAACCCGTACATATTTGCAACAGAAAACCCGGAGAGCAAAGCGGAGGGAACAGACAGGCAAAAGGAGTTTGGACAGGGAAGATGGCAACGATTTTATTATTGGAAGACGAGGAAAATCTAAATCGCGGGATTGAGTTTAGCCTGACAAAAGAAGGTTATGAGGTGCTTTCTGCGAAAACGATTGAAGAAGCGGAAATGTTCTTTCAAAACAATGAGATTGATTTGTGTATTTGCGATCTCACGCTTCCCGACGGAAACGGTCTGGATTTTATCAGCAGGCTGCGCAGGCATAGCAGCGTGTATGTTTTCTGTCTGACGGCACTGGATCAGGAAATGGATCAGGTGTTGGGATATGAGGCAGGCGCGGATGATTACATTACGAAGCCGTTTAGTTTGTCGGTGCTGACGCTCAAAATCAATGCTTATTTCAAGAGAAATTATACGCAGGCTGAAACGGTTATTGAGTCCGGGACATGGCAGTTTTATATGCGCGAAATGAAGGCGGTCAATGGCCGGAAAGATGTACTTTTCAGCAAAAATGAATGGAAATTGCTCTGTTTGTTTTTAGAACATCCGCGGCAGATTTTATCAAAGGGGCAGATTTTGGAACGGATCTTTGATGTGGACGGAAATTTTGTGGATGACAATACGGTGGCTGTCAATATCAGGCGTCTGAGGGAGAAAATCGAGCCGGATGCAGCCAGACCGAAATATATTCAAAATGTCCGCGGATTAGGATATGTCTGGAATCAGGAGTGTAGGAAAAGGTGAGACAATTCAGCAAACAGCTTTCAATCGGTTGGATGTCGGCGGCGGGAGTCCTTGTGATTTGGGTGGCGGCCGCTCTGCTGATTGCACAGCAATATCGGGGGTATCAGGAAAAACTTACTATGGCTGCACAGGTTCTCGCGGAGAGCGAAGATGAATATACGTTTTCGACGCTCAAAGGCAGCAACGATACCATTTCTCAGGAAGCACTGGATATGCTGAGCCAATATGGATATGACGGATGGAACCGGAATGTTTATGGAAGAGAGTGGTTTTCAATCAGTTGTCAAATTGCGGCAGGAGGCCTGTTGCTGTCGGCCGGGTATGTGGCGGTGTTGGCTTTGTGCCGCAGAAAATGTTTCAAAGAAAAAACGCAGTGGGAGCATTCGGCGGCGGAAGCGCTTCAGGCGCTTCGCGATGGACAGACAGAGTTTGTTTCTTTTGAGGAAGATGGACCGATTGCAGAATTGTTGGAAGAGCTTGCGGGTTATCTTGCGCTGACGAAAGAACAGGCTTTCCGCGAACGGGAGGAGACAAAGGCGCTTGTCACAGATTTGTCCCATCAGCTGAAAACGCCGGTATCTGCTCTGCAAACCTGTTTTGAAGTTTTTGAGAATCAGGATCTGAGTGCGGCCGAGAGGGCGGAATTTCAAAGCAGGATGGGAGAGCAGTTAGATGGTCTGCAGCAGCTCGTGGATGCACTGGTGAATATTTCCAGAATGGAAACGGGCATGATTGCGGTCAAGCGTGTGGAGCAAAAGCTGTTTGATACTATATTGGAAGCGGTCAACCGGGTGTGGGTCAAAGCGGATCAGAAGCACATTGCCGTTCATCTGACTGCCAATGGATTGGAGGACGTTCGTATTTTGCATGACCGAAAGTGGATGTGTGAGGCGATTGTCAATATTTTGGAGAATGCGGTTAAATATAGTCCGTCTCATACAGTTGTCACGATTGGCCTGGAAAAGAGAGCCCATTTTATCAGAATTCAAATCAGCGACGAGGGTATTGGGATTGAAAAAAGTGAATATCATAAAATCTTTCAGAGATTTTACCGGGGAAGCCGTCCGGAAGTGCAGAGTCAGGACGGGGCGGGCGTCGGACTGTATCTGAGCAGGAAGATTGTAGAGGATCACCAGGGAATGATTATGGCCGACAGCACAAATCAGGGAACGACGTTTGTGATTGCGCTGCCGTTTGCGCAGTGACCGGCTAAAAAGTCTTACAAAACTGTAAGGCTTTTTTTGTTTTTTGAAAGGTTCCTGCAAGTGTTCGTCGTTATGATGATGGTATAAAAAGAAAGGATGAGTACAATGGATGCAATGTTAAGGACGCAAAATTTATGTAAATATTATGGGGAAGGCGATCATGAAGTCCGTGCGGTTTATAATGCAAATATTGAAATTAAGCGCGGAGAGTTTGTGGCGGTAATCGGAAAGTCAGGTTCGGGGAAGAGTACGCTGCTTCATATGCTCGGAGGACTGGACCGACCTACGGGAGGCAAAGTGTTTATACACGGCAAAGATATTTTTTCCTACAAGGAGGATGCGCTTGCAGTATTTCGGAGGAGAAAGATCGGCTTTGTATTTCAGTCTTTTAATTTAATTTCGTCCCTGAACGTATGGGAAAATATTGTACTGCCGATGGGATTAGACGGAAGGAAAGTAGACGAGGCGTTTGTTTGTGACCTTTTGAGGACGCTCGGTATTGAGGAAAAAGTCCGTAATCTGCCAAATACGCTTTCGGGCGGACAGCAGCAGAGAGTGGCGATCTGCAGAGCGATTGCGGCTAAGCCGGCGTTTTGCTTGCGGATGAACCTACGGGAAATCTGGATTCGAGAAGCAGTGAAGAGGTGGTTGGGCTGTTAAAAATGTCGGTAGAGAAATACGGGCAGACGCTTGTGATGATTACGCATGATGAGGATATTGCGCAGATTGCGGACCGTATTCTGGTGATCGAGGACGGAAAGGTGGCGGAGATGTGATGAATATTATAACCAGACTGGCGTTAGAAAATAATAAAAAGAATAAGAGCAGAAGTATTTTGATTATGCTGACGGTGTTTTTTACAACGGTACTTCTGAGCGCGATTGCCACGTTTGGATATGCGAATATTCGCTATCAGAAGATCAATGCAGAAAAGTTTTATGGCCGTTATCACGGAAGCTATCATTCTGTTACGGAAGATCAGATTATAGAAATGGAAAAGCACAGTCAGTTTGCAGAGCTTGGAAAGGCCGGCGCCGCAGGCGAAGTTCAGGGAGAGTCCCGGCTCTCGCTGATGTGGGTGAGCAGTCAGGTACAGGATTTGGCCAATTTAAATGACCAGATAGAGCAGGGGGAGTTTCCGCAAAAGCAAAATGAGATTGCAGCGCCGAAAGAGTTTTTTGAAAAACTGGGCTATTCGGATATTCAGGTGGGGGATGAAGTTGCTCTTTTGTTTCGTTCCGGAAAGACCGAACCGTTTGATGAAGTTCGTGTTGTTGTCAGTGGAATTTTAAAGTCGGCCAGTTATGAACAGGAAAACCAGGGCTATACCGGGTATGTTTCCGAGGAATTTTTTAATTCCTGTTTTGCTGCAGGGGAACGCCGCTATTCGGTGTATTTTGTACTGTCTGACGAGCTGCATTTGAATATGGATAATGTGGAGCAGACGATATTTGATCTGGCCGGGGAGTGCGGTATTTCTCCTGAACAGGCGGTGGAAAATACGTATTATACGATGTGGGCCCTGGATCCTGGTTTGGAGATGATTGCAGGCTGCGCGATGGCCGGATTCATTGTCATTATTATCTCGGTTATCGTAATTTACAATATTTTTCAAGTGGGAATTGTACAAAAAATTCAGGAATACGGAAAAATGAAAGCGATTGGAAGTACAAAAAAGCAGATGAAGCAGCTGGTGTTTCGTGAGGGCATGTTGCTTGCCGTCCCGGCGATACCGTTTGGGATCGGACTTGGATGTATTCTTGTAAAATTTTTTATGTGCTACTGGATGATCAGAAGTCAGGATCTGATGGGGGTCGAGGGCGTAAGTGATTTTTCGATGTTTTCTTTCTGGATTTTATTTTTTTGCGCTCTTGTTACTTTATTTACCGTTTGGCTAGCGCTTCGGCGTCCGATCCGATTGGTGTCCGGAATTTCGCCAGTAGAGGCAATCCGTTATCAGGAGTCTGCCAGAAAAGGCAAGGGGATGCGAAAGGGAAACCGGTCGCTGAACGTTAGCCGCATTATGTTTGCAAATTTGGCGGGCAACCGCAAACGGACGGTGCTGACGATTGTGACCATGGGGCTGTCCTGCGTTTTGTTCGTCGTTATCGCAAATTTAACAGGAAATATCAGTCCGGAATATACGGCGAGGAAAATGGTTCCATACGGACAGTTTGAGATTGAGCTGTCTTACGATTTGAATGATGAGGCATATCCGGAAAATAATCTGGACATGATTTTGCAGAATAATCCTTTGAATGCGGAACTTGTAGAACAGATTTCGTTGCTTGGCGGCGTTACAGAAGTCAAAACTATGGATTTCCTGTATGGTTTTGATGAGCAGGGCAACATGACTTCTGTTCAGGTGATGAACAGGGAACAGTTTAATACTGAAGTTGATCAGGGCTCCCTGTCCGGCACAGTGGATTATGATGAGGCATCCGATCAGGGCGCTATTCTTTACGGGGCTTCTTATTGGCTTGAAGATACAGGCTATTATGAGGGAGACATGGTCTCCATGACTCTGGGCGACGGGAGGCGTGAAGTTGCCTTTGAGGGAGAACTGCAGGGATCGTTTGGCATGACGGATGCATCCTGGGTGATCACTGAGGAGACATACTGGAAACTGGGATTTGAAGGGAAGAGTATCGGCTCGATTTGGGTGGACTGCGATGAAAAGGACTGCGAAAGAATTGAGGGAGAACTGCGGGCCCTGTTGGATGGGAGCGGACATTATGAAATCAGCAGCTACAGCGGGCAGTTGGAAACCGCGAAAATGCAGATGGGTATGATCGACTTTTTGGCATACGGAGCCTTCTTTATGGTTGGTATTATTTCTTTTATGAATATGGCTAATACCATTATTATCAGCATTATTACGAGAAGGAGAGAGTTGGGCGTGCTGCAGGCGCTAGGTATGACCAATCGCCAGATGAACCGGATGCTGCGAAACGAAGGGTTGATGTTTACTGGCGGCAGTATGCTAGTGTCGCTTGTGGTTGGAATGCCTGTGGGATATGCCCTGTGGATATACGGGAGAGATCACGGGTCTTTCGGGTTAGATGTATACCACGTGCCGTTTGCGGAGCTTGCCGGCATGTTCGTGATTTTTGCAGCGCTTCAGCTGACGCTGTCCTATTTGCTTAGCAGAAATATTAAAAAGCAGTCGGTGGTGGAAAGAATCCGGTATGAGGAATAAGCGTCGGTGGCCGCGCTGACCGAAGGGCATCAAATCTTTACAACATTATAAAAAAATGAAAATTGGGGCAACATAAGGGAAAAAGATCAAGGAGGACATGATGGGCGAGAGAAGAGAACAAATCTTTGGCGTCCTGCAGAGAGTCGGCCGTTCCTTTATGTTGCCGATTGCTATTTTGCCGGTAGCCGGCATTTTGCTTGGGCTTGGCAGCTCATTTACAAACACGGCAACGCTGGAGACCTATAAATTAATGAAGATTATGGGACCAGGCACTGTTCTCAATGCGATTCTGACGGTGATGAGCAAGTGCGGCAGTGTCATTTTTGATAATTTGCCGCTGCTGTTTGCACTTGGCGTTGCCATCGGGATGGCCAAGCGGGATAAGGAAGTGGCCGCGCTGTCGGCCGGTATTGCATTTTTGGTTATGCATTCGGCTATTGGCGCAATGATTACTCTAAATGGCGGGACAGAGGGGATGAAAGCGGGAATGACCGGCAGTGTCCTTGGCATTACCTCACTTCAGATGGGAGCGTTTGGGGGTGTCATCGTCGGGCTTGGTGTTGCGGCTCTTCAAAACCGGTTTTATAATATACAGCTGCCGCAGGCGCTCTCTTTTTTCGGCGGCAACCGCTTTGTGCCGATTATCAGTACGTTGGTTTACCTGATTGTCGGGATTGTCATGTTTTATATATGGCAGCCGGTGCAGAACGGAATCTATATGCTGGGGACAGCGGTAGCGTCGTCGGGGTATCTGGGGACATTTGCGTATGGCCTGATTAAACGCCTGCTGATTCCGTTTGGATTGCACCATGTGTTTTATATGCCGTTTTGGCAGACTGCCGTCGGCGGCACGATGGAGGTCGCAGGTCAGGTGGTGGAAGGGGCGCAGAATATCTTTTTTGCACAGCTTGCAGATCCGGAAACCACGCACTTTGCAGTGTCCGCCACCCGCTTTTTTACGGGAGAATTTCTGGTGATGATTTTCGGCCTTCCGGGCGCGGCGCTTGCGATGTATAAGGCGGCTCATCCGAGAAAGAAAAAAGAGGTGAAAGGTCTGTTTGTGTCCTCGGCGCTTACTTCGATGCTGACGGGTATTACAGAACCGTTGGAATTTTCGTTTTTGTTTGTTGCGCCGCTGTTGTTCGGCGTACATGCGGTGCTGACGGGCCTTGCATATGCGATTGCGCATGCGCTCAACATTACGATAGGTCTGACATTTTCCGGAGGGCTGATTGACTTTTTTATGTTCGGAGTGCTGCAGGGAAATCAAAAGACGAACTGGTTGCTGCTCATACCGGTCGGCATTGTGTATTTTATTGTATATTATGTGGTGTTTCTTGTTTTAATTAAAAAATTCCGTTTAAAGACGCCGGGAACGGAGGCGGACGGTAAAGAAACAAAGCTGTATACCCGCGCTGATTATGACGCCAGAAAAAAGGCGACTTCACAAGACACAGGTATTTCCGAAACGATTGCCCGCGCACTCGGCGGAAAGGCCAATATTGAGGAGGTGGACTGCTGTGCGACGCGGCTGCGCGTGACCGTGCGGCGCGACCGGCTTGTGGATGAGGCAGCGCTGAAATCTACGGGCGCGCACGGCGTAGTCAGACGGGGCAAAGCGGTGCAGGTGATCTATGGTCCGAAAGTCAACTTAATTAAAGCAAACCTGGAGGATTATCTGGAAACGGCGGCTCAAGACGAGACGGAGTGTTTGATGGAAGTAACGGTGGCGAGTCCGCTAAATGGGACGTTTGTGCCGCTTTCTCAGGTGCCGGATGAGGGCTTCTCGAAAAAAATGATGGGAGATGGAGCGGCGGTCGCGCCGTCGGACGGCAAAGTATATGCGCCGGTGTCCGGCACCGTCGGATTTGTCTTTCCGTCCAAACATGCGGTCGGTCTGTCCATGGACAATGGCGTGGAACTGTTGATTCACGTCGGCATTGACACCGTGGCTTTAAACGGCGAAGGGTTTGAATGTATGGTGCAGGAAGGCGATGCTGTCAACGTCGGAGATCTGCTGATCAACGTGGATTTGCCGCGCATTCAGGATCAGGTTCCGTCGCTTGTCACGCCGATCGTGATTACAAATATGGAGGACGGGATGTGTATCGACGCACAGGCGTCCGGTGAAGTGAAAGCAGGAGAAACGCTGTTCGTTTTGAAACATTTTTCGAAAAGATAAAAAAGACTCTTCCCTTTTTGCAGCGGATGTGGTATTGTAATATACAGCTTCGTTACACAAGATATTGTATATTAAATTTTTCCAGATCAATATTTAGCGGTCAGAGCTAGGGGGAGAGATACGTGCAAAAGACTACAAGAACGAATGTAATTAAACGAAATGGAGAAGAGGTCGGGTTTGATCTTTCCAAAATCGTCAATGCAATTCAGAAGGCAAACAAGGAGATTGATAAGCTTCATCAGCTGAATGACTATCAGATTTTAGCGATCGCCGATATGATTGCAGACCGGGTGGATGAATCTTCCCATGCGGTGCATGTGGAGGATATTCAGGATATGGTAGAAACCGGCATCATGGAGATGCGCGGCTACGAGGTTGCACAGAAATATGTGCGCTATCGTTATAAGAGGGAGCTGTCACGGAAATCAAATACGACGGACAATGGGATCCTGGCTCTGATTGAGCATATCAATGAGGAAGTGAAACAGGAGAACTCTAACAAAAATCCGGTGATTAATTCGACGCAGCGCGACTATATGGCGGGCGAAGTCAGCAAAGATTTGTCAAAGAGAGTGTTGCTTCCGGAAGATATTGTGCGGGCGCATGAGGAAGGGATTATTCATTTCCATGATACCGATTACTATGCGCAGAAAGAGCACAACTGCGATCTGATCAATTTGGAAGATATGCTGCAAAACGGTACGGTGATCAGCGAGACGCTCATTGAAAAACCGCACAGCTTTTTCACCGCTTGTAATGTGACGACGCAGATTGTCGCACAGGTTGCGAGCAATCAGTACGGAGGACAGTCGTTTACACTTGCGCATCTTGCGCCGTTTGTGGATGTGAGCCGTCAGAAAATCCGGAAAAATGTGCTCGAAGAGCGAAAAGAATGCGGTGAGAGTATCGAGGAATCGATCGTCAACCGAGTGACCGAGCGCCGCCTGAGAGACGAAATTAAGAGCGGAATTCAGACGATCCAGTATCAGCTGATCACGCTGATGACCTGTAATGGACAGGCGCCGTTTGTCACGGTGTTCATGTATCTGGACGAAGTGGAAGACGGACAGACGAGAGACGACCTTGCGCTGATTATTGAGGAGACGCTCAGACAGAGAATGCAGGGTGTGAAAAATGAAAAGGGCGTCTGGATTACGCCGGCTTTTCCGAAGCTGATCTATGTTCTGGATGAAGATAATATCACTGAGGGTTCAAAGTACTGGTATTTGACAGAGCTGGCGGCGAAGTGTACAGCAAAGCGTATGGTGCCCGATTATATTTCCGCCAAGATTATGAAGCAGCTTAAAAACGGAAATGTGTATACCTGCATGGGATGCCGCTCGTTTCTGACTGTGGAGGATACTCAGCGAAATGCCGACGGGTCGCACAAATTTTACGGGCGTTTTAACCAGGGCGTTGTCACAATCAATCTGGTAGATGTTGCCTGCACGGCCGAGGGAGATATGGAGCGTTTCTGGGAGGTGCTTGATGAGCGCCTGGAGCTATGCCACCGCGCGCTGCGCTGCCGTCATGAGCGGCTGCTTGGAACGGTGTCGGATGTGGCTCCTATTTTATGGCAGTACGGCGCGCTTGCCCGCCTGAAAAAGGGCGAGACAATCGACAAGCTGTTGTATAACGGATATTCGACAATTTCGCTTGGCTATGCGGGATTGTATGAGATGTGTGTGCGCATGCTCGGCAAGTCGCATACCGATCCGGAGGCAAAGCCATTTGCCCTGGCGGTGATGCAGCGTCTCAATGACAAGTGTCAGGAATGGAAGCGTGCGGAGAATATCAGCTATTCGGTATATGGCACGCCCATGGAGTCGACCACCTATAAATTTGCAAAATGTCTGCAAAAAAGATTTGGCATTATTCCGGGCGTGACGGATAAAAATTATATTACTAACAGTTATCATGTGCATGTGTCCGAGGAGATCAGTGCGTTTGACAAATTAGAATTTGAGGCGGATTTCCAGAAATTGTCGCCGGGCGGCGCGATCAGCTATGTGGAAGTGCCGAATATGCAGAATAATATTCCTGCCGTACTCTCGGTGATGCAGTTTATTTATGATCATATTATGTACGCGGAGCTCAATACCAAGAGCGATTACTGCGAGTGCTGCGGATATGACGGGGAAATCAAAATTGTTGAGGACGAAACCGGAAAACTGGGATGGGAATGTCCGAACTGCGGAAACCGCGATCAAAATCAGATGTCCGTCGCACGCAGAACATGCGGTTATATCGGCACACAGTTCTGGAATCAGGGAAGAACACAGGAAATTAAAGACCGGGTGCTGCATTTATAATTGCAGCATCAGGCGCGCGCAGGTATGAGGGATAAACATGCATTATGGAATGATTAAAGAGTATGATATTGCCAACGGTCCGGGAGTGCGGGTAAGCTTATTTGTTTCCGGCTGCCGCAATCGTTGTCCGGGCTGTTTTAATCCGGAGACATGGGATTTTCAATATGGAGAGCCGTATACAGAGGAGACAAAACAGCGTCTGCTCAAGTTGCTTGGAGCGCCGTATATCAGCGGATTTTCACTGCTTGGAGGAGAACCGTTTGAGCAGGAAAATCAGCCGGTGCTGACGGAGTTGTTGAAAGCAATTAAAAAGGCGTATCCGCAGAAAGACATCTGGTGTTATACCGGATATGTGTTTGATACTGATTTGCAGGAAGGCGGGAAAAAATATACCGAAGTGACGCCGGAGATGTTATCCCTCATTGATGTGTTGGTGGACGGACGATTCGAGGAGTCAGAAAAAGACATTTCACTTGCCTTTCGCGGCAGCCGCAATCAGCGCATTATCCGGTTGTGTGATATGCGCTGATCCGGCGGCAGACCGTCAGAGAAGCTGTTCAAATAGCAGGCTGACTGCGGTAATTCCAAGCCAACAGCAGGCGCCGAGCAGAATCGGTTTTCCGCCGGTTTTGACCAGGCGGATAATATCGGTGTTCAGCCCGATGGCGGCCATCGCCATGACAATCAAAAATTTGCTGAGGTCTTTCGCTGGCTGAAACAGATCCGGGGAGACACCGAGGCTGATGGCGATGGTGGTGATCACTGATGCGAGCACGAAATACAGAATAAAAAAGGGGAATATCTGTCTGAGACGGACGGACGTTCCTTTTTTTTCGCTCTCCTTTCTCGTGCGTAGGAATGCCAGTACAAGCGTTATCGGAATGATGGCGAGTGTACGGGTCAGCTTGACCGTCACCGCTTTGTCGAGTGTTGCAGTCCCGAGATTCCACATACTGTCCCAGGTGGAAGCGGCTGCGGTGACCGACGAGGTATCATTTACCGCCGTTCCCGCAAAGATTCCAAATGCTTCTCCGCTTGTTGTATCAAAGCCGAGCACATTTCCGAGAATAGGGAAGAGCACGGCTGCGATGACATTAAAAAGAAAGATGACGGAAATGGACTGTGCAACCTCCTCATTGCTCGCGTCGATGACCGGCGCTGTAGCTGCAATGGCGGAACCGCCGCATATCGAGGAGCCGACTCCGATAAGTGTTGCGGTTTTGGCCGGAAGCTTCATCGCTTTGTACAAAAGGTATGCAATCAGCAGTGAAATGCTGATGGTGCATAAGATAATCGGAAGAGACTGGCGTCCGGTTTCCACGATGACGGTCAGATTCATGCCAAAGCCCAAAAGGACAACGGCCCATTGCAGAATCTTTTTGGATACAAATTGGATACCTTCCGCAAATGGGGTTCTGTTTTTGAGAAATAAAGCGACAATCATTCCTGCAATGATGGCGATCACTGCTCCGCCGACAATGGGAAAGCAGGAGCCGAGTAGCCATGAGGGGATGGCAATAGCCAGGCATAGTAGGAATCCCCGCCAATTTCGGTAGACAAAGTTCATGTGAGTCTCCTTTCTTGTGTGCAGTAGTTCTTGTGTGCACAATATGGTTGGTAAAAGGCAAAAAAACCTTGATGCGATTTGCATTCAAGGTTTTTGAGAGCGGATAACGGGAGTCGAACCCGCCTTTCCAGCTTGGGAAGCTAGCGTTCTACCGATGAACCATATCCGCCTGTCTCACTATTGTAGCATATTTTGCAGAAAAAGCAACCCTAAAATTGTGTGAAATGCTAGCATTCGAAAGAAAGCTTTGCTATACTGGAAGAGATATGATGACGGGTGAAGGACGCTTATATGTTGAGGGGAGTCACGATGAATACGGAGAAACAAAGGCAGCGCGAAAAGAAAGAATCGTTTGCGCGGTGGCAGTTTTGGGCGATTTTACTCAATCCGCTGTGGCTTGCAGCCTATACGACGGGAATGTATTTTCTGGCAGAGGTTCATCCGGTGGAAGGATGGAGAGGACAGGATATTGTCTCGGTGCTGTGTCTGGCAGTCTGCGCGGTCTGGGTGATTGTTTGGGTTTTGCTGTATTTGTTCAGGGAAAAGAAGCGGGCTGTTCAGAGAGCGTCGTTTTATGTGCTTCGCACAACAGCAATTTTAGAAATGATCATTTTTGCGGGGCTCACGGTATTTTTAGGAGTGCGGTTAAACTACAGGACGAACAATTTTACAAATCCCTGGATGTGGCAGGGCAGCGCATTTTTGCAGTCCGAAAAAATTGTTTTAGAGAAAAATAATCTTTATAAAGATGGTGTGGACGGGATTTTGGACGCACTGGATCAAGAAATCGGATTGCCCGATAAAATGTATGTGGTCAATTCTTTTCAGGTCACATATTCGCCGGACGGAATCATTTCGGGTATTTATGCATTTTTGTATGGGAAGGATGGATCAGGGAATACGCGCACGTATTTAATTGAGTATGATTCCGCAAAGGGAGAGGAAATGTCGGTATGGATTGATACAGAAGTGGAAACAACTTACAGTGAAAGTAAGCTTTTGCAGCCGATGTTGGAACTGCTGAGACGGGTTGATCTGAGGGAGTATACCGAGGAGTGGGGTGAGGAAAACCGGTGCCTGCTCTATTACGGAAAGCGTGCATTTGACAGCGGCACTTCCGAACTATGGTGTGTTGGGGAAGACTCTGGAAGCAGGAGGATGAGCGCGGACGAACAGGCTGATGGATATGTCATTTCGGTTTATCGGCAGAGTCCGGCAGGTGTTGAGACGCCGAAGCGTTTTCTGTGCGGATGGGAGATTGCTAGGCAGCGTTAGATGGTGTGCAGGTAAGGAGGAATGGTATGAAGACAGATAAGAAAACGTATGTTTATATCGGCATAACTCTGGTGTGCGTTTATCTGTTTACGCAGTACTGGAGTGCGGCGGCTGAAGTATTACTGTTGGCAGTGGGGGCGGCCATGCCGCTGATTGTCGGGTGTATTATCGCCTATGTGGTTAATATTTTGATGACATTTTATGAGCGCCTGTATTTTCCGCATGCGAAAAAAACGATTGCGCTTCGGTCGCGCAGGCCGGTCTGCCTGGTTTTGGCATTTTTGAGTTTTGTCGGCATTGTCTTTGTCATTATCAAGCTGATTGTGCCGGAGCTAGTCAACTGTATTACGTTATTGGTCAGACAAATTCCGGCGGTATTTGATCAGCTTTCGGATATTTTCAAAAAATATGATGTTCTGCAGCGCTTTTTTCAGGAGGCGGAACACACGGTTATGGCTGAAAATACGAATCTCCAAGAGCTTGCGACAAAAGTGGTCAACTGGATTGTGAGCGGTCTGGGGGGCATTATGGGAACCATTGGCACGATTTTGTCCTCTACGTTTTCAATGGTTGTAACCTTTTTTGTCGGACTGGTGTTTTCTGTCTACCTGCTCGTCGGGAAGGAACAGTTGGCGAAGCGGACGAGAAAAGTAATGCAGTCTTATCTTTCGGAAAAATGGGTGCGTAGAATCTGTTATTGCCTGCATGTGCTGCACAAAAGTTTTCGGAGTTTTATCGTGGGCCAGTTTACCGAGGCAGTGATTCTCGGTGTGCTCTGTATTGTAGGAATGAGTATTTTTAAATTCCCGTATGCAACGATGATCGGAACATTCATCGGGTTTACGGCATTGATCCCGATTGTGGGCGCGTATCTCGGCGCATGTGTCGGGGCGCTGATGATTGTCACCGTTTCGCCGGTTCAGGCGGTGTTGTTTATTATTTTTATAATTGTTTTGCAGCAGTTGGAGGGCAATCTGATTTATCCGCGTGTGGTAGGCTCCTCAATCGGACTTCCTGGCATTTGGGTACTGACGGCGGTGACGATCGGCGGCGGGTTGTTTGGTATCAGCGGCATGCTGCTAGGGGTTCCTCTTGCCGCCGCACTGTATCAGATGCTGCGTCACGACGTTGAAAAGCGCACAACGATTTTGCAGAAGACGGCTGAAACGCACGAGGATGAGCAAAAGGACGGCCCGTCAGATCAACCTTCCTGACAGGGATATTCAGGAAGAATCTTCAAAAAAGACTTGCAAATGTAGGATTGGTGTGTTATTATAATCTGCGTGGCGTTACACAGCCACGCCATATGTGCGATTAGCTCAGCTGGATAGAGCGTCTGGCTACGGACCAGAAGGTCGGGGGTTCGAATCCTCTATCGCACGCTTTGGATTTTGCGGGCGGCCGTCGATGCCTGCGAAATCAGATTACAGAGGGTGTCCCAAACCGATGTGATAGGTAGGGGACATCCTCTTTTTTGGTTCTTTAATAGAAAAGCTTATTAAACGTCCCTGTAGAAAAAAGGCCGACCGGACAGAAAGTGTCTGATCAAAAAATATGAGGGTCTCCCTCAAGTCGTTTTACGACTTTTGGGAAACCCTCATTCATCTTCCTGTGGTCAGGAGAATTATTGCTCCTGTCTGGCAAGATAATAAATGGCAATGCCGAGTACCATGGCGATGCAGTCAAACAGGTTAAATGAACTCTGTGTAACCTGCATGTAGATTAAGGACACCAGTCCAACTACGGCAAACAAAAGGCCGAAAGCGCGGCAGACGCCTAAGGAGCCTTTCACGCATGCGATACCGCAGATCAGCGACAGTACAGCAACAGCATAGGCCAGGACAATGATGATGATTTCCTGCGTTTCATGTCCCGGAAGAATGCCCTCTGCAACTCCGGCAATTGCCAATGTGCCGACAACCGCATAAATGATTGCAAAGAGAATCATGACGATTCCAAAAAACTTTAATACACCTGCATTACTCTTTTTCTCCATCTCTCTTTTCCTTTCTGCTTTTGTAGGTAACATTTTACGAAGGAAAGTATATCATAAGTGGAATCGAAAGACAAGCAGGTGAGGAAACTTTTGTGCTATTGCTGCTATGGGGGCGTTATATGGTTTCAAGCAGCGGTAATACCTCGGTCAGTGAGGAGCACACAAAACAGGAGTCCGGCTGCTGTTCACTGTGGGTCATTGTCCGGTCTAATAAACAGGCGTTGATTCCCATAGACTGTGCGCCACGCACATCGGAGGCGACAGAGTCGCCGATGTGTAACGTCTCCCTGGCATTGCACCCGCTGATTTCAAGAGCTTTTTCAAATAATTCTTTATGCGGTTTATATGCTTTTACCATATCTCCGCAGATAATTCCCGCGCAGTGCAGATCATGATCCTGTAAAAAAACATTGACATATTCAGAACCGTTGTTTGTAATAATATAAATCGGCTGTCTGCACTTTGAGAAAAACTCTTTGACATCTTCAAATATCGGAGATTTCGACCAAAATTTGTGTGCCAGAGACCGAAAGCACTCCGCGTCGATCGTCAGGCCGTGCTCTTGTTTCAGAACCTCAATCGCACGGGTAAGTATTTCATCTTCGGTCAAATACTGATCTGCGTAGCTGTCTGTCTCAAATTTTTTTATGAGGCCCCACCATATTTTGAAAATGTCTTTTATATTTGTCAAATCACTGTTTTTTGCAATCATAGCGGCCATTTGCATGGCATATTCGCTTTGTTCCTGCATTAATGTTCCGGTATAGTCAATAAAAACGGCTTTGATCATCAATTAGCGCCTCCATTTCGTTGATTTTCTATAGCCGATATTATAGTGAAAAGGAACGATGATTTCAATCCACCTTTGGAATTTATAAGTTGTTTTTTATCTTGAAGCATGAAAACTGCAGAAATATCTGCTGACAGCGCAGCAAAAATCAGCTATAATAAAGTGGATGATTATTTTACATTGATTTTAGGCAAACCGGATGATGGTTTCGGGTGCTGCGCATAATAGTGGAAAGAAGGTGTCGATATGCGAAAAGAGGAATTTTTAAAAGAATTGGAGCGTATTCTCTCGGAACAGCTGCCGCGAGAGGCCGTCGTTGAAAATATTCAGTATTATGAAAAGTATATTGACAGCCAGATTCAAAACGGGCGCAGTGAGCAAGACGTCATGAATGAACTGGGAAGTCCGCATTTGATTGCCAAGACGATTGTGGAGACGTCCGGCGGTATTTATTATACCGAACAGGAGTCGGCTTCGCAGATGGAGCGGAAGCGGGAACCGTCATTTGAAAAACAAATGGAACAGCGGATGAGAAGTTTTCAGATGAATTGTCTGGCGGTCGTTTTAGTGGCGCTTCTGGTTGTCTCGGTGATTCTTGTGGTCGTAGGGCGTGTGATCGGATTTGTATTTGGCGTTGTCTTTCGTGTGCTGTTGCCGGTAGTGCTGATTGCCGTTGTAGTTGCTCTCGTTGCATGGTGGATTACAAAACGCCGTTGATTGGAGATTTTTGAATAAAAAATATTTTTTGAGACATACTATGCCTGTAATAAAATTTATTGGAGGTATGGAGATGTCAAAAAATAGCTCTAATTATTCTGAGCAGAACAATCAGAATAACAACAATCAGAACAGCAACCAGAATAACAACCAGAACAAACAGAATCAGAACAACAATCAGAACAAGCAGAATCAGAACAACAATTTCTAAGCAGAAGGCATACAAAGTGCCGATGAAAAATCCGCGCCGTTTTCAGTGGCGCGGATTTTTCGTTTTGTAAAACAGCCGCGGCGGAGTCTCGTTTCAGCGCGGCGACCGGCGGTCGCGAACATGCAGAATTTGAATATATTATATGGAAACTATCTTTTGAGGAGCGGTTATGAATTTTTCAGGCATTGCTCCGGTGGAATTAGAGTGCTATCTCGATCGTCCGGAGGTGTTAATTATAGATTTGCGTGAGCCGCAGGAATACCGGGAATGTCATATACGCGGTGCGGTCAATATTCCGTTTGAACAGTTCTGGGAGCAATGTGTGCAGAAGCCGGCGCCAAGACGATTTGCGTCATTGAAAAATCCGCGCAGATACTGTGATGTGGACGAGGGCGTCTGCAGGCAGCTAGAGGACTATGAAGTGTTGTTGTTTTACTGCGGACGGGGCAGCCACAGCCTGATGGTGGCAGAGCGCATGCGCCGGCAGGGTTGGCCTGCCTTGTCTATAACAGGGGGAATGAATGCGCTCACACAGTCACATTTTTCCTGATGACTCCATCAAAAAGATTGACAGTTTGAGGGGAAATCGGTAAGATAAAATCATACAGCGGCAAGTGGCCTGGAATCACGGCCGGCGGCTGTGGAAAATGCAAAAGCAAGCGGGAGACACCATGAATACGATGCAGTTTGTAGTACCGTGCCACTTTGGAACGGAAGCAGTTTTAAAAAGGGAAATTATTGATCTGGGATATGAAATTTGCAGTGTTGAGGACGGCAGAGTGATTTTTGACGGAGACGCAGAGGCGCTTTGCCGTGCCAACCTGTTTTTGAGAACAGCAAAGCGTGTCTTGCTGCTTCTGGGCCGTTTTCATGCGGAAAGTTTTGAAGAATTATTTCAGGGAACGCGGGCGATTGCGTGGGAGGATATTTTGCCGGCAAACGCCAAATTTTGGGTGACAAAAGCATCGCCGGTCAAAAGCAGGCTGTTTAGCGCTCCGGATATACAGTCCGTTATGAAAAAGGCGATGGTTGAACGTATGAGGGAGCATTACGGGTACCAACAGTTCCCGGAGGATGGGGATGCGTATCCGGTGCGGGTGTTTCTTTATAAAGACGAAGTGACGGTAGCGCTCGATACGTCTGGAGAACCGCTTCATAAGCGGGGGTATCGGCAGTGGACGCCGAAGGCGCCGCTAGATGAGACGTTGGCGGCGGCGCTGATTGATTTGACGCCATGGAAGGCAGACCGGATTCTTGTGGATCCGTTTTGCGGAAGCGGAACCATCTTGATTGAAGCGGCAATGAAAGCGGCGAATATTGCACCGGGCGTCAGCCGCAATTTTCTGGCGGAACACTGGGATCATCTCGTCCCGCGCTCAGAATGGGCAGCATGCAGAGAAGAAGCGCTTGAGATGGAAAACCGTAAAATTGAATTATCTGTTCAGGGATTTGATATTGACGGCAAAGTATTAAAATTAGCGCGCGAAAATGCCAGACTTGCCGGAGTCGATCATCTGATTCATCTGCAGCAGCGTCCTGTAAGCGAGCTGCAGCACTCCAAAAAATACGGCTTTCTGATTACGAATCCGCCGTATGGGGAGCGGCTAGAGGACAAGCAGGCTTTGCCGAAGCTTTATCAGGAGCTTGGGGAAAGCTACCGTCGTCTGGATAATTGGTCCATGTATGTGAT
This sequence comes from uncultured Lachnospiraceae bacterium, assembly GCA_944383325.1. Classification (GTDB taxonomy): domain Bacteria; phylum Bacillota; class Clostridia; order Lachnospirales; family Lachnospiraceae; genus CALWPC01. Next base: position 2,029 of record CALWPC010000029.1, on the reverse strand, counting down.
TACATCCTATGAGCATGCGGAGCGCGATATTGGGAGAAAAGCAGATAGAAACCGAAAGTTGTATAATGGAATGATTAAAACGTATTATTATCAGTTTCTCGGCGCCAGGCCGCCGAGAAGAGAACACCGGCCGGGGAGGGCATCATGAAGCAAAAGATTGTTTTTGCAACGGGCAACGAGGACAAAATGAAGGAAATTCGAATGATCCTGTCGGATCTGCACATTCCTGTTCTGTCGATGAAAGAGGCTAGCTTGTCGGCTGAAATTGTGGAAGACGGAGCGACCTTTGAGGAAAATGCAGCGATTAAAGCCAGAGCAGTCGCGCAGCTCACAGACGCTATTGTCCTGGCGGATGATTCCGGGTTGGAAATTGATTATCTGAACGGTGAGCCGGGGGTATATTCTGCGAGGTATCTGGGAGAAGATACGCCATATGAGGAAAAGAACAAAATCATTCTAAGCCGCCTTCAGGGCGTTGAGGGCACAGCGCGCAGCGCGCGTTTTGTCTGTGCGATTGCAGCGGCTGTGCCGGGAGAGGAGCTTCAAATTACGCGGGCGACGGTGGAGGGACAAATTGCGCTGGAACCTGCGGGAGATGAGGGCTTTGGCTATGATCCGATTTTTTATCTGTCGGAATTTGGCTGCACGACCGCTCAGCTAACGCCAGAACAGAAAAATGAGCTGAGCCACAGAGGCAAGGCGCTGCGCCGGATGCGGGAATATCTCAAAAATTACATTGAACGGACAGGGGAGTAGTGGGAAATGAGAGTGCTAGTGGTAAGTGATACGCATGGGAAGTTGGAGCATTTAAAAACGGCAATGATGCGGTTAGGCCCGGTCGATCTTCTCCTGCATTTGGGCGATATTGAGGGGCAGGAGCATGAAATTGAGAAACTGGCGGACTGTCCGACAGAGATGATTGCGGGAAACAATGATTATTTTTCTATGCTTGATAAGGAAAAAGAATTTATGCTTCGGGGAAAGCGGATCTGGATGACGCACGGACACCGCTATCTGGTCGGTCAGACATCCGCCCATATTCGTGAGGAGGCGGCTTCGCGCGGAATTGATGTTGCGCTGTATGGGCATACACATAAGCCGCGTCTGATTTACGATCCGCACGCCACCGTGGCCTGTCCGGGAAGCCTGTCTTATCCGCGGCAGAATGGGCGCGTGCCGACATGTTTGCTGATTAATATTGACGATGCGGGTGAATTTCATTTTGAAATTTGTGAGATTCAGTAGCTGTGAGAAAAGAAAAATAGAAAAAACGAAAAAAACTATTGACAATACAAGTTGAATATAATATAATTCCATGTGTTTCGGTAGAGACGCGGCGGCAGACTCCGCGGGGTGTGGCTCAGCTTGGCTAGAGCGTCTGGTTTGGGACCAGAAGGTCGCAGGTTCGAATCCTGTCACCCCGATATTATATGTTGTGCGGGTGTAGTTCAATGGTAGAACACTAGCCTTCCAAGCTAGATACGTGGGTTCGATTCCCATCACCCGCTTTTGTATTGCATTTTTGCCGTCTGTGCGAGGGCAATACGAAAGTGTGTTCGTAGCTCAGTTGGATAGAGCAACGGCCTTCTAAGCCGTGGGTCGGGGGTTCGAATCCCTTCGAGCACGTTTTGATGGAATGGCTGTTTTCACGGCGCGTTCGTTCCATTGTATATAGCATTTTCATATGGTGGGTATAGCGCAGTTGGTTAGCGCGCCAGATTGTGGCTCTGGAGGCCGAGGGTTCGAATCCCTCTATCCACCCTCCACAGTGATGATGGGCTATCGCCAAGCGGTAAGGCACAGCACTTTGACTGCTGCATTCGTTGGTTCGAATCCAACTAGCCCAGTTTATGGGATGCAAAATAGAATATGGGTGTGTAGCTCAGTTGGTAGAGCACTTGACTTTTAATCAAGTTGTCCCGGGTTCGAACCCCGGCACGCTCACTATAGCAGGAATGTTGGAAATACCGCATTTCTGCTCTTTTTTTGTATCGCAATCCCAGACATACTTGATTTTTAGTGAAGTATA
>CALWPC010000028.1 GCA_944383325.1 uncultured Lachnospiraceae bacterium | reverse complement strand
CACTCGAAATGCGATAGGTCCGCAAGGGCGCGTGGGTTCGACTCCCACCATCTCCGTCAGAAAATTCAGGAGGGTGTCCCAAAAGTCACAAAATGACTTGAAGTGATACCCTCCTTTTCTGCTTTATTAGTCTTCTTTCTCCGTGCTAGCTACAAGACGGTCAAAATCACTCTGATACAGACGGTCTTGGATAATCCGGTACTGCTCAAATTCACTTTCCGCACAGGCTTTGGCGATTGCCGCAGTAACCTTCCCTTTGTTCTGCAAAATTTCAGCATCATTGAATTGAAGAAACACATCTAGCTTGGAAGCCCAATCCGCCATAGTCATGGGGATATGCCTTCTGGCCTGCCTTGTGGCATAGTCCAGATACATTGTGACAATCTCGTTTAGCTCCTGCATTTCATCAACAGACAAGTAGTTTTTTGCGATAGAAACATCGTTTTTTACAATCTTTCCATTGGGAGCGTTGCGCCATGAAGTCAATCCCATATGTTCCTTTGTGTGGTCAGCCCTTGCCACAATAACTTCCGCTGCGGTATTTCCGTGAACGGCATAATGCATCTTATTCTGTACCGTCGCAAAAAAATCTTTCGTAATCTGACTGTCAACAGAGTAATCCACAGCAGTAGCATAAATATCCGTGATTTTCTGGTAGAAACGGCGCTCGCTAGCCCTGATTTCCTGTATTTCAGAAATCAGGTGGTCAAAATAATCTTCGTCAAAGATCTGGCCGTTGATCAGCCTGCTTTTATCTAAGACGTATCCCTGCTTGGCAAAGGTGTCCAACACCTTTGTTGCCCATTGCCGGAATTGTGTTGCCCTGCCGGAGTTGACACGGTATCCGACGGCAATAATAGCAGACAACGAATAAAATTTGTATTGATAAGTTTTCCCATTATCCGCAACTTGTGCAAAATTTGCACAAGTTGAATCTTCGGACAATTCACCGCTTTCGTAAATATTTTTAAGGTGCTTTGTAACAACGCTTCTGTCCACATCAAAAAGCCGGCCGATTGCCTTTTGTGTCAGCCATACATCATGATCCTGCACACGGACTTCAATGCCGTCTTCATGAGCGTCCTTTGTAAATACAAGAAAATCCACCGTGCTATTTCGGATTTGCAGTTTGTTGTTTTTCTTTTCAGTCATTGTATATCACCATCCCATCAATTATCGTCCGATTTCGTTTTCTTTGCACTGCGCTTGTAAACATTGTGCTTATTCTTGCACTGCGGTCTGCAAAACACGGCGCTATAAATTTTGTCTGCATTCCTTTTGGAAACAGCAGCAATCACATTTGGGATGTTTTTTGCAGACAGCGATACAGTGCTCTAACATCAGCCAGTGATACCAACCGTAAACCTGTGCGTCTTTCGGCAGGGACTTTTCAAAAAATTGTTTGATCACAGTGTCATCTGAATATTGATAGCCAAAACGCAAAAGAAAACGGCGCGTGTACGCATCCACAATAAAAGACGGCCTGTAAAATGCGTAGACTAAAATCACATCTGCCGTCTCCGCCCCAATTCCCCGAATTGACAGTAATTCTTTGCGCAAATCAGACGAAGAGACCTTCCGAACATGCCGCCGCTCAAAATCATATTTTTGAAACCATGCAACCAGTGTTTGAATAGTCCGCGCCTTGGATTTGTAAAAACCGCAGGGGCGGATCAGGCTTTCTAGCTCCTCCGGTGACAGATCGGCGATAGTTTGCGGCGTCAGTTTTTCTCCGATTGCCGCACAGGTCTTTTCCACGCTGCCCCAGGAGGTATTTTGCACCAATACCGCCTGAAACATGACCGTAAACGGATCGTCGGACCACCACCGGGGCTGACCGTAGAACGTGTACAGCCGCTCATATAGCTCACATGCACTTAACATATTGACTCCTTTTTCTCACACGTGGATTTCCTTCTTTATTCCATCTCTTTTTGACAATGCGGACAAAATGTACTGCTCCTGCCGCCAATCACCATACGGCAAAGCGCTGCGCCGCAGATTGGGCAGGACTGCCCCTCTTTTCCGTAAACCTGTAAAAATGGCGTATTGCGGTAATTCTGTCCTTTCGACTCCAAATACTCTTCCGGTGTAAGATTATTTTTTTCAATAAAAAAAGAGAGCTTACGCGGTATGACTTCGGCAAGCCGCGTCCATTCCTGCCCGGACAAATGATTTGCGGGCCGCGCCGGATAGATTCCTGCCGCGAACAAAATTTCGTCAGAATAGATATTGCCAATTCCTGCAATAACACACTGCTCCATCAGACATTCTTTGATCGTTTTCTTTCGTTTCCCCAAACAAGCGCTTAAATATTCTGCAGAAAAATCTGCGTCAAACGGTTCCTTTCCCAACTTTTCAACCCCGCTGTATGTATCCGTTTCATCGTCTCCCAACAGCCAAATCCGCCCAAATCGGCGGGTATCAGAAAAACGCAGTTGCGAGCCATCGTTCATTTCAATAATAACATGAGTATGCTTTTCCTGCGGGTAATCGGCAGGCGCCAGCACCAGACAACCCGTCATTCGCAGATGAATGATGAGCCGATCCCCACCATCCAACAGAACGATCAGAAACTTTCCCCGCCGCGCCATACCGGAAACGGACTGTTTTGTCAGTCGACTGCAAAATTCTGCGCCGGTCGGATATCCAATCACCTCCGGCCGCACTGCGATCACTTTTTGAATCGAAAGCCCTTTGATCTGCGGTTCAAGCACCCGTTTTATCGTTTCTACTTCCGGCAGTTCCGGCATAACTATTGTCCTCCTTCCCGGCAGATTTCCTGATTCGCTCATGGTAAAAATAATTCACAATCACCGGCGGCGCGTCAAAAGGCCTCTGCATACTGTCGTCATTGGTGACATAGTCCAGACCTATTTCGGCGGCAAATGCCGCCAATCTTTTATCCAACGCTTCCCAGTAGCTATTATTTTTTTGATAATAAATTTCCTGATACAACGGGTAAAGCTGCGGATAGCTCTGTTTGATATAATCCATAATAACCGGCTTGTAACTGCCCCGCAGGTTGAGATTTTCTAGCCAGATCAGATTGCATTGTCCTTTTGCGCGCTGAATGATCGCCTCCACATCGGTAATCCCGGGGAAAATGGGTGAAATAAAACAAGTTGTTCGGACACCCTCCCGATGAAAGATTTCCATAGCGGCAAGCCGTTTCTCAACCGAGGCCGCACGATCCATATCCGACTTAAAATGTTCATCCAACGTATTGACAGACCAGGAAATACGAGCTTCCGGAAATGTTTTGATTAAATCCAGGTCGCGTAAAATCAAATCACTTTTTGTCGCAATACTAATTTTTACGCCGCTTCCCTGTAACTGCATAAGCAACTCTCTTGTACGTCCGTAAATTTCCTCCTGCGGAAGATAAGGGTCGGTTACAGAACCGATGAACAACTCTTTGCCGACATATTTTTTGGGGTTTTTGATCTTTGGCCAATACTTCACATCCAAGAATGATCCCCACGGTTCCGGATGGCCGGTAAATCGTTTCATAAAGGACGCATAGCAATACCGGCAACCGTGCGTACATCCCACATAGGGATTTACAGAGTATTCGCAGACCGGTAAATTCGATTTTGATAAAATACTTTTTACAGAGATATTGTTAATTATAAATTCTGACATTTCGTTATCCTCGCCGGAACGACTTCTGCGCTCCCTGAATGATTGTATCCTCCGGTTTTACGTGGCCTAAAAGAAGCGGAGAATACGGATCATGGTACTCATAATTTTCAAACGCTTTCCTGGGATTCTGATTGGCATAGCAATATTTACAACCATTCAGACAGGTATCATAGGCTCCTATGTCCCGACTTTCCATGCAATGACACCCCTGCCGCATCCCTCTGTGTTTTAAATTTTTAAATGCGATTCCATTTGCGTTACCCAAAATATCAAGCGTCATACACCCAGAAGCCTGAATACCACAACGTGTATAATCGCCGTTTGTCCCGCAGGTTTGAATGGAAATACCATATTGATTTGCGATCGAGCCAAGTCCATACGCCACAGCCTCCCGATCTTCCTCAGCAAATACAATAATTTCCGACATATTGGTTTCCAACTTCTTATACATCTCCACAAAGCTGAAAATACAGCGATCAATATAAGGGGCAAGCACGCCTGCCATTTGTTTGAAAATTTCCATATGACGGTTTATGGTATATTCTTTCGTCAGCAAAACCGGATCATATCTCCAAGCCACCCGCTGTCTGCCGACCTGCTTTGACAATTCTATCAGTGTGTTCATACTTTCCTCGATGGAAGGCACACCCGGCTCAATTTCTTTGCCGTATGCGGTAATGGTATAGTAAAAATACGTGGGAAAACGGTCTGTGATTTCATGCAGCCGCGGCAGAATTGGCCGATAGTTTTTTGAACAGAACACAACGCAATCCACTTTGTCGGGAGTCAGTTCATAGCGTGTTACCTTATTCGGAAACAGCGGATTGCGTGAAAGCACATAGCCCTCCTCAAAACGGCGCAATAACCATTCCGTGTAATATTGTACAGTATCTGTCCGCCCGCCCGTATTGATAATCATTTTATTCCTCCTGTATATTTTCAAAATGTTCTCTCATACAATCCGAAAACAGCGTTGTGAGACGCACTAATTCGGCCACATCCCGATCAGACAGCGCGCTCATCGCGTCTATCTCCGCACAGGCGGCGGGCGGTATAATGTTCTTGGCATACTCCAAGCCCTTCTTCGTGAAACGCACATATTTATTTCGCCGGTCGGTTTCTGATTCGGTCAGCGATAAATAGCCTTTTTTCAAAAATTTTTTGATAATGGCGCTTACCGTCTGTTTGGTGGCAGACAATCGTCTGCAAATTTCAGATTGCAGACAACCTTCCGGTGAAAACCAGATAATATCTAATACAAATAACTCCCTCGCCGTTAAGCCATGCTTTCTTGCATACAATTCATAAGCGGCATATTGCACATCCCGCAATTTACAATATTGGTTCACATACGCCCTGATCTCTTCGCGCTCCACAAACTCCCTCCCAACAGCATTTGATAGTCTAATATTTGACTTTATAATAACATGGTTCACACGATTTTTCAAGAGACTTCTTGATCAAAAAGATCACCTGCGCCTGTAAGTCAATTCTACAATCCCATGATCATTTTGTATTTTCGTTAAATACAGCATTTGTTCCTTTTCCATTTCCCCGAATAATCGGATTCCTTTTCCCAAAAGTGTTGGAATAATGGAAACGATATATTGATCAATCAGATCGGAATGTCTTAATTGACTGACCAGATCCGCCCCGCCGCAAACCCATATATCTTTTCCGCCGCACGCTTTTAACTGCCTGATCAGCTTCGCCGGGCTTTCCTCAGTAAACCTGATATTTTCAGCAGGCCGGCCTTTGTGATGCGTAAATACATAAGTCGTAAAATCGCTATATACCCATTCTGTCGGAGAAAGCTCTGTAACAATTTGATGGTAGGTATTCCACCCCATCAGAACCGTATCAATCCCTTTTACAAACTCAGCGTAAGTGTCTACATGTTCCCCGCCGTCCTCCTGTCCGTTCAGCCATTCAACGCCACCGTTGCTGTCCGCAATATATCCGTCAAGACTCATTGCAATAAATAAAACAACCTGTCTAAACTCGTCCACCTTTTCAACCGCCTTTCTTTCCCCACCAATTTGGAAACAGCTCTTTTAATCGCTTTGATTCCATTTTCTGATTGTCAGTAAGAATTTCAATCTCCTTGGCCCATTCCCCCAACTGCATCATCAATTCACAGCAGGCGCCGCAGGGCATCGCCACAGCCCCGTCTGCCATCACCACCGCCAACTTGGCAATTTCACTCTCTTGGCAGGTCAGCATATGGGCGATTGCATTGCGCTCCGCGCACATCCCAAGAGAGCAGGCGGTATCGATACAAATTCCTGTATAAATATGTCCGCTCGTTGTCATCAGCGCAGCCGCAACCTGTCCGGCCTCCACATAGTCAGATATGCGTCTTGGATTTAATGCGTTCTTCGCTGCGGCATAAAGCCGCTCCCATTCACTGCTCATTTCGTGTGTCTCTTTCCAAACCATCGTATATTCCAACTCTCCTGTATCTTCATCAAGCTGTTCTGACTGTATTGAAAATCCCTCGCGAACATAAAATGCAACCGCCCGCTTATTTTTCTCATACACGTCCAATGACAGTGTACTATCTGTTTGTTTTACATACTCTAAAAGCTGTTGTCCAATGCCAAGAGAACGATACGGCGCATCTACAAAGATCCCGGCAATATACCCGTCCATAAGCCCGATAAATCCTCTGACGTCTCCGTCCGTTTCAAAAACAAAAACGTCAGCCTGCATAAGCTGCTGCCTTACCAAGTCATAATTCGACCGCCAATACTCTTTTGAAATAAAGGGGTGCGCCTGCTCGTTTCCACTCAGCCATATTCTCATTACTTGTTCTCTATCCGACATCTGAAGTTTTCTAATCATACTCCTATCTCCTTGTCATAAAATTTTCGTTGCAATTATCCAAGCCACATGCTATACTACTCGCGATATGTTTTCCGTATAGGGCGGGGGCAGTTTATATCCGGCAGGATATTAAAGTCAATTACTACAGGTAATTAGAACTGGAAATGTAAGCCTATACACACTTTTTTGGTGTGCATAGGCTTATTTTTTTCCTGTTCAACTTTCACGATGTAAAAGGAGGCACAAACATGACGTCTACATTTTTAACAGCCGTTTTATCTTTTGCAAGCACCAATATCGACGACATTTTTATACTGACGATACTTTTCGCACAGGTGCAAAATCCAAAAGGAACCGTACAAATCATTGCCGGACAATATGCGGGAATCGGCGCTCTGACCGCTCTTAGCATATTAGGGGCGATGGGCACGCAGCTTTTTCCTCCCCAATATATCGGTCTTTTAGGTTTTCTTCCGCTGTTTCTCGGCGTCCGTTCATGGCTTGCCTACCGGCGCGGACAAGATCACAGCACGCAGGAAACGCCAAAAAATACACAAATCCGTTTTGTCAGCGTTTTTTTGCTGACCATCGCAAACGGAGCAGATAATATCGGGGTATATATCCCGGTATTCAGCGGCTATACCGTCCCGGATTTCATTGTTACTTTAGCCGTATTTTCGGGAATGATTGCTCTCTGGTGCTATCTCGGACTGACTCTGGCAAATTATCCATATATTAAGCAAAAAATCACCAGGTATCAGCATGTGCTTGTCCCGCTCGTGCTGATCGCTCTCGGTTTTGCGATTCTCGCAAAAAATTATATACCGTAACCTGCGCCGTGCCAGGCAGGCTCCCGTCAGGCATTATAAATTTCTTCCTCTATAAAAACCGCTTTGCCCGGAAAACAATTTCAAACTGAATGATACTGCCGTGCAGCGCCCTCGCCCTGATCGTCCCATGATGCATCTCCACAATCGACTTGGCGATCGACAGGCCCAGTCCAAAACTGCCATCCGAACTGCGCGCCTTGTCGGCACGGTAAAAACGCTCAAACAACCGCTCCAGATTACATTCTGATAGATTTTTGCAGGGATTGGAAACCGTCAGATGAATCTGTTTTCCCGCAGTCAGCGTTACCGAAATACATCCGCCCTCATCACAGTATTTCACGGCATTATCCATCAGTATTGACGTCACCTGACGGATTTTAAACTCCTCCCCCTCAAAAAAAATATGTTCCTCTACGCTGACCGCAAGCTTCCTGCCCCGGCTCTTCGCAACATGCTCAAACGATTTCACCGTGTCATAGACCGCATCGCTCAGATTAAACCGCTCCGCAGCTAGCTTCTGCACTTCGTCCATCTTTGCCATCGCGATCAGACTGCGCACCAGTCCGTTCATTTTCTGAACCTGCTTGTCCACGCTGTCAAACCACTCGCTTTCTCCAAAACTGAGCCGTGCAATCTCATTATTAGCCGAAATGACCGTCAACGGTGTTTTCAGTTCATGTCCCGCATCTGTAATAAACCGTTTCTGCTTCTCATAACTCTCCGCAATCGGTTTCACCGCACGCCCGGAGGCAACAATAATAATCAACAGCACAAGAACAAAGCTGATCAGCGCAATGACCACGGAAATCAACAGCACCGACGCCATCGAATACATAGATACGGACGCATCAACGATTCCGATCATCGTCTGCTGCTCCCCGGCGCCTACCACTCTTGTCTCCACCCGGTATTTATATGGAGATTGCCATCCCTTTGCTTTTTCCTGATCGAGAATATCATCCGCCAGAGAACCCATGTCCTCCTCACTGTAAGAATTTGTTATATCCTGCTCTACAGACAACAATTCTCCCTGCTCATTCAGAACGAGCACGCACCCGCGCGCCGAAAATCTCATATCATCCAACATGTCCGGAAACATCATTCCCATCATCGGCTGCGGATCCGCCGGTTTTGGAAACTCCTGAAGCAACAGTGTCAGCCTGTGATCAAGCATGTCATTGCACTGATACCAATACACGCCGTTTATAGACAACACAATGACGGCGATCACGGCGAACAGCGCACCCGCTGCAATGACGATAAACTTTCGCCGAAGCCCTGGTATCATTCCTGTTCTCCTTTCTCTTCAAGGCAGTAGCCCACTCCCCGCACGGCACGAATCTCCACGAAAGCGCCGAGGTTGGCAAGCTTTTTTCTCAGATTGGAAATATAAACCCAGACAATATTGACTTCCACATCGGAATCCCATCCCCAAATATGTTCCATAAATCGCTCCGCCGGCAAAATCGTACCGGGCGCCTGCATAAGCAGCTCCATCACCTGAAATTCCCGACTGGCCAGACGAATTTTTCGGTTTCCATAACTCAGCTCAAACGTAGCCAAATTTAACGCCAATCCCGCGAAACGCAAAATTTCGGCCTGAAAACTTTCCCTCCGCCGAAGCATAGCTCTCACGCGCGCAAGAAATTCATTGACCGCAAACGGCTTGGGGAGGTAATCATCAGCGCCCGCATCCAAACCGCTGACACGATTCTCCACTTCACCTTTGGCTGTGAGAAGAAGCACCGGCACCGTGTTATGCTCAGACCGCAGACGGCGCAGCACTTCCATCCCGTCCATTCCCGGCATCATAATATCCAAAATAATGCCGTCATAGCTTGCTGCAGCGGCGTAAGCATACGCGTCGTCTCCATTGTCCACCACATCCACGCAATAGTTATGGTGTTTCAGCAACGTGCAAAGCGCTTTCGAAATATCCGGATCATCTTCTGCAATTAACAGTTTCAACGCGTCTCACCCATTTCTCTTTTTTTCTACTATAGCATGTCCTGACCGCAATTTACAAACCGGAAGCGGGATTTTAACGAAATGTTCAAATTTAATTTAGGTTCGTTTTAGGAAAGTCCATTATACTATCCTAAACAATACTTTGCACGGAGGCGACAACTCATGTTTCTTTTTCAAAACGCTTTGAAAAGCATTACGCGCAATAAACTGCGAAACATTTTGATCGGTATTATCGTCCTTGTCATCGCGGTATCTGCCTGCACCGCACTTTCGATCCGGCAGGCTGCCCAGACGGCCAAGGAGGATACTTTGAGCCAGATGACGATCACCGCCCAGATTAGCTTCGACCGCACGCAGGCGATGGAACAGATGGCGCAACCGGATATGGAAAACGGCAAGCCTGACCAGGCGCCCGACGCTGACACATCGTTCGACCGCAGGAATTTTGACTTTGATATTTTACAGGGGTCCTCGCTGACATTAGAAGATTACATCCAATATGCGCAGGCGCAGTCAGACGGAGATTCGTACTACTACTCCGGAGCGTTTTCACTGGATGCAACCGGAGATCTTCTTCCTTATGGAACCGAAGAGGACGACGAGGAGTCCGACGAATCTTCCGAAACCAGTCAGGACTTTAGCATGCAGCCGCCCGGCGGCATGGAAAATGGCTTCCCCGGCGGCGGGGAACGCTTTCAGGTCAACACCGGAGATTTCGCAATAACCGGATATTCATCTTATGACGCGATGCTCAGCATGTTTGGAGAAGACGGAAGCTACATGATTACGGACGGAGAAATGTTTGATGAGACATCGGAGGAGCTCACTTGTATTATCAGCAATGAACTGGCTCTGTACAATAATCTGTCCGTCGGGGATACGCTCACACTGTGCAATCCGCAGTGCGAAGACGAAACGTACACTCTGACCATCAGCGGCATTTATACCAATTCCGCCTCCTCTTCAGAGGAACAGAACCGATTTTCCATGAATGACCCCGCCAACAATATTTACATGAACTATACCGCGCTCAGCGACATTGCGGATGCGTCGTCTGAAGCAGATAACACGACAACGGACAGCAGCGGAGAAGAACAGTCTGCAGCGCTGAACATTACGCTCGCATTTACATATACCTTTACCAACATCGAACACTATGAACAATTTGAAGAACAGGTGTACGAACTTGGACTGAGCGAAGATTACACGGTATCTTCCTCCGATCTTACCGCGTTTGAAAACAGCCTGACTCCGCTGGAAACACTGAGTACCACAGCGCTATGGTTCTTCCTGATTGTGCTGATCGTCGGCGGAATCATTCTCGTCACACTCAATATTTTTAATCTGCGCGAGCGAAAATACGAGGTCGGCGTACTCACGGCAATCGGCATGAAAAAAAGCCGGGTCGCCGTGCAATTTGTCATCGAACTGTTTTTGGTTACCTTTGTTTCTATGATGATCGGAACCGCGATCGGCGCCGCCGTATCGGTTCCGGTAACAAACACACTGCTGTCCGGCCAGATCGAAAAAAACGAACAGTCCAACGCTTCGGTCAGTGAAAACTTCGGATTTGATCCCGGTCAGTCAGCCGGAGAGCGCATGGCAAGACCAGACGGCTCGCCCGCAGTCTCTTATGTCAATTCTGTATCAAGCGCCACAAACCTGACCGTCATTTTGCAATTAGTCGGGGTCGGAATTTTGCTGACGATTGTTTCCAGTCTCGCCGCACTGATCAGCATTATGCGATATGAGCCGCTGAAAATTCTTTCGAGTCGTTCGTAAAAATCTTAAAAATTGGAGGTCAAGCATGAGCTTATTAAAATTGGAACATATTTGCTACCAGTACGGACGAAATGCCCGGCCGGTGTTAAACGATCTGAACTATCAATTTGACAGCGGCAATATTTACGCCATTGTCGGGAAGTCGGGCGCAGGCAAGACGACACTTCTCTCCATTTTATCGAGCCTCGCCTCTCCGACCGGAGGCCATATTTACTTAAACGATCAGGACGTGTCGCAGATTGATAAATACCGTTTCCGCAGCCGGTATGTCGGCGTCGTATTTCAAAACTTCAATCTACTGTCTCATCTGACCGCATTGGAAAATGTTGTACTGTCCATGAATATCTCGGGCAAACACTTTGACACGCCAAAAAAAGAACTTGCGCTCGAGCTTTTGCAAAAAGTTTCCCTGTCTCCGGATGAGGCAAACCGGCGCGTCCTAAAGCTGTCCGGCGGTCAGCAGCAGCGCGTGGCCATCGCCCGCGCGCTGTCCTACGATCCCGACATCATCCTGGCGGATGAACCGACCGGCAACCTGGACGAGGAGACGCAGGACGAAATTATTCGCATTTTTCGCCTGTTGGCGGACGAGGGAAAATGCGTCATTCTGGTGACGCACTCCCCTATCGTCGCCCAGGCCGCAGACTATGTATATGAGCTGCCCAGACACTAGGAAACGAAAACATGAATTTACTCAACTACTCACATGCAACAGGAGAGGGTTGTCCTTACGGATCGCCCTCTCCTGTTTTCTGGACCCACCTGCGTCCAGGCTGCCTTTGATTATATTGACACACCCATTGTTGTATCCTAGTGAAGTTCTGCTATATACACCTCACTGCCATCCCGGCAAATAATGTAAGCGATGCCATCTCTTACAACCATCTGCCCCGGGTAATACAGTTCCTGCAAAACCGAAGTTACCGGAATAAAATCTTCTGACTCCCAATCTACCTTATAAATGATCATGCCCTGTTCTGCCTTCGAATAGTCCGAATCGAAATGCGACACAAGGACATAACACTCGTTCTGGTTATAATAAAAACTCTCAATCTCCTCTTCACGATCAGCAGGAAATTTGATCCCCTGTATCTGTGTGTTTTTCTCCACACCAACTAACGGAATATGAAACAGAACATTGAGCCAAAGAGGATTCCCATTTTGCGCATCTGTGTACAAGTTCGGACTCAAATAATACAGCTCATTGCCAATAATTGCCCCATAGTTACCATAAAGCATTGGGGTCGTATCCGAAATTGGTCGCTTCTCATCATTAGAACATGCATTGCCACTGTCACATAAACTTTTCTTAGTGCAGTCTTCGGTATTAACCGCATAAATCTGCATACCATCTGTAAAAAAAGCAACATGATCAGAACATCCCAAATATCCGCTAAAATAGTTCAGCCCCATCTGCCCAAGATCTTTAACTTCCTGATTCTCCGGATTCCACAACAAATTATTGAATTGATCATGAGAGTTTGCCTCAGATCCAACAAACATTAAAACTCCATCGCATGTTCCGCCAATGACGCCTGCCTCTGCTGATGCCGATATTTCCTCTGCATAGTCCTCTTTTAAATGATACACAGACCTAATGCTTCCATCTAACAAATTACATTCATATAAAATATAATTTTTCATGAAATATAACAGATCGCCTGTTTGATAGGCATCCGCATAAGAAGCTTGTTCATTCTGCTCTGTAGAGGCATCCTCCAACAAATTACAAACCTCCTGCACTGCAGCATGCCCGTGATCAGCGCGGATATTCATAATCCTACCATCAATCGTCATCGCTGTAATTCCATTCGTAGTTTCAAAGATATCTATATATGTTCCAGTAATATGTCCAATATCCACACTGCCAAAGCCACCAGTCCAACCGTCCCTTGGAACAGAATCTCGATATTCCTCCAGAATAATCTTTGGTACGGGCCTGCTCAGAGGGACTGCTGTGATCTTTGGACTCTCGCTGACGACATTGCTGTCCATAGTTGCATCTGTGGTACTAAGCATATCGTTTTCATTGTCCGGTTTCTCTTGCTGTGAATGTGCACAGGCACAACAACCGATCATCATACAAAAAGCAAGTAATATAATTTTTCTCATTTACATCCCTCCCTTTAGATGAAATGAATGACAAGAAAAGCTTTATATTAAAGACATCAAACACTTTTTATCATTCTGAAATACTTTTAAATGCTCTTGAATATTTTGTATATTTCTTCAACTGCCCAAATTTGATGAGGTAAAAATAATTTATCCCTTATTTCATCAATGGTAAGCCAAACGAGAAAATGGTCAGGTTCCGTCGCGGAAGCCACAACCTCATTCAATTCCATATAATAAAAATAACCGATCCCATGAAAATCCGTTCTGGTCTGCTCGATAAAATGATAGTAATCCCCTTTGCAGATAAATTCTTTCGGAATTACACTAAGCCCGGCTTCCTCTAAACATTCTCTTTTAATACATTCGGAATGTGTTTCGTTGCCCTCTATCCCGCCACCCAGAAGAAAATAT
Source organism: uncultured Lachnospiraceae bacterium (assembly GCA_944383325.1). Classification (GTDB taxonomy): domain Bacteria; phylum Bacillota; class Clostridia; order Lachnospirales; family Lachnospiraceae; genus CALWPC01. Next base: position 24,835 of record CALWPC010000028.1, on the reverse strand, counting down.
CCTTTTTCTCCGTTGTAGAGATGCGTCATGGCAACAGGTATATTACCATCTTTGTCAAAGCCAACGCCATATGCTCCAACACGTTCTTTATATACTACGCCTGGTTTTTGATACCCAAATGTTTTTTCGATCATAACATTTAACTCCTTATCTAGCATAAAAACAACATTATTATTTTTAGTATAGTTTATTTCACTCTGTCTTTCCACCACAATGTCAATATTTTGAATTTAGCCAGGTTCCATCTGCAGCACCGAACCACAAATTCAAAATAAATAGAAGTTTTTATTTTCCAATGATATAATACAACCTACACGCAACAAAAAAGATGATAAACAGAGGAGCTACAAAAATGAACAAGGTATTAATTATTGGTTGTCCGGGAAGCGGGAAAAGCACCTTCGCCCGGGCATTGAGAGACAAGACCAATCTGCCGCTCTACTATTTGGATATGATCTGGCACAAGCCAGACCGGACAACCGTCACCGCAGCAGAATTTGACAGACAACTAACAACATTACTTTGTCAGCCGCAATGGATTATTGACGGAAATTATCTGCGCACAATGGAATTACGCCTAAAACAGTGCGATACGGTATTTCTTTTGGACATCCCATTGGAAACTTGTCTTGCAGGAGCAGAATCTCGCATTGGACAGAAGCGGGAAGATCTGCCCTGGGTGGAATATGAATTTGACCGCGAATTCAAACAGTGGATCTGCGACTTTCGCAGCGATCAGCTGCCGCAGATCTATGAATTGCTAAAAAAATACAACGCCAATAAAAAGATTATTGTTTTTAAGACAAGACAAGAGATCGACAAATATATCGAACAGCTGTAAAGCCAAAACAACATACCATTAACAGCGGTTCCGAACAAAAATTTCTATTGACAAACATGTTACATCTGTATATACTGTTCATACACAGATAACAAAAGGAGATCAACACTTTGAATTTGTTCATAGACAACAAAAGCGGCTCGCCCATTTACGAGCAAATTTATCTGCAAATAAAAGCGCAGATCATCAGCGGAGAATTAAAAGAAGATGACGCGCTTCCCTCAATCAGAAATTTAGCCAAGGATCTGCGAATAAGCGTCATCACAACCAAACGGGCGTATGATGAACTAGAAAAAGAAGGATTTATTTATACCGTCACGGCAAAAGGTTGCTTTGTCGCGGCAAAAAATACCGAATTGATCCGAGAAGAAAATTTAAAAAAGATAGAAGAATATATTGAAAAAATGATGCAGCTCGCCGCTACCTGTAATCTCGAAAAATCCGATATTATTGAAATGATAAATTGTATCACGGAGGGATGAACATGAATGCGATTGAAATTAAAAATTTGACAAAGTCATATAAAGATTTCTCCTTAAACGATTTGACCTTATCCCTGCCGCAGGGCTGCATTATGAGTTTAGTCGGGGAAAACGGCGCAGGCAAAAGTACCACCATCAAACTCATCCTTGACATGGTGAAAAGAGACCGCGGAACCATTTTTCTTCTCGGCAAAGATAACCAGGAGAACATGCGGCTGACAAAGGAAGAGATTGGGGTTGTTCTCGACGATGTCGGGATTTCCGAATGCCTGACTCCTGTTCAGGTAGGAAATATTATGAAATATTCTTTTAAAAATTGGAATGACAAGATATATGCACGCTACCTGAACGCATTTTCACTTCCCGAAACAAAGAAATTCAAAGAATTTTCCCGCGGCATGAAAATGAAGTTGGGAATTGCTGTCGCATTAAGCCATAATCCAAAGCTTCTTATTCTCGACGAAGCGACGTCCGGTCTTGACCCGGTCATTCGCGATGAAATACTCGATATTTTCAGTGAGTTTACACGAGATGAAACGCACTCTATTTTGATTTCCTCACACATTGTAAGCGACCTTGAAAAAATATGCGACTACATCGCCTTCCTGCACAAAGGAAACCTGCTCTTATGCGAGGAAAAAGATGCACTGAAAGAGCAGTACGGTATTATCCGCTGTACCGCTGAACAATTAGCGGCGTTGTCACCTTCGGCCATTTACGGAACCAAACAAAATGCCTATGGTATTGAAGCGGTGATAAAACGTAATGAAGTTCCACCGAATATAAACATTAGTCCGATTGACATTGAACAATTATTTGTTTTTATGGCAAAGGAGGCGTGCGTGAAATGAAAGGATTACTGCTGAAAGATTGGTATTGCATCAAAAATTATTTTCGTGCATTTTTAATCTTTGACATTATATTTCTCATAGTTTCCTGTTTTTCAGAGGGTATGTCCTTTTATCTTTTCTACCCTTGCGTCTTCTCTTCTTTGATTTCGATGTCTTTGCTTTCTTATGAGGAACAGGAAAAATGGAACGTCTATGTGCAGACGCTGCCGTACAGCAAAGCGCAGCTCGTTTCCACCAAATATATCATCAGCTTGCTGATTGGGCTGTCAACGGTATTCGTCTGTACGTTTGTGCAGCTTTTGATGTCCATATATCGGCAAACTTTTGACATTTCTACAATGATCAATCTAATTACAACACTGGTTTCTTGTTCCACCATTCCTGCCGCCGTCCTTTTGCCGTTTATATATAAATTTGGTGTGACCAAAGGCAGAATTGCCTATTACATCATTATTGCCCTGTTATGCGCAATTCTCGGCGTTGTCGGCAAAATTGATCAGTGGAGCGCCGCGCTGATACCGGTTTCTAATATTGATACGGTACTCTTTGTTTTGTCTGTCATTGTCTTTCCGCTGTCATGGCTGCTGTCTGTAAAATTTTATCAAAAGCGCGACATATAACAGAAATAGACCGCCGTATAACTATTGGCCAGAACGATAACTGTTGAGTTCCTGCCTTTCCTTTCGTCATTCGATTATCGGGAAGGCAGGAGTCCGGTTGCCGATTTCTAGTTTGCTGCACCCTAGGGAACAGTATTAATTGCCTTTGTTGCTCGACAATCCAATCATTACAATACACGCGCAGGCATACCCATAACCCTATATGACAACATCCCCATTTATACAATGAAATATTGTATTGCGTTGAAGAATATGGAATCTCCATGTATTCGTTTACTACACACTATGCCACTATTATGCCTATTGCTTTTCAAAATGAAAGTGTTCACAACAGCAGATAAAACCTGCGGATTCTGCAGTCTTTTCTGATTCACGGCTGATAGCCGTACCCCAATATGGAATCATTCCTTGAGAAACAGCCCAAGAAGCGTAGCTACTTGCAAGTGTTCTCCCGATTTTCTTTCTCCGATACGGTTCATCCACGTAAATATAGTCAACGTCTAGCACATTGTCTACCGAATTGACATATGAAAGATAACCTAATAAAATATCATTTTCGACATATGCCAAAATCCCCCCTTCCTTACCGATAACCAAAACATCAAACAACATGCTGAATGGTGGCCGACCACTCGTCTTTGGAAATGATACCTTATCAACATCACTCTTGTGATCCTTAGTCAAGCGTATCACTTTTTCATTACACTTCCCTTGACTTTCCTTATCATAAATATAATTTTTATATTTTGATGTAAAACGAAAGCCTCTACTACACATATAAGAAATACATTCATCTTTACATTGTACCGAAACCAAGAGAGAATGAGCATCGTCATAATTTTTCATGACCTGATCAAAGAAAGTACAATCAAATTCTTTATCGAACACAAACATAAAGTATATTTGAGCGGGATTATCTGTCGATATACAGCAAAAATTTTTCCCATAACTTAAAATTTCCACATTTTCTCCCTGCAAAAGTTCTAGCTCATGAAGATACTTCACCGCATTTCTGCTTAATATCCGAATACCATCCGCCTTACTGTTTTTCGTTATTTTCAGCAATCCTTACCCCCCTAATATCATTTTTATACGCTCTAAAGGAATCCATAAAATCATTATGATCCTAGCTTATAAGAAGTTTATAACTACTGAGCTCTTTAATAACTGAATAAGCAAAGGACAAAATCAATCGATTTGATTATACCCATAATATAATTGACTTCTGTGTCCCATTTCAGAAAAAACCTGCAAAAATCTATCAATTTTTAATCATTTCCTCTGGACAATTTACCTCTGGACTTTCACTTTTAATATATACCTTGCTTATCTTATTCTTGAATAAACATGTCCTTCTCGGCTTAACAACTTTTCTGCTATCATATTTCTTCTTATTGTACAATAATCATCAAAGTACTTTTTTATTATTTCATTAACTTCCTTCTCTTCATATTTTTTTTCAAATTCAAATGCTTTTGCAATTTCTTCAAGACATATCAGTTGTTTTTTTCGTTGCGTGGGAATTTTTATCAATTTACCATATGAAAAAAATGTTGTAAGTACTTTTTTTCTATATGCCAACTCTCTTTCCACAATATCCGTTTCTTGATCCGACGTTGCACCAATAACGTCAATCAGATTCATTTGGAAAGTCTCTCTACAAATAGAATACATTGTATAATACTGCTCTCGATACGATGTGACGGCCCCAACAGCTTCTAACTTTTTCAAATGAAAAGAAATCGTCGCGGGCGTTAAGCCCAACCTTTCTGCCAACAGCTCCACATACATATCTTCCTGCATAAGAGATTGCAATATTTGCAGTCTAGATTTATCTGCTAAGCACTTGAATAATTGAATCACTTCTATTTCTTTCATTGCCCTTCTCCATCCTGCATTATTTGCACAAATTTTGAATTAATCTCCTGAAGAGTTTCAAGTTTAAGTTCTTCAATCCGCATTCGATCTACATCGCCAAATTCCTTCGCTGTCCTATAAACATCCTCCCATTTCTTTTGTAACTGTGACCGTTCAAAACACTTGAAATACTCATCTTGAATATGCTGAGGAGAAACTCTTTTTGCATTTCCATAAAACGAGTTTGCAATTCCATAAATATTGAATTTTATTTTTATAAAATCAGCTTCATCCGCTCGATGATCTGCCTTAAGATGTATAATCTCTTCCTCAAGCTTTTTTCTTGAAGAATCAAGAAAAATTTGAAATTTATCTACTAATTCCAATATAATCTCCTCCCAAAAACTAATTTCATTCTTATCAAATTAATTTTATCATCCTCCCTCTTTTTCTGTCAATATCTATTTTTATATTTATCTAATTATTTTTGAACGTAACCCTTTAGCCAAAATAGATACCACTTTTTCAAACCAAAGCCAGTAATTTACTAACCTACAAATATGTATGACGCCAATAGAATATAGAAAATATTGAGCAAGCACAGCATAAAAAATACTGCCAATCACAAGAATGTGATTGGCAGCTAAATTTTTATTATTTTCCACTGTCTACTTGACAGGGAGCAGTTCAGTAATTGCGATTATCGGCTCTGCCGTCTTCTTTATACAAATACAAAAACTATCCGAACTCTTTCTTTACACTATCGTCCTCACCAAACCGAACAATTACAACCCCTGACTGTGCAGAAACTCCTTCACTTTCTCAAAGCTCTCCTGGCTGATCACATGCTCGATTCTGCAGGCGTCCTCTGTCGCGATCTTCTTTTCAACACCCAAACTGATCAGCCAGTTTGATAACAGCTTATGTTTCTCATATACGCGCTCTGCAATCTCCTGTCCCTCTTTTGTGAGAAACAAAAAACCATCCTCATCGACCCTGACAAGCTCGCTGTTTCTGAGCTTTTTCATCGCCACACTGACACTCGGCTTGGAAAAACCGAGTTCATTCGCCACGTCGACCGAACGCACCATACCGTTGCGCTCCCGCAACATCAAAATCGTTTCCAGGTAATTCTCCGCAGATTCATGGACTTCCATCAAATCCCCCCTTCATCCTCCTTGCCGACCGGCTGCTTGTCCTGTTTTGTATACATGCATCGCCTGATCAGATGCATCGTCGTAAGTTGCATTTCAAACGTCTGTTTGGACTGCTTTTGCAGCACCGACAACACCACCCCGCAGAAGAAATTGAGCGTTGCGATCACAAAAATACTGCTGACTAAAATTAAAGTCGGAAATTTGGCCACGACTCCGGTTTCCACAAAATCAAAGAAAATGGGAAGAAAAAATCCGAGACCAATTAGGAAAAACACCGCCGCTACAATGGTAAAAAAGGAAAACGGCCGATAAGTCCGAAACATATTGACAATCGTTTTGAGGACTTTGATTCCATCCGAATACGTATTCAGCTTTGACTCGCTGCCCGCCGGCCGGTCCTGATACTCAATAGGCCGTTCCACAATCTTGAAATTGCGGTCCAATGCAAAAATCGTCATTTCCGTCTCAATCTCAAAACCTTTTGAAATGACCGGATACGCTTTTACAAACTCCCAACTGAACGCGCGCGCGCCCGTCATAATATCGTTCATTTTCGCATGGAACAGGAAATTAATCAAACGTCTCACCAACACGTTGCCCATATTATGAAACGGCCGTTTGTTTTCCGTAAAATAAGTGGAGGACAGGCGGTCTCCGACCGCCATATCCGCACTTCCGTCTAACACTTCCTTCTCCAGAACCGGACCAAAGGACGCCGGATAGGTGTTATCCCCGTCCACCATAATATAACAATCCGCCTCAATATCGCGAAACATCGCGCGCACTACATTTCCCTTTCCCTGCCGGTACTCATGCCGCACAATCGCTCCGGCCTGCGCTGCCAACTCGGCCGTGCCGTCCGTGGAATTATTATCATATACATAAATATCCGCATGCGGCATTGTGCGCTTCCAGTCGCGGACGACATCCGCAATCGTCTTGCTCTCATTGTAACAGGGAATTAATATCACCGTTCTTTTCATCATCAAATCCATTCCTTGTATGTTCTGACCGTCACAGTCCAAGCTTTATCCTACGCGATTATAATTGATCAGGCATCCCTTTAAGATAATCTCACGCTCGTCATCCGTCATCTCACCGATGTGCAGCGTAAACGGATGCAGCGTCCCATCCTTCACAACAAATGCCTGAACATCTGCCGCTTTTTCCTCGATTGCCCTGCGGATTTCCGGAATAAAGAGATAATCATCATTCTGGAACGGAAGCTGTCCCCGGTCAATCAAGAACGGCACCATTCCCCAGTTAATCAGATTGGAGCGGTAGCGCTTTGTCGCATACTCATTGGCAATATTGGCCCATCCGCCGAGCACCTTCTGACAGGACGCCGCCTGCTCGCGGGCAGAACCATCTCCCGGCTTCACCGCAAAAATCGTGCTTCCAAAACCAACATTTTCCCTGCCGATATGCGGGTAATCTTTTAAAATCACGTCCATAACCGGCTTTAACTCAGGAAACGCCTCCGTAGGCTTCTCTCCGGACGTCCGGGCTTTTTCCGCCGCCTGAATTTCCTTTGCCTTGCCGACATACGCCGGATCTTTCCTGGACAGGGCAAACTCCGCCAACCCAAGCGGATTGGAACGATACGAAGACGTCTCTCCCGACGGAATCAGCTCATCCGTTGTCGTGACCGGATCATGAATCTCCGAAACGACCTTCAGCACAAGATTCTCCGGCAATGCGCTCATCACCGGCCAGTCTTTGATATTCGGCCCCATCTTAATTTCTACATCCGGATCTGCAACGCCGTGGCTGTCGAACACGCGGTTTGCATAAATCGCTGCGTCAAAGTGATATTTCTGTCCGCTGTATTCTACATCCAGATCGGTAGCCGCCGTCAAAAAGCCTTTGTTTGCGGCCGTAGCTGCAATCGAACGTGCGTCCATCAGTGCAACCGAGGCAATCTGGCCGTTCTGAAGCTTGCTGCCCTCCCGATTCGGGAAATTCCTTGTTGAATGCCGTATACTGAACGCATTGTTCGCCGGCGTATCTCCGGCGCCGAAGCACGGACCGCAAAATGCCGTCTTCATGACCGCGCCTGTCTCCATCAAATCCGCCGCCGCACCGTTGCGCACCAGTTCCATATAAATCGGCATGCTCGCAGGATACACGCTGAGCGTAAATTCACCCGCGCCGATGCTCCTGCCTTTCAAAATATCGGCTGCCGCACAGATATTTTCAAATCCGCCGCCTGCACAGCCTGCAATAATACCCTGCTCTACATACAGTTTCCCGTCCACAATCTTATCCTGGAGGGAGTAGTCCACCGCGCCGTCAAGGCTGACAAGCGCTTTCTGCTCCACATCGTGGAGAATATCCGTCAGATTCTGACATACGTCCTCAATCGTGTACGTATTGCTCGGATGAAACGGCATAGCAATCATCGGCTTAACCGCGCTTAAATCCACCTCGATCAGGCCGTCATAGTAAGCCGCCTCTCCAGGATTCAGCTCCTCATAATCTTCCTCGCGGCCGTGAATTTCATAAAACTCTCTAATCGTGTCGTCTGTCCGCCAAATGGACGACAGGCAGGTCGTCTCTGTCGTCATCACATCCACGCCGATACGGAAATCCGCAGACAGATTGGACACACCCGGGCCGACAAACTCCATCACCTTATTATTGACATAGCCATTTGCAAACACTTCGCCGATAATCGCAAGAGCCACATCCTGCGGGCCGACTCCCGGCGCCGGTGTTCCGGTCATATACACGCCGACAATGCCCGGCATATTAATGTCATACGTCTGATTCAAAAGCTGCTTTACAAGCTCGGGACCGCCTTCTCCCATAGCCATCGTCCCCAGTGCGCCGTAACGCGTATGACTGTCGGAGCCAAGAATCATTTTCCCTCCGCCCGCTAGCATTTCTCTGGCAAACTGATGAATGACCGCCTGATGCGGAGGAACATACACTCCTCCGTATTTTTTCGCGCAGGTCAGCCCAAACATATGATCGTCCTCATTGATCGTTCCTCCGACCGCGCACAGACTATTGTGACAGTTAGTCAGCACATACGGCATCGGAAATTTTTCAAGTCCGCTTGCGCGCGCCGTCTGGATAATGCCTACAAAAGTAATATCGTGCGACGTCAATTTGTCAAACCGGATTTTCAGCTTTTGCATATTATCCGAAGTATTATGAGCCTTTAAAATACGATAGGCAATCGTATTCTGAGCAGCCTCCTCTTTCGATACCCGGCGTCCGATTTTTGCCGCAACCGCCTCATTCGCATCCGGAGAGTCCGCAATCCACTCTTTTCCGCCGATCAGATAAGCGCCTCCGCTTTGTAATTTAATCATCTTTATCCTCCATTCCGCACATATCCCGTGCTCATTTCACTCATTCGTTCTGCCCTAGCTGCCTCTGTCATTGCAGCCATACGGCAGTTTGGTGCTATTGTTATATTGTCTCCCCCTCTTTTTGCTGATATTCCATATAGTTCAAAACCATCAGTGCAATCTGAAAGGTGAGCGCATCATCAAAAACCCGGATATCAAGTCCGGTAATTTTTTGAATTTTTTCAAGACGATAGACTAATGTATTTCGATGGATAAACAACTGCCGCGCCGTCTCCGAAATGTTCAAACTGTTTTCAAAAAATTTGTGAATCGTCTGCAGCACTTCATCGTCGATCTCATCCGGCAGCCCGTTTGGAAAAATTTCATTAATGAAAATTTTACACAGATGAATCGGGAGCTGATAAATGAGCCGTCCGATTCCGAGCATTTCATAAGAAATAATTTTTTGACCCTTATAAAAAATTTTCCCGACATTGAGCGACATGACCGCTTCTTTATAAGATTTCGATAACTCCTTTAATTCGCCCACAATACTTCCGTAACCGATGCGGACTTTCAGCATAGCCTCGCTGTTTAACATGTCGAGCAGAAGATTCGCCGTCTTCATCATCTGTTCTGCAGGCGACGCGATGCCCGCCTGCTGTTCCTGAAGCTGTTTTACCAAAATGACATGCCGTTCGTCCACAGCAATGACAAAATCCTGTTCCGCGAACAAACTGCGCACAAGCTCGAACGCCATTTCTTCCCGCTCGCCCGGAGTCTCAATCACAAACACGCCCCGCAGCTGCTCCATCTCGATTTGGAGCTTTTTTGCCGAATTATAAATATCAACTGCCAACAGATTGTCAAGCAGCAGATTCTGAATAAAGCTTCCGAGGTCACTGCGCTCCTCATAGGCTAACAGCAGGTTTTCCAACTGACTCGCGCCGATTTTTCCGATCAGATACGCCGTCTCATAAGCGCTTCGCACCGCCAGAATATACTCCGGAGCATCGCTGGACTGAACTTTAAATAAATGGGACGAGGAAATTTCCTGGCTGTCCGCCATAGAGGCGGCAAAACCCCGGAGCACGTCCGGCGTAATTTCCGGAAACGCGGCCGTGCAAACCTCGCTGACCGCCTCCTTCTGCATATCGTATACTTTAGCGATCTCGTACAATGCAAACTCAGTGCGCGTAATGACTTTGAGATCCTCCAGGCTTTTCTGCATCGCTTGAACTACATTCATACGCTCACTCCTTTGTTTTCCCGCTGTTAAGCAGCTTCTGCATTAAAAACGCATAGACCGCCTGATTTTTCGTCTCCCACCGGTCGCACATCACCCGGGCCGCCTCCTCGGTCGGCACGCGGACCTTGATCTCCAAAAGATTGCTCCCGCACTCCAGGACGCGCATATGCACGACATATTCCTGATCCGGCGTGCGGTCGTAATCCGAGAGAACAGAAACTTCCTCGCGAAGCTCATACTCGTTTTTTTTCAAATATTGGTGAATGTCCTCCTTGATCGCATCTGAAATTTTGTGATCAAAAAATTTGACGGTATCTCTTCCCTTTTCGTTGATTGTATAATACGTGTTATTGCGGATAACCTCCGCCTGGATCAGTTGGGCGTCTACGAGCTCCGAAAGCGCCCGCTGCAATTTAAAATAGTCCGTATAGCCCTGCGTTAAGATAAAATCACACAACTGCTCGTTTGTCATGGAAAAATTGACTTTTCCCAACATATACAACACAATCAGTTTATAGAGTGTGAGCGGTTCCGTCATCCCGTCGCCCCCTTTCGGCTGCCCGCCCGGCAGATTAAATATGACGCTTTACCGCATCGCTGACTACCTGCGCCACCCGCGGGTCGAATACCGACGGCAGAATCTGTTCCTCGCTTAACTCCCCGTCAGAGACAAGCTCCGCAATCGCATGAGCGGCGGCAAGCTTCATCTCCTCCGTAATCTGCTTTGCACGGCCTTCTAGCGCCCCTTTAAAAATGCCCGGAAACGCCATCACATTGTTGACCTGATTCGGAAAATCGCTGCGCCCGGTACCGACCACACGCGCGCCCGCCGCACGCGCCAGATCCGGCATGATTTCGGGCACCGGATTTGCCATCGCAAACAAAATTGCATCATCATTCATAGAGGCAACCATCTCACTGGTGACAATTCCCGGAGCGGACACCCCGATAAAAATATCCGCGCCGCGCATCGCGTCCGCAAGCGATCCGCTCTCCTGTCCCTGATTCGTCACCTGAACCATCTTCTCTTGCATCCAGTTTAACCCCTCTGAGGAGCGGTTTAAAATACCGGACTTGTCGCACATCAAAATATTGGAAAAACCGTAAGTAAGCAGCAATTTCGTAATTGCCACTCCGGCGCTCCCAGCGCCGTTTACAACGACTTTGCAGTCTTCCTTTTGCCTGCCTGTCAGTTTCAGGGCGTTCATCACGCCTGCAAGCACAATAATCGCCGTGCCGTGCTGATCATCGTGAAACACCGGTATATCGAGCATTTCCTTCAGCCGCTCTTCAATCTCAAAACAGCGCGGCGCGCTTATATCCTCCAGATTAATCCCGCCGTAACAGGGCGCAATTGCCGCCACGCACCGGATAATCTCCTCTGTATCCTGCGTGTCGAGACAAATGGGAACCGCGTTGACTCCTCCGAATTCTTTAAACAGAATTGCCTTGCCCTCCATCACCGGTATCGCGGCATGCGCGCCGATGTTGCCCAGGCCGAGCACCGCGCTTCCATCCGAAACGACTGCAATGGTATTGGCTTTTCCCGTATAGCGGTATACTTCCTCCCTGTCCTCTGCAATGGCCTTGCACGGCTCGGCCACGCCCGGCGTGTATGCAAGCGCAAGATCGTCCCGCGACTTCACGGCCACTTTGGACACTGTCTCTACTTTCCCGTTCCACTGCTCATGCAAAAGCAGCGCTTTCTCATTGATCGTCATGCTCTGTTCCGCCTTTCCTGTTTCACAATTATAGTTATCTTATCATTTTTATAGAATAGATTCAAGTTTTTCTGACATGATCCCATTGGCTTTTTCATACGTTTTGGTAGAACAAATTTCCCGGCTGCAGCGATATGCTCTTTCCGGGAGCGCCTCCTTAGAATATGAATAGAAACGGAGAATGACATGACTGATCAAAAACATCGCTTCCGCACAGACGCGCCTTCCTGCTTCGTGCTTCTGCTCTTTGCCTGCCTTCTTCTTTTATGCGCCTGCATTCTTGGCTGCACAAAAGAACCCGGTGAATCTGACCCTGAACGCTCAATGTCTGTTGTTCAAACCTCATTTGAAGAATTTACCGATCAGCTGTTTTGCCAGACATTGCGCGCAAACACGCTCAACATGCACTACACACTCGCCAATCCGTCCGATTACGGAATTGAAGACTACAGCGTGTCTCTCGGCTCTTTTTCTCTCACCGAAATGCAAAACAGCATGGCCTCCGTCAGGGAAACGCTCGCGCAGCTGCAAACATACCCCTATGACGAGCTGACGCAGGAACAGCAGCTGACCTACGACGTTATAAACAGTATGCTGACAACGGAACTAAAAGCGGAGCCATGCCTGCTGTACACCGAAATTCTCAGCCCAACTACCGGGTATCAGGCGCAGCTTCCGATTTTGCTCTCGGAATACCAGTTTTATCAGCGGCAGGATGTGGAAGATTATCTGAGCCTCCTCTCTGCCGTCGGTCCGCTCTATGATCAGATTATTGCGTTTGAACGTGAAAAGTCCGCGGCGGGGCTGTTTATGCCCGACTTTGCCGCAAACCAGATTATCGCGCAGTGCCAGGCCCTTGTTGACGGCGCTAAGGAAACCGTGAGCGCGGGAGAGCCCTCGGCTTCCGGACAATCGCACTTCATGCAGAGCACCTTTGAGGAACGCCTGTCAGATCTCTCGCTTACGAAACAGGAAACACAAGAGTACCTATCCCGCCACAATCAACTGCTCACTGAACAATTTTTCCCCGCCTATGAACGCCTGATCAGCGGACTTCAGGAACTTCTCGGCACCGGAACCAACAGGGGCGGACTGTGCCACTATCCTCTCGGCAGAGATTATTATTCTTATCTTGTGGAAGTCAACACCGGCAGCTCCGATACCGTGCCCGAACTGCACGAGCGTATCATCGGCGCGCTGCAAAGTAATCTCGATCAGCTTTCCTCGCTCCTGAAAGAAAACAGCGATCTGGTGACACTCATTCTCTCGGGAGAGGCAGACGAACAGCAAAAGCTGCTCCCGTCCGCTCCCGATGAAATTCTGAATGTACTGTCCGGCGCGATCTCCAAAGATTTTCCCGAACTTGGGGACGTCGCGTTTCAGACGCATTCCGTAGACGACTCTCTGAAAGAATTTTTAAGTCCGGCTTTTTATCTGACGCCGACGCTGGATTCCGTATCGGAACATACCATCTATATTAATGACGCGACGCATTATACCCCTCTGTCGCTGTTTACGACTCTTGCGCACGAAGGATTTCCCGGACACCTGTACCAGAACGCCTGGGTGACCGCACAGCAGCTCCCGTCCGTCCGCGCGCTGTTCTGCCCGAGCGGCTACAGCGAAGGGTGGGCGACCTACGCCGAAATGTACGCTTATGACTACTGCGGACTGGATGAAGATCTCTGCACGTTCGCCCGCCTCAACGCGCAGATTACACTCGCTATTTACTCGGCGCTTGACATCGGTATTCACTATTACTACTGGGACGCCGCCGACGCCTATGACTTCCTCTGCCATTACGGATACGTGGACGAATCAGGCGCCGAAGCCGTCTATCAGTACATTGTCGAAGAGCCGGCCAATTACCTGACTTATTACGTGGGTTATCTCGAATTTGAACAATTAAAAGAGCAGTCGATGCAGACGCTCTCTGATCAGTTTGATCTGAAAGACTTCCACAGTCAACTGCTCTCTCTCGGCGAAGCTCCGTTCGATGTGCTCCGCAAACACCTGAATCTTGGCGGCTGAACATTCCTGCCCTGGCATTCCGTTCTCAGAGCTGAAAACAGCCGCCGCCGATAAATTCCCGCAGCAGGGAATTGGCAGGCACGTTCTCCCCGCTGATTCCGACAAAATAATCCAAAAACTTTAACAATCTTTTTGCCTCCACAATTTCCGGAGAATTGCGGTCTACGCTGTAGAGCACCGGCTCCGCATACTGCTTGAGCACAGACAGCTCATAAAACAGAGAGGAATTAAACATGACGTCCGCCTCCTCCTGATACGGGAAAATATTATTTTCTTCTCCCCGGCGCACCGACGGCCAGCGCGCAATCGTGTCAAGCGCGCTGCTGCCCCGTGTGCGCGCGTCCCGAACCATCCGGCGGATCAGCCGTCCGTCGGTCGTCGCAATCCGGTTATGCTCATCTACATTCATTGTGGTCAGCGCGCTGATATAAATCTTAAACTTATTTTTTTTCTCAAGGCGGCTAGTCAGCGCTTCATTGAGACAGTGAATGCCTTCGAGGACTAAAATGTCCTCACCGCCGATCTGAAGTCTGTTCTCTTTATGAAACTCCCGCTTTCCGGTTATAAAATTATACGTCGGCAGCTGTACGCACTTGCCGCTCAGAAGATCAAGCATATCGCTGTTTAGCCGTTCAATGTCGATCGCCCCAATATCTTCCCAGTTGCGTATTCCGTTTTCATCGACCGGCGTCTCCTCGCGGTTCACAAAATAATTATCGACCGGAATCGGGTGCGGCTTTAACCCAAGTGTTTTCAACTGTACGGACAGCCTGTGTGAAAACGTCGTCTTGCCGGACGAGGACGGCCCTGCAATGAGCACAATTTTAATATCGGGCTGCATATAGATCCGATCTGCAATTTCTGCAATCTCCTTTTCCTGGAGCGCCTCCTGGACAAGAATCAGCTCATTAATATCATCCTTCGTAATCCGCCAGTTCAGCTCTCCGACCGTATCAATCCCAAGCATCTGCGCCCACTTTGTCGACCGGATCTGCACTTCAAACAGCTTTTTATACGGGTGAAAATCCGCCACCTGTTTCGGATTTTTTGTCTCCGGCAGCTGAAGCACAAAGCCGTCCTCGTAGGAATGCAACCGAAAATATTTCAGATAGCCGGTGCTGTATACCATACTCCCATAATAGTAGTCTTCAAAGCCATCGAGGTTATAAAGATTCACTTTTGAGACGTTTCGGAATTCAAACAGTTTGACTTTATCATACATGCCGTGTCTCTTGAAATCTTCAATGGCATCTTCCGTATTTTTTACAATCTTTACAATCGGAAGATCCGCCTCGCACACCTTTCGCATCCTGCGTTCCACCGCTTCCAGGAATGAGGCGTTCGGCTCCTGACTGCCCCGAATCGTACAGTAAATCCCTTCCTGAAGCGAAAACTCAACCCGAACCTGTTCCACACTGTCTTTCGGCGCGACATCATACACCGATTTCAGCATCATCAAAATCATACTTCTCTCATAGGCCTTTTGTCCGATCCGCTCCGCCGCCGTGCACATGACAAGCTCACAGTCCATCTCACACGGCTCAAACAGTTCCCTGATTTTTCGGTCCTGCAGCACAAGAAGAATATCATTTTCATACTGCGGCTGCACATCCTCCACAATCTTCTTGTAAAGAGTTCCCTTTGGATAGCGGCGTTTCTGGTTATCTACGACAACGGTAATCGTCTCCTGTTCCATATATTCGATTCCTTTCCGCGCACACTCCAGGTACGCAAGCTCCTGCCTGACCTGATGCTTTCTTTTTATCATACGTTCGTTTTCTAATCCTGATAACCGGCCAAGCAGCTGGAGCTGTTGTTGATATTCATGCGCGAGGTACTCCAGAAACACCGGGCAGCGTTCGGCGGGAAGAATCGTTCCGAACCGTTCCTGCGACGCCGTCAGCGAATACGATCTGCCTGGCACCGCTTTCATAATCAAATAATACTTTCCGCCCTCACAGATCATCTTCTCCTGCGTCACGCACAGGCCGGCTTTGGCAAGAAACCGCCGAAAAGCCGGTATTTCAGACTGCGGCTGCAAAATCAGTTCCGCCGCCGCACACGCGGTTTCAAGCCGTTCCTGCAAGATGCGCTCCATCAGCGGGCCGCCCATCCCGGCAATCAAAATCGTATCCGCTTCGCCCTTTTTCAGGGCGGCAAGCCCGTCCGACAGGCGCACTTCTATGTAATCCGACAAACCGGCTTCCTCAATATTTTGCTTTGCACGCGCCAGAGGCCCTGGCCGTACATCGCTTGCAACCGCAAAAACAATTCTTTTGCTCTGCATCAGATAAATCGGCACATACCCGTGATCCGTACCGACATCGGCAAGCCTGCTTCCGGGCGTCACCATCTCCGCAATCGCCTGCAAACGCCTTGAAATCTGCAACTACTTATCCTCCCTCAATCCAGGTAATCCTTCAGCTTGCGGCTTCTGCTCGGATGTCTGAGCTTTCGCAGCGCCTTTGCCTCAATCTGGCGGATGCGCTCCCGCGTGACATTGAATTCTTTGCCAACCTCCTCCAAAGTCCGCGCACGCCCGTCGTCAAGTCCAAACCGAAGCCGCAGCACTTTTCGCTCGCGATCGGTAAGCGTATCAAGCACCTCTACCAGTTGCTCCTTGAGCAGCGTAAAAGCGGCCGCATCGGCAGGCACCGGCACGTTATCATCCTGAATGAAATCGCCCAGATGGCTGTCCTCCTCCTCGCCGATCGGCGTTTCCAGTGAAACCGGTTCCTGCGAAATCTTCAGAATCTCTCGCACGCGCTCTTCCGGAAGTCCCATCTCCTCGGCAATTTCCTCCGGTGTCGGACCCCTTCCAAGCTCCTGCAACAGCTGTCTCGATACGCGGATCAATTTATTAATGGTCTCCACCATATGCACCGGAATCCGAATCGTCCTGGCCTGATCGGCAATCGCGCGGGTGATCGCCTGGCGGATCCACCAGGTCGCATATGTGCTGAACTTATAACCTTTGCGGTAATCAAATTTCTCGACAGCCTTAATCAGTCCCAGGTTCCCCTCCTGGATCAAATCCAGAAACAGCATGCCCCGTCCCACATAGCGCTTCGCAATGCTGACTACCAATCTCAGATTGGCCTCCGCCAGACGCTTCTTTGCCTCCTCATCGCCCTGCTCCATGCGCTTGGCAAGCTCAATCTCCTCCTCGGCGCTCAGAAGCGCCACCTTGCCGATTTCTTTCAGATACATCCGCACCGGATCCTCAATGCTGACCCCGTCTGGAATACTCAGATCCAACTGCTTCATGTCCACTTCTTCTTCGTCATCCAGAATGATCTCATCGTCATCGGGATCCTCGTCTACCGTATCGGTAATCCGAAGCACATCAATATTATTTGCCTCCAGATAATCAAGAATCTTTTCTAACTGCTCGGCGTCAAGCTCCATATCCGAAAAAAAGTCGCTGATTTCATGATACTCGAGAATATTTTTCTTTTTCTTGGCCATCTCGAGAAGTTCCTTCATCTTCTCTGTAAGTTTCACCATATTTTCATCCATTGATTTGTCCATCCTTCCAAAACAATTCGTAGCTTATTTTATCCAAGGTCCAACGAAATATGCGTTTTTCTGAGAGCGTCAAGCTCATTCCTCATCTGAATAAAACGCTGCATCTGCTGCATATCGGCCGGATTTAGCTCCTCTTTCATCCGGCGGAGGGCAAGCTCTTTGACCCGGCATATAATTTCCTGCAGCGTGTGCTCCTTCTCCCAGACCGCATCCCCCTCAGCCGGAGGGGAATGAAACAGCTTTGCCACTTCGCTCTGTTTCTGCGCGTCGTCGGCAAACACGCTGATAATCCGCGCCGGAACAAGCGAACCCTCCTCATGCTGCGCATACAGAAGCTCAGCCACCTGCCGGTATACCGGATCCTGAAAATCGGCCGGCGACACATGCTTGCTGACAACCGGAAAGATACGCTCATCCTCAGCGAGCCAGGTCAGCAGAAGTCCCTGCGCCTGTCGGTCTCCTTCCTCTTTTTCACGCCTGCGCCCGTCTCGCTCCGCCGTCGGTTTCGGCCTTGCCGCCGGCCTGACGCCGCCAAGCCGGATCCCCTCCGAATTAACCAGACGCGACAGCTGCTCAAAGCCGATGTGAAATTCCCTGGCGGCCGCCTCCGTATAATTTTGCCGCTCGAGTTCATCCTGAAACGACAGCAGCCGGCCGGCAATTTCCCTGTAAAACGCCGTTTTTGACTGCGGATCGTTCAGATCATATCCGCGGCGCAGCACCCTGAGCTCAAACAGAAAACTGTTTACCGCTCCTTCCAGGCGTTGTTCAAACGCCTCAAAGCCATTTTTCTGAAGAAACTCATCCGGGTCTTTACACGGCGTCAGATCGACTACCCTGGAAACAAGGCCCGCCTCATTTAAAATCGGAATGGCCCGCAGCGCCGCCTTTGTCCCCGCCTCGTCGCTGTCATACAACAGCAGCACTTCATTCGTATAACGCTTTATCAGACTCGCATGCCCCGACGTAAACGCCGTTCCAAGCGACGCCACCGCATTGTCAAAGCCGGCCTGATGCATGGCGATGACGTCCATATATCCCTCGCATAAAAGCATGCCTTTCCTTCGGGATGTTCTTGCGAAATTTAAACCGTAAAGCGTGCGGCTCTTATCAAAAATTGCTGTTTCCGGGGAATTCAGATACTTGGGCTTTGCATCCCCCATGACGCGCCCCCCGAAACCGACCACCCGATGATTCGCATCCATAATCGGAAACATGACCCGATTCCAGAACCGATCGGCCGGGCCTCTCTTCTCGTCCAGGGTAACCAGGCCCGCATCGGCCAGCAGCTTGTCCTTATATCCCCGCTGCTTCAGATAGCGGTACAGCCCGTCGCTGTATTTTCCCGCATATCCAAGACCAAACTTTTTCATCGTCTCCTCGGACAGTCCTCTTGCTGTCAGATAACGATACCCCGGAGCGCCCGCGTCTCTTCGGAGAGCGACATAATAATACTTGGCAGCCTCCTTCTGAACAGCCAAAAGCCGCGCCCTCTCGTCGGCCTGCCGGCGCTGCTGCTGCGTCGGCTCCACCTGCGGCAGCGATACGCCCGCCCGCTCCGCAAGATATTGCAGCGCCTCCACAAACGAATAATTTTCATATTGCATAATAAACGTAAAAATATTTCCGCCGGCGCCGCATCCAAAACAATAATACATCTGCTTTCCCTGCGAGACCGAAAAGGACGGCGATTTTTCATTGTGGAACGGGCAAAGGCCAAAATAGGAATTTCCTTTCTTTTTCAGCCGCACATAACTGCCAATGACGTCCACAATATCATTTTTTGAACGGACCTCCTCGACCAGATCCTCCGAATAATACAAGCGCTCACCTCCTAGACGCTCCACGCATGCGGTATATACAGCTCCTCAAACTTGCGTATCGCAAAGGAATCCGTCATGCCCGCCACATAATCACACACCACGCGCTCGGGATGTTCTCCCCGCTGTTCTATGTACCCGATATATTCCTCCGGGAGCTCATGCAAATGCCTGTTATAATAAGAAAACAATTCCTGAAGCATATGCTGCGCTTTTTTCTCCTGGCTTTTCGCAGTCGGATTCTGATAGACATGATCAAACATAAATTTCCTGAGTCCGGTCATCGCCTCCTGCATCCCGGGCGACATACAGATTTTATCTTTGCCGGTACTGTTTGAAACAATGTCGTGAATCATATTGTTGAGCCTGCTGCGGTTCGACTTGCCAAGCACATCCGTATATTGCCGGGGAAGATCTTCTTCCCGGAGAACCTTTCCGCGGACCGCGTCGTCTATGTCATGATTGATGTAAGCGATTTTATCCGACAGTCTCACAATCTGGCCCTCCAGTGTTGACGGATGACCGACCGTCTGATGATTGAGGATGCCGTCTCTGACCTCTTTTGTCAGATTCAGTCCGTTTCCCTTTTTTTCGAGAAATTCCACGACGCGGATACTCTGTTTGTGATGTTCAAAGCCGAGGCTGCATATTTCATTCAAGGCCGCCTCGCCGGAATGTCCGAACGGAGTATGTCCCAAATCATGGCCGAGTGCAATGGCCTCAACCAGATCTTCATTGAGACGGAGCGCCTTTGCGATCGTGCGGGCATTTTGTGAAACCTCCAACGTATGCGTAAGCCGCGTTCTGTAATGATCGCCCTCCGGCGCCAGAAACACCTGCGTCTTCTGCTTCATCCTCCGAAACGATTTACAGTGAAGAATCCGGTCGCGGTCCCTCTGATATACCGGACGGATATCGCACTGCGGTTCTTCCCTGTCTCGCCCCGCCGACTCACGGCTGTGCGCCGCAAAAGGACTCAAATACTCATACTCCCACTCTTCGAGCGTCTCGCGAATCGTCATCACGGTCACATCCCTTCTTTTGCACAAAAACCTTTCTATAATATATATTCTACAAAAAACTTGAAATTCCTCTTTTTCATAAAAAATTTTAGGATTTTATTTCAAAATTTTTCGATTTTGTCTGAGAATGATCGATTTTTTAAAAACGATACATAAACTTGAGCATAATCTAAAATGGAAATGTTATACTAGCAACAGATCTTTTATATTGATACCGTTTGATCCTCTGTCCGCACTGAAATATTTCCCAATATAAGGAACATACGGTGACTTTTCCTGTGCATTTTTCCTGAACTCAAAAAATTTTTGCGATTAGTATTGACATTCGCCTTTTTGCTTGTTAAATTATTATCATACTCGTTAAAAAAATAACAAGTTTAAGTCATCGAATCTTCAAAATTCTCATAAAAGAGCCGCTTGCGCGGCAGAATGGAGGAAATAATGACACCAAAAACCAATTACGGCACAATCGACAGCGTGGAAGCTTTGGAGACAGCGCTCAAAGAGCTTCGCGCAGCTCAGAAAACATTTGCAACATACACCCAGGAACAGGTTGATCAAATTTTTCTGGCCGCCGCCACTGCGGCCAACCAGATGCGGATTCCTCTGGCGAAAATGGCTGTGGAAGAGACCGGCATGGGCGTAGTGGAGGACAAAATTATTAAGAACCACTATGCCGCCGAATATATCTATAATCAGTACAAAGATACGCAGACCTGCGGATTTATTGACGAGGACCTCGCGTTCGGGACTAAAAAAGTACTGGAACCCGTCGGCATTATCGCCGCGGTAATTCCGACAACGAACCCGACCTCCACCGCCATCTTTAAGACACTGATTTCCTTAAAAACAAGAAACGGCATTATTATCAGCCCGCATCCCCGTGCGGCAAAATCCACGATTGAAGCGGCCAGAGTTGTCCTTGAGGCTGCTGTCCGCGCGGGCGCTCCTCAGGGCATTATCCGCTGGATTGATGTTCCCAGTCTTGATATGACCAATATGGTTATGAAAGAATGTGATACGATTCTCGCAACCGGCGGTCCCGGCATGGTGAAGGCCGCTTATTCGTCCGGCAAACCAGCTCTCGGCGTAGGCGCCGGAAACACACCGGCCATCATCGACGAATCTGCCGATATTTTACTTGCGGTCAGCTCCATTATTCACTCCAAGACATTTGACAATGGTATGATTTGCGCGTCAGAGCAGTCGGTCATTGTACTTGATAAAATCTATAAAGAGGTGAAAAAGGAATTTCAAAAGCGCGGCTGTTATTTCCTGAATGCGGAGGAAACAGAAAAAGTCCGCAAAACCATTATTATTAACAACGCGCTGAACGCCAAAATTGTCGGCCAGACCGCACATACGATTGCCGAGCTTGCCGGCGTCAAGGTGGAACCGGATACCAAAATCCTGATCGGCGAGGTCGAGAGTGTGGACATCAGCGAAGAATTTGCACATGAAAAGCTCTCTCCGGTGCTCGCAATGTACCGCGCAAAGACGTTTGAGGAAGCGCTCGACAAGGCGGATCATCTGATTGCGGACGGAGGCTTCGGCCATACCTCCTCGCTCTATGTAAACGACACGACCGAGCGGGAAAAAATTGACGCCTTTGCCAACCGAATGAAAACATGCCGCATTCTGGTGAACACCCCCTCCTCTCACGGAGGCATCGGCGATCTGTACAACTTTAAACTTGCCCCGTCTCTGACGCTCGGCTGCGGCTCCTGGGGCGGCAATTCCATATCCGAAAATGTCGGGGTAAAGCATTTGTTAAACGTAAAAACTGTTGCCGAGAGGAGAGAAAATATGCTGTGGTTCAGAGCTCCAGAAAAAGTATACGAAAAACGCGGCTGTCTTCCGGTTGCCCTGCGCGAATTAAAGACGGTTATGGACAAAAAACGCGTGTTTATTGTCACCGACCAGTTTTTATTCCAGAACGGTTATACAAAAACCATTACCGATACATTGGATGAAATGGGCATCACGCACACGACATTCTTTAACGTAGCTCCCGATCCGACACTGGCAAGCGCAAAAGAAGGCGCAAAAGCGATGGAAGAATTTCAACCGGACTGCATCATCGCCATCGGCGGCGGTTCCGCAATGGACGCCGGAAAAATTATGTGGGTGATGTACGAGCATCCGCAGGTAGATTTTATGGATATGGCAATGCGGTTTATTGATATTCGCAAGCGCGTATACACCTTCCCCAAAATGGGCGAAAAGGCATATTTTATTGCCGTTCCCACCTCCGCCGGCACCGGCTCGGAAGTGACCCCGTTTGCGGTAATTACCGACGAAAAAACCGGCGTAAAATATCCTCTCGCCGACTATGAGCTTCTTCCGAAGATGGCGATTGTCGACCCGGATCTGATGATGAATATGCCGAAAGGCCTGACTAGTGCATCCGGCATTGACGCACTGACGCACTCTCTGGAAGCGTATGCGTCCATGATGGCAACCGATTACACCGACGCACTTGCAATTAAAGCGCTCCAGGGTATTTTTAAATATTTGCCACGGGCGTATGAAAACGGCGCGTCAGATCCTGAAGCCCGTGAGAAAATGGCCAACGCCTCCACAATGGCAGGTATGGCATTTGCCAACGCCTTCCTCGGCGTCTGCCATTCCATGGCGCACAAGCTCGGCGCATTTCATCATCTCCCGCACGGCGTTGCAAATGCTCTCCTGATCAACGAAGTGATCAAATTTAACGCATCGGAGACGCCGAAAAAAATGGGTACGTTCTCACAGTATGATCACCCTCATACACTCGCCCGCTACGCAGAAATTGCAGATGCGCTTGGCCTGGGCGGCAAGACCGACGAAGAGAAATTAAATCGTCTCTTAAAGGCCATTGACGAGCTGAAAGACATGATCGGCATCAAGAAAAGTATTCAGGAATACGGCATTAAGGAAGAGGACTTCCTCGCCACCCTCGATGAAATGGTTGAACAGGCTTTCGACGATCAGTGCACCGGCGCAAACCCCAGATACCCGCTTATGAGTGAGTTAAAAGAAATGTATTTGGCTGTATACTATGGATCGCACTGAAGAAGTGCCTGAAGATTGGAGGATTATGATGAAACTGGAGCATGTATTAGCAACCCGCGAGACAAAAACAGTTTACCGCGAAGGGGATAAGGCGATTAAACTTTTCGTCAAAGGTTATTCCAAAGCAGATATTTTAAATGAAGCGCTCAATCAGGCGCGCGTCGAAGAAACGGACATCGCCATTCCAAAACTGCTCGGCGTCAACATGATTGACGGCCAGTGGGCGCTAGAAACCGAGTATATTTCCGGCCCGACGCTCGCGGAGCTGATGGAGCAGCATCCCGAGCGGGAGGACGAATATATTAAAAAACTGGTCGACATTCAGCTGTTCATTCACTCTCAGAACAGCCCCATGCTGAATAAGCTGAAAGATAAAATGACGCGCAAAATTAATCAGAGCGGACTGGATGCAACTACGCGCTATGATTTGCTGACAAGACTGGAAGCGATGCCGAAACACAACAAAGTCTGCCACGGAGATCTGAATCCGAGCAACATCATTATAAGCGAAGACGGCACCGCCTACGTCATCGACTGGTCGCACGCCACACAGGGCAATGCAAGCGCCGATGCAGCCAGGACGTATCTGCTCTTCTGCCTGGAAGGCAAACAGAACACTGCCGACAACTATTTAAATCAGTTCTGCAAAATGAGCGATACCGCAAAGCAGTATGTACAGCAGTGGCTGCCGATCGTAGCCGCCAGTCAGTCGGTAAAAGGAAAGCCGGAGGAGAGAGAATTCCTGCTGCGTTGGGTAGACGTCGTAGATTATCAGTAAATACCGGCGTCATATCAACAGAAGGAAGCGACCGCTTGGGGCTCCCGCCTATGACCTACAACTACAAAAACGCCACAGGTGTTCATGTACCTGTGGCGTTTTTGATGCTCTGATAAGGCCGTGGCGGAAGTTCGGAAAAACCCGCAGAGCGCTGGTTGCAAAAACAGAATAATTACAATCTGTAAGACCTGTATTTCCGTTCCGTCAACATATAGTTTTCCCATATAAAATCCCTTCATCATACACCATTTTCAAATACAAGCGTTCTTGCATAATCTTCCCAAATGTTATTCTTTTGAGGACTTAAATCAATCGTAATAATATCATTCTCCTGTATGGTTCTATCTGCTACTTTGTAATCTTTAACTGATACGGAAACAGTAGTTTCGGTTGTCTCCGCTCAGTCGGTCATTTTTTGCGGACAGTTCATACATGCTATCCTTTTCTGTTCTCTGCTCCTGCGTTTGCTCTCGTTTGATTTCTCCCTCCGTATCTTCTTGGCACAAGCAGGACAATACCTTGATG
>CALWPC010000027.1 GCA_944383325.1 uncultured Lachnospiraceae bacterium | reverse complement strand
ACAGTTGAAGGTGTATAACCGCAGGGATTATAACAACTTCCCCATGCGGCCACTGGGATGGAGAACACCGAATGAGGTACTACGGGATTATTTACGGTCAGTGTAACAAATGTTTGACAAACCTACAAACCCATGCCATGCAAACACCCTTTACTTCGCTCCCGGATCCTCTAAAAGAGTTTCTCCGTCGGCGGCCGCAGTCGCCAACTGATCACACCGCTCATTCATTGGGTTTCCATCGTGGCCTTTCACCCAAAAAAAGGAAACTTCATGCGGACGCATCGCTTCGAGCAGCCGCTTCCAGAGATCCACATTTTTGACCGGCCCGGTACTCCCCCGCCAGTTTTTTTTCAGCCAGTTGTCGATCCACCCACGGTTAAATGCATCCACAAGATATTTGGAATCACTGTAGAGGGCAACGCGGCACGGACGCGTCAGCGCCTCCAAAGCGACGATCGCCGCCATAAGCTCCATCCGATTGTTTGTTGTCTTTCGGTATCCGGCGCTGTATTCCCGCGTATGAAGAGTATTGCGGCGGTCTAAATAGGTAATGACCGCTCCATATCCGCCCGGTCCGTCCGGATTTCCCCGGGCGGCTCCGTCTGTATAAATCGTAACGTCCATATGACCTCCGTCTCTCAATGTTTATCATTCTTTTCTGGAATTTTCAATATGATTCTCCGAATTGGAAATTCGAGCCAAACGCTTCAGTGCATCAATAAAGAATGGTTTTTTTTCCTCAAACACTAACCACTCCAAAAGCTCCGACAATACAATACCGGTCAGGCACAGTCCCGCAAAAACAAATGCTAGCGGCAGACAGATCTGTCCCATCAAATTCATCGGACGTTCAATATAATCCCATACGGCCCAACCCTGCCAGAGATTGACCATGCATCCGGTTATAAACTCCCCGCAGATCACAAAAAAATCGCAGCGCAGAACCTGACGCACAATGGACTGGCTCCAGAACGGATGCTTCCGCTGAAGCGTAATGAATAAAAAGCAGATACCGCCAAGCACGTACATCGACCAGTGCGACCAACCGCGGTATAAAATTTCAATATAATAGTACAGACAACCGCCAATATGAAAAAAAAGCAGATATTTAATAATTGTAATCAGACATTTCCTGGTGTTCATCATATTTCTAGTATGAACACTGCTTTAAATTTTATTCGCCGTCATCCTCTTTATCGTGCTGTTGACTTCACGATAAATCGTTTCAGGATCGTCGCCGATAAAATATTGCCCGTCCCGATAAACAATACGCCCGTTAATCATCGTAAGACTGACATTACGTGCGGCACCGCTGTACACTAAATTATGAATCAGATGGTTTTGCGGCTGCATATTCGGCATATTGAGGTTAATCATAATTAAATCTGCCTTCTTCCCAACCGCCAAAACATCACAGTCTTTAAGGCACATTGCATGCGCTCCTCCGACTGTCGCCATTTTAAGCACCTGCTCTGCCGGAAGCGCCTCGGCATCCTTCTCTTTTAATTTTGCCAAAACAGCCGTCAGATACATTTCCTTCCACATATCAAGCGCATTATTGCTGGAAGCGCCGTCGGTCCCAATCGCGAGCGGCACCCCTTGTTTCCACAGTTTAAACACCGGAGCAATTCCGCTTGCCAATTTCGCATTCGAGCAGGAATTGATCACCGCCCAGACGCCGCGCCGCTTTAAAATTTCCATATCTGCCTCAGAAACGTGCACGCAGTGAAAGCCGCCGCCGCCATATTCAAACATTCCAAGCTGATCCATAAGAACGACCGGCGAAACGCCATACCGTTCAAAACACTCGGCCACTTCCGACGCCGTCTCCGACAGGTGCAGGTAAACGGGCGCTTTATATTTATGAGCAATCTGCGCCAATCCGTGCATCAACGGGCGCGCGGTCGTATACTCCGCATGAAATCCCAACTGATAGGAAATCAGCGGATCCATGGAATTAAACCGGACATATTCTTCTTCTGTGATCTCCGGCGTGCCGCCAAAATCATTCATATCGCCGCAGAACACCATTCGAAAACCGCTTTCCACAGCTGCTCTGGCAATATCATTTTTCAGTTTGTACATGTCAAAGGCGGCTGTGATGCCCCCCGATACATACTCCATAATCGCAAGTTTCGAAGCCCAGTATGCATCTTCCCCGGAAAGCTTCGCTTCCATCGGAAAAATTTTATCGAACAGCCACGACTGAAGCGGCAGATCGTCGGCATAGGAACGCAAAAACGTCATTACGGAATGCGCATGCGCATTTTTCAGACCCGGCATCAGCAAATTGCCGTTTACATTGATTTGCTCATCCCATACCGGCTCTTCATGCGCAGCATCGCCGCCCGGGCCGATATAACAAATGCGGTCCTTCTGTACCCAGAGTTCCCCCTGTATAACACTTGTCCCGCTCTGCGCAGCATCCGCATGCTCTTCCTGTATCAAAATACGTGCATTATAAAAACGAATATTCAAGACTGTACCTCCATTACATTTTTGCAATGCTTGCAAAAAGAAGCTGTTGAAAGAGCGGCGCCGTCCGGTCCGCTGTTTCCTGAACCTCCGCATGTGAAAGCGGCTGATTGAGTATTCCGGCAGCCATATTCGTCACACAGGAAATCGCGCACACCTGCATTCCCATATGCCGTGCTGCGATTGCCTCGCAGACTGTACTCATCCCTACGGCATCCGCGCCGAGCATTCTGAGCATTCGAATTTCTGCCGGCGACTCATAACTCGGTCCGGTAAGCTGCACATACGTTCCCTGTTTCAGCGGAATTTTGTATTCTCGCGCAGTGTCCTCGATTAACCTGCATAAGCTCTCATTATATACCTCTGTCATATCTGGAAAGCGCACTCCCAACTCCTCTGGGTTTTCGCCGATCAGAGGATTCGGGAAAAACGAAGAAATATGATCGCGGATCAACATGAAATCACCGGCTTTAAACAGGCGGTTGATCCCTCCCGACGCATTGGTCAGAACGACAATTTCAGCGCCCATCTGACGCATCAGCCGTATCGGAAGAACCACTTCCTCCACATTGTATCCCTCATAATAATGCACGCGGCCCTGCATAATCACAATCGGAACACCGTCGATCTTCCCGAATACAAATCTGCCCTTGTGCCCTGGCACAGTGGAAACCGGAAAGCCATCAATCTCACTGTATGGTATCACCGCCTCCGCCTGCATGTTTTCTGCAAATGCGCCCAGACCAGAGCCGAGCACAACTGCCACGCGGGGCACAAACGGAATGCGGGTTTTAATATGTTCATAGCATTTGAGTACCGTTTCATAAACAGCCGACATTCTCTTCCTCCCTTTGATGATCTTCGATTCTGTATTTTCGCGCGAATCCTGCAATGGATCCGCGCATTTTATATTATATGTAGTATAAAATATTTCCATCAAAAGGACAAGAACATTTTTGAACGCGCTCTGTCAGACAGACTAAATGATAATACAAACCATGCCTCCGTTTGATTCGTTGACAATTTTTTTCATCGTATCCTGGAGTTTAATCTGACACTCCTCCCCCATTAAATTTAATTTATTTCGGATTCCGTCCTCAATTAATTGTTCTACCGATTTCCCAAAAATATTGGTATTCCAAATGCCTCCTTCAGTGTTCTGATTTTCTTTAATAAAATTAATGAGATCATTTGCCTGCTGCTCGTTCCCGACAATCGGTGCAATCTCCGTCTCAATATCTGCGCGGATCATATGAATAGACGGACTGTTGGCCTTGATTTTGACGCCATATTTATTGCCGTGTTTGATGATCGTCGGATCTTCCACACCGATCTCGTCCCTGGCGGGCAGCACAACGCCGTATCCGTGGTCGCGCACGCTGTCCACAGCCTGCTGTACCTTCTCATATTCCAGTTTCATCATCGAGAGTTCCCGGATCATCTGAATCAACTGATACTCCCCTTCAATCGTCACCCCGCACAGCTCGCTCATAATCTGGTAATAGTACATTTCAAAAAACTCCAGATCCATGCGGACTCCTCCGGTCGACAAATCCATAGTTTCCACGCGCAGACGGCTGATAAACGGTGATTCCGTAGCCGGAACTACATTATAAATGTCACGCACTTTCTGATACGTCTCAAAAAAGTGAGAGAGCATGGCAAGCAGGCTTTCTTTGATCGGGTGTGTGCTGTCAAGCATTTCCACCCATTTTGGCATAAAAAATTCAAATTTCATAATCGGAAATTCCAAAAGCACCGCCTCCAACATGCGGTGAATATCGTCCGTCCGCATCTGGCTGCAGTTGATCGGCAGCACGCTGACCCCATACTCTTTTGCCAGTCTGGACGCCAGAGATTGCGTTTCCTCGGACAGAGGCTTTTCCGAATTCAAAAGTACGACAAACGGTTTATTGCTCTTTTTCAGTTCTTCGATTGTGCGCTGCTCGGGAACAACAAATTGATCCCTGCTCAAGTCGCCAAACGAGCCGTCAGTCGTCACAACGATTCCGATGGTCGAATGCTCCGAAATCACTTTGTGCGTGCCAAGTTCAGCCGCCTTGGAAAAAGGAATTTCATAGTCAAACCAGGGCGTCTTTACCATGCGCTCTTCCTTTTGCAACGCCGGCTCTCCGGCGTCTGCGCCCTTCACCATAAATCCCACACAATCAATCAGCCGAATATTCGCCGTGATTTCGTCATTCAGGCGTATACTGGCCGCATCCTTTGGAATAAATTTCGGTTCCGTTGTCGTAACTGTATTTCCCGGAGCTGATAATGGCAATTCGTCAATGGCCCGCTTTTTTGCCGGCGAATCCATCATATTCGGAAGTACCATTAAATCCATAAAACGCTTTATAAATGTCGATTTTCCGGTTCGGACCGGCCCTACGACGCCAAGATAAATGTCTCCGCCTGTACGCATGGAGATGTCCCTGTAAAGTTCAAAATTGTCCATAAAAATCCCCTTCCATATATGCTGTTACAATATATGAAAGGGGAAAAACAATCATGCTTGCATATTATCAGGAAACACAACACGCATTTTTGTGCCGGTTCCCGGCGTGCTCTCTACAAAAATCTGCGCATGATGAAGAATTGCCGCATGCTTGACAATGGAAAGGCCAAGGCCCGTTCCTCCGGATTCGCGCGACCGGCTTTTATCCACGCGGTAAAACCTCTCAAAAATACGCTCCTGTTCAGCCGCATCAATGCCAATTCCGGTGTCCTCCACCGTCAGACTATGTCCATCTGGCTCTTTTGCAAACGTAAGAACAAGCGATCCCGCCACACGGTTATATTTAATCGCATTGTCACACAGATTATAAACCATTTCCTCCAAAATATTCTGAATACCGAAAACATAAAAGGAATCTCCCTGCACATGCACGGCAATCTGTTTTTTATCGATTTCCGGCTTCAAATAATCGAGTATATCCTCCGCAAGCGTCTTCAAATCGACGACCGTGCGCGTGCGCTCCATTCCCTCCTCATCCAGTTCCGATAATTTGATAATATCCTGCACAAGCGTCGTCAGTCTTTTGGCCTCCTGATAAATCCGACCGCTGAATACCGGTATATCTTCCGGCCTGGCAATATTATTTTTAATAATCTCCGCATATCCCGAAATGGTCATAAGCGGCGTTTTCAACTCATGCGACACGTTCGCCACAAAATCCCTGCGAACCTGCTGCGCGCGCTGTGCTTCCGTGACGTCCATAATCAACAGCACCGCCCCGACAATCGCCAAATTGTCCGGTTGTTCTTCTGAAAACACCGGATTGGCATACACCTGATACATGTGATTGACATAAGGAAACACGCACTCTGACCCTTTGCCGGCCAGAGCAGACGACGCCACATCCAGAAAATCCTGTATCCGGCTGACCGTATGAAGATGTTCGCCGACGCAAAGCTCCGGCTTGCAGTCAAACAGTTTCATACAGGCTCGGTTAATAAAAAGCACCCTGGATTCCGTATTAATCATCACAAGGCCCTCCCGCATATTGGAGGTAATCGCGTGAAACTCCTGCTGACGGCTCTGCTCCTCAAGAACGGCGGATTCAATCTGTTGTCTCTGCTCCTGAATACGGGCTAGCAACGGCGCCAGTTCTTCATATGGCAGCTTTGGAGCCGGACTTTCGAGATCCAGGGAGACAATCGGCTCCATCAGAGATTCGCTCTGCCGTTTCGCCAAAACAAACGACAGCAGAAAAGACAACAGACCGATAATCAAAAGCATCGGAATACTGTTTCGCATTGTCAGAAGTACGCTGTCTGTTGTACTGGAAACGCGAAGCACATTGCCGTCAGACAACCTCACGGCATAATAATAGGTTTCCTCGTCAAGCGACGCGGAATGACGGATCGACTCCCCGCTTCCCTGATCTAAAGCGTCCCGAAATTCTTTGCGGTTTTGATGATTCTCAAACTCGACATAATCTTTCATAGAATCGTAAAGAACCGCGCCGTCCGAATCGATCAGCGTCACTCTGGACTCCTCGTTCCCGCGTTCCAGTCTGTCCAGATACGGTAAGCCCAACAGCTCATAAGCCTCTTCAATATATGCCGACTCATACCGCACTTCCGTTTTCATCCGTCCGAGATTCTGCTGATACTGCACTGCGCTGAACAGCACCATGGTAATCAGAAGCACAAACAGCACAACGAGATTCATGCTTCGAAAAATTCTTTTTTTCATTTTGCCGCCTTTAATATCCGAATGAATTCTACAAAATACGATAACCGACACCGCGCACCGTCTCGATGCAGCTCCCGGCGCCGCCCAGTTTCTGCCGCAGTGTATTTACATGTACATCCACTGTCCTTGTCTCTCCCTCAAAGCTGTATCCCCAGATTTGAGAAAGAATCTGATTTCTGGTAACGACAATCCCTCTGTTTTGCAAAAGAAATTTTAACATTTCAAATTCTTTTACCGTCAATTTGACTTCCTCGTTATCCACAACGACCTGATGCCGCTTATCATCCAGTTTCAGACGCTCCATTTCATAAATGTTCGTCTCGCCTTTTTCGCCGGTACGGCGAAGCAGCGCCTTGACACGCGCCAGAAATTCCATCATCCCAAATGGCTTGGTGATATAGTCGTCCGCCCCTTCCTCCAGGCCGAGCACTTTGTCAAATTCCGCACCTTTTGCAGTAACCATGATCACCGGAATATCTGCATAACGGCTGTCCTTTTTCAATGATTTTAAAATGGAAATACCATCCTCATCCGGAAGCATAATATCAAGCAGCACAAGCTGCGCTTTCTGCCCCGAAAGCGCTTCAAAAAGCTCCTGTCCTGACGCCAGTCCCTTCGCCTCATAACCGGCTGAGACAAGCGTATAAATGACAAGCTCGCGAATGTTCAAATCGTCTTCCACATAGTAAATCATAGTTCTCTCCTTTAATGCACATGCTCGCCGGTAATGGAAAACAACACCCACTCGGCGATGTTGACCGCATGGTCGCCGATCCGCTCATAATATTTCGCCACCATCAGCAAATCAAGCGCATATTGTCCGTGATCCTTGTTGTCCATATTACTTGTGTCTGTAATGTACGTAATCAAAGCGCCTTTAATCTGTGAAAACAGATCATCCACAACATCATCATATTTTATCACATTTTCCGCAAGTGCGGAATCCTTTTTTACATACGCGTCAATGGATTTCGTCACCATCCATTTTGTCGCCTCCGACATCTGATAGAGCGGAAGCTGTTTTAATGTGTCATCCACGTCCATCTGTGTCACAATTTCAGCAATATCCTCAGCCTGATCGCCGATCCTCTCCATGTCCGTAATCATTTTCAGAGCAGCGGAAATCTGGCGCAGATCCCTTGCAACCGGCTGCTGCGTCAGCAATAATTTCAGGCAGAGCGTCTCAATTTCCCGCTCCTCATTATCAATCTCCTGCTCGTTATTAATCACCATATGGGCAAGTTCCTGATCGTTTTCCAGAAGCGCTTTTGACGCATTGTTAATCAGATCCTCACACATCTCCCCCATCTCTACAAGCTGCGTGTGCAGCTTCTCTAACGCTCTGTCAAATTTACTTCTCATGATCTGCCTCCTTCTCATTATCCAAAACGTCCCGTTATATAATCTTCTGTCTTTTTATTGTCTGGCATCGAAAATAATTTTTCCGTTTCGTTGAATTCGATCACCTCGCCCAAAAGGAAAAATGCCGTTTTATCCGACACGCGCGTCGCCTGCTGCATGTTGTGCGTAACCATGATGATCGTATAATGTTCTTTTAATTCCAGACAAAGATCTTCAATTTTTGACGTGGAGATTGGATCGAGCGCGGACGTCGGCTCATCCATCAAAAGAACTTCCGGATGCACGGCAAGTGCACGGGCAATACAAAGACGCTGTTGCTGCCCGCCGGACATCCCGAGCGCCGATTTTTTCAGACGATCTTTTGTCTCTTCCCATATTGCGGCCTGACGGAGCGATTCCTCCACAATCTGATCAAGATCCGCTTTCTTCTTAATGCCGTGCGTCCTCGGCCCAAACGCAATATTATCATAAATACTCATCGGAAACGGATTCGGTTTCTGAAAGACCATCCCGACGCGCTTGCGAAGTAAATTGACGTCCATTCCCCTGTATATATCTTCTCCGTCCAGCGTGACACTGCCGGTAATCTTACAGCCTTCAACCAAATCATTCATGCGGTTTAAAGACTTTAAAAGCGTCGACTTCCCGCATCCGCTCGGTCCGATAAACGCGGTAATTTCATGCTCAGGAAGTCTCATATGAATATTTTTCAACGCGTGAAAATCGCTGTAATACAAATCCAAGTTTTCTATAACCATTTTATCCATATCGTTATCCTCATTTCCCTTTCACTAATTTCTTTGCCACAAAACCGGAAAGTGTATTGATTCCCACTACCAACAAAAGCAAAATCACTGCGGTCGCATATGCCTGATCCACATGAAGCCCCTCCTGGGATAAGACATACATGTGCAGCGCCAGTGTACGCCCGGAACCCATAACGGAAGACGGCACGTTTGCCACTGTCCCGGAAGTATACATCAACGCCGCCGTCTCTCCGACAATACGGCCGATACCAAGAATCACACCCGCTAAAATACCCGGAATTGCCGTCGGGAGAACAATGCGGAAAATCGTCCGAAGCTTGCCCGCTCCCAGTCCAAAACTTCCCTCACGGTAAGAATCGCTGACCGATAAAAGCGCCTCCTCCGTTGTCCTCATAATAAGCGGCAAAATCATAATCGCCAGAGTAAACGCGCCGGCAAGAATCGAGTAACCCCATTCCAGTGACGTCACAAAAAAAAGCAAACCAAAAAGACCGTAAACAATAGACGGAATACCGGATAATGTTTCTGTCGTAACACGGATAAGCGCAACCGCACGGCTTCCCTTTTTTGCATACTCCGCGAGATAAATTGCTGAAAACACGCCGAACGGAATGGCAATCAACAGCGCCAGTACCGTCATAATCAGCGTATTAATGACTGCCGGCACAACAGAACAGTTTTCCGATGTATAAGTCAGAGAAAACAGATCCGCATTGAGATATGGCACGCCTTTCATCAGGATAAAAGCAATAATAAATATTAAGATACAAAAGGTAATGAACGCCGCCAGAAGTACGAGCAGCAAAAGTACAAACGAACCGGGATGCCTTTTATAACTGTCCAGACGGTCACGAAGACTCAGCTTATTGATTCCGGTAACCGGTGAATTCTCGCTTGCCATCAATCATCCCTCCTTTTTTGACTTTCGGTTTAAAAGCGACACGGACAGGTTAATCAGTAAAATAAAGACAAACAAAACGACGCCGGTCGCAATCAGCGCTTCCCTGTGCAAATCCGCAGCATACCCCATCTCCATGACAATATTCGTCGTCAATGTCCGAACCCCCTTAAACAGGCTTGTCGGCATGCCGGGCTGATTGCCTGCAATCATAACAACCGCCATCGTTTCTCCGACCGCACGGCCGATTGCCAGGACAATACCCGCAACAACTCCGGACTTCGCAGCCGGAAAAATCACACGGAACACACAGCGCTCATGCGTAGCTCCAAGCGCCAGGGCGCCCTCATAATAACTCTCCGGAACCGTGCGAAGCGACGACTCAATCACTCCCGTCAGCGTCGGCAAAATCATAATGCCAAGTATAATGCCGGCAGTCAGAATATTCATACCGGTGCCGCCAAACAGCGCCCTGATAGCGGGCACAATCACAATTAAGCCAAAAAAGCCGTATACAACGGATGGAATTCCCGCCAACAGCTGTGTCGCTTCCTTGAGAGGCCGGTATAATTTTTTCGGACAAAAATAAGCCATAAATATGGACGTTAAAATTCCAATCGGCACGCCGATAAGGATCGCGCACGCAGTCACGTAAATGCTGCCCAAAATCATCGGAAGAATACCGTACAAATTATTGGACGGCCGCCACGTATCCCCCAGAAGAAAATTGAAAAATCCGATTTCTTTCATCGCCGGTATACCGTTTGCAAACAAAAATGCACAGATCAGCAATACCGCAACGACAGAAGCTAGCGCGGCGATAAAAAATACGATTTGCATTACTTTTTCTTTCATATGTTCAACCCTTTACTTATATAGACCGGATAGACAAAAGAGCTGCGAATACGAACATCCTGCTCATCGATTCGCAGCCCTCTCTGGCATCATTAGTTTCGAACAGTTCTATTATTTGGTTGCATCTTCCCAGGTAGTTGCATCACCGATGTAAATATTTTTTACCTGCTCGCTTGTCATGTCATCTGTCGGATTCTCATTATTGACAATTACCGCAATTCCGTCCATGGCAATCGTTTTAGAAACAAGGCCTTTTTGTGTTTCGCTGTCCTTTAACTCTCTGGAAGCCATGCCGATGTCGCATACGCCGTCGATTGCAGATGTCATACCCGTCGTAGAATCACTGGTCTGAAGCTCTACCTCTACTTTATCGTTGGCTTTCTTGTAAGCCTCAATCAATTTCTCCATAACCGGTGATACCGAAGAAGAACCTGCAACAACCACTTTGCCCTCAGCGCCGGAGCTTGTAAAGCTGCCCTGCTCAGACACGGAAATATAACCGTTTTCCTCAATCACTGCCTGTCCGTCCGCGCTCATAATAAAACTGATAAAATCTTTTGCAGCATCGCTTTCCTGCCCGGTCGTCGCGATATTGAACGGACGGGAAATTTTATACGTGCCTGCCTTGATATTCTCAACCGTCGCCTCTGTCCCGTCGATGGAAAGCGCTTTTACCGATTCGTCAAGCGATCCAAGCGAAATATAACCGATGGCCGCTTTATCGCCTGCCACTGTCGTCATCATAACCGACGTATTATTAGTTACTGTAGCCGTTGTAATCGTCCTGTCTACTTTCTCTCCGCTTTCATCTTCCTCTTCAATGCCAAGAAGCTCCGTAAACGCACCGCGCGTGCCTGATCCATCTTCTCTGGAAATGACTGAGATCTCCGCCGACAGATCAAAATCGGAACCCGACTCTGTTTTGGACGTTGTGCCAGGCGCCTTCGTTTCCGAGGAATCACCGTATTCACTTCCGCACCCTACAAACGCACTCATTAACAACATCGAAGCCATAACCATTCCTAATACTCTCTTCTTCATCTCTGATTTCTCCTTGCTTTTCAATTTCTTAACATTTCGTGGTTCATTTTTCTTTACAAAAAGCAGTATATCTCAAAAAAATCAAATGCAATATCGCACTTTTGTAAAGTTTATGTTAAACTGACACGAGTATTATGACACTTCTGCTGTCTATTATGAGCCAAATGTAAAAAAAGAATCCTGCAAAGCAGGATTCTTCGCCTGCGCCGAACATATCATCCATGCACAGCGCATTCTTTTTCTATTCTTTATTTCCAGGCAATCTCAGAATGTTCTGTCTTTCGATCGCGGTGCATCAGCTCTCGCAGTGCATCCTTTGCCTTTTTATTTTCAAATAGCACCTCATTTACCTGTTCAACTATAGGCATCGGCACCTGATATTTTTCACTGAGCGCCTTCGCCGCTTTCGCAGAATGGACGCCTTCCACAACCATTTTTACTTCATCCATAGCCTCGGCGGCAGTCTTTCCCTGACCAATCAGCATACCCGCATGCCTGTTTCGGCTGTGACGGCTTTCACAGGTAACAATCAAATCCCCGATTCCCGTCAGTCCGAAAAAGGTTTCGCTCCGCCCGCCGATTGCAACGCCAAGCCTTGTCATCTCGGTCACCCCGCGTGTGATCAGCGCCGCTTTCGCGTTGTCTCCGCAGCCCAGTCCGTCCGCAATTCCCGCCGCAAGCGCAATCACGTTTTTCAGAGCTGCGCCGATTTCGATCCCGAGAACATCCGGATTGGTATACACACGGAACACATCGTTCATAAAATGATCGCGCACAAAATCCGCCGTCTGTTCCGTGCGCGCGCCGACAACAACAGTCGTCGGAAGTTCTCTTCCCACTTCTTCCGCATGACTCGGTCCCGACAGCACGGCGACATCGGCAGCAGGTATCTCCTGTTCAATCACCTGAGTCATTGTCATCAAACTCGAAGCCTCAATCCCCTTGGCCACATTGACCAGTATCTGTCCCGGAGCAACAAACGCCGACGCCTTTCTTGCCGTATCACGAATATACGGGGAAGGAACGGCTAAAATCACAAGCTCTTTCTCTTTCACCGCCGACGGCAAATCTGTGGTAAAATTCATCTCTTCCGGCAGAGAAACGCCCGGGAGCTTATCCCTGTGTTCATGCTCTGTATTCAACATCTCAATTTCCCGCTCGTCAATCGACCAGACTGTCACCTGATGCCCGTTTGTGTAAAGCAGATGCGCCAGGGCCGTGCCCCAACTTCCCGCGCCAAGAATTCCTACTTTTGACATGACTCTCCCCCATTCTTAGAAAAACTCAGTTTGTTTTCATTACCGGCAAACAACCTCTTGATATTTTCCCGGTGCTTGTAAATTGTCAATGCCACTAACACAGCGACAATTCCATACCATTCATAGAGAGAGGTTCCGGAAAGCGCAGGAAACCACCCGAGCTGCCCGAACACAACTACCTCAATCAAAAACAGGAGCATCATTACAATCGAGCCAAGTGAGACGTAGCGTGTAATTGCGACTACAAGGATAAACACCAACATGCACGACAAGATAATCGGCACATTTCCGAAAATAATGCCAAGCCCCGCAATACTTGCAATGCCTTTTCCCCCTTTAAAGCCCAGATAAAACGGGAACACATGTCCAAGAACAGCGCCCGCACAGCCATACATACACAAAAGTTTCCACAGATCAGGGTAACTGCCGTGAAAAAGCAGGTAAATAATCAAATAGGCCAACATTGGTTTGCAGAGATCGCCAAGCAGCGTCAGCAGACCGGCTTTTTTCCCGAGCGTCCGCAGCGCATTGGTTGTGCCGGCATTCCCGCTGCCATGTTCCCTTATATCTGTATGGTACATCCGTCCGATAATATAGCTTGTCTGAAACAACCCGCAGAGATAGCCAATCGCAATACAACATAACCTTATCATATTAGTCTTTTTCCTTTCGCTCCCGAATAATAAATTTCAGCGGCGTCCCCCGAAAACCGAACGTCTCGCGGATGCGATTTTCCAAATATCTCGTATACGAAAAATGCATCAGTTCCCGATCATTGACAAAAATAACAAATGTCGGCGGCTTGACAGCAACCTGTGTAATATAATAAATTTTCAGCCGCTTGCCCTTGTCCGTCGGCGGCTGCTGAAGCGCGACAGCCTCTGAAACAATTTCATTGAGCACGCCGGTCGATATACGCAGCGCATGAAACTCAAGCACGACATCAATCATTTCAAACAGTTTCGGAAGCCGCTGTCCTGTCTCTGCGGAGACAAACAAAAGTTCTGCATAAGGCATATACGACAGCGTATTGCGAATCCGCTTCTCATGCTCATAAATGGTCTTGTCATTTTTCTCAACAGCGTCCCATTTATTGACTGCAATAATCACTCCCTTACCCCGCTCATGGGCAATTCCCGCAATTTTTGCGTCCTGTTCGGTCACGCCCTCGGTCGCATCAATCACTACAATAACCAGATCCGCCCTCTCCACCGCTGTGACGGTGCGTATAATACTGTAACGCTCAAGCTCTTCCTTTACCCGGCTTTTCCTTCTCAGTCCGGCGGTATCAATGAACACATAGGGCTTGCCGTTCCACACAATTTCTGTGTCGATTGCGTCTCGCGTCGTACCTGCAATGTTAGATACAATGACGCGGTTTTCACCGAGCAATTTATTAATAATGGAAGATTTGCCGACGTTCGGTTTTCCCACCACGGCAATTTTCGGCCGTTCATCGGTCTGCGTCTCCTCCTGGGCGCTCGGAAAATACGACGTGACGATTTCGAGCATATCCCCGATCCCCAAACGGCTGCCCGCTGACACCGGAACCGGATCGCCGATACCAAGCTGATAAAATTCATAGACGTCCGGCATATATTTCTGAAAATGGTCTACTTTATTCACTACAAGGACAACCGGTTTTTTCGACCGGCGGAGCATGTCCGCCACCTTCGCGTCCGCGTCCACCAAGCCCTGCCGGACATCAGTCAGAAAAATAATCACATCCGCGGTCTCAATCGCAATCTCTGCCTGTTCCCGCATCTGGGATAAAATGACATCGTCACTTTCCGGCTCAATTCCGCCGGTATCAATTAATGTAAATGACAAATTGAGCCAGTTGACGTCCGTATAAATGCGGTCGCGCGTTACTCCCGGCGTATCTTTGACAATCGAAATCTGCTCGCCCGCCAATACATTAAACAGGGTCGACTTGCCGACGTTCGGCCGTCCGACAATCGCCACAATCGGTTTGCTCATTTTCTTTCACCCCCGCTTAATACTGCATTTACAAAATCTTCTCCACTTGATTTTACAATTTCTATGGGAACTTGTAAAGCGTTTTCCAACTCCTTCCATGTAATATCGTCGAGAAAACGATCCCCCTCTGCCCGCAGCATCACCGAAGGCAGACAGAGCTTGTCGCCAAGCGGTTTGTCCCGAAGCTGCCGCATCAGATCGGTTCCAGTAATCAGCCCCGCCACCGTAATCATCGGACCAAAATAATCATTCTCAATTTCATACACATAGAGAGTCGTATTTGGAAATTTTTCCGAAATGCGCTCGGACAGCGTCTTAAAATATGGAAACGCGAGCTTGCCTGTAGCCATCGAGAGCGTCCTCTGCACCAGGTCCCCCTTCACCGCCTCAAATGCACAATCAAATTCATTCAAAAAGGACGTCATCATTCCAACGCCGTTTTCAAT
Source organism: uncultured Lachnospiraceae bacterium (assembly GCA_944383325.1). Classification (GTDB taxonomy): domain Bacteria; phylum Bacillota; class Clostridia; order Lachnospirales; family Lachnospiraceae; genus CALWPC01. The sequence continues at coordinate 229,249 of CALWPC010000027.1, read as the reverse complement.
TTGCGGATACCCGTCGTAGCTGTCCTCTTCGGGAAACGGCAATCCGGCCAAAATGTACCATTCATCCGAAGCGTGAACAAAATGTGTGTCGTACGCCTTTAAAAGAATATTCTGCCATTTGTGAATAATCTGCAGCACCTCGCGGGCGTCCTGTTCTGAAAACGGTTCCAGAGGAGTCAGACCCTGGCGAAATTTGGTGAGACCAACCGGAACAACCGACAGACTTCCCATATAGGGCAGATACGCCGCCAAATCATGAATCGTTCTCTCAAGCTCTTCTCCGTCGTTGTAGCCTTTGCACAAAACAATCTGCGCATTCATCTCAATCTGCGCATCATACAAACGCTTCAACCGCTCCTGAATATTGCCTGCAAAACGGTTATGCAGCATCTGGCAACGAAGCTGTGGATTTGTCGTATGAACCGATATATTAATCGGCGTCAGATGATACCGGATAATTCGATCAATATCTTCATCGCTCATATTGGTAAGCGTTACATAATTGCCCTGCATAAACGACAGGCGGGAATCATCATCTTTGAAATACAGCGTGTCGCGCATTCCAGGCGGCATCTGGTCAATAAAACAAAACACACAATGATTCTGACACGATTTATAGTCGTCCATCAACGGATTCTCAAAGGTGACTCCAAGCGGTTCATCTTCATCTTTATCAATTTCCAAAAGCCACGTATTGCCGTCGGATTTTTCAATCAATACCTCAAGATAGGAATCTTCACTGAGATATAAAAAATCAAATATATCTTTGACCTCCTGGTCATTAATCGCCAAGAGATAGTCCCCGGTTTCAATCCCCATTTCCTGCGCGATACTTCCGGGGGCGACTACAGAAATACGGTGTTTTTGATTGTTCTTTTTCTCCATCACTTTTGCTCCTTAATGCACAAAAAAGCCGCCAACGCGCCACGCTTTCCGCCTGTTCTTCGATGGGAGTGCAGTTTGTCGGCGTTGCAGCAGGTACAAATGTCTGTTACCTCAATTCGTTTGGGGGATACCCCTGCCCTGATCAGAAGATCTCTGTTTGCATTCCAAAGATTGAGTTGGTAGCGGCCGTCGCCATCGCCGTGCTTCGACAACAGCATCGGCCAGGAAGCGCTTGGGAATGCTGATCGCACCTGCTGCGCTACGTCTTCGCTGACCTCATAACAATCCTGACAAATCGACGGTCCAATGGCAGCATAGACATCCTCCGGAACCGTTCCATATTCTCTGTGCATCGCATGCAGTGTATGAACAGCCATTTGGGCTACCGTTCCCCGCCACCCCGAATGAGACAGTCCGATCGCACGGTGAACCGGATCTACAAAATACAATGGCACACAGTCCGCATAGGTAGTCAGCAGCACTAGCCCCGGAACATTCGTTATCAGTCCGTCCACGTCTGTGTAATCCCGTTCTCGTAGATACCCTTTTCCCGCATCTTTCTCGGTAACAACACGTACATTGACTGTATGTGTCTGCTGCGACATCACCGTTTGCTCCGGACAACACCCCATCGCTGTGACAAAACGACGTATATTTTCTTTTACATTTTCCGGTTCATCTCCCTGCGCATAGCTGAAATTCATTGTCGCGCAATCTCCGCCGCTGACGCCGCCTATCCGCGTTGAGAAGCCCTGAACAATCATTCCCGTCTGTTCCAGGAGCGGAAATTTCAGCATCACTACTCCGTCATATTCAAATTCTGTTAAAATCGGTTGCATACCTTTACGATTCCAATGGCGCATTTTCATCCCCTCCATCGTTCTGCACGATTAACATCCGCGATATTCAAAGGCATGTTTAATATGATGCAGATCATTACCGCAAAATTCAATAACATCAAACCGGCACTGACCTCTGAAAGCGGAAGGCCTCCCTTTCAAGTAACGCACGGCAGTCTGACAAATCCGCAGCTGTTTTCTGGCATCTACAGCCTCTCCCGGCGAACCAAAACGGTTGTTCCTTCGATATTTCACCTCGACAAATACCAGACAGCGATTCGGATCTAGTGCAATTAAATCAATTTCTCCTTTATGTGATCGGAAATTCCGATCCAGAATCTGATAGCCGTTGTTTATCAGATAATCCGCCGCCCGCTGTTCGTATTCGAAACCTAATTGATATGAATTGTTCTGCAATCTACTTCCTGTCCTAATTGAATGATATAAAATGTCCAATAAAACTTCTTCGGTGGATCGGCGACGGACCTTTTGCCCGCAGAGCATCGATGTGCTGCGCAGTTCCATATCCTTTATTTCTGGCAAATTCATAACCCGGATAGCAACTCTCATATGTTTCCATCAAACGATCTCTGGTCACCTTTGCCACGATACTCGCCGCAGCAATGGAAACACTTTTTGCATCGCCATGTATGATCGGAATCTGCCTGATACTCAAATCAGGAATCGTCACCGCATCATTGAGTAAAAGCGTCGGCCGGACGGTCAGCTGTCCTACCGCCTCACGCATTGCCTCATAGGTCGCCTGCAAAATATTAATTTCATCAATACGCTCACTGGAGGAAACGCCAACTCCGACTGCCACCGCGCGTTCCATAATGATGTCGTACAACTCTTCCCTCTTTTTTGCAGACAGTTGTTTAGAGTCATTCAAGTACAAAATGCCGTGATTTTGCGGCAAAATGACTGCGCCGGCCACCACCGGACCGGCCAGCGGTCCCCGTCCCGCTTCGTCAATACCGCAAATAAATGGTTCATCCGCATACTGCCGCTCATAAGCGCTCATTTGCTCCGTCCGCTTTAATTCCGACTCGTAGGCCTGTCGTTTTCTTCTGGCCGACTGCAAAAGACGCTGTACTCCGGCGCGGGAATCGCTCTCATAACAACTGGCCAAACGCTCGAAATCCTCCTGCGTCACATCCTGCAATTTTGTTCTGATTTGCTGAATCGTCTCCATTATATGCTTTCCTCCGTCACGCCGTCCGCTTCCAGATGTTGTTCGGACTGCGGGGCAAATTCCAGGGTAATCCGGCCAAGCTTACCTGACCGGAAATCGTCTAACAACAGACACGATGCTTTAAACAAATCCAACGTATGACCGGGCAGCAAACAACCCCTGGTCTGGGCGATCTGAGAAAGCATGTTAACGGCATCAAAGCAGTCTCCCGGCTCTGCCGCCTCCAGGCTATAATATTTCTCCACCATACCGGCATATGCTCTGTGAAGAAATGACAGTAAATTCAGCGCAAGCTCTTCCCGATTGACAATCTCATCGTTGAGCGAGCCGATAAAAGCTAGCCGTTCACCGACTGCCTGATCATCAAACTTCGGCCAGAGAATCCCCGGCGTATCCAGAAGCTCGACATTTTTATTGAGCCGAATCCACTGCTTTCCTTTTGTCACTCCCGGTTTGTTTCCGGTTTTCGTGCACGCTCTTCCCGCAAAACTGTTAATAAACGTCGATTTTCCGACATTCGGAATCCCTGCAACCATAGCCCGGATCGGGCGATTTAAAATCCCCCTTTTTCGGTCACGCTCCGTCTTTTCACGGCAGACCTCCTGTATCGTCTGATGAATGGCCTGCATTCCTTTATTATTCCTGGAATCGAGAGTCAGGGCGGCAATTCCCCGCTCCCGAAAATACGCAATCCACCGGTCGCTCTGCACCGGATCGGCAAGATCTGCCTTATTCATCAGAATTAGACGCGATTTGTTCTGAGCAAGCTGATCAATATCGGGATTTTTCGAGCTCATCGGCACTCTGGCGTCGACCAATTCAATCACCAGGTCAATCAATTTCATCTGCTCCTGCATCATTCTCTTCGCCTTGGTCATATGACCGGGATACCATTGATACGGCATGTTCTGTCTTCCTCCCTGTAATCAATATGAAAGTTCATCAAACTCTCCTATTGAATAAAAAAGGCATACCGAGCAATGCGCATATGCACGGTATGCCTTTTAAAATTTGTATTATTTTACAAGCTCTTTTACCTTTGCGCTCTTGCCGACACGCTCTCGTAAATAATTCAACTTAGCGCGGCGAACTTTACCGTGGCGAACCACTTCCACTTTCTCTACATTAGGAGAATGAAGCGGCCACGTCTTCTCAACGCCGACTCCATTGGATGTCTTGCGGACTGTAAATGTTGCACGGTTGCTTCCGCCCTGCTTTTTCAGCACCGTTCCCTCAAAAACCTGGATTCTCTCTCTGTTTCCCTCTTTTACTTTACCGTACACTCTCACGGTATCGCCGACACGAAATTCAGAGACATGTTCTTTCATCTGCTCTGCTTCGATCGCTTTAATAATCTCGTTCATTTGTGACCTCCTTATGATTTTGACGTTCTTAATACATACGTAACAGAGGACCGTCTCCTTTTCTCACAGCTTCATATCTTATCATAAATATATTACAAATGCAAGCACTTTTTATTCCATCCTGGCCCGCTGTGCAAGCGCCCGCTCTTCTTCGGATAACTGTGCCTTTTCCAGAAGCTCCGGTCTTTTTTTCGCCGTGCGGACAATGGATTGTTCGCGCCTCCACCGGGCAATATTGGCATGATGGCCGGACATGAGCACTGCTGGCACCTGTTTCCCATGCCAGTACTCCGGTCGGCTGTACTGCGGATATTCCAGAAGCGATCCCTCCAATGACTCGGCAACGCCAGAATCCTGATTCCCCAGTACGCCGGGCACCAGACGCGAAATCGCGTCAATCATGACCATAGCTGCAAGCTCGCCTCCCGTCAGCACATAATTGCCAATCGAAACCTCATCTGTGACAATTTCCTCCAAGACACGCTCATCAATGCCCTCATAATGCCCGCATAAAAAAATCAGATTTTCCTCTTTGGCAAGCTCGGACGCCATCTGCTGTGTAAACAATTTCCCCTGCGGGCTGAGATAAATTACACGCACTTTCGACGTACCGGAATCAATCTTATCCGCTACCGCTTTATATGCATCATAAACCGGCTGCGCCTGCATAAGCATACCTGCGCCTCCCCCGTAAGGATAATCGTCTACTTTGCCATGTTTATTTTCTGTATAATCCCGAATATTCACCGCATGAATAGACAGCAGCCCCTGATCCGCGGCGCGGCCGATAACACTCGTATGCAGGCCATCACAAACCATTTCCGGAAACAACGTCAAAATATGAAAATGCATCAGATTAATCCCTCCATCAAATGCACGGTCATTGTGCTCTTTTCCGGTTCAATCTTCTGAATGCAGTCCCGGATTGCCGGCAACAGTACTTCGCCGTGTTCACTCGTCTCCACGACATACACATCGTTTGCCCCGGTCTGAAGGACATCTTTCACTACGCCAAACAATGTCCCGTCCTCAAGGACTACCCGCATTCCGATCAAATCCCCGATAAAATATTCCCCTGCTTCCAGAGGAATGGCCTGCTCGCGTGTAACATAAATTTCATTTCCACGGTATTGCTGTATTTCTTCAATCGTATCTATTTCCTGAAATTTAAGAATCACCATTGATTTAAAATACTGCACTTTGTCCACAGTAAATGCACGCAAACCGGCCGCAGCATCAATCAGCACGTTCTCTCCCACCAACTGATCAAATCGTTTGACGTCCTCTGTCGTCGGAAACACTTTCACCTGCCCCCGCAGTCCGTGCGTGGAGGTAATTACACCAATCTTTAGCAGATCGTCCCTGCTTTTATCTATCAAATTTTCCGGTTCCATACCCTGTCCACCTTACATTATTCGAAAAAGGCTGATGCATGATCGCTCATGCGTCAGCCCTTCCACGGTTACATAATATCAACAATGACTTTTTTGTCTTCTTTTGAAGCTGCGGCTTTGACTACGGAGCGAATGGCATTCGCAATACGCCCCTGCTTTCCGATTACTTTTCCCATATCGGACTGAGCAACATTGAGCTGAATAATGAGCCCTTTCGCAGTCTCCTTTTCCGTAACCACAATCTCTTCTGGATGGTCCACCAATTGCTTTGCGATTACTTCCACCAGTTCTTTCATGGCAAAACCTCCATCTTAAAACAAACCTCATCGGCAAAACTTACTTCTCAATTCCGGCTGCTTTAAAAATTTTGCCTACAACCTCTGTCGGCTGAGCGCCGTTCGCTAGCCATTTTTTTGCCAACTCCTCGTTTACTTTAAACTCACTCGGCTCCTTGTTCGGATCATACGTACCGATTTCCTCGATACATCTTCCATCTCTCGGAGATCTGGAGTCCGCTACAACGATTCTATAGAAAGGGGCTTTTTTTTGTCCCATTCTTCTCAATCTGATTTTTACTGCCATTGCTCATTTCACCTCCTCACAGTGTAGAAAAATATGCCGCATTGTCCTGCGGCTGATATTTATTAAAAAGGAAGTGTAAACTTTCCTTTTTTTCCAAACTTTCCGCCGCCCATCAAATTGGGCATTTTTTTCATCATCTTTCGCGCCTGCTCAAACTGTTTCACCAGTTTATTCACTTCACTAATGTCGACGCCTGCCCCTTTGGCAATTCGATGTTTGCGTGACGGATTCAACAAATCAGGATTCGCCCGCTCCTCGGGCGTCATGGACAAAATCATGGCCTCAATCCGCCCCATCGCTTTCGGATCAACCGCGTTCTCCAGATCTTTGACCTGAGAGCCTACCCCGGGAAGCATACTGAGAATACTGGAAAGGCCTCCCATTTTTTTGATCTGCGCCATCTGATCCAAATAATCGTCAAAGCCAAACGTCGCTTTTTTGATCTTCTGTTCCAGTTCTCTTGCCTTCTCCTGATCCAGGTCTTCCTGTACTTTATCAATCAGTGTCAGAACATCTCCCATACCCAGAATACGCGACGCCATGCGGTCAGGGTAAAACTGTTCGACATCCGTTAGCTTTTCTCCTACGCCGATATACAGTATCGGTTTTCCGGTCACCGCCTTGATCGACAGGGCGGCACCACCCCTTGTATCGCCGTCAAGCTTTGTTAAAATAACACCGTCCAGGCCAATTTTCTCATCAAACGTGGACGAAACATTGACCGCATCCTGTCCGGTCATTGCATCCACGACAAGGAGCGTCTGATCCACAGACAGCGCGTCTTTGATCTGCTGAAGCTCCGACATCATTTCCTCGTCAATATGCAGCCGTCCGGCGGTATCAATCATCAACACATTGTGATTATGTTTCGCCGCATGTTCATACGCAGCTTTTGCAATGTTGACCGGAGAGTGATTCGTGCCCATCGAAAAAACATCCACGCCCACTTTCCCGCCGTTAATCGTCAGCTGTTCAATCGCAGCGGGGCGATAAATATCGCAGGCAACAAGAAGCGGCCGTTTCCCCTTCTGTTTCAATTTCCCCGCCAACTTGGCAGTCATTGTCGTCTTTCCGGCTCCCTGAAGACCAACCATCATTAAAACCGTAATACCATTCGGATTCATTTCCAGTTCTGTCGTCTCGGAACCCATCAGGCTGACCATCTCTTCATTGACGATTTTGATGACCATCTGACCGGGATTTAACCCATTCATAACATCCTGGCCGATTGCCCGTTCCTGTACCGACCTCACAAACTGTTTGACGACCTTAAAACTGACATCTGCCTCCAGAAGCGCCATCTTTACTTCCTTCAGGGCCGACTTGACATCTTCCTCCGTCAAACGGCCTTTGCTTCGGAGCTTTTTGAATACACTTTGTAATTTCTCTGAAAGATTTTCAAATGCCATATCCATCCCTCTTTATAAAAAGGTGTCCAATAACCGATCCACACAGGCTTCCGCCTCTTTCAGTACGTGCTGCCCGCTCTCCGCCTGCGCCTCAAGAATCAACTGGCGAATATGCTCCATCTGCTTTTTTGCCGCCTGAAACTTCTCAACCAAAAGAAGCTTACTTTCATACGCAATAAGTTGTGCGTTACAGCGCTTCATCATATCGTAAACGCCCTGTCTGCTGATTCCAAAACGCTCTGCAGCCTCGCTCAGCGAAAGATCATCAAACACCAACGCCTTATATATCTCCTGCTGATGCGGCGTCAGCAATTCCCCGTAAAAATCATACAGCAAGGCCTGTTTTACAATCTCATTCATACGCTCACACCCAAATCCAGGCAGTCTGCTCATTCATCGTCATTTCTGCCAACGAAAGGTAGCTTATCGCATAATTGCCAATTTGTCAAGTAGTTTTACTTTACAAATTGAAGTTATTGATTTTTATTCTGCAATACAAACCGGGCTGCCCCATACATTCCCGCATCCTCACCAAGTATCGCTAGCTGAAACCGGTTGTTTTTGCAGCCCGCATATGCATATTTAAAAAAGTAATGCTCCACAGCAGCCAGTAAAGGCGCTCCGGCATTCGCCACACCGCCGCCAAGGACAAACAGATCCGGATCTACTACGCAGGCAACCATCGCACACGCCTTTCCCAGATAACTCGCCATACATTCCACAGATTTTGCGGCCACCTCATCGCCATCTTTCCATGCATCAAAAATTGTCCGCGCCGTCAGTTCCTGTTGTCCGTGCAGAACGCTTCTTTTTTCCTTATCGCGCAAAAGAAATTTGCGGCAAATGCGCACTACGCCGGTCGCCGAGGAATATTGCTCCAGGCAGCCGCTGCCGCCGCATCCACATGGCTGCGTTTCGCGGTCCTCCACATGCAGATGACCAATTTCTCCTCCTGCGCCCTGGCATCCCGCAATCACATTGCCATCTACAATCACGCCCCCGCCCACACCTGTGCCAAGCGTGATAAAAACCATACTGTGAACAGGTTCCGTCAAAGCCGCATATTCGCCAAGCGCCGCCGCATTGGCATCGTTCAGAACAAAAACGGGAATTCCCGTCAGCTGCTGCAATTTCTCGCGTACCGGATAATTTCTCCAACCAAGATTTGGCGCGACAGTAACCAAACCGTTTGCAGTAACTGTTCCGGCCACACCCAGGCCGATACCAATCAACTCTTCCTTTTGTATGCTCTCACTGTCCATATCGGCCAAAAGAGTAATCGCAATATCAGACACAATATATTTCCCGTTTTCCGCACGGTTGGTTCGAAGCGTCCAACTGCGGAGCAACCGCCCGGACAGGTCAAACAGACTATATTTAATTGATGTCCCGCCAATATCGATACTATAGCAATATTTCAATCCCAATCCTCCCGTCGATCGCTTCCGCCATCACAATACGATACTTGTGCTCATCATAAATTCGGCCGAATAATGCGCGGCCTAAACCCGGCCTCCGTGAGCGCATCAAAAATAGCCGCTTTATGTTCTGTTCCAAACGCCTCCAGAGTAATTTTGAGCTCCACAGCAGCATTGCGATTGGTACTGATAAACTGATTGTGATCTAATTTAATGACATTTCCATTTTTCTTTGCAATCACATCCGCAACACGAACCAGTTCTCCCGGCTTATCCGGAAGAAGCACCGAAACCGTGAAAATGCGGTCTCTCTGAATCAGTCCATGCTGCACAACAGAAGACATGGTAATGACATCCATATTTCCGCCGCTGATTACGGAGACAACCTTTTTTCCTCTGACATTGAGATGCTTCAGGGCGGCAACAGTGAGCAACCCTGAATTTTCCGCTACCATCTTATGATTTTCCACCAAATCTAAGAAAGCGACAATCAGCTCCTCATCTTCAACCGTGATAATCTCATCAATATTTTCGCAGATATATGGGAAAATATTGCTTCCGGGCGTCTTTACAGCTGTACCATCCGCAATCGTGTTGACGCTGTCTAGCGTTGTGACTTCCCCTTTTTCCATGGAAACCTGCATACAATTCGCACCTGCCGGCTCCACACCAATAACCTTCACCTTTGGATTTAACAGCTTTGCCAATGTGGACACCCCGGCGGCGAGTCCGCCTCCTCCGATCGGGACAAGGATATATTCAACCAACGGAAGCTCTTTAAAAATTTCCATCGCAATGGTGCCCTGGCCGGTCGCAACAACCAAATCATCAAATGGGTGAATGAATGTGTATCCATTTTTTTCTGCCAGTTCGTACGCATGAGCGCATGCTTCATCGTAGACATCACCGTACAAAATGACTTCGGCACCGTAACTCTTTGTGCGATTTACTTTCATAAGCGGCGTCGTCGTCGGCATCACAATGACCGCCTTTGCACCAAAACACTGTGCGGCATACGCCACCCCCTGCGCATGATTTCCGGCAGACGCCGTAATCAGGCCGCGCGCGCGTTCTTCCTCCGAAAGCGTACTGATTTTATAATACGCGCCGCGCACTTTATAAGCTCCGGTAAACTGCATATTTTCCGGTTTCAGATAGACTTTATTGTCCGTCTGCCTGCTGAAATAATCGCTGTATACAAGCTTTGTTTCCTGTGTAACTTTCTTGACCGCTTCGCTTGCCTCTTCAAACTTATCCAATGTCATCATGTTATTCGCCTTTCCTCTTTTCGTTATTTACATCAAACAGTGCGTTGACAAAATCATCTGCGTCAAACTTTTCCAGGTCTTCAATCGTTTCCCCAACTCCAATATATTTTACCGGAATGCCTAACTCCGACTGAATGGCCACCGCAATACCTCCCTTGGCAGTACCGTCAAGCTTTGTCAAAATAATTCCCGTAATATCGGTTACTTCCATAAACTGTCTCGCCTGTGCGAGCGCATTCTGGCCGGTGGTTCCGTCCAGAACGACCAACGTCTCTTTATACGCCTGCGGATATTCTTTATCAATAATCCGGTTAATCTTGCCAAGCTCCTCCATCAGATTTTTTTTATTGTGCAGCCGGCCGGCCGTATCACATAACAGAATGTCCGCTTTTCGCGCTTTGGCCGCAGAAATCGCATCATACACGACAGCTGCAGGATCCGCGCCTTCCTGACCGCCGATCATATCCACGCCTGCCCGTTTTGCCCACTCGGCTAGCTGTTCGCCGGCAGCCGCCCGAAAGGTATCGGCAGCGCCTACCACCACTTTTTTCCCCTGATCTTTCAGCTTTCCGGCCAGTTTACCGACGGAGGTAGTCTTTCCGACCCCATTTACGCCAATGACCAGAATGACCGATGTCCGGTTCTCAAATTCATAAGCAGTCTCGCTGACATTCATCTGCTTTTTAATATTGTCAATTAACAGCTGTTTGCACTCCTCCGGATCTTTAATCCCCTGTTCTTTGACCTGCTCTTTCAGTGCACCAATAATATTTGTTGTAGCATTGATTCCCAAATCTCCCATAATCAAAATTTCTTCAATTTCCTCGTAAAAATCATCATCAATGCTCGAAAAACCGCTGAAAATAGAATCAATACCTGCAACAATATTTTCTCTCGTCTTAGAGAGGCCGTCTACTAGCCGGCGAAAAAACCCTTTTCTACCTTCACTCATATTTGAAACTCCCATCTGCGTTTGATTTTTTCTACGTTATGCGCCCAGACTCTCCTCAATCAAATTTACGGAGACAAGCGTGGAAACTCCTTTTTCCTGCATAGTAATACCATAGAGACGATCCGCCGCCGTCATCGTGCCCCGGCGGTGCGTGATCACAATAAACTGTGTGTTTTTAGTCAGCTTGTGCAAGTATTTGGCAAAGCGGACGACATTGGAATCATCTAGCGCAGCTTCAATCTCGTCAAGCAGACAAAACGGGGACGGTTTTAAATTCTGTATAGCAAATAAAAGTGCAATTGCTGTCAGCGCCTTCTCCCCGCCTGATAACTGCATCATATTTTGAAGCTTTTTGCCCGGAGGCTGAGAGATAATACGTATACCCGCCTCCAGAATATCCTCGTCCTCAACGAGTTCGATCGTTCCGCGTCCGCCTCCAAAAAGCTCCCGGAAAGCCTTGTCAAATTCCACTTGGATCTGATCAAATTTTTCCCGAAACTGCCTGCGCATTCCAACGTCCAATTCCTCGATGATGTCAAGCAGCGTTTTTTCAGCCTGCACCAAATCATCCCGCTGTGTTTTTAGAAACATATAGCGCTCATTCGTCTCTTTAAATTCATCAATCGCATGCACATTCACCGCGCCAAGCGCCCTGATTTCTTCCCGAATTTCCTTACTTCGCGCTTTTAAACGGTTTAAATTGGTCAGATCCGGGTTGCGAAGCTCCTGCGCAGAAGAAAAGGTAAGCTCGTACTCATCCCACATATAGTTGATCTGCTTCTCCCTTTCCTCCTCGAGACGCTCCTTCTGGCTGTTCAGCCGCAACAGTTCTTTATCTAGCAGACGAATCCGCTCTGCCAAATCTTCTCTCTGCTGAAAAAAGGACTTGTTCGCTCCGGTAAGTTTTTCTCTCTGCGCCTGCATATTCTTTAAATCTTCACGCAAACCTTCCGCCATTTTTTCAGTATTGTTAAGCTCAGATAGAACAGCCTGCGTATCTTCTTCTTTTTTCTGGATCTCCTCCGCAGAAAGCGCCTTTTCCTCAAGCAACTGCGAAATTTCCTGTTCAATGACCTGCATCTGTTCCGAAAGGCGATTTCCGGTCTGATTCATAAACTCCTTTTTCTGTACAAGACCACTGCGCTCCATCTGCAGTTGCACCGTCTCATTGATCAGTTCCGTTTCCTGTGTGCGAAGATCATCCAACACTCGCTGTTTTTCCTCAATCTGTTGCTCAAGTGCATGCCGTGAACCGGAAGAAGTACTGATTTCCTCGTCAATCCGTGTTCGGTTCTGCTGCAGCTGTCCGATCTGAGCATCCAAGTCCTCCTGTTCCTTCTGCATGGCGCTGTGTTCCTGAAGTAAGGCTTCGATTTGAGCAGACACCTGATTCCATTCCACTTTCGCCGTATTTTGACGTAAATAACATGACTGCAGCTTCTGTTTCGCCTCTTCCAGCTTCCTGCGCAGTTTATCCCGATTCGCCTTCTTATCGACAATGGAATGCTGAATATCCGTAATCTTTTGTCTTTCCTCCTCCGTCAGAACCCTCAATTCCTCTAACTCCCGCCGGCGTCCCAACAGATTTCCGGACTGTTTAAATGCGCCGCCGGTCATAGAGCCGCCCGGGTTTAACAGCTCTCCGTCAAGCGTAACAATTCGAATTGCATAGCCGAATTTCTTCGCAATCGCAATCGCATGATTCAGAGTGTCCACCACCAGAATCCGCCCAAGCAGATATTCTTTGACGGCCGATACTTCCTCCTGTGTTGTCACCAAACTGCTCGCTAGCGCTACGGCGCCTGTCTCCTGAACAGCCTGCTTCATACGGGAGTCCTGCTGCGGACGAATACTCGTTAAAGGTAAAAATGTCGCACGCCCCAGTTTGTTGCTCTTCAGATATGTAATCATCTGCTTTGCCGTCTCCTCGTCACGGGTCACAATATTTTGAATACTCCCGCCGAGGGCGGTCTCAATCGCCGTCTCATATTTCTTTTCTGTATGGATCAGATCAGCCACCACCCCTAAAATATCCGGGTTTTGTTTTTTCTTCTCCATGATTCGCCGAATACTGTTGCCATACCCTTCATACCGCTCTGTCAAATTCGTCAAGGACTCTAGACGAGAGCGATCCTTATGATATTGACTTTGCGTCGCCAGGAGCGCTTCATTTTGTTTCTGCATAAAGGTACGGATTTCGGCTAACTGCCCGTCAACTGCTCCGCATTCATTCGTCCACTTTTCAATCTCTGCAGCCAACTGACCAAGCTGTCCCTGCAGCTCCTTGGCCAAATGATCCTGCTTTTCCTGATCAGAAAAAACGAGAACGCTTTTCTGACTTAATTCCGACTTCCTGAGTGCAAGCTGTTCCAACATCGTTTCAAACTTCTGTCTCTCCGCACGTATCGTTGCTTTATTATTCAGCAGTGCGATCACCTGCTCTTTATCGTGCTCAATCTGTGCGGCAAGAGATTCGATTTGACTTTGTATACGATGCAGTTTTCCTGTCTGATCTTCCTGTCTGGAAATCAGCGTTTCCAACTGATCTTTATTCTCTTTAAGCGCACGTTGATTCTCTTCGTATTGCTCAGAAGCTTTTTCTTGATTCGCACTCAAATCACTAATTCGCTCCGATAAATGCCCCTCGCTTAACCTCGCTGTATTTCCCTGTTCTCTCAGCACATTCAGGCGGCCTTCCAACTGCTCATGCAGAACAGAAGCCTCTTTTTCCTTTGTTCTCGTTTCTTCAATACCCTGATCAATGATTTCAAGCTGGCGTTCAATATGTTCATAGCGCGCTTTTGTCTGTTCATACTGATCAGACACCTCTCGAAACTGTCCGTCCGAAAGAGAAATTTTCTGCTGAAGTTCATTCATGGTTCCCCTCAGATGCTCGAGCTCCAACAAAAAACTGTTAATATCGCACGATTTAAGTTCCTCTTTCTTTTTCAAATAAAGCTTTGCCGTTTCCGCCTGCTGCTCCAAAGGACCGATTCGCTGTTCAATCTCCGAAAGAATATCGTTTGCCCGAAGCAGATTCTGCCTTTCACTCTCTAACTTTTTCTGCGCAGTATCTTTTCTGCGCTTGAACTTGACAATACCTGCCGCCTCATCAAATAACTCTCTGCGCTCCTCTGGTTTTCCAGAAAGAATTTTGTCAATCTGTCCCTGCCCAATAATGGAATATCCCTCTTTGCCGATCCCCGTATCATAAAACAATTCGTGAATATCTTTCAAACGGCAGTTGGAGCCATTTAAAAGATATTCACTTTCACCGGATCGATACAACCGTCTGGTGACGGTGACTTCATTATAATCAATCGCCAGTTTTCGATCCGAATTATCCATTGTGATCGCCACGGACGCATAACTTAAAGGCTTCCTAAGCTCCGTTCCTGCAAAAATCACATCCTGCATACTGGAACCGCGAAGCTGCTTGATCTTTTGCTCTCCAAGTACCCAACGGACTGCGTCGGCCACATTACTTTTCCCGCTTCCATTCGGCCCTACAATACCGGTAATTCCGTTATGGAACTCAAACAAAATCTTATTTGCAAAAGATTTAAACCCTTGTACCTCAATGCTTTTTAAATACATAGATTCACTTTTGCCTCCGTTATTTTTTGTCTCCGCGTGAATTTTGCAACATTAATATTGCCTCATATGCCGCCTGCTGTTCCGCACTTTTTTTCGAACGGCCCTCGCCAGTCCCCAATGAGCGGTCACCAAGCATTGCGCTCACCACATACCGTTTATCATGATCCGGTCCCTCCTCGCGCAAAAGCACATAAGACAGACTGTCTGAAGAATCTCTCTGCACCATCTCCTGCAAGATCGTCTTGCTATCGCAAAAGAGCTGTAAATGTTCAATATCTTCTAACAAAAAAGACTGAATAAAGTCTTTTGCACTAGCAAAACCACCATCCAAATACACAGCGCCAATCAACGCCTCAAAGGCATCCGAAACGATCGACGAACGGTTTCTGCCGCCGGTCGCCTCTTCACCCTTGCCAAGCAAAAGGTAATTCTCAAGTCCAAATTTTCTGGCACATAAATCCAACGTCTGCTCACAGACAAGACTGGCTCTGGTTTTCGTCATCTCTCCCTCAGGCAACTTTGGCTTACGCTGAAACAACTGTTCGCTGACAACAAGTTCCAGAACAGCATCTCCTAAAAATTCCAGGCGTTCATTATCAGAACACGGCTGACAACGGCGCTCATTGGCATACGAGCTATGCGTAAGAGCAGTCTTTAACAGCGTTTTATCCGAAAATGTATAACCAATCACCCGCTCCAAATTCTCAACATCCTTTTGCATCATTTTCCTCCTGCACACTGATTACTAAGACGCACAAAAAGCCCATTCGGGCTTTTAGCTGATGGCCTGTTGAATCCGTTCCAAAGCATCTCCAACAGTTTTAATATTTGCGACATCGTCGTCGGCAATATCAATATCAAATGCTTCTTCAATATTCATAAGCATCTGCAAAATTGTCAGTGAATCCGCCCCTAAATCTTCTACAAATCTTGTCTCCGTCGAAATCAGTTTCGAATCCACCTTGATGGCCTCAGAAACAATAGAAACCAATTTATCGTATTCCATACTCATCCTCCATTAATCATTATAAAAACACGTTCTCCTCAAAACGCCAAACGGCGCCGCAGATACCTGTTTTTCAATCATCGGAACCCGAAATCGCGTCTCTGATTTTATCATTAACCCCCTGCCTTGTAAAGGAAACGCACTGGAGTAATGTGTTTTTAATCTCCGGCGCTTTCGAACTGCCATGGCATTTGACTACAAGACCATTACACCCGAGAAGCGGAGCGCCCCCATATTCACTGGAATCAAATTTCTTTTTAAGATCCTTTAAAGCAGGCTTGATCAACAGTGCTCCTACTTTGCTGCGCAGACTGGACATCAGGCTTGTTTTAATCATATGAAACATGGAACTGCCCACGCCTTCATATAATTTTAAAATGACATTGCCGACAAAGGCCTCACATACAATAACGTCTACCTCGCCTTTCGGAATATTCCGCGCCTCCACACTGCCGACAAAATGAATATCTTTACATTCTTTCAACAGAGGAATAGTCTCCTTAACAAGCGCATTGCCTTTTTCTTCTTCCGCACCAATATTAACGATACCCACTTTCGGATTTTTGACGCCTACAATCTGTTCCATATAAATCGAACCCATTCGCGCAAACTCCACCAAATGACTGCTGCGCGCATCTACATTGGCACCGCAGTCAATGAGCAGACTAACACCTTTCTCCGTCGGAAGAAGCGGAGCTAGCGGCGTGCGCTCCACGCCCTGCATGCGCCCGACAATCACTTGGCCTCCAACCAGGATCGCTCCTGTACTGCCTGCCGAGACAAATGCATCCGCCTTTTTTTCCTTCACCAATTTCATGGCCACCACCATGGATGAATCTTTTTTGCGTCGAATGGCCCGCACCGGAGACTCCGCCATCTCAATACACTCACTCGCATGAACAACTTCCACTCGATCTGACGGATAATCATACTTTGACAATTCTTCTCTGATCTGCGTCTCGATACCAACAAAATATACAAAAAGCTCTATATCTTCCTTTAAGGCTTCCACTGCGCCTGCGACGACAGCCGCAGGCGCAAAATCTCCGCCCATCGCGTCCACCGCAATTTTGACAAGTTTCTGCATGGCTACATCTCCTCCTGATCTTTATTATTAATAATACTAAAGAACAGGCGATAAATCAATGTTTTTTTGAGTATGCTGCATTTTGAACCCATTCGAATACGGCGGATCATTCATTCACAAATCATCGTTTTGCGTACCCGTATCATCCTTTTTTTACCAGTTACGCTTTTATATTCCCCGCAGACTTCCACATCCAAAAATCCATTTTGAGCATCCGCCGTATAAAAGCATACAGAGACATCTCCGTCAGAAGTGAGCTGAACAAGAAAATGATCCAGGAAATCCTGTTTAAATTCTTCCTCACCATACCCATCCCGATCGCTTTCCTCAACATAACTGTGCATCGTCTGTTTCATTGCCCTGTTTAATGCACTACGCAGTTCTTCCTTTCGAATCTGGTGTCCCGACAATTCAAGCAGAATCAAACTGATCACTGCGCAGAGCAGAAGAAATCCGCTGCCGATCAATATCTGTTTCACACTGAACCTCCGCGATTGATAAACTCTGTGTCAGACATTTTTGAATTTAGCGTATACAATACTGTTTTCGTTCCTCCTCCGTAAATTTGTGAACATCTCCCTGCGGCCATGTTTTTTTCAAACTATCCTGCAGCTGCTGCCATCTGGCATCCTCCACTCTCCACTTCGAATATTCCGACAGCGTATGCAAATATTCTTCCGACACAGACCGGACCCGCCTCCGCTCGTTCTCCTCCTGTGCCGTCGGCTTCGCTTTCCAGATTGCATATAACACCGTATCTTCCTGTAAAACTGCTTCTGTACCATTTTCATACAACTGAGCATTTTGATCCAGAGCATCCGCCCAAATATTTTGAAACTGATAGCCTGCATAAAACGGCTCGCCATAAATTTGGAACACCGCCCCTTCGGTACTCCCCGCCGAATGCGCATAGACCGGACGCGTCTGATCATCCGGGCAGCCCCCGTCTCCACCATTTAAATCATAGGTCAAGGTGACCGGCTTTTCATAGATTGCATAATAAACCCTATCCTCCGTCAGCAACAGTTCATCCCCTGCATACACGCTTGCTTTTCGTTCTAACGAATCACTCCAATAACCGGTGGTCAAAAACCCATCATACGCTCCGGCTTCAAAAACAGTAATACACGGAAAATCTTTCACTCCATTGTGATCACAAAATGCAAATGCCCGCCTTGTTCGCGTCCGCCTTTTTGTGCCATGATAATCAATAAACGAAGCCTGTATCACTGACACCAAATCACCGTATAATGTCTCCGAATCCGATAGCCATATTGTATCGCCTTCCTTCAAATGATAGAAAGAAGGAAACTCCTTCCATGCCAATTCCTTTACGTCTTTCGTCCGCCATCCTGCAAATTTCCAGTCCTCCTGCGCACATCCTGAAGGCAGCGTAAAAGACGCCTTGTGCACCACGCCGTCCGTACCGATATAAATGGTATTAACCACTCTTTCATGCTCGTGTCCGCCTGACTGGTGATGATCTAGCAAACTCAGAGCAACCTCGCGCTTATAACTGGCGTAAAACGTTGCGCTCTCTGTGACCGAAATCGTTTCACCGCCTACATACTGTACATTTGCTTTCGCAGCATTTTCCACTGACCATCCGCGGGGATCCCATAGATGATGATTGAAATCCAACTGTTTCGGCGTTGGAACACCAATGGAAACAGGGAGTACTTCCCCTGTATGTGAACGATAGACGGTCCGTTTGCAAATCGAACACGTAGAAACAAGTCCTGACATTTTCGCTTTTTCAACAGTCAGAGACTGATACTGCTCATCCTGTTTCTGCGCCCCGCTCTCGGGGAGACGATCCTCCAATGCGACGGCTTCCACAAAATTGATTTGAATATTTTTTTGATATGAACCAAAAAAATGTTCATTTTGTTCTAACGGATACCAGGAATCTTCTGCAAGTAAATCCGATGCATCTGCGGAGTCATGTTTGCTCCAACCGCGAAATGTCCATTCCAGATGACGATTACATGAAAACGGCGTTCTCACCATAGGAATGTTCTGTTCTCCGTCTACAGAACAGAGCATATCCGCCAGAACCCGATATTCCTCATGACTGTTCTGCTGATCCGCAGAATAATCAACAAACACTGCAGTCAGCGTCTTTTTGTACGATGCGTAAAACTTCGTATCTTCATCGACTTCCAGAAGCGTTCCCAACTGTTCCGGAAACACTGAACATTCCGCATCCGCCCGATCGGAGATTGCATACCCGCGAAATGCCCATCCCTGCGGTGTACAGACCTGATCCGGAATCCGCAAAACCGCCGGCTCCGCAGACCCGTCACACCGCAATTTTGCAATCGGTTCTCTTTTGGCGTGCAGCTTTCCCCCCGCAGAGTGGACGCCAAACCCCGGCATATCAAAAAACTCCACCGTAATTTTTTTCTGATAACCGGCATATAAATCCAAATTATTTTCGCTCATCAGACGAATTCCCGCATTATATCGAATACCGTCAAGCTCACGTCCGGTATACCAACCCGAAAGTTGATAATCTTTCACAGTCGGTATTGTAAGCCCGTCATCATCTGCTGTATCAGAAGAAACCGGAGTTCGGAAAATACCGACAAAGTCCTCTCCGTTATAAGCTGTCTGCGCATCGCTTTTTAAAATCTGCTCTGATTTCGAATCGGCGTCAAAATAATGATAAGAAACGACAATATCTTTTGAAAAATTTGCATAAAGGTCAATCACCTGGACGTCTGCGGTCAGTTCGCGCAAAACTTTTTCTGTCAGCAGCTCCTCCGTAATACCGTCCGACAGCTTCTCGGTAGTCCATCCACGAAACTCCCACCCCTGTGCAACCGCCGCATAAGACAAATCAACCTTGGAATATTTGTTCACACGGATCGTATAAACCCCCGACCACTCGTCAACCGTCATATGATCCGGCGTCAAAAGCTGCGCATTCTGGCATGTCTTATAATGATACCTTACTTCTACCGTCGGTTCCTTCTCCCAGATCGCATACACAATCCGTTTACCGCTTGCAGCCAATGTAGATTCCTCCACATAACTTCCGCTGCCGTCATTTTTTGTATTCCAACCGAGAAAATGATACCCTTGGCGTATCGGCTGCTGACCGCCGTAAAGCTTTCCCAACACACCTCCCAACACATGAGAGGTCTGAAGGGGTGCGGCACGCGGCGCCGCTTCCGCCGTATAGATGCCGGAGGTGCCATCCTGTCTCAGCATCAGCTGCGAAAAATAGAAAATACCGGGTGCTGAAAATGAAAAATGCAGATCGCTTCCCATCGTTGCTTCTTTGCTGATCGGTATTTCAAAATAAGTCCATCGTCCGGCATATACTGTTCTCTCCGCCGCATAATTTTCCTGAAATCCAAACCGCCAACGCACAGATACATCTGTCTGATCGGTATAAACATATCCGCTTAAAATCAATCTGTCAGACCGATCTGCATATCCGTCTTCTGTCCGTCCCGGCAAATCCGTCCGAATCGTCCCCTCCACCTTCCCGTAAACTCCGTTCTCACTTGCGGTAACTTTCAAAGAGCGTTTACCGGCCCTGTTTTTTTCATCCGTAAAAGACAGGACATAGGACGGATGCCGGCTAGCAAAAACCAACTGGCCCATAAAGTCACGCGGATGATCAGAAGCTCCGTCGCTTCCCCTGATATAATTTTTCCCGCTGTAATTTAAATCATAAATAATTTGCTGTTCATATGCACCGGTTTTCATTTGAATTGTCTGCGTATCACTGACCGAGACGGTGTGCAGATCCAGATACAGCATTTTCTGCGGAGCGTTCTTAGAGGGTACCGACACATAATAATTTTGATTCGACGCCCATCCTCTCCCGTAAGCCGTTCCAATGATGGAAAACGTTCGCTCGCTGTTTTCTCTCGTGATGGGAATCTTTAATTCAATCTGTTTCTGTTGATCCGTTCCAAAAGCGGTACTGAATACCGCACCGGGTACCGTTTCTGACAATTTCACATCCCATTTTTCCATACCGGTTGTCCAAAGCGTAAACGGCATGATAAAATAACCATTTTCACTTCTCACTTCACCGGACGGCTGCATAACCAGCGATGTTCCCTGTTGATCGGGACGAACTGCCTCGATCAACAGCTGCATTGCCGCCCACCATGTCCTCCTGCTCGCATGATTATCACATGTGTCCAAAATATGCGTTCCCGACGTAGTATGCGCCGTTGTAAACGAATCACGGTACCGAATCAAGTCCTGTTCGCTCATCGAAAACCCATCTTTCCTGGAAAACCACCCGAGACGTTCCTCACCTTCGACATCAACATGATAGTAAATAGACCAAATATGTACTGCTGCAGCTGTCGCATAATATGCCTCCGCATCGGTCTGCGTACCGAACGGTCGTGTTACATTGGGATACCCCAATCTCATAATTTCTGCAAACCCCCGCCATACATGTTCTTCCGTCACCTGATCCCGAAGAGGATATTCCACAAAAGAAGAATCATTGTCCGGCCCGCTCCGGTAGTACTCCAGACAAAATACCGGTGTACGCACACTCCCGTCAATTCTTGTATGATGATGAAACGTGAAACGATATGGATTTCCGCTGGCATTCCGGCCATTGCGCTGCACCCATGCAAGCTCATATAATGTTTCCTCACTCCCAATCCATTCTGTAGTGTAAACAGCAGCGTTTACATCCATACACCAAAACACAGTCAGGAAAAGAACACTCAAGATGGCCAGTGCCGCCTCACGCCATATTTTGATTTTCACATCTGCCCGCCTCACGAATAACAAATTCTGGTCATAACTTGTGCTTGTCATCCTCACCTCCGCCTGTTACGTCCCTGCATATCCTTCCAACTTCCCCTGTTTGGTAACGGATGTGCCAAAAAGATGAAACACCGGATAATCCACTTCATAACTCAAACTTACAAAATAGCATGGGTCTCCATCTTTTGTAGAATACGGTTCAATTTCTAACTCATATCCTTTTTCACTGGCTTCCGTTCTCACCATCTGAATCACCTCCTCACTGTAATCACTGTTCTCCACCCGCTCGACAACAGCAGCATAATAATTTCTCGCATTATTTATTGACATGCAGCCGCCGATAATTGACGAAAATAACAGACATGAAAAGGTGATCAGAATAACGGATAAAAAAGTTTCTATTAATATTTTCATATTGTTTCTCTCACATGCAGCTGAAAATCAAGGATGTCCCTCGCCGTTTTGTCCTGATTATACACAGTGACAAATACGCGATAAACTCCCGCCACCTTCGCAATAAAACGGTGATCCTGTACACCCTCGCCGCTCAGTTGAACAACTGGTTGTTCCAATACATTGCCACTCTGATCTAAAATCGTCATGTAATTCCATACATCAAATTCCTCACCTAATTTCAGATACAGTTTTGTGCCATGCGTTGGGCAGATCACCGGACAGTCCTCAGGCAAAAAATAGTCCACACGCTTTCCGATGTCTGCCACCTGGTTTTGCGGCATACACTCCCGAACCGCCTGTATAAATATCAACAATACAGTAACCGCAAACACCGTACCTAACACACAAAGGAAGATTGTCCCATATTCATCAAATAGTTCACGCAACCCCATTCCTCCTCTGTCATCCCATCAGTTTCTGCATTTGCAATAACAAAAGCATTTGCACCTCCTGCAAGAAAAAATAAAATACAACTCCTGAAAATACGACTCCAAACACCGCGATCAAAATTTCCCCATATTGCAACACAAATTCCTTCAAAGTGACTTCATCCTTTCTATGAGCAATTTAGACCATTTTCATCACCGCGATTATATCGGTAACATATTCAGCGTTTTCCAAAATCCAAACAAAAGAGCGGACAGAAACAGAGCCGTAATCAGTACATCCCCATATTCCGTAAATAAAAACCTCACAACCGCAATCACTCCTCCCGCATTTGAATAATATTCTGCTCAGCCAACCCCGACGTCGCCTGATTCATAATGCTCGAAAAAGAGGTCAAAAGTAACACAATACATACTACAATAATACTCATGCCAATCATGGAAGGCACATGAATGAGAAACATCGCAGCGCCCAGACGATCCTCATTTTTTAATATCTCCGCCTTATCTGCCAGTTCCATGTTGCGTTCCATCAGCGTGGACAGCTGTGCCTGCGTCTCCTCCTTGCCAAGATTTTGAATCGCATAGAGCATTCGAAAAGAAGATCGGATTTCCGGCAGCGAAAACGAGTCCAGAAAACAATTATATGGTTCCACCCCATTTGGGTACTGCTCGAACATCTGCATCAGTTTGCGTATTTCCGGCTTCAGAATTTCTCCGGCCTGAGGATAAGAAGAAAAAATAGACGACTGTACGGTCTCAAACTGTAAATGTATCGCAATATCACGCAGCCAGTCAGGATAGGCCTGTGCAATTTCACGCTCCGCACGGCGCTGACACTGTCTTTTTCTCCGCTGCGGCAGAACAAACATGTAAACCGCGCTGACTCCAAACACCAAGCCGACAAACACCTGCCGAAACAAAAACCACAAGAGCGCCGAAATGCCTGCAAAACATAACATCAGACAAAACGCTTTCTTTTGTTCCTTCCCAAGATCATAAAACACAGCGCGCTCGTATAAATGTTCTGCTTCTTCCCTGCTCAACTTTTTTTGTACTGTCAGCCAGCAGACATGGAGCTTTGTATGGATCAGACGGTAAAAAAAGAATGTCGCGGCAAGCGCTCCCGTGATAAAACACTGATAAAACCAACTGCCGGTAAAGGAATACTGTGCGGGCACCAACCTGGTCATCAGACTACTTGACAACAGCGCAACAGCGACTGACAACAAGACATTTCTCTTTATTTTCTTGACATCTTTTTGAAAGTCGTAGACTCGGATCACCCATCTTTTCAAATCTTCATGCAGAATTTGCAGATAATTCTCCGCCTGGCTGCCCTGAACTTCCAGTTGGAGAAAGAAACGGTGCAGACTTTCCATTTTCTGACATCCATATTGCTCTTCAATCATCGTGAACGCCACCTCATAGATTGCCACATCCTGCCCCTGATCGATTCGCTCCAACACCTGCTGCAGCAAGTGCTGCATAGCCGGATCACTGATACTCGCTGCATCTGCAATGGCCTCTCGAATCTTTGGCAGCTTCTGCATCGAATAAATCATTTGTTCCATATAAAGTACGGCGTTTTCAAATCGCTGCTGTTCATACACATACCGAAACTGAACAAGAATCAATTTCGGAAGCATCAGAGTCACCATCACCGCCAGAGACAATAAAAACGGCATGCGAAGAGAATATCCAAATCCGATCAGCAGCACGCCCACACACACGGCAAACAGCTGCTTAAAATATGCCCGCAGCGAAAAAGAAAACCCATATGCCCGCACTTCTTTTTTCATTGCGGCAATTGGAGTCAGTATTTTTTTGCGTTTTCCCGGTTTTTTATTTCTCCGCTTCAGCATACGTTTCACCCCATATTTCTCTTCCACGGATCTGAAATTCCCGCTTTGATAAATTTCCTCTCCAAATCCGGCGGCAATTTCCTCTCCAATACCCGCCCGTCCTCATAGAGCATGACTTTCCGATTCTGTTCCTCCACTCTTGAAAACGCCATAATCTGAGCGATTTTTCGGACAATTCCCCTCTCGGTAATCGCCGACTCAAGCAAAATTCCAATGTTAATAAAAGAATATATATCACATTCCTCCACATGAACCCCCATATTTTTCAGACGATCCGGAAGACGACTTATATCGTCCAGGTGCAGCGTTGAAATACAGTGAATTCCCGCCGAAATGTTTTCAAACAGGTACACGACCTCTGTACTGCGAACTTCAGCGACAAGAACCCATTTGGGCATCTGCCTCTTACTCGCCTTCAGAGCCATACGATAATCAAACACATCCTGCACCTTAACTTCGACACAATCTTTGCCGGGATTGATTTTTGAATACCGTATCTCCAGTGTGTCCTCAATGGTCCACACCCGCTCATAATCGGGAATTTCTTTTGTCATATATTTTAGAAGTTCTGTCTTACCCGTACCCACAAGACCTCCGATCATGCAAGTCATATGCGCACGTACACAATTCGCTAAAAACGCTTCCGCCTCCCCGGTGCAATATTGCTCTAACAGCATGCGGTCTCTCTGTAATCTCCGCCTCGCAGGCGTCTTGCGAATAGAGAGACTGAGGCCCGTATTCGTGACGGATTCATGGAGAATGGAAATACGCAGTTCATCCGTTTCCGCCTCGAGCAGCGGATGATTTTTATTAAACTGCACATTCATTAAATTGGACAACCGGGCGGAAAACTGTTCCAAAAATAACTTAGACAACACAACATCATGACAACGGTATCTTCCCTTATAGAGATGATCTACCCACAGTCCCTGACTCCAGTTAAGATCTGTAATCTGTTCGTTCTGAATCAACGGAAGCAGAACACCAAACGACTCCTCCGGAATCCAAAGCTTCTTCACACGCCGTCACCTCCGGCTGCCTCGATCATCTTGCGGACAACACGGACAACCGAATCGCTGACTTCCGGAGCAAGCTTGACCATGAGCGCCACAAGGGCAGAAATTGCGATGACTGCTAAAATCACCTGCCCGTTTTCCCGGATAAATTCCTGCATACCTTTCCCTCACTAACGAACAACTGACGCCGGATCAAATGTCGGCACCACAACATCTACGCCCACACTGCTCACATTTTCAAACGCATCTTTAATTGCCTTTGATGCCGTCGGACTTAAAGCGACCACAAGCGCAACCAAAACGGCGACAACAATCACCATCATCACAATCTGGCCATTTTCCCGTAAAAACTCCTGCATAAATAACCACTCCTCACATAATGTATTCGGGCCGTTTCAGGACGGCCCATCTCCTGTTCTGTAAATCCAATCCCGCCTCCCCGGGGCCAGAAAAGCAAGCGGAATCAGTAATTACAAACGAAGTATATTAAAGATCTCCTTTCAAAAAAAGTACGTGAGTACAATTATTTTACAATCATTTTATTAACATATTCACATAATTTGTGGATAACTCGTTTTCAGTTCAGATACACAGGACGGCACCAAACCGTCCGAATAGATTTCCATAAACTCAAAATATTTTGCTGCGCACTCATCATTGCACTTCCAAAGCCATTCATCCAAAATACAAAGCGCCTCCCGCTGCCAACGGTATCTGGTCGCCTCTGTGACGGTATGTCCGACCGCCCGAACTCCGATGCGATCCAACAACACCGTTTTGTCTAATTTTCTCTCATTCATATAAACATAATATAATGTCTGATAATATTTTTCTCCGCACGGATGATGCACGCGGATATAATCGATCAAAAATTCCAGGCGCCGCAGCATCCACCTGGTAAGAATCAAATTGTACAACTGTGAATCCTCCTCAGAAAACTGCTGCTGATAATGAAGCCACATTGACGCCGCCCGATACTGTTTCATTAAATATTTCGTGCATCCGTAAGAATATTTGCGCGATTGCTGACTTTTGCAGTCCATAAAATTCCCCCTTTTTTCATAAATCTTTTTTTATACGCTTGTTTAATTATAACATATTGTATAAATGTGTCAATATATACAATATAGGTTATTTAGGGAATAAAAAAGCTGCTACAAGAACTGATCCTGTATACAGCGTGTTGCGCCCAATTCTTATTTAATTTAAAAACAGCGATAAACTGAATGTGCCTCCTCTTACATCGAAACACATCCGCAAAAATCCACCAGACCACTCTCGGTCTGATGGATTTTACTTACACTATGTCACTATTCCACCGGAGTAGGACGACGCTGATCAAACACCGCATTGACATCAAACAAATCCGACAGATAATCCACACTGTCGTCCGTCATATCCTGCCACATTCGCTGTCCGTCCAAATTACGTCTTCCCTGACGGAGATATTGTAATTCGCTGTTATTTTGCACCCATGTCTGACTGCTGTCCACATTGCAAAAATAATGGAATCCTCGATCTCTGAGGTATAAAAAGCGCTCGTTCTGACTTGTATACGGCGTCCATGATCCAATGTCATTGCCAAATGCAAAAATCATTGTATCCACTTTATAGGTTCCGTTATTTTCCAGGAGCGGCCGCACCTGCGCTTCCCACTTTTCCGAGTCGCTGACAAACGTACTGTAGCTGACCTGTCCGAGATTTAAGTGTCCCCAACTGTGGCTTGCAAACTCCCATCCCTGTTCCAACAGCCGGTTGACAACCTGTTTGCACTCTTCCACCTGCCGCTGCCATTCTTCCTCACCCAGAGACTCTTTATATTTATCCGCTGTGCGATAGCCCAAAATCCCGTCGTATCCCGTGAGAGCAAGATAACCTCGCGCGCCTTTATAAGAAAAATCAGGGTGCGCCGCAATAAAATCTTCCAACAGCGGAACAAGATCAAACGATCCGTAAGAAGCCGTGCCGTCATCGTTAATGACCTCATTGGTGATACGCCCGTCTTCGCCAATCAAAAGGCGGGACGGATAACCATCTCCTTCCATATATTCATAATAGGAAACGTCATCCTGCGACAGCACAAACGCTTTCTTTCCTTCCGGAAGCAGCAATTTTTTTTCTGTCCATACCTGTGTGCCGTCCTCCGCCGTCTCAAAACCGGCCATGTCACTCAATTCTACAAGCACGTAACCGCGGTCGTACATCGACTGCATAATTGCGTTAAACTCTTCCACAGTTGTCATAACCTGATTATAATCGCCCTGCTTGTAATCTCCGTCAAATACCTTATCACAGTTATTAATCAGCGTATGGAAAAAAATATGCGTCACTTCGCTGATCGGATACTCGACGAGCGCATCCTGCTGCGCCTGATACTGAGAAATCAAATTTGACACTTTCGTATCGTTTTCATATCCCTCAATCTGCTGTAGAACCGCAACCGCCTGTTCATAATCATACCCTGCCGCCAACTGTTCGGCGCTAGCGATTGCCTCGTCCCGAAATGCTTCCCTCGGATCCTCCGTCGGCTGCTGCGTGCTTCTGGCCGCCACAGCTCCATCGTCAGCCGAAAACCATTTATAAAGGCCAAAGACAGCTCCCATCACAACGACAACCGCCAAAACGGCCAGTCCGACATGAATATAATGTGAGCGTCGCTTTTTTGCTCTCAATAATTCCCGGCGCTTTTGAATCTCCTCTGGAGTCGCATTGACGATTTTTCCATTAATTAACTGCTTTTCGTCCATATGTTTTCTCCTCATTCCGTATAAAATCTTATTTATTATATCGCAAACTCATTACTATTAGAATGAACTTATATTACAATTTATTTAATAATCTGTATCAATTTTGCTAGCAGAAACAATCAGAGCGTCAGATGATTCTGATCAGAGACGACATGCTCCATCACCGTCTGTTGTTCCGCATGGTTTATTCCGCTGTCTTTGTCAAACATCATCTGCACACATTCTTTTGCCTCCAATAACACGTCCATATCGGCAAACACATCCGCAATTTTAAAATTCATCATTCCGCTCTGGCGCACGCCCAACAAATCTCCCGGCCCCCGCAGTTCTAAGTCTTTCTTGGCAATCAGAAATCCGTCATTCGACTGCTGCATCACGGATAAACGCTCGTTTTCCGCGTCCTGACTGCTCCCATTGACAAAAATGCAATAGGACTGATGTTCTCCCCGCCCGACACGTCCGCGGAGCTGATGAAGCTGCGCCAGTCCAAAGCGCTCTGCATTTTCAATGATCATCACCGTCGCATTCGGCACATTGACCCCCACCTCAATAACTGTGGTAGAAACAAGAACATCAATTTCATGGTTGGCAAATTGTTTCATTCGCTCATTTTTTTCATGTCCGTGCATTCTTCCATGCAGCGTCGAAATGCGAATGTCCGGCGGCAAAGTGTGGCGCAGCTGTTCTGCATAATCAGTCACATTTTCTGCATCAATGGATTCGCTTGCCTCAACAAGCGGACAAATAATATATACCTGCCTGCCCTTGGCAACCTCTCCGCACAAAAACCGATATGCCGACTTTCGCTTTTGACTGGGAATCACACAATTTTTAATCGGCAAACGGCCGACCGGCAACTGACGAATGACCGATAAGTCCAGATCTCCATATAAAAGCAGAGCCAGTGTTCTCGGAATTGGCGTCGCGCTCATGACCAGAACATGTGGCATTCTTCCTTTTTCCGCCAACGTCTGCCGCTGAGTCACACCGAAGCGGTGCTGCTCGTCCGTCACGACAAATGCTAAGCGGGCAAACTCTACCTGCTCCTGAATCAACGCATGTGTTCCTATGATCAAATCGGCGTCTCCCCTTGCAATCTGTTCGCGAACATGCCGTTTCTGTGCGCCGGACAGAGAACCCGTCAGAAGACAGATCGAACCGGAAACTCCCGCATTGTGAAACAACGTACACAATTCCCTGTAGTGTTGCTCCGCCAATACCTCCGTGGGCGCCATGATTGCAGCCTGAAATCCATTGGAAACTGCCAAAAGACAGCCCAGTGCTGCTAAAATGGTTTTCCCGGAACCCACCTCGCCCTGAATCATCCGGTTCATCAGATGCGGACCCTCACAATCCTCACTCATTTCCTGCCAGACTTTTTGCTGATCATCAGTCAGCTGAAAGGGCAGCGATCTGAGAAAGGCATCGATCTGAGGCGTGTTTCGCATACAAAAACCGTTACTTGACACCGCATGCTGCCTGCGCTGCAGCTCGATACGGTATAAAAACACAAAAAACTCATCAAATACAAGCCGCCTGCGCGCAGATACAAGCGCTTCCCCCGATTTTGGAAAATGAATGCCCGTAAGCGCCTCGCGGAATCCGGGCAGGCGATATGTCTGCACAATACGCTCCGGAAGCCACTCTGTCCAAAATGAATCATCACCGCTTAACTCATCCAGTACAAGACGCATATACCGTATAATTTGTTTATTTGTCAGCCCTTTTGTGAGCGCATATAACGGCTGCAGCGTATCCTGTTTTTTTTCATATTCGCCCGCCGTGTAAATTTCAGGCTGCACCAATACCATGTGAGAGCCCCGCAACTCACATGTTCCGCGAAATACATAGCATCCGCCAACCTGAAGCGTATTTGATAAAAACGGCATATTAAACCACTGCATATCCACACGGCGTCCGTTCACATTCACTGCAGCCGTCACAATTCGGCGCACACCCGACGGACGCACTTTCGGCCTTGCAGTCACAAATCCTTCCACAACACCGATTTGACCTTCGATCAGTTCCGTTTCATCAACCGGAGGCCCAAAGTGTTCATAATCACGCGGAAAAAAGGTAATCAGATCCCGCGCCGTAAACAGACCCAGTTTTTCTAGCAGCATCTGTGTTTTCGGTCCCACTCCTTTAATATCACGCAGCGGACTGTCAACCTTCATCACCCTTCCTCCCTTCTGTGTTCGGAATGTCTATGACTGAAACAAAAAACCGGCTTCCAAGCGCGCCTGGCAATCCTCACCGCGCGCACTCAGAATGCCGATTTTTCTAAAAATCCGAAACTTCTATTCCACAGAAATGATATAATAATAAATAGGCTGACCGCCGTACTGGAGCTCCACATCGCATTTGGGATATAACTGCACAATCTTTTCAGCCAGCGCACCCGCCTCGTCCTCAGTAATTTCCTCACCATAATAGATACTGATCAGCTCGGAACTGTCATCTACCAATTCTGCAATCAGATCCACCGCGGTACGTTCAATGTCCGAACCGACAGCCAAAATAGATCCGTCGCCAATACCCATAATATCATCCTTGCTGATATTCTTCCCGTCTATTTGAGTGTCGCGCACCGCGTAAGTGATCTGTCCGGTTTTGATATGGGCAATTTCCTCCTGCATAACCGCCTCATTCTCCTGTGCAGACAGATCCTCCGTAAATGCAATCATCGCCGCAATGCCCTGCGGAACCGTCGTAGTCGGCAGCACAATCACTTCTCTGTCTTTTGAGAGATCCCTCGCCTGGTTTGCCGCCAAAATGATATTTTTATTATTTGGCAGTATAAATACATGATCGGCGTTCACTTGATTGACCGCATTTAAGACGTCCTCCGTACTGGGATTCATCGTCTGCCCGCCTTCAATCGTAACATCGACGCCGAGGCTTTCAAAAATCTCATTCAACCCTGCCCCGACCGACACACACACAAAACCAATATTCTTGCGCGGCGTCTGTACGGGCTTCTGCTCCTCTTGTTCTTCCTGAAGCTTGAGCCGTTCATTGTGCTCTTCGCGCATATTATCGATCTTCATCGCGGTCAGCTCGCCGTAAGACAATCCTTTCTGAATTGCATTTCCAGGCTCATTCGTATGCACATGCACTTTCACCAGATCGTCCATAGCCACGCATACAATCGAATCACCGATTGATTCCAGATACGCCTTAAACTGCTGTTCCTGTCTGTTTGTAAACGGAGCTTGCAGTTTAATAATAAATTCCGTACAGTAGCCAAATGTAATCTCTGTTTCCGCCTGCGCCGTACCTGCCGACGTCCGGGAAGACGGACGCTCATTCGCCGCCACATCCAATGAAATTTCTTTTCCCAACAAACCGTCATATGCGCCCTGAAGCACGACAACCAGACCCTGACCGCCGGAATCTACTACGCCGGCCTGCTTGAGAACCGGCAGCATATCCGGCGTTTTGTCAAGCACCTCCTGCGCATGCGCGATTACCTTCTGCATAAAGATGTCGACATCCTGCTCTCCCTCCAACACAAGCTCGGAGGCTTTCTCCGCAATGCCCTTTGCCACGGTCAGAATCGTGCCCTCTTTCGGCTTCATCACCGCTTTATATGCTGTCTCGACTGCTTTCTGCGCCGCTACCGCCAATTCCTCGCAGGATAACTCCTGTCCGGCGTTCTTTTTCACTACTTTTGTAAAACCTCGGAACAGCTGAGAGAGAATAACGCCCGAATTTCCGCGCGCGCCGCGCAGAGAACCGCTTGAAATCGCCTTGGCCAGATTCTCCATCGTCACTTCCTCAAGCGCAGACACTTCCTTTGCAGCCGACATGATCGTCATCGTCATATTGGTACCCGTATCGCCGTCCGGCACCGGAAAGACATTCAGTTCGTTAATCCACTCTTTTTTTGATTCCAGATTGGCAGCTCCTGCCAGAAACATCTTTGCCAGTGTCTCCGCACTAACTGTGTTTATTGCCACAATCGTTTCCTCCTTATTAATCAATGACGCGAACACCTTCAACAAAAATATTAATTTTTTCCACAGATAATCCGGTAAACGCCTCGAGCTTGTACTTCACATTGCTGATCAGATTATCCATTACGGTTGGAATATTCACTCCGTAGGAAACGATGATATGAAAATCTATGAACAACCGGTTGTCCACAACCTCAACATTAATGCCCTTCGTCCAGGCATCTCTTCGCAGCAGACGTACAACGCCCTGTGTCATATTGACTAGCGCCATTCCGACAATACCAGCACATTCTACCGCCACACTGCCTGCGTATGTCGCAATTACTTTCGGGTCAATAAAGATTTCGCCTAACTGCGTATTAAAATTCCCCTTCATAGACTGTCCTCCATCCTGTTTATTATGGCTATTATAACTGTTTTACCAAAAAATGAAAAGTGTCATTTCAAAGTTTTCCACGTTTTTTTCTTTTTTATCAATTTTTACTTGCCAAACCCCCCGGTATCTGCTAGAATACATTTGTTGCGAGTCTTTATGGCTTAATTTATACTTAGGAGGTGCAATGATGGCTAAGTGTGCAATTTGTGATAAAGGCGCTCATTTCGGAAATGCTGTGAGCCACTCTCACAGAAGATCCAACAAGATCTGGAAATCAAACGTAAAATCTGTCCGTGTCAAAGTAAACGGTGCATCCAAGAAAATGTATGTTTGTACTTCTTGTCTGCGTTCCGGAAAAGTAGAGCGTGCTTAAATCGTCAAAATAAATACAAAGAGAGCGCTGTCTGTTCACAGACAGCTTTTTCTTTTTCTACAGCAGATCCTTTTTCTTAAACACCACAATACAGACCGCCACCACCGCCAGACTCAGTCCGATAACAAACGGATAACCTCTCTCAAGCTCCGGCATATTTTTAAAATTCATTCCATACCAACCGGTAATCAGCGTCAGCGGAAAGAAAATGGTAGAAATGAGCGTCAAAAACTGCATATTTTGATTTTGCTTCGTATCATTCTGCACCTGATATACATCCCGAATCTGCTGCGCATATTCGAGCAGATACACACATTTGCTCAAAAGACGGTCGGCGCGGTCGGCCAGAATGCCAAAATAGTTCAGGCCGCGTTTTTCAAAAAACTGATTTTCATTTTCTCTGAGCGCATTGCTCAAATCCATCAGCTCATCATAATATCCGCGAAATGTCAGCAATTTTCGCCGCACAGGCATCAAACGGCTCTGAAAACCCGTAATCTGCCCCTCGGTGACACGCTCCTCCAGATCCATCAGCTCCCTCTCATACTCTACAAGAAGCTCCAGATCCCGGTTCATAAACCCGGAAATAAAATTAAATAAAAAGCGCTCTTTTGTATCGCCTGAATTTGCCATTTTTGTGCGGATCATATTGATCTGGCGCTGTGAAAAATCCTCATCGTCCACAATCACAATATTTTGTTGTCCGACAAAAAACAATACCCTGTAACGGCTTCCGAGCACGTCCACATGTTTTGGAATATAAAATGCCCCGGCAATACATTCCTGTTGTGTTTCCAATTTACAATATCCGATTCTGGAAAGGGTCAGCTCGCCCTCATAGACAAGATTGGCAAGCGCCAACGTATCCCACGCATGTTTGGAGTCACTCAAAAATACCGCCGGCCTGCGTTCGATCATCCACTGTTCTTGATCCGTTAATGTTAACTGCTCTCCTAACTCGAAAATCATATGTGTTCTCCTGATTTAACAACAAAACAGGTTATACCCCACTAATAATAAAATGATAATGATCAGCACCGCAATAAAAATATTTTCCATAAACAGCATGATCATCATACCACACGCCAACCAAAAGCAGGCAAAACCCATAACCCGCCTCATCACGCTCCACTCCTCAAAAATCATCACATTCTTATTCTATCCTATGCGGAGCGTATAAAAAAGACAACCGGTTATTTTTCAATCTTAACGCCCGAAATATTTCCCTCCTCATCCAAATCAACGGTGACATCTCCCGGGTGCTTGCTGTCTTTCGGCCCACGGTCTGTAAATTTATTAACCAAGTCCGGTACCATATCAAGAATCTTTGTCAGTCCGTCCTGCTGTTTGATATTGACGAGTTTCACCTGACCGTCCTTAATAACCAAAAGCGCGCTCGGCGTCATTCGACCTCCAAGCCCTCCTCCGGAATTTTGTTTTTCTTTCTGTGCAAACGCTCCTGCGCCCACGCCAAAACTGACATCAATCATCGGCACAATAATCGTATCATTTAAATGAATCACATCCCCCACCACGGTCTTACTGGAAATATGGTGATCCATCCCCTCTAACAGCGCCTGCATTGTCGATGAAAAATCATTCATATCATGTCCTCCATTTCCGCGCTTTTACGCGCATTGTTGTCTTTATCAACGCCACCTCGTCAAAACTCAAGTGAGCGGATTGTTTTTCGAAGCGTCCGGTCAAAGTAAAGAACCGCCGCCAGGTACAGTACCCGATAAATACGAATACGCCCTTTAAACCATAAGCTTCCCTCAAACACCGGTTCCAGAAAATCCGGTTCCGCATACAGATTGCCATGGCACATAGAATACAATACACCAAGAACAGCCGTAATATATCCGGTCGTTGCCGGATCTCCGGTTCCATAGCGCAGTCTTGCCTCCCCGCGGACAGGAAGAATTTCCCGTAACAGCGCCGCGGCTTTCGATTTAACAAACGCATAACTTTTCTGCGTTTCTTCCCTTTCCCACCATTCTGCAAACGCGGCAACGCGGTCTGCCATGCATTGATAGGATGCCCAAATATGCCGGAGTGCAGAACAAAAATGTAAAATTTTTGTTTTCAAATATATCCACCGGTCACGAAAACGGTGATACCAATTGTTCCGAGACTGCGATCCGTGATCCTCTGCTGTTTCAGACACCGTCTCACTCACTTTTGATTCGGTGCTGTCCGGCCGTTCCGAATCCTCCCCTGCGGATTCCGGCTCTTCACAGAGGTCAGCCGGCTGCGCATCGGATACATCATCCGTCCGCTTATCCCCGCGCCGAAACCACGTTCTAAACTTCGCTCTCCATTTTCCGTTTATCCGTATGCCAAACACACGCACAGAAACTGCCTGGCGGCCGTCCTGAAATACAACGCTGACATGTACCACATGCAACAGCCAGGAAACCGTCAATTTTGCGTCGGCCTCTGCAACATACTGCAACCTGCCGCGATAGCGAACCGGTACAAACAGCACAAGCAGCGTAAGCACCAATACGACAAGAACGATACACAGCAAAAGGAAGCCAATACACTGTAAAATTGTCAGAGCTATATGTAACATGCCGAATCGTTCTCCTCTTTTCTCTGTGTATCAAATTGAAGATAGGCCGACAGCTGAAAACTACCGGTCTGTTCATATACCTCTTTTACAATCTCTGCCGCTAATCCATATGCCTCCTGTTTTCCATACGCCACACCAAAAACCGATAAATGCGGATAGGCGAACGCAGACCGGCACTCCACAATATCAAGCAAATTGTCCGGATTTTCAGGAAGAGTAAGAAAATACACAAGCGGAGGCCGCATCCCGGACTGAAGTTTTTTCAGCAAATCCGTTTTTTTGCCCGCGCGCGGCCCTATATACATTTTGGGATACCAGTTCATACTCTCAACCCCGTGTTTCACAAAACATGTTCTATCGCATCAACAACTGCCTGCAGCACTTTTATGCGCGCATACAGTTTGTCATTTCCCTCTACAATCATCCACGGCGCATAGGACGTAGAAGTGCGGATCAGCATTTCATCCACCGCCTCTTCATACAAATCCCATTTCTCCCGGTTGCGCCAGTCCTCGTCGGTGATTTTCCATGCTTTTGCAGGATCCTCCTGACGCATTTGAAACCGCCGCTTTTGTTCATCACGATCAATCTGCATCCAAAACTTCAGAACAACCGTGCCAAAATTGGCGATATGCTTTTCCATATCATTAATTTCCTTGTACGCGCGCTCCCATTCATTCACACTGCAGAAACCTTCAATCCGCTCTACCATAACGCGTCCATACCAGGTGCGGTCAAATATGGCAATATGCCCGCTTTTTGGCATCTGATTCCAAAAACGCCACAGATAATGATGCGACTTTTCAAGATCATTCGGCGCGCTTGTCGGATGAACCGCATATCCCCTTGGATCAAGCGCCTGGGTTAACCGTTTAATAGCGCCGCCTTTTCCGCCTGCATCCCATCCCTCAAAAGCGAGTACAACCGGGATACGCCTCCGGTACAGTTCGCTGTGGAGCAGTCCGAGACGCTTTTGAAGCTCTTTCTTTTTCCTATGGTACTGCTCTCTCGACAGAGATACCGATAAATCGACCGTTCCCAGAATCGACGAATTCAGGTTCCGTCCGCTTCCCAACCTGGAATCAATCACCGGCTGCCGCCGGCTGCTTCGCATTTTAAGCTCCTCCGACAGCCGGTTCACAACCGTCGATAAAATTTTTACCGTTGCAAACCGTTTGTCGGTTGCCTCCACAATGGTCCATGGCGCAAACGAAAAATCCGTGTGAAACAGCATTTCTTCATTATAATGCAGATACTTCTCATATTCGCTATTGCGCTTTAAATCCCCGGCCGTCACTCTCCATGCCGTTTCTTTGTTTGCAAGCAGCCCGTCCATACGCTGCTTTTGTTCCTTTTTCGAAATATAGGTAAATAATTTAATAATTACAGTCCCATCATCGACCAACTGATTTTCAAAGCTTGAAATTTCATCAAAAGACTGCCGAAGCTCTTTGTCCGAAATCCTCCCCTCAAACCGATCTAACGTCACGCGGCGGTACCAACTCCGGTCCAAAATGACCATTCTGCCTTTTGCAGGCGTCTTTGTCCAAAATCGCCACAAAAACGGATGCCGCTTTTCCTCTTCTGTTTCTCCTTTAATTGCATATACATGGAAGCCTCTCGGATCAAGAGGCTGAATGAGACGATTGATCAGCGTCCCTTTTCCGGAAGCTCCGAGACCTTCCACAACAATCAAAATCGGAATATGTTCTTCAATGCACGCCCGCTGCACGCTTCCGATCTGTTCGGTCAGACGGTCCATCTGCTGATCGTACTCTTCTTTTGACATTGTTTTGTTCAGATCAATGTTTTCTAACATGCGACACCTCCTTGTTCAAACGACAAACGCGGTCTCTCGCACACAATGTTCCTTCAAATCAAATCATGCCGCATCAATCACTATTATGTATTTTACCAAATTTTCGAAAATAAATCACCCCTTTCTTCGAATTTTATAATATAAGCTTTTATGACAAGCATTTCAAGTATTTGCCATTATATTTCGATTTAAATTGATCATAATAAGATCACGGAGGTGATAAAACATGAGTAAAAACACAACAAACGTACCTGAAGCAAAAGAAGCAATGGATCGTTTTAAAATGGAAGTGGCATCTGAGCTTGGCGTAAATTTGAAGGAAGGTTACAACGGTGACCTGACATCAAGAGAAGCCGGAAGTGTCGGCGGCGGAATGGTCAAGAAGATGATTGAGGCACAGGAACGTCAGATGGCCGGAAAGTAAATCGTCCATCGAACAAAAAATAACAAGTAAACCAAACATGAACTATTAAACACAGAGGGAAGATGCTTTGGGACCGAACGGCCACCTGGCATCTTCTCTCTTCTTTATTCAGACCGCTCTGGTAACATGGCAGAGCCATGTTCTCTCCTCCTCATTCAAAAACGGAGTCAGCATCTCCCGAACCCGAACATGATAAGCATTCAGCCTGTCAATCTCCCATTGATCCATCAGATCGGGATCGACAAGCTCCAGATCAATCGGGGCCAGTGTGAGGGTTTCAAATTCCATAAACTGCCCGTATTCATTTTTCACCGACCGCCGGCAAAGCAATTCATTTTCGATTCGAATGCCATATCGCCCCTCCAGATAGATCCCTGGCTCGTCGGTAGTCACCATTCCTTCCTCAAAAACCGCCTGCTTTTGCTCCGAAGACTTCCAACGGATCGCGTTTGGGCCCTCGTGCACACTGAGCAGATACCCGACTCCGTGCCCCGTGCCGCATTTGTAGTCTATTCCTCTCTGCCAAAGAGCCGCCCTCGCCAGAATATCCAGATTCTGTCCCGTACATCCGTAGAGAAATCTGGCTCCTGCAAGACGCAGCATGCCCTTTAAAACAAGAGTAAAATCCCGTTTCATCTCCTCCGTCACATTGCCTACGGCAAATGTTCTGGTTATATCGGTCGTCCCTTCCAGATACTGCCCTCCGGAGTCCACTAGCAGCATTCCATGCGGATCCAATTTGGCGCAGGAATCCGAAACCGCACTGTAATGCATCATTGCCGCATGCGCCCCGTATGCACTGATCGTTTCAAAACTCTGCATCAGAAAGTGTTCCTGCTCCCTGCGGAACGCGTCGATTTTACATGCCGCCTCGTACTCATCCACGGAAGAGACATCGCGAAGATGTTTCAGCCAGTACATAAATTTTGTACATGCAATTCCATCTTTAATATGTGCAATTTTTAAATTTTGAATTTCCACTTCATTTTTGATGGCCTTGAGAATCGCTGTCGGGTTCTGACCGGACACAAGACGCATATGCGGCATGCATCCATATAGCGCATAATTGACATGCTGCTCATCAAAAAAGACAGCCGCCGTGCCAAGGCGCTTTAAAAATCGCTCCGCGTCATCATATGGATGCAGCTGTACACCGCACGCGCACAGAGAAGATTTCGCTTCCGCAGACAATTTATTGCAGTCGACAAATAAATGAATTTCCTTCTGCGTCAAATACACATAGGACAAAAAAACGGGCGTGTAGGAAACATCGCTGCCCCTGAGATTAAACAGCCATGCAATATCTTCCAGTGCCGTCAGCAAAAACGCATCCGCCTGCCGCTGCGCAATCATCTCGCGGACCTTCTTTAGCTTCTGTTCCACCGATTCCCCCGCATAGCATATGTCTAACACATCAATGTTTCCGTCCGGCAAAGCAGGTCGATCGCTCCATATTTTGTCAATAAGCGAACGGTCACTGATCAGCTGCGCCTGCTTTGCAGTGCACAGTTCTGATAAACGCCGTCCCGTCTGTGCGCTGATCATTCTGCCGTCCACCATCACCTTCTGTCCGCTCTGAAGCTGCTCTTCCAGAAACTGTTCCAGTGTCGGAACCCCCTCCTCGCCCATGCGCATCAGCGCGATACCCGAACCTTGAAGCTGTTGCTCAGCCTGTATAAAATAGCGTCCGTCCGTCCAGAGCCATGCATCGGTCAAAGACACAAGCAGCGTTCCGGCCGAACCGGTAAAGCCTGAAATATAGGCGCGTTCCTGAAAATAAGCGCTGACATACTCAGACTGATGATAATCCGACGTAAAAATCAGATAAAAAGAAACCTGCTCCCTGTTCATATATTCCTGCAAATGTTTTAATGGTTGTCTGCTCAAAATGCGTTCATCCTCCATCGCCATACTCTTCCAAACAAAAAATTCTTCCGAAGCTTCCGCGTGCCGTTTCATCCTCCGCGAGTCTCCACGCGCCGTCCGCTCCCAAAATCAAACCGTCTGTGACACTGATCTCTCCGTCCCTGCTGATAAAGACGGCCTCCGTCCCATCCAGAGACGCAATCAGTTCTTCCGCGCGCTTTTGTCCAAGCAACATACAAATGGTGCTGAGCGCATCCGCATCCACCGCATCTTCACAGATCACCGTAGCGCTGTCAAGATCCGTATCCGCCGGGTACCCGGTTCTGGGATTTAAGATATGATGATACCGCACTCCGTCTACTTCCAAATATCGCTGATAGGTTCCCGCCGTTACAACAGAACAGTCTGAAATCTTCAGAGACGCCGCTACTTCTCCCTCCGCATCAAACGGTTTTTGCAGCCCTACCGAAAAAAGATCTCCGTCCGGCTTACTGCCGATCACCCGCACATTGCCCCCGAGATTTAAAATCCCCGAATCGATCCCCTGGGACACGAGATACTCACAGAGTAAATCTGCAATATACCCCTTGGCAATTCCTCCCACATCGAGCTGCACCTGATCATCGAGAAGCGTCAGCGTATCTCCCTTAATGTCCACATACTCCATTCCGACATGCCGGCACG
The DNA here is from genome assembly GCA_944383325.1 of uncultured Lachnospiraceae bacterium. Classification (GTDB taxonomy): domain Bacteria; phylum Bacillota; class Clostridia; order Lachnospirales; family Lachnospiraceae; genus CALWPC01. The sequence continues at coordinate 188,955 of CALWPC010000027.1, read as the reverse complement.
CCGACTCTAGCTGCTGCTTAGACGGAATGACCGGCGACGATCCGTGAAAATCCCACAAAGCGGTAATCTGACCGACAGACACATCAAACAATCCGCCCGAAAGTGAATAATACGTTTCTGCTTTCTCTAGCAAAAATGCCATCTCTTCACTCAGGGCCACCACATCACCGCCGCTCTGATTAATATTTGAAATTTCACTGTCTTCGATCTGAGACGAAAAGAGATGTTCATATTCTCCACACTTTTTCAAACACTCGTCTAAAAGCTCCTCCCTGTCCGCATCGTATATTGTTACAGACACGACCGTGTCCATCAAAACGGCGCTCTTTGTAATGGAAGTGCGGTTGCCGCATCCGGACAGGATAACTGCCGGCATCATGAATAAACAAACGGTTTTTATCAATAATCTGATTACTTTCATAAGAGTATCATAACGAATAATAATTGTATTGACAAGGCATATCTGATAAAATCAAAACAAACCGCGGACATCGACCGCCGGTTCGCACATAAAAACATACAATCCATTTCCAAAAAGGAGGAATTTTAGTGAAAAACATATGTGTAGTTCTTGCAGATGGGTTTGAAGAAATTGAAGCGCTGACCGTAGTCGATCTATGCAGACGCGCAAATATCCACGTCGTTACGGCATCGATTTCTGATACAAAAACCGTGACCGGATCGCATCAAATTACCGTGATCGCAGACGAACTGTTTGACGCAGTGGATTTTAAACACATTGACATGCTCGTTCTGCCAGGCGGAATGCCCGGCACAAAGCATTTGCAGGCGCACAGCGGGCTGTGCGCACAGTTAAAAAATATGGTGGCCGAAAAAAAACAGGTGGCCGCTATCTGCGCCGCCCCGAGCGTACTCGGAAACCTCGGATTGCTGTCCGGCACGGAAGCCTGCTGCTATCCGGGGTTTGAAGATCAGCTGCTCGGCGCGCGCGTTTCCGACAAAGAAGTATGCTGCGGAGAATATACAACCACTTCCCGCGGTCTCGGAACCGCCATCGCATTTGCTCTGAAACTGATTGAACGGCTGTCTGACCGCGAAACCGCCGCGCAGATTGCAGACTCCATTCAATTTCAGACTTCTAATTCTTAAAACTGTGAATGGGCGCAGGAATGCGTCCATTTCGCTCTATAAACGACGCGCAGCTATACGGATTCACTGCCATCACCGGCGCATAACCGAGCAGACCGCCAAACTCCACCACGTCGCCGACCCCTTTTCCAATAACCGGAATCACGCGCACTGCCGTTGTCTTCTGGTTCACCATACCAATCGCCATCTCATCGGCAATAATGCCCGAAATGGTCGAGGCGCTCGTATCGCCCGGTATGGCAATCATATCCAGTCCAACCGAGCAGACGCAGGTCATCGCCTCCAACTTTTCAAGCGTGAGCGCGTTTGCCATAACCGCATCAATCATTCCCTGATCCTCGCTGACCGGAATAAATGCGCCGCTTAGACCTCCGACATAGGAAGACGCCATGACGCCCCCTTTCTTGACCTGATCGTTGAGCAGGGCAAGCGCAGCCGTAGTCCCGGGAGCGCCCGCATATTCCAGTCCGATTTCCTTTAGAATATCTGCGACGCTGTCCCCGACAGCCGGTGTCGGAGCAAGCGACAGATCAATAATGCCAAACGGAATTTGCAGCCGGCGCGACGCCTCCTGAGCCACGAGCTGTCCGACTCTTGTAATTTTAAAAGCCGTCTTTTTTATCGTCTCACAGAGAGTCTCAAAATCAGCGCCTCTCACTTGTTCAAGCGCATGTTTCACAACGCCCGGCCCGCTGACGCCAACATTGATCACCGCATCCTGCTCGCTGACGCCGTGAAATGCGCCTGCCATAAAAGGATTATCGTCCGGAGCATTGCAGAACACAACCAATTTTGCACAGCCGAGCGAATCCTGTTCTTTTGTGCGCTCCGCTGTTTTAAGCACCACCTCGCCCAATAATCTGACCGCATCCATATCAATGCCGGTTTTCGTGGATCCGACATTTACAGAGCTGCAGACGCGCTCTGTACCGGCCAGAGCCTCCGGAATCGCCTCGATCAGAAAGCGGTCCTGCGTGGTCATTCCCTTCGATACGATCGCGGAAAATCCGCCGATGAAATTGACGCCAACCGCTTTTGCCGCATCATCTAGCGTTTTCGCAATCTCTACATAGTCTTCCGGTTTCTGACAGCAAGCCGCCCCCACCAGAGCGATCGGCGTAACCGATATACGTTTATGAACAATCGGAATACCATATTCCAACTCAATGGACTGTCCGGTTTGCACCAGATCTCTGGCCACACTTGTAATCTTCTGATAAATTTTACTGCAGCACATCTTGAGATCACGATCGCTGCAATCCAACAGGGAAATCCCTAGCGTAATCGTACGCACGTCCAGATTTTCATTCTCAATCATCTGGTTTGTTTCGTTTACCTCATAAAAATTAATCATCCGTTTATTTCCTCCTGCCGTCCTCAAATCCGATGCATCTGATGAAAGATTTCTTCCCGCTGACAGCGAATCTTAACACCAATTTCTTCCCCAATCTGAGAAAGCTCATTCGTAACATCGGCAAACGGTTTGGCCGACTCATTCATATCCACAATCATCATCATATTAAAATACTCCTGGACGATGGTCTGGGAAATATCCAGAATATTAATCCGGTTTTTCGCGAGATAAGTGCAGACTTTTGCAATAATGCCTACAGTGTCTTTTCCAATTACGGTAATGATTGTTTTTTTCATCACTTTTTCTTCTCCTTGCTATCGCTAAAATTCATACAGTCTGGACGGATCATTTCTCTTTGCAACATCGATACACAGCTCCCTGCATCCATGTTCGCGGGCGGAACATTCAATTTCCTGGCGGATCGTCTCAAAAGCAAGCTCCTCCAGATTATTTTCCTGGCTCAGATGCCCCAACATAATCATTTTCATATTATCATGAATCAGCTCGCAGAGTAACTGCCCGGAAACCTCGTTGGACAGGTGCCCCTGATCTCCCAAAATACGTTGTTTCAGATAATATGGATAACTGCCTACCTGAAGCATGCGCACATCATGATTTGCCTCAATCAAAATCCCGTCCAGATTTTGCATGGTAGCCACGATGTGTTCGTCATATGTACCGAGATCGGTCAGCACCGCGACCCGCTTGCCCTCACAGGTAAAGCGGTATGCCACAGGCTCCGCAGCATCATGCGAAGTGCGTACCGGAAGCACAGAAATATCTCCAACGATCACCTGCTCATCCCTGGTAATCGGCTGCAGCAATTCGGAATCGATCTCCCCAAGCGAGCGGCACTTCAAAATCTGTTCAATCGTTCCGGGCGTCGCAAAGACCGGAAGGCGGTATTTGCGCATCATCACTCCAAGCCCTTTAATATGATCCGAATGCTCATGCGTAATAAAAATTCCATCTAGCGACTGCGGACTGACCTCAATCATCGACAGCCCTTCTTCAATGCGCTTTTTGCTGATTCCCACATCGACGAGCAGCCTTGTCCTCTCAGACGCCACATAGATACAGTTTCCGCTGCTTCCGCTTGCAATACTGTAAAATTTCATTTTATCTTCTCGTTCCCTTCTGACCTGTCCGGTTCTGATACAAAATACGCGTCCAAAAAACGTCTGACCTGCGCACGCGTCCGCTCCGGCGTACCGCTGTTGTCAATCACCGCCGAACAGCGCTCTAGCCATTCCGATTCCAAGCTCTGATTGGACATAATCGAACGTGACTTTGCTTCCGTATATCCCCGCGAAGCCGCCAGTCTTCGAATACGCTCAGGCTGCTCTGCCGTCACAAGCCAGACGGCATCACAAATCTGATCGTACTCATTCTCCAATAAAAGTGCCGACTCGATCACAAAAAGTTTCACTCCCGACTGTTTTGCTTCCTGCTGCGCTTTGCGAACATCCTGTTTCACAGCCGGATGTACGATCAAATTGAGCCTCTTTAGTTTTTCTTCATCATGAAAAACAAGATCTGCAAGCATCTGTCGGTTTAATTCCCCGTCTTCCCCGACGACGCCCCTGCCAAACGCATGCACAATCTCTTGAAAGACCCGCTCTCCTTTGCGCTGAAGCGCTCTCGCCACCTTGTCGGTCTCTAGCAACACTGCCGGTATTGCACGGCTATCGCAATACTCCCCAATCATGGTGAGCACACTGCTCTTGCCCGCACCCACGCCGCCTGTAATTCCAATTGTAATCATATGGTTCCTCATTTTGTCTCATACCAGTTTTTGCCGACGCTCATATCAGCTACGAGAGGCACCGAAAGGTTGGCGGCATGTTCCATCTCCTCTTTCACAAGCGTCCAGACCTGCTCTTTTTCCTCCTCACGCGTTTCTACCAACAGTTCATCATGCACCTGCAGCACTAACCTGGAGGACAGTCCCTCCCGAATTAATCGGTCATGAACCGCAATCATTGCCAGTTTAATAATATCCGCCGCCGTTCCCTGGATCGGAGAATTCATCGCCACCCGCTCTCCAAACGATCTCTGCATAAAATTGGACGAACGAATTTCCGGCACCGGCCGGCGCCTCTGATACATCGTGTGCGAATATCCGCTCTGCTTGGCAGCGCTCACCTGCTGCTCCAGATAAGCGTGCACCTTGGGATAAGTCTGAAAATATTGATCAATGTACTGTTTCGCCTCTTTCTGCGAAATATGCAGATCCTGGCTGAGTCCAAAAGCGCTGATTCCATAAACAATGCCAAAATTGACGGCCTTTGCATGCCTCCTTAGCAGAGGCGTGACTTCATCTGCAGCCACATGAAACACCTGCGACGCCGTCAGCGTATGAATATCCTGATCTTCACAGAACGCCTGAATCAGCGCATCATCGCCGGAAAGGTGTGCGAGCACGCGCAGCTCAATCTGTGAATAATCGGCATCAATAAACACACAACCCGGACCGGCCACAAATACGCGGCGAAGCAGACGGCCAAGCTCGGTGCGGATCGGAATATTTTGCAGATTGGGCTCTGCGCTGCTGATCCTGCCGGTCGCAGTAATCGTCTGATGGAACGTGCTTCGAATACGCCCGTCGGCATCAATAAACGCTGACAATCCGTCCGCGTACGTTGATTTCAGCTTCGCATATTGCCGAAATTCCAATACTTTATTCACAATCTCGTATTCACCGGACAGCTTCTCCAACACGTCCACCGCCGTCGAATAACCTGTTTTTGTCTTCTTGCCCCCGGGCAGCTTTAATTTATCAAACAAAATCTCTCCAAGCTGCTTCGGAGACTGTATATTAAATGTTTCCCCTGCAAGCGCATAAATTTCCTGTTCCAGATCTGCAAGGCGCGTTCCCAACTGTCTGCCGTACTCGGACAGCTGCTCCCGCTCTACGAAAATTCCGTCCGACTCCATGTCCGCCAGTACGCTGGTCAGCGGCAGCTCCATTTGATCATACAGCTCTTTCATATTCGCCTGCTCCAGTTCGCGGTTTAAAGGATCGCAGAGCATCAGCGCGCACAGCGCCTCACTGGCCAGTCGTCTCTCCGTCTGCCCCTGCAGCTCCTTGGCTCCTGCAAAATGAATGTTCAGATACGCGGAGGCAAGATCATCATATTCATAAACGCTTTTCAGCGGATTGAGCAGATAAGCCGCCAGATGAACATCAAAAAGCGGTAACTGTTCAACCGCTTTCCGCGGAAAAATCCGGTAAAGTAATTTAACCGAAAAACTGGCCAAACATCCTGCTCTTTTCAATAAATCGCCGATCATACTGCGCACCGATTTTTCACCGAGCGCTTCGCTTTGCAAAATATACTGCGTTTTTTCGATTGCAATAGCCGCGCAGGCAAGGCGAGGAACACCGGTCTGTAGCTCTGTCTGCTCAAACAAACTCATCTGTACTGAGCCCGTCTGCAAAACATCGTCCGTCAACAAAGCCAAGCCGACCTGCGTTTGCTTTGAACATGCCGAAAGGATCTGCTGCCACTTGCGGTTATCGGTAACCGTTTGAATTTGCAGCTGTGTCTCCTGTACCTGCATACTAACCTGATCTTCAAAATTCGACAAAAACTGCTTAAATTCTAAATCCTTAAACAGTTCATACGCAGCCGCTGTAAAAAGATTGCCGCAGACCGCCTCTTCCAAAGAAAACGAAATATCCGCATCCACACAGATGGTCGCCAGCTCTTTGCTCAGCAACGCGAGATCATAGTGCTCCTCAAATGCCAGGCGGACTTTATTCGGTTTCAACTCTTCCATATGCGCTTTCGCATTTTCAAGCGTTTCAAACTGCGCAATCAGCTTCTGCGCTGTCTTTAGCCCCACTCCGGGAAGTCCCGGAATATTATCCGAGCTGTCCCCCATCAGCGCTTTCAGATCTACAATTTGATCTGGAGTGACCTCGAATTCCTCTTTCACCCGTTCGGGTGTAAAATTTTCGCTCTCTGAGCCGCCTCTTCTCGGCTTCGCAAGCTGCACAGTCACCTGATCGGTAACAAGCTGCAAGAGATCACGGTCGCCTGAAACAATCAGCACACGCAAACCGCTTTTTTCCGCTCTGCGCGCAATCGTTCCGATCAGATCATCCGCTTCCAGTCCGGCTTTCTCCACCGTAAGTACTTGCATCGCATTTAAGACATCCCGGATCAGCGGAACCTGTTCGCGCAACTCCTCGGGCATCGGTTTTCGTGTGCCTTTATAATCTTTATAAATCTCATGACGAAAAGTAGGTGCTTTCACATCGAAAGCCACGGCAAGATGCGTGGGCTTTTCATCTGCAAGCACCTTAAACAAAATTGATAAGAATCCATAGACGGCATTTGTGTGCACACCAGCAGTTGTCTGCAGTCCCGGAATCCCATAAAACGCTCTATTTAATATACTGTGCCCATCTAAAAGCACCAGTTTGCCGTTCAGGCGGTTATTATCCTGCATGAATTCAAATCCTTTCTGGATCTGTATCGTCCGCTGGCCGAAATCGCTGCGGTGTCATATCAGAGTGATCTTCCGAACAAAAAGAAACATGCAGCGGCCGCCAACACTGCGATTATGGCCCACACCACGAAACCGGTCAGTCTCTTTAACCTGCGGCGGCGCCTAATCCGCTCTTTGGCGCCCTCGATCATCCTTTCCAGTTCCCTCTGCAAATGCACCGGGCGCGGTTCCTCTTCATCAAGCATTTTCAGACCATAAAACAATGAAAAAGAAATCTGCAGTTCCTCGTAACACTGCGGACAATGCTCAATATGTGTGATAAACGCCTCCAACTCGTCATCGTCCAACTGGTTCTGGAGAAACGGGATAATCCGTTCTTCCATATTCAGATCACCGCAGGTCATAACGCGCTCACCTCACATCATTCGTACCAAAATCCATACTGTTAATACTATACACCAAAACGCTCTTTAACGCAAGCTGTTCCAGGATAGAAATAATCCAGTATATCCGCGTAGGTAAAGCCGATTTCTGCAAGTTTTTTTGCTCCGTTTTGCGTCATGCCAAGTCCGTGTCCGCACCCTCCCCCGTGAATCGTGACCGATGCAACGGTCTGATTTTCATTTTGATTGACATCAATATAAAAAAAGGAACTTGGAAGTTTTTCATAGCCCTGAAGGACAGAGCCGTCATTTCTTTTCAATTCCTCCTCTTTCGGCCAGAAGCACTTTCGAATTTCACTCTCGGCAGTCAGTACGATCTCATGGCTGTCAAATTGTACACGCAGCTTACTGACGCTTCCGCCGGCGCGGCGCCCACTTACCGAAATTCCCGTCAATGCTCCGGACGTATCATAATTCATCTCCTTCAAATTTTCCAGAATACGACCGGCGCCGACGGTAGTCTCCCAACGATACCAGACTTCCGTCTCCTCATAATCTGTATAGTCCCCGTCGCCTTCCCGGTTCATCACCTGCCGGAACACTTCTTCATCCGTAAGATCTGGACGATCATCCTCCTCTCCGACATGACGGCTCTGATAATACGGAAGCGCGCCCCCGCCCCACAGCGTTGCATCTGTTGTAAATCCCCAGGAAGTCGAGTAATAGTACGTGTTGACAAGCTCCTCCCCATATTGCAGCACCACGCCCGCAGTGTCCGAAATTGCCTGGTCACAGGCCGTATGAGGTTCAGAGTTATTGTACACTTGATAGCGAATACTATCGTCAAGATCGGCATCAAAGGCCGGATACGAGGGGTTGAGAATGTGTTGATACGCAAAATTTCTGGCGCAGACCGCCTGCGCCTTCAGCGCTTCCGCCCCATATGAAGCGGGCATTTCACTCGGAACAACATATCGCAGATACGTTTCCACGGAAACCTGATTGACAAGCACCAATCCGCCCAACGTATTGATAATTTCAAGCGCGCCCTCATATTTCGGCGATCCGTAACCGCGGGAGATGCTTAACACCTGAAGGGAAGCGCCCTTTTGCGGGGTCAGCATATAAATATCTTCAATCGCCGATTCCTCCGTAATCTCTACAATTTCACCGGCTTCTTTATATTCTGTCACATTCGCATAACATACACGAAACGGCTGATCCGAGGTGACTATCACTTTTTCATGAAAAATATCTGAAAAATCACTGGTAGAAAGAACAACATGAATATCCGTTGCCGTCTCTTTTGGAGCCTCGTATGTCCGTTTTTCCTTTACATGAGTCCAATAAATACCCACGCACAGAGATAAAAGCAAAACCCCCAACAGTGCCGCAATCAATATCCGCTCTTTTCGCTTCATTCAAATCCCCATAAACTGCTTTTTATAACAGCGTATGAGCGCGCTGTCTAATTTAAAACAAAAAGACCGGGGATACTGTTTTTCAGGTTGCTAGGATTGTTCCGACTCGGACAGTTGAATGATTCCGTCTTCTTTCCCCGCAACAATAAGAATATCATCTTTACGAAACACATATTCAGGAGATACATGATCTGTCGCCTTCTGATGATTCTCAACTGCAATAATGTTTACCCCAAATTTGGAACGCAGATCAACCTCCAAAACCGATTTCCCAACAAAGCAATCCGGAATTCGAACCTTTGAAATATTAATCTGTTCTCCTAACTGAATAAAATCCAGAACTGTAGAAGCCTCCAAACGCTTCGCCAGGCGGACGGCCATATCTCTCTCCGGGAACACCACCTCCGCTCCCAGACGCGACAAAATTTCACCATGTTCCGCCCCGCTTGCTTTTGCAACGACTCTCGGAATTCCCATGCTGACCAGATTCAGTGTCGTCAAAATCGAAAATTCCATTTGTTCTCCGATACACACCACGGCAACATCACAATTCTGAATTCCCGTCTCCAAGAGCGTTTTTTTATCAAGTGAATGCACCACTAGCGCATTCTCCGTAAATTCCCGAATCTCTTTGATTTTTTCCTCGTCCCTGTCAATGACAAGCAGATCCGCCCCGGATCTGGCTAGCTCCAGTGTCAGCGCATATCCAAACCTTCCCAGACCGACAATGCCATAAGACACGGACTCCTTTTTTCCTTTTTTCAGCATATCCAATCCTCCTTCGTCTTATCCAATAGAAATATTTCCATCGGGATACCGCACGCGCTCTCCAATCGAAAAATACCAAAGCGATGCAATGGTTAAAGGTCCAAGCCGCCCAATATACATAATCAAAATAGACAGCAGCTTACTCCCGTCGCACAGTCCTGATGTAATACCGGTCGACAAACCAACCGTTCCAAACGCGCTTGTAATCTCAAAAAGCACGTCAATAAACGGAAGATGCGGCTCCAGTACGACCATGGCATAAGTACCCATAAGTATGACTGTCAGCGCCAGGAGCGTAATCACCGCCGCTTTTCGAAAGGCATCCTTCGGAATCGAATAGTGAAATGCTTTTTCCGCCCGATTGGTTGCCGAGGCCTTTATACCATGAAGGAGTACAAAAAAAGTACTTGTCTTAATTCCGCCTCCGGTGGAGCCCGGAGAAGCGCCAATAAACATTAAAACGATGATCAGCAGCAGTCCGGCCGACGAAAATCCGGATAGGGGGTATGTAGAAAATCCGGCTGTACGGGCTGAGACGCTGTAAAAAAAGGCGCCCAACCAGTCCACCTGTTCCGTCATGCGGATCAAAACCGTCCCGACAATAAGAAGCACGACGCTGACGCTGATCACTGCTCTGGCATGCATCGATAATTTACGCCACCGGCACTTGTAAACTACCAACTCCCGAATGACCGGAAAGCCAATTCCCCCAAATATAATCAACAGACACGTCGTCAGATTGAGCAGTATGTTGCTTTGGTAAGGAATTAGATTCTGACCGCCGCCCAAAATATCAAAGCCTGAATTATTAAAAGCGGCAACCGAATGAAACAGACTCAGTCCAAGCGCCTTTGGCAACTGATAATCCTGAATGAATACGAGAAAACTAAAAAAAGCGCCAACTAGCTCAAACGTGAGTGTGGTCAGAAAAACGCTTTTTATTAACCGTACCAAACCATTTCCTGAGCCTACATTCATTCCATCGCGAATGAGCGTGCGCCCTTTTAAATCAATCCTTCTTCCCATTGCGATCATAATGCCGGCCCCCACAGACGTCACGCCAAGTCCGCCGATCTGAATTAAAACTCCCAGAAAAAATTGTCCGAGCGGTGTAAACGTGTCGCCCGCATCAATCGCAATCAACCCTGTCACACAGACCGCACTGGTTGACGTATACAGCGCATCAATATAACGAACCGTAACGCCCTCCTGGATACTGCACGGAAGCATCAGCAGTCCGGAACCAATCAAAATCACAAGCATAAATCCGACTGCAATAATCCTCCCCGTCTGCTGACTTTTTAAAAAATTTAAAATAATTTTCATTCTGTTATCCTCAACAATCATCTGCCAACATCTAGCACATCGTAATCTGCAATACAAACATAACGCCGGCGCATAGAATGCCCATAAAATACGGTGAAACAAAAGAACGGGCGAAAAACAAATCACTTTACACCCATTATTTTTCCATATATCACCGGCCGCCGCAAGCGCCGGATGAAACCAAGTAAACACTGCCCGGCGCGCCCTCATGCGCGCGCCGAACAGGCCGTTATCTTTTGTATAAGTCCCGAAATGCCGTTCCCGCAATTTTGACGCCTAGCAACGCTAGGTGGGTAACCGCATCCGGCGTTCTGTCTTCCACTGCAAAGGAGGCCTGACATCCGACCGGAAATAATAGGAATCCCGTCAAAAAAACTGTAGGTTCAAAATAGCGGGGTTATCGCACATCTCAGGAACTTGTTATTATTATATATGATTTGACCGAAAATAGCAACTCGGGATTCAAAATTTCTTGTTCCGATATGCTTGCCGCTTAACCCATGAAACAAGCGGCTTTCGCATATAGTATTTCCCATCCGCCACAATTTATTTACCGGCTCACATCTAGTCTTCTGCTTTGCCGTCCAATGCAAATGCATGAGGAAACAATTCCCCGAGTGTGCAGACCCGGTATGACTGACGATCTGATGTGCAAATCACCCGAAATTCGCTCAAATCGCAAAATTCCGCTAACGCCTGAAGACAAATTCCACACGGAACGGTATCGGCGTTTCCAGAATAAACCGCAATAGCTGAAAATTCTCTACAGCCTTCTGACACTGCTTTAAAAAGCGCCGTTCGCTCCGCGCAGCACGTTGCCCCAAAAGAAGCATTTTCAATATTACAGCCCAGATAAACCGTCCCGTTTTTTGCCAGTAAAGCCGCGCCCACCGAAAAGCGACTGTACGGCGCATACGCAAATTTCCGGGCCTCCATCGCCTTTTGCATTAATTGTTCGTCACTCATCAGCTCTCTCCCTTAACCGGGCGTTTGTTGATCTCTGCAACGACCGCGCTGGTGCCGAGACGATCACATCCGGCTTCCAGAAATTCCTGCGCCTGAGGCAGCGTACGAATACCGCCCGAGGCTTTTATGCGGACTCTCTCTCCTAGCTGCTCGCGAAACAGTTTAATATCGGAAAGCTCGGCGCCCGCCGTCCCGAATCCGGTGGATGTTTTTATAAAATCTGCACCTGACTCCTCAACCAGATGACAGAGCGCGACCTTTTCCTCCTCTGTCAAATAGCAAGTCTCCACAATCACTTTTAAAATATGTCCGTCCGTCACCTGCCGGAGCAGTTTCAGCTCGTCGCGCACACCGTCAAACAGTCCCGCTTTGACCTGCGTCAGATTGACCACCATATCAATCTCATCGGCGCCATCCATGAGAGCCTGCTTCGCCTCAAACGCTTTCACCTCCGGCGTCTGATAACCAAGCGGAAACCCGACTACCGTGCCAATCGTCAGCTGTTCTCCGAACCGTTCGCGCGCCTGTCTGACAAAGCACGGAGGAATGCAGACCGAAGCCGTATGATATTGCTGCGCCTCCCGGCAGAGCGATTCAATGTCCAGCCACGTACAGCAGGCTTTCAGCTGCGTGTGATCCACATGCCGGACAATCTGCCGCGCATCAGGCTCCTTCTGTACCTCCACACTGTCTGACCGCTTTTGGACTACTGTACCGTCCTGCTTGTGAATGCAGCATGCGGGCAGCACTCCGCGCACCATGGAAGTCGGATAGACATTTGACCCGCGGCCGATCACTGTACCTGGGTTCAGCACCGTATTACACCCGACTTCCACACCGTCGCCAAGCATCGCCCCAAATTTTTTCAGTCCTGTCTCAATGCGCTCCCCGCCAAGCACAACCTGCACAAGACTTTTATCCGATTTCACATTGGAAGTGATTGCTCCCGCACCCATATGCGAACCGTATCCAAGAATGGAATCTCCCACATAATTATAGTGCGGCACCTGCACCTTGTTAAATAAGATGACATTTTTTAATTCCGTAGAATTGCCGACAACCGCCTCTCTGCCGACAATCACATTGCCGCGGATAAACGCGCAATGACGAATCTCCGCGTTCTCATCAATGATGCACGGTCCGTTCACAGAAGCGCTTGCAGCCACCTTTGCCGATCTGGCAATCCATATATTGTCCGCTTTTTTCTCATAGCGTTCCGGATCTAGCGTCGGCCCCAACGTCTCAATATAAGACCCGATTTTTTTCAGCAATTCCCATGGATACACTGCACTGTTCATCAGCGGTTTTGCAATGGTTTCTTGCAGCGTATATAACTCCTGAATTGTAATATCGCGATGCATCATACCTCACTCCTTCTGTTTTTTTCTATAATACGGTGACACACGGTCAAACGATTCCCGGATGACAGACTGATTTTGCAGTCCCAGTACCATCTGTGTGCGATCCTGAATAAATTTACGGAGTTTTTCCATATATTCCCGCTCAGTAATTGCCCCGTCTGCCACATAGGTAAGCCCCTTCTCCCAACTGGCCGTCAGATCTGGATTGAGCAGCTGACGAATGGATGAATTGACTACATCATAAATCAATTCTCCCGATAAGGTCGGTTTCAGAATCTGTGATTTTTTGTTCAACGAAAGATAGCGAATATGAACCAGTTTTTTCAAAATTTCGGCGCGGGTAGCGCTCGTCCCGATTCCGCTGCCCTTAATCTGCGCCCTCAGCTCTTCATCCTCAATAAGCTGACCGGCATTTTCCATCGCCAAAATCATCGACCCCGAATTGTACCGTTTCGGAGGGGATGTCTCCCCCTCGCGGATGACACAATCCTGAACAGGAAGAACCATTCCCTTTTTTAACGCTGCGATCTGCTCCGGCAGCACGCTGTGCTCAGTTCCATCTGCCGCTTCCTCACGTTTGCGGTTCGTTGCATTTTCATACACTTTCAAGTATCCCGGTTTTTCAAGAACCCGAACATTGGCGAAAAAGCGCTCGCCATTTCTCATCAGAGTAACGGACAGTTTTTTATAAACTGCCGGCGGAAAAAACACGGACAGAAAACGTCTCGCGATTGTCTCGTACACACGCGCAGACATCTCGCTTAAACGCTGTAAATTCGAAAGTCCCTGTCCGGTCGGAATAATCGCATAGTGATCGGTAATTGCGCGGTCATTGACATATCGGCTTTTACAAAATTTTTCAGGGGTAAAACCTTTGCATACTGCCGCCGCAAACACAGACACCGGCTCAAAATTTACAAGTCCCTTTAAATTTTTAGAAAGCTCTTTTGCCACTGCCGTGGAAAGTACGCGCGCGTCTGTCCGCGGATAAGTGACAAGCTTATTCTCATACAATTCCTGCACAACTCGCAGCGTCTCGTCGGGGCTCAGCTTATATAAACGCGAACATTCATTTTGCAGCTCGGCCAGATTATATAAAAGAGGCGGATTTTTCTTCTCCTGCCTTCGCTCCACCTTTTCTACCAGAGCCGTTCTTTCCGAAGAAGGCATCCCGGCCTCTGTTTCATCCGGCTGCATGATCTGCTCAATGAGCCGCTGCGCATCTTCGCGCTTTAAAAATCCGCTGTCCTTATACATGGCTTTTGACTGATACCACCGGCTCTGCTCCACCGCACGAAATTCCGCCTCAAATACAGACTGTTGATCGCCGGCCAACAAAAACACCCGATAAAACGGCGTTTTCACAAAATCCCGAATTTCGCGCTCCCTGCGCACCACCATTCCCAACACGCAGGTCATCACTCTGCCAACCGAAACTACCGTGCCGCGCTCCGAACGCAAAAACGCAGAAAGCGTCTGTCCATATTTTAATGTGAGCAGACGTGAAAAATTAATTCCCATCAAATAATCTTCTTTTGCGCGCAGATAAGCCGCATCCGAAAGCGAATCATAGGCAGAAAGATCTTTTGCCTCCGCGATGCCCCGTTTAATCTCGTCTTCGGTCTGTGAATCGATCCAGACCCGTTTCCTTTTCTTCCCTTTTACGCCTGACATCTGTTCCACCAGACGGTAAATATACTCGCCCTCACGGCCCGAATCCGTGCAGACATAAATACATGTGACATCGTCTCGGTTGAGCAGTTTGCTCACAACGGTAAATTGTTTTTTTACCGACGGAATCACTTCATACAAAAACTGATCCGGGATAAACGGAAGCGTATCCAGACTCCACTTTTTCAAACGCTCGTCATAACGCTCCGGATAACTCATTGTCACCAGGTGTCCCACACACCATGTCACAACCGCATGGTCGGACTCCATATAACCCTGATACCGCTTCATATTCAGATGCAGCGCTTTGGCAAATTCTGCCGCAACACTCGGTTTCTCCGCAATGTACAACTCTTTTGACATAAACCATCTCTTTCTGAACTGCCTGTTAAATGAAAACTGTCGCCGCATACAGCGGCAACAGCCTCGTCATCAACATTTAATTTTCAAAAATTGTAAACCGATAAACCGTTTCCGTCTCATACAATTCTCCGGCTTTAAAAACCGGCTGTGCAAACTGACTGTGGTGAACGGCGTCGGGATAATACTGCGTCTCAAAACAACAGCCGGAACGGCGCGGATATACCATTCCATTTTTTCCCGTCTGATCTCCTGTAATAAAATTGCCCGTGTAAAGCTGAAGTCCCGGCAGATCCGTGACAACTTCCATAAGTATGCCGGATTTCCGGCTGCGCATCCGCGCAACGATCTTTGAGGAACCGGAATCATTCACACAGTAATTGTGATCATAACCGGATCCATAAAGAAGCGCCGGATACGGCTGCTCAATGCGCTCTCCAATAGAGTGAAATTCACGAAAATCCATCGGCGTTCCCGTCACATCCACAATCTCACCGGTTGGAATACTCTCTTTGTCCGCCATGGTAAATGAATCAGCGATAATCTGGACCTCCTGATCTAATACCGTGCCGGACTGATGACCGTTTAAATTAAAATAACTGTGATTGGTCATGTTAAAAACAGTATCTTCATCTGCCGCACACTGATACGAGATCCGCAGCTTTTGATCCGCAGTCACCTGGTACGTCACCGTAATATCGGCATTGCCCGGAAAGCCCTGATCCATATGTACACTCGACAGCGCAAATGTAATCGACGGCTCCGACGTGTTTTCCGACTTGCTCACCGCCCACATGCGCGTCTCGTATCCCGAAAAGCCGCCGTGCAGATTGTTATTGCCGTCATTGACATCCAACTGATAGTCCGCCCCGTTGAGTGTAAAACGTCCTTTGGCAATACGGTTTGCGCATCGCCCGATCGTCGCTCCATAATATGTCCCGTTTTTCTTCTCATAGCTCTCAACGTCGTCAAAGCCAAGCACGACATCTCTCATTTCACCGTCACGGTCAGGCACAAACAGGCTCACAAGCACCGCTCCCAGATCGCTGACGACCGCCGTCATGCCCGCATCATTTTTTAGCACATACAGCGAGGCTTCCTCGCCGCTTTCCGTTTTTCCAAAATCCGACACTGTAATCCCCATGTCTATGATTCCTCCAACTCTTTTTCACCTATTTTACAGCGGCAACCAGACATCATTATTTTCTGTCAATGTAACCCTGCGCCGTCAGAAGCTCCGCACACAGAATCGCTCCTCCCGCGGCTCCGCGCACCGTATTATGACTCAAACCGACGAATTTATAGTCGTAGACAAGATCTTCGCGCAGTCTTCCGAGAGAAACGCCCATGCCGTTCTCATAATCGCGGTCTAGCTGCGCCTGCGGACGATTGTCCTCCTCCATATACTGAATAAACTGTTTCGGGGCACTGGGAAGTTTCAGCTCCTGCGGCAGTCCGCGGAAATTCACCCAACGCTCAATAATTTCCTCTTTGGACGGTTTTTTATCAAAAGACACAAATACGGCTGCAGTATGACCGTCCTGAACAGGCACACGGATACACTGCGTCGTAATAATCGGAGACTCTGCCTTTTTGATCACACCGTTTTCAAGCGTTCCCCAGATACGCAGCGGTTCCTGCTCGCTCTTCTCTTCTTCGCCGCCGATAAACGGAATAATATTGTCAATCATTTCCGGCCAGTCCTGGAATGTCTTTCCTGCTCCGGAAATCGCCTGGTAAGTGGTAGCCACAACTACATTTGGGCCAAATTCTTTTAACGCATGCAGCGCAGGCGTGTAACTCTGAATGGAACAATTCGGTTTTACAGCCACAAATCCCCGCGTCGTCCCAAGACGTTTTTTCTGAAACGGAATGACTTCAAAATGCTCGGGGTTGATCTCCGGTATTACCATCGGCACATCCGGCGTCCAACGGTGCGCGCTGTTATTGGAAACTACCGGCGTCTCCGCCTTCGCATACGCGTCCTCGATCGCACGAATCTCTTCCTTTGTCATATCGACTGCGCTGAACACAAAGTCCACCTGCTCAGAAACCTGTTCCACCTCATTGACATTCATAACAATCAGATCTTTTACCGCCTCCGGCATCGGTGTAGTCATTTTCCAACGATTTCCGACTGCATCCTCATATCTTTTGCCTGCTGAGCGCTCGCTTGCCGCAAGACATACGACCTTAAACCAGGGATGATTGTCTAACAGAGAAATAAAACGCTGCCCTACCATACCGGTCGCTCCCAACACGCCAACTTTTAACTTTTGTTCCATTTTAAAATATCCTCCATTCCTCCGCATGCCGCCCAATATTCACGCCGTCGGCGCTTTATTAGTGTTTGCCACACGCGCACATTTGTATTCCGCAGATAATACTACTCTATTTTACACAAAAATGCAATGTCTTTTTTTATTTTTTATCACTTTGCATGTCTTCCGACTGTACGCGGTTCAGAAACGCCTCGTTTTCTTCAATTGCCGCGCGCATTGCCTCACTGCCCGGAGCGCCCCGTGTCAGTCGTTTATTGACGCAGGTATCCATGCGAATCGCCTCATATACGTCGCTCTCAAACACCGGACTGACCGCCTTATATTCATCGATCGTCAGATCGTCAAGCGCGCATCTTTTTTCCAGGCACGTCAGCACCAAAGTACCGATAATGCTGTGCGCATCCCGAAACGGCACTCCTTTGTTTACGAGATAGTCCGCCGCGTCCGTGGCATTTGTAAATCCGCCCATGGCGCTTCTTTCCATTACATCCGTGTGAAACTGCATTGTGCGAAGCATTCCGGTAAACAGCACAAGACACTCGCGGACAGTATCCATAGCGTCAAAAACTAGCTCCTTATCCTCCTGCATATCCTTATTATAAGCGAGCGGCAAGCCTTTCATTACGGTGAGAAGAGAAAACAGCGCGCCGTATACCCGTCCGGTTTTTCCGCGCACCAGTTCGGCAATATCGGGATTTTTCTTCTGCGGCATAATACTGCTTCCGGTGCTGTAAGCATCGTCAATCTCTACAAAATGATATTCATTCGTATTCCAGATAATGATCTCCTCAGAAAAACGGCTCAGATGCATCATCACCGTACAAAGCGCAGAAAGCAATTCGATCAGATAATCACGGTCGGCCACACTGTCCATACTGTTATTCGTTGCGCGGTCAAAGCCAAGCTGCTGTGCAACATACTCTCTGTCAAGCGGATATGTGGTACCGGCAAGCGCGCCGGAACCTAGCGGACACTCATTCATCCGGCGCCGAATATCCACAAGGCGTCCATAATCCCGCCGGAACATTTCAAAATATGCCCCCAGGTGGTGCGCAAGTGTAATCGGCTGTGCTTTCTGCAAATGGGTAAAGCCGGGCATCACCGTATCAACGTGCTGCTTCATTATCGACAACAGAACCTGTAACAGATCATACAAATTCCCCTTCAGCACATCAATCATGTCCCGCGTGTACAGCTTCATATCGAGAGCCACCTGATCATTTCTGCTCCTACCGGTATGCAGTTTTTTCCCGGCGTCGCCGATCCGTTCAATCAGCACCGCCTCCACAAAACTATGTATATCCTCGTATTCCGGAGAGATAGACAGCGCACCGCTCTGTACATCGCGAAGAATGCTTTCCAGACCCTCCTGAATCTGCTCATACTCTTCGCGGCTGAGTATTCCCTGCTTGGCAAGCATTTTGACATGCGCCATGCTCCCCTGAATATCCTGTTGATACATGCGCTGATCAAACCCGATCGATGCATTAAATTCATAAACAAGCTGATCCGTTTCTTTTGTAAAACGGCCTCCCCAAAGCTGCGCCATAACCTTTGTACCTCCGTTTCGCATTCCATTTACAGTCTTTTCTTTTTTCAGACAGATTGTAACACAAAAAGCACTCTCACACAATATGAATATGAGCCTCTTACTGCTCCGTCCCGCGCCTGCTTAGAGCCTCTTTTTTTGAAAACACACAGCCGCAGTAATTTTGACGGTAAAGCTTATACTCTCTGGAAAGTTCTACTGAACACTGATACCCGCCTCTCTTTTTAAAATCGGACGGCAAATGCGACACATGATAGTATTCTCCAAGTTCTTCGCCGATTTCATTAATCTTCGCCGCATTTTTGAGCGGACTGATTGAGAGCGTCGTTGTAAAATAATCAAAATTCTCCAAAGCCGCCATTTGAGCAGCCGCGCGCAGCCGCAGACGGTAACAGGCAAAACAGCGCTCCCCGCCCTCCGGTATCATTTCAAGACCGCGCACCGCCTGAAAAAATTCCTGCGGACGATAAACGCCCTCGCGAAACTCCACCGGATAGCGCAGCGGCATCTCGCGAATCAGCCGCTGCTGTTCCTCTGCACGGCGGCAATATTCCTGCTCATCCGTAATATTTGGATTATAATACAAAACAGTTATATAAAAATAATCCGACAAATATTTCAGACAATAACTGCTGCACGGTGCACAGCAGCTGTGCAGCAAAAGACGTTTCGGCTGCGGCTGAGCGCCAAGCGTCTCAAGCAGCTCATCTAATTTTTTTTGATAATTTACCGCAGATTTCATAATCGTTCCTCCAAATGATTTTATTATACGAGATTTCTCAAAGGAACGCAACTTCAGAAACGATACCACAGT
Organism: uncultured Lachnospiraceae bacterium; assembly: GCA_944383325.1. GTDB lineage: Bacteria > Bacillota > Clostridia > Lachnospirales > Lachnospiraceae > CALWPC01. The sequence goes on along the minus strand of CALWPC010000027.1, from coordinate 169,132 downwards.
ATATGCCGTACCTCTCCGATTTCATCGGTTTCTTCGTATTGTCAGAATATTCTAATCACTTTGAACTTTTTGAACAACATTATTTTTTTACTTGAAATCATCGTCAGGCTATGATAGAATATCACAAGTAATTAGGATGTGCTAAAGTAGCTCAGTTGGTAGAGCACTTCACTCGTAATGAAGGGGTCGTGGGTTCAAGTCCCATCTTTAGCTTTTCAGTGATTGCCACCCGCAAAACGGGTGGCCTTTTTTGTTCAATAGAAATGGTTTACAAACAGCATGCGAACAATGCTTCATCGCTTCGCGTACCACTTTTCCAGTGCGGCAATCGCTTTGTACAATACCATGGCGATCAGGCATAGCAGCACAATCGACATCAGCATCCAATCCATTTTAAATGTCTCGCTTCCATAAATAATCAGATAACCAAGCCCTTCGTTCGCCGCCAGAAATTCTCCGATAATTACCCCGACCAGTGATAATCCGATATTGACTTTCATAATACTAATTAACAGCGGCATTGTACTCGGAAGAATCACTTTCTTTAAAATTTGCAGTTTTCCCCCGCCCAGAGTGCGGATCAGCTTGATCTGCTCATTATCTACTTCCTGAAATCCTGTATACAAATTTAAAATTGTACCAAAAATAGCTACAGAGATACCGGATACAATGATCGTTTTGACATTTGCGCCCAACCACACAATTAACAGAGGGGCCAATGCCGATTTCGGCAAACTATTGAGCACAACCAGATATGGCTCCATAACGCGCGCAAAACGTCTGCTCAGCCAAAGAAGAATGGCGAATAACTCCCCAAGCAAAACAGACAGTGCAAAACAAACCATCGTCTCATACAGCGTAATCCAAATATGATAAAACAGGCTCTGATCCGACGCCATTCGGACAAAGCATCTTGCAATGCTACTTGGGCTGCAAAAAATAAAGGAATCTATCCACTCTGCCCTGCTAGCCACCTCCCACAAGATCAGCAGACAAACCAGACTGATCACCCTGATTGCGGCCACCGTATATTTCATCCGTCTGTGTTCAGCCAAAAATAATTCCTGACGGCTTTTATGCTGCTCCGTCATGGTGTCTCATCTCCTTCCAGATGCTTTGAAAATATTCCTGGAAGACCGGTTCATTGCGTTTTTCCAATGGGGACAAACCATCTGGAAACACAACTTGCAGCTCATCCTTCACCGTACAGGGACGGTCGGAGAGCACAATAATACGATTTCCAAGGCTAATTGCTTCCGATAAGTCGTGGGTCACCAAAATAGCCGTTTTTTCTTCTTCCCGAATAATCATGCCAATATCGTTTCCCACTTCTAACCGCGTCTGATAATCCAGCGCTGAAAACGGCTCATCCAATAATAATAAACGCGGCTGAAGCGCCAGCGTCCGGATGAGCGCCGCCCGCTGCCGCATTCCTCCTGACAGCTGAGACGGACGCATTGTTTTGAATTCCTCCAATCCATACTTCTCTAAAAGCGTATCGACATAATCCATATGTTCTTTTGTCTTTTTTCGTTGAATTTCCAAACCTAACATCGCATTTTTACGAATGTTTCGCCATTCAAACAAATGATCTTTCTGCAGCATGTAACCGATCGCCGTGGTACCGTGCGCCGCGGCTAACTGTTCGTGAAAAAAAATAGAGCCTTCCTCCGGCTTCAGAAGACCCGCAATCAAAGACAGGATCGTGGATTTCCCGCATCCGCTTGGGCCGACAATAGCCAAAAAATCCCCCTCTTTGACTTCGAACGATATATGAGACAGGACGTCAGTCTCTCCGTCCAATGTATGATAAGAGAAACTGACATCCTGAAAACGCAGCAATGCCTCCATAACAATCACTCCAAATGTTTCTCTGGTGTATTGTATGAAGGCATTGCAAAATTGTTGTTATACTGACAGAAAAAACACAAATTCCCGATTACAGGGAAATGCTGCTGTCCTGTCCATTCAGCACATAGTATGCAGTCTGATCCTCAGGCTTAATATATACGTCCAATGACTTGATGCTCGATCTGGCCCTTCCGGACTCTTGCATATATTTTGTGATAATCCGCTCAACGATCTCCTGCTGATCAAACTCCTGTCCCATATACTGTACATAGATTTTTGTTTCCGCTTTTTTAGCAGTGGCCTTTTTCACCGTCGTTTTTTTCGGCGCCTTTTTCGCTGCAGTCTTGGACACTTTTTTGGATTCTGCCTTCGCGGCTGCTTTCGGTTCTGCCTTTACTGCTGCCTTCGGCTCTGCCTTTGCTACTGCCTTTACCGCTGTCTTCGGTTCCGCCTTTGCAGCTGCTTTTGGCTCTGCCTTTACTGCTGCCTTCGGTTCTGCCTTCACCGCGGAAACCGTCTTAGACTCCGGTTTTGCCTCTGACGCTGTTTTCGTAATGGTCTTTGCAGACTTAGTTGCCATAATCATTCACTCCTCATACCCTTTCATTTGCAGGGCAGACGCAAGCATGCGCTCCGACCCTGCCTGATGCAATCAAATGTGCTCATAGGCATCATACCCGATTTTTTTATGTTTCGCAACCTTTTTCCGTATATAAAACGTAAAATTTACATCTTTTCAGAGAAATACGGCTTACAAACCTCAAAGATTTCAGTCTAGCTGCGCCGCTTTTCTCAGAATCTGAAGGGCGTCGTCGGCACTCAGAATACCATCCTGCGTCAAATCTCCTCTTGCGCTTTCCTGTGTCTCAAGCGTTTTGAGCTGTGCGGCATTTTGAAGCACCAAAAGCGCATCCTCTGCATTCACCATACCGTCCATATTGACATCGCCGGCTTCACATGCCGTAACTGCAAAAATGCGTCCGCTGTCATTGCGATAATACAGTACCCCGTCTTCATCACAAATCACACTGCCAACACAATACTGCTGTGCTTCGGCAGGCGGCACAAACAACAGCTCGCTATTCGCCTCCGTCTGTCCCTCACTGTCTCTAATCACGGTAATACCACCCGGCATCGTGTTGGAAGTCGCATAAAGAGAAACTGTTTTGTCCTGCTCCTCACCGGCCGTACTCAACAGCAAATTACACTGGGGATACCCCGGCATTTCCACTTCATAAATCATTTGCATGGAAACAGTATCCACTACGCACACTTTATGTCCCTGTGCTTCAAATGCATACGGTCCGCTCACACCAAGATATGCGCGTCCATTATACACAACCGGCGTGCTTGTTGTCGCTCCGCCAAGCGCAAGGCTGCCCTCCATACTGAGAACGCCTTCCTCATTTAAACTCAGTTTATACAGTGTGCCGTCATTAGACGCGACGTAGAGCAGATCACTCTGCGGATCATGAGCTACGCTTGTCCGAACACTGCCGCTAACTTCAACTTCCGAGAGGACCGCTCCAGTCGCCGGATCCAAACTCACCACTTTCGAGTTTCCTTCCTCATTTGCCTCCATACCAAATACCACTGCCTGATCATTCACATAGGCGCCGGCCCAGTAAAATCCGCCAGAATTCGAAAATGTCCACGTCGCCTCTTTTACCCCGTCCGCCTCCGGGCTGACATCCAGGCATACATAGGATGCTTCTTTTACATTAGAAGACGACGAATTGGCAACATAAAACCCAGTATACAAATACCCATCATGATAAGTCAGCGGTGTAATTGCCTGAGCAGGGTCACCGGTTTGACTGTACGTCCAGAGCAATTCAAACGTCTGCGCATTGTAAGCAGCCACACTGCCGCCGTTAACACCGACAAAAATCATACCGTCCGCATAGAGCGGGGAGACACACAATGAGCCGTTTGCAAGAGGTAGGGATACGGACTGTTCCATTTCTCCGGTCTCTTTGTTGATTTTTACAAGACAGTCCGACGTTGTCGCAACCAGAAAATCATCTACTACAATCGGCGTGCTGCCATAATTTCTGGTATTGCTAAGTGACTCTGTCATCCACTTTAACCCGGTACTCACCGACTGTGTCGGCGTCTTGGCATCCACAATCGACTGATTATCGGAATTTTTAAACACAGAAGACCAGTATGAACTTAACTGTGTATCCAAATCTACAGTTTGTTTTACTTCTACCTTACACCACGGCGATACAAACGGCGTATCCGTATCATCAGTTCCCAGTGCCGTAACATAATACACTCCCGGAGTGTCAAATGTAAGCGTGACATTTCCGTTGTCATCCGTAGACAACTGTGCTTCAGAAAACGCCATATCTGATTCTGAAGCCACATAAATCTCAGCGCCCGAAATCGGACCCGTCATTAAATCAATGGTCTCCTGATCATAACAGCCATACCATGCAAAACAATATCCCTGCAAATTCAACGTCAGAGGAGCATCGACATAAACCGCCGTCTGACGCTCATCAAACCACGAATAATTATCCAGATAATAGAGCAAATCGGCATACCAGAATAATTCCAGAACATCATTTTCATCAACCGGCGCCTGATTCCAACCAAGCCCCGTGTAACCATAACTGGTCATCACTCCGTCGTTCGGGCACTCACCATTAATAGCAAAGCCGGTTGCAGACGCGCTCTCTCCAAATGCTTTGGTCAGATAGGAACCGGACATCTGCAGATAATCTTCTGCGGTCTCCTCTGTAAATTGTTCGCCGTAATACTGTACATGTGCCGCCACCAATACATCGAGCGCCGACACTCCCTCTATACTTGACGTATATCCGTACTCTTCAGAAATACCATCTGAAACGGTAAGATACTGCGGTGTGATCAGAAAACCCTCATCATTAACGCCGGCCGAAAAGACTACAGAAATACTGTCGTCAGCAGCCTGCACCGGAATATTGACCGTCGGCAGTATTCCACAAAACAGCGCAACAGCTAATAACACCGCAACTACTTTTTTTATGTAACGCATAAAAACCTCCTATTTACTTCATTATTTTATTGACAAATTTATATTATCCTCATTCCGGGATGCCAACTTGTAATTATTTTATATTTTTTTCTATTTTTTTCGTTCATTCAATAAACAAATGATGATATTCTGTTTCTATTTTGTCTTTTTTTTCGTTTTTTTGTTTATATTCTTTTTTTAAAGTCATATTTTTTATAATATTTTTTTGGTCTATTGAAAAAACAGTCTGCAGCCAGTATAATAAATACATCTCTTTCAAGAGATTTGACAAGCTTATTTTGCACCCCCTATCCCTATATTAAGGAGACAAGATGAATAATCGATTAAACATATTGAAAAAATGGATACAAAAAATCCGGTTGTATTGTCCGGATTGGCTGCAAAGCATTTGTCAAAAACCGTCTTTTTGGGCAACACTCGCCGCAGCGCTGATCTGCACGCTCACGATTTTCATCACCGTGGCGGATCGTCCCCGTGCTGAACTGGCGAACCCCCTGACGACACTGGCAGAAAATGGAAACGACAACAGCGGGACGTCTGTGTACGCCGGCCTTGCATCGGCGTCTCCCGCTCCTTCCGACGCTGCATTACCATCCAACTCCTATGACGGCGCGCCGGACATATCCATCACTACGCCGCCGATTGTGGCGCACACGCAGACCTCGGCATCTGAACATGCAGAAGGTTCCTCCAGTGACTCCTTTTCTGCCCCGGCAGATACTAGCGTATCCGACTCCGGAACAGATTTTATCACCGTGCCCAGATCGGATCTGAGCGATTTAATGAGCGGCGGCAGCAACCCGGCCACACCGTCTCCAAGTTGGGAACCACAGGTCATTTATCCCACACAGGAGCCGGACTCCCCGTCGGAGCCTGCGGCCGACCCGGAACATCCTCTCCCCGAAGAAACGCCTGCTCCGGTTGAGGCGCCGGTCATCTACGGAGAATTTGAAGAAAACGCGCAGATTTCCGGGTACGAATACTCCATTACCGTCTGGGGAAATGACGCCTTCGGCAAACTTCTGCTCGACGATTATCTGACGGTAAGCTGTCAGTCTCAGATCATCTCCCCTGAATTTACTGACCAGACCAAATCATATTTCAGACTTCCTCTCGTGGAAGGTGAAAATATGATTCAGATAGAATTGCGCGACGACTACGGAAATAGTTCTACCCGAACATTCAGTATATTTTGCACGCCTCCCGCAGAAGAAAAAATCACCATATCTGTGGAGGCAAGCACGCTTGGCCTCGGCTATCTGATTGCTCCGACTGAACTGACGCTGCAGCCTGGTCAGCCGATCAGCGTCTACCTGTCTCAGCTGCTGCAGGCGAACGGCTTTTCAGATGAATATGACGGCACTTTGGAGAATGGATATTATTTAAAACGTATTCACAGAGAAGGTGCATTTGCATCAGTAAATATACCGGAAACGCTGCTAAATAAAATTCAGTCGATACCGTCTCTGTTCTATAATGCGGCAAATTCTTCTCCAGACTCTCTAGGTGAATTTGATTACACACAGGCTTCCGGTTGGATGCTCTGTGTGAAGAGTCAAGGAAGCGCTGTATATGAATATCCGCAAATTGGCTTATCCGCTCTCATACCGTCCGCCGGCGACCATATCCGCCTTCGCTTTACACTTGTGAGCGGACTGGACATCGGCGGCGGCACATCAACAGGAGGCACAGATGAAAACTGGGATCAGGAATGGTAAACATAGTGACAGGCAACGGGTATGTTCCGCCATCAGTGTTTTATTGCTGATTGCCGTGTTTCTGACTGTCGGAATACACTGTTCCAAGTACACGTTGGCCGCAGCTGTATCTGAGCAGGAAACTCTTTCCGGACAAATTCAACAGACGATTGATGCGCAAATCCAAAACTCATTTTCGGACACAAACGATCTCAACGCCCAGGCCGGCACCACAGGCGGCGACTGGTTTGCTCTCGCTGTCGGACGGTATGACGCTTCGCTTCTCCCTGCAGATTATCTGGCAGCGCTTGAACAACAGGTTTCTCTCCGATATACCAGGGACGGCAGTCTGGATCCGACAAAAGCAACCGAGTGGCACCGGATCGCCATGACTGCGCGCGCCCTCGGCGCAGATCCCAGTGCTTTTGGGACCGACGCAGACGGGAATCCGATCAATCTGCTTGCAGACGGTATATACAACCGCGGATACACCCGCCCGATCAACGCGCAGGGCATAAACGGCCCGATCTTTGGCATTCTCACACTGTGCGCCTGCGACGCAGAGGTGCCAGATGACGCCTTCTATTCTATGGAGGATCTCTCACAGCTTTTACTGGACAGCCAACTGGACGACGGTGGTTTTTCCATTACCGGTACTGCGTCGGATGCCGACACAACCGCAATGGCTCTGTGTGCGCTCTCTGCACTGCAAAAACATTCTTCCTCTGATTCATCCTCCGTGGCTGATGCGATTGACCGCGCACTTGTCTGTCTCTCCAATCTCCAGAACGAACGGGGAGGGTTCTCACAGTATAATATCGAAAATACAGAAAGCGCGGCACAGGTTGTAATCGCACTTTGCACGCTCGGCATTGACCCTGCTTCAGATGAGCGGTTCACCAAAAACGGAATATCCGTGTTTGAATCCATGCAGACATCCCGACTGGAAGATCATACCTATACTCACATTCCGGACGAACGCTCATTTGATACGATGGCGACAAACCAAGCGCTTTGCGCTCTGATCGCCTATGAACGCTATTTATCAGGCGAATCTGCCTTTTATGAACTATCGGAAACCGGCTTGACAACATCCACTCCGACCATTCCCGCAGACTCTTCCACCGCCCCCGCACGGTCTGAGACGCCAATCCGTGCGATCCTTTGTATTGCCGTCGTGTGCGCGGCGCTGGGATGCATATTATTTTGTCTGCATAAAAAACGCGTCAGAGACTTGTTTTTGATTATTCCGCTAGCACTGCTGATCATACTCGCTATTTTATTTATACGTATTGAGTCTGTCGATACCTTTGAAAGTGGCGCAGAGCCTACGGCGTCTTCTACGATTTCCGTCACACTGTCTATCGACTGCGAGACCATTCTTTCCAATATGGAGCTTTTGGATCCTGCTCTCCGGGAGGGGGGATATATTCCGGAAGATGGAATTCTTCTCCCAAAAACAACATTTGAAATACCGGACAATTCTACCGTATATGATCTTCTGGTGGCAGCCGCCCGCAAATACAATATGCAAATGGAATATCAGGGTTCCGACCAAAACCGCTACGGAAGCGTCTATATTCAGGGGATCGGTCATATTTATGAATTTTCATGCGGTTCTCTCAGCGGTTGGATGTATCTTGTCAATAACGATGCCGTACAGCAAGGCTGCAATCTTTACACGCTTTCTGAGGGCGATGAAGTGGCATTTCGCTTTACATGCGATCTTGGCAATGATCTCCACGTGAAAATCACTGAGACCCCTTAACGCCGGGCAAATAAGAGGAAAGGAGGATGCATATGTATACATTTTCTCACTTACATCCGCTCAGCCTGTTGATATATTATGTGGTCATCTTATTTCTCACAATGTTTCATATGCATCCGCTGCTCTTACTTGCCTCCGCCTGCGGAAGCATTTCCTTTTTTTGTGTCAGAAATTATAGACATCTGCACCGGCGGGATTTGCTGTTTCCCCTTTTTGTCGCCGTACTCCTTGCGGTCACCAATCCGCTGTTTTCCCACCGGGGGGAAACGGTGCTGTTTTATTTAAACAACAATCCGGTTACGTTCGAAGCGATCTGGTATGGGTTTGCCGCCGGTGTGATGTTGGCGTCTGTCGTGCTGTGGTGCCGGACACTGCAGCAGGAAATGACCAGTGATAAAATTACGCACCTGTTCGGACGCTGCCTGCCAAAAGCCGGAATGCTTCTCACAACCGCACTGCGGTTTATCCCACATTTAAAAAGACAGCATAGCCAAATACATAACACGATGAAAACACTCGGCATGTACAGCGAGGACACCTGGTTTTCAAAAGTCCGCTGCTCACTTCAGGAATTCAGCATTTTGGTGACCGACGCGCTCGAAGGTTCCGTTGAAATTGCAGATTCTATGAACGCGCGCGGTTATCAGCTGAAAAAACACAGTCACTTTTCCATGTTTCGTTTCCGGGCCATCGACTGCTTTGTACTCCTGTGCAGCATCATCACAATGATACTGATGATGATCGGCAGCCACGCCGACCTGTTTTCCGTCTACTATTACCCGAAATGGACAATGACACGCCCCTCGGCGATCAGCGATTGGTTGTGTGTGGGTTGGATGTTTCTGTTTAGTATGCTTCCCACTCTGATCCAGATAAAGGAGACAATCAAATGGACATATTACAAATCGAAGATTTGACATTTACCTATCCGCAGGCCGACAAACCGGTCCTCAATCATTTTTCTCTGAATGTAAAACAGGGTGACTTTATCGTTCTCTGTGGAGTTTCCGGATGCGGAAAAACCACGTTGCTTCGACTGATCAAAAAACAACTGGCCCCCAACGGAAACACTGAGGGAACAATTTTTTACAGAGGAACACCGATTTCTGAACTTGATCTTAAACGCTCCGCCTGCGAAATCGGTTTCGTCCGACAAGATCCTGATTTACAGATTGTAACTGACCGGGTGTGGCATGAGCTTGCCTTTGGCCTTGAAAATATGGGGTTCGATACGCAGACAATCCGCAGGCGGGTCGGAGAAATGGCATGCTTTTTCGGTATTGACAACTGGTTTCGAAAACGCACCGATGCACTCTCCGGAGGACAAAAACAGCTGCTGAATCTTGCTTCCGTCATGGTCATGCAGCCGGAACTTCTGCTTCTGGATGAACCCACTTCACAGCTAGATCCCATTGCCGCCGCCGATTTTATCGCTACTCTTCAGAAATTAAACCGGGAACTCGGCCTGACCGTTATTCTTGTCGAGCATCGTCTGGAAGAAGTGTTTTCCATTGCGGATAAAGTCTGCCTTATGGAACAGGGACGCGTACTCTTCTATGACAGTCCCGGCCAGGTCGGCTCTTTGCTTACACAAACATCTCCCGCTCACCCAATGACAGGTTCTCTTCCAAGCGCGGCCCGTATCTTCAACGGACTGTGTGCAGGCGGATGGCCTTCCGGCGCAGAGGAATGTCCGCTGACTGTCCGTGACGGCCGCTTCTTTCTTTCCGGACATTTTCACAGTGATACAGCCGTGACAAATCGGAGCGACGACTTGCCGAAAGGCAATCCGGCCGCCGAATTATCGGCGGTCTGGTTCCGCTATGACAAAGACGGCCCGGATATACTGGAAGACTTATCACTGACTATTTATGAAGGAGAGTTTTTTGCCCTTCTGGGTGGAAATGGTTCCGGAAAAAGTACGCTGATCAATGTGCTCACCGGCATTTCCAAAGCATATCACGGCAGTATCCGCTTTTTCGGCCGTCCTATGAAAAGTTACCGGAAAGCAGAACTGTTTTTGCAAAACCTGGCGGTACTTCCACAAAATCCACACTTTATGTTTATCCACGACCGGATTCGCGAGGATTACGAACAAATGTGTGAAACCATGCAGCTGTCGCAGCAGGAGGCGGCCAAAGAAATTGCGCGTGTGAGTGAACTTTTGCAAATCAGTTCCATTTTGGACAGTCACCCGTACGATGTGAGCGGCGGCGAGCTTCAGCGGGCAGCTCTTGGCAAAATTTTGCTTTTAAAGCCCAGACTGCTGCTTCTGGATGAGCCGACAAAAGGAATGGACGCGCACGCAAAATCCGTTCTTGGGCGTCATCTCCAACAAATGCAGCAGCATGGAGTGACGATTTTTCTTGTAACACACGATGTCGAATTTGCTGCATATTACGCCACGCGGTGCGGATTACTGTTTGATCGTCAAATCACTTCGATCGGAAATCCCGTGACTTTTTTTGCGGACAACAATTTTTACACCACCGCAGCAAACAGAATGGCTCGCCGTTTATTCCCTCAGGCAATCACCTGCGAAGATGTCATCAAACGCTGCCGCGCGCAAATGCATACGACCAAAAAGGAGAGCTTATGAATACACCAAAAACTGTGATCAACACAAAATCAGCATCCGCAAAACGGATGCTGAGATTACTTGCAATGTGTATACTGATTCCGACCAGTCTGGCGCTTGGCGTTATGCTATGGAATGACCGCCAATACCCTCTGGTTATTTTAATAATCACCATAATTGGCAACATTCCGTTCTTTCTTTCGTTTGAACGGGGTCAGATAAAAACCCGGCGGATTGCCGTGTTGGCCGTAATGATCGCCCTCGCGGTCGCCGGACGATTTTTATTCGCGGCAATTCCGGGTTTTAAACCGGTCACAGCCATCGTCGTGATCAGCGGTCTCTGTCTCGGCCCCGAAGCCGGATTTATGACCGGCTCCATGAGCGCTCTGCTCTCTAACATCTATTTCGGACAGGGACCATGGACCCCGTTTCAGATGTTTGTATGGGGGCTGATCGGACTGATCGCCGGCCTGCTGTCGATGCGCGGGCAACTTACCAAAACGATTCCGGTCTGCCTTTACGGCGCATTGGCAGGGGGCATCTATTCTCTGCTTATGGACATCTGGACAGTTGTCTCTGTCGACGGTACGTTTACGCTTGCGCGTTACCTTGCGGTGATCACAGCCTCTCTGCCAACCACAGTAATCTATATCATATCCAATGTCCTGTTTCTTCTGCTGCTTTTTCAGCCGCTCTCAAAAAAACTGAACCGTTTAAAAACCAAATATGGCATTTAGAGGCAGTCCCACCATACAAAGGTAAACTTCTTCCACACAGAACACGGCTGATAACATGCCGTTCTCGCCTGCTGTACTGCCTTTTGAACCGCAGCCGTTTCCTCGCTTGACACTTTGTGCGGCGAGAAGGCGGCGCGCTCCCCGATCACGACAATTTCCTCTCCCACAAGATCAAGCTCCGTCTTTTCAGCAAACCCGCACAGTTCCTGTAAATAAGCGAACATACTGCGCACTGCCAGATTGGTATTATCCGAAGCAAACTCCTTTGCCCGTTTTTTTGTATAATAAAACCGCCGCACAACAATACTCAGCACAAGCGCAAGCGCAAGCAGTCCCCAGATCAGACAAAACAGCGCAACTACAGGGAACGGCGCCTCCTCGTCTTCCCTGCGCTTCACAGCGCCGCCCGTTTCACTTTGCAGTCCCGTATCAGCTGCCGCATCATCCAACACCTCATCCGGCGTTTCCACCGTCTGCGGCAGATCGCTGCTAGTTAGCGACTCATCATTGATAATCGAATCGGTCAGCTGCGAAAGATCATACTGCATGGACGTAAGATACTCGTCTAAAAATTCAACCGGATACCACCCGATTCCATCCCGGTAAATTTCCGTCCACGCATGCGCATTTTGTTTTGTGAGTTCATAAGGCTCATCCGCCCGCATTCCCGCCGCCTCCGGCGCCGTCAGCACATAGCCTTCCACATATCTCGCCGGAATACCAAGCGCCCGGAAAAACAACGTGGCTGCCGCCGCATAATGTATGTCGTAGCCGCGCTTGTTCTGGAATAATTCTTCAACAAAAGAATCTTTTCCGCTGTACGTTGCCTCCGGATCATATATAAACTGCTCAGCAAAATAGTTATAAAGAATCCGGTAGGACTCCTCAACAGTCACATGCGCGTCATCATCTATCCCGAGCTCACGAAGCAATGTTGTCTTCAACTCTCCGTCAAGCGTTGCAAATTGATCATATACATATTCCTGATAATGACTTTCCGCCAATATATACTCCGTCAGAGCCGAATTCTGAAATTGTTTTGCGCTGTACAGCTGTTCCTGCAGAGAACGCGGAAGATTATACAACGGCTCTGTCACCATATAAGAATAACTGTCTGCACCCAACAGACGATCAGATACAAAAGCCGCGTCATTTGTATGTTCTACACGTTCCATATCGGCCGGATTTGACAACTCATAGGGCGTATATATATATCGCCGATCCGCATGCTGTACCCGAATTTGCACGCTCTGCTCTTTTTCCGTCTCACCGATCAAATCCAGTACGTTGGACGGCAGCGCACTGGCATAATACCCCTCTCGATGCATCCAGTAAAATAATGAATAGTGTTCATATATTACAGACGGTTCACTTTCCGTAAACACATTTCCGTCAAACTGTTCGCCCGTAAATCCGCGCAGATACATTGCCTGCGGCTCGCTCATCGCTACGGTGAGCGTCGTCTGTGAAGAATCGGACTTCGCGCCAAGCCCCCGCAAACGTCCGTTCGGATAATCAACAGACCGGTTATATCCGTATCGGAACGCATAGATCCACCGCTCAAACGGATTGGATAATCCCACGGTTCCACTCAACACAAACGTCAGCAATCCGCTGAACAACAGCGCCGTAGCAATTACCGCCACTCCCGCTGTAAACAGCGGCTGATGACCTTTTGGGAGCTCCATAATGCCCCAACTTAGAAACATACCTGCAAAAAGCAGCGCGCCGCATAAAAATTCAGGAGAAATCTTCCAAAAAAACATGCACAGAAATTGCGGCGCCAACAACACCACAAGCCAAAAACGCTGCCGCCCATGGACAATCATCGCGCACACGGTAGCAAAAACCAGATTAATGATCAACATAAAAAAAGTCACATACAGCATGGAATTGTTTTGGGCCGCCGAGGTCTCAAATTTCTGGTAATAATCGCCCGAATGCTTTCCAATACAATCAAACGCCTGATTTAATGTCAACAGCAGACCGTCTACTGCAAATCGGGAACGTATGATAAAGCCAACGGCAAAAAATACAGTCAGAAAAAACAGCAGTGTAAAAATCAGTTCTTTGCGCTCCCAGAACACGCCGATGACAACAACAACCGCGATTCCTGCCGGAATGACCACGGCATAATAATAAGACAATTCAAACATTGTACTCAGGCACAATACACTGCCCGCATACAGCAAAACCGACGCCACAATCGCACCAATTTTGGAAACAAAATCTCTGTTCTCTTTTTTAATATTCACAAAAACATGTAATCCGCTGTTCATTGTCCCATTCCTCACCGCCTTGCGGCAATCTTTCCGAAATATAAATCAACGACTCTCGCCTGTCCGGCTCCTGTATGAGAAATCGTTCCAAACGATTCTCTTCTGTGCAGACAAACTGCACGCGAAGCAACTGCTCTAGCGCGCCCTGAAAATCGCGTATACTGCTCAGCAGCAACCGCATCAGGCTCCCGTCCTCTTCGCGGTAATAGCACACTTCATGGACAGCGCTCTGCTCGCATAACGCTCTTGAAAGCGACAACAGCGCCCGTATCCTCCGCTCCGCCTGCTCTGCAAAATGTTCCTCACAGCCTAACGGCAGCACCGTTTCCAGAAACAGGCATACGCTTTGCGGCGACACCCGAATCTGTTCCCGCACCATCAGCTCGTCCAATTTTGAAGTGGCCTTCCAGTGAATATTGCCCATCCGTTCGCCGTCCTGATAATCCCGAATGCCAAACCGCTCTTCTCCAGAAACGACGCCCGCACCGGAACTGCCCATCCCCGGCAGCAGACGATTCTCAGTCCGGTTCTCCGGCGGAAGAATCAGCGTGCTCTGACGAAAATGATGGCGGTCTTGAAAAGCAGCGGAAAATACTCCCAACAAATCAGTGCATTTTAAATCCTTTACTTCAAAATCAAGACATCCGATCCGGTCACTTCGTATTTTAAGCTGAAACACATCTGTATGCCCCGGCAGCGCGCCGAGCACAACCGGCACGCGTGTTGTCTCTTTCGTCAGCACATTTTCACATACTAACGTACCGGTCACACAAAAAAGCGGAAGCCGACTGTTATTTTTCATCTGAATAAGCACCGACTTCTTTTTTCCTGCCCGGATCTGCGCAGGGGCATCTACGGTCAGGACGACATGATGTTTTGCCATCCGTACGCTTAATGCACCGTAAAGAGACAACACAACTGTCGCCGACAAAAAGACCACAGATAAAAAACCGCCCTGAAACACCCAGAAATAGAAAACGAACAGAATCCAGACAACATACATTAATCGTTTACCAAACATACGCAACCTCTCAGGATTTTGCAATTTTTGGCATCGGAATCTCCTCCGCAATCATTTGCAGAACGTCCTCCGCGCGCACATGATTCATCACGGATTTGGCATTTAATACCAGTCGGTGTGCACAGACATCAATAAACACGTATTTCACATCGTCCGGCTTTACAAAATCCCGTCCTCTCATATATGCACAGGCACGGGACATCTGACAGAGCGCCAAGACGCCCCTCGGACTCACCCCGAGTTCTACATTGCCATGCTCTCTTGTCACTTCACACAATACCGTCATATACTCTAATAACTCATCGGAAACATAGACCTGCTTTACATCCTCCTGCATCCTCAGCACTTCCTCCGCGGAGGACACCTGTCTGACCTCCTCAAGCGGCTGCGCGTTCAACCGCTCTTTTAAAATGCGTATCTGGCTCTTTGTATCCGGATACCCCATGCTGCAGCAGATCATAAACCGATCCAACTGCGATTCCGGCAGCATCTGCGTACCAGAAGCGCCGATCGGATTTTGCGTGGCAATGACCACAAACGGCTTTGGCACTTCGTATGTGACGCCGTCTACTGTAACCTGCCGCTCTTCCATCACTTCCAACATCGCCGCCTGCGTCTTGCTGAATGTCCGGTTGATCTCATCCGCCAACAGAAGGTTGCACATTGCGGCTCCCTGTTTATAATCAAAGACACCTGTCGCCCTGTTGTACACTGTGAAGCCGGTAATATCACCTGGAAGCACATCAGGCGTAAACTGCACACGTTTATAATCCAATCCCAGCGATTTGCTGAATCCTAACGCAAGCGTCGTCTTTCCGACTCCCGGAATATCTTCGAGCAGAATATGTCCTCCGGCCAAAATTGCCATCATCACTTTATCTGCCACTTCATTTTTACCAATAATGACTTTTCTCACTTCACCTGTAATTTCTCTGTTATAAATGCCCATGACCTAACCCTTTCTGCAACCATTTTCTTTTATCGCTCAAAACGGTGGATAAACAGTCCGCTCCGCAATTTTGGTTCAAACCATGTAGATTTCGGCGGCATCAGCCGATTTGCATCCGCTACTGCAAATAACTCGTGTATCGAAGTCGGAAACATGGAAAAGGCAATCCGCATATCACTGTCCGCGCGCCGCTCAAGCTCCTTCAGCCCGCGGATGCCTCCGACAAAATCAATCCTCTTGTCACTCTTCGGATCTCGGATGCCAAGAATGGGATCGAGGATCACTTCCTGCAAGATCGACACATCAAGGCCGCGTACAGGATCCGGAGAGCAAATCTCCGGATTTGCAGTCAGTTTATACCACACGCCGTCCATGTAAAGCCCGAATGTCCCCTTTCGCTCTGGCGCGTAGGGAACGGCTCCGACACTCTCCACCTCAAAGCATTGCCCGATTTCCTCCAAAAATTCCTCCGGCATATACCCGTTTAAATCCTGAACGACACGGTTATAATCCATAATCATCAATTCTTCATCGGGAAACAGTACCGATAGAAAGAAATTAAACTCTTCCGTACCATCGTAATCTGGATGTTCGCTGCGCCGTTTCAGTCCCACTTTCACCGCGCTCGCCGCCCGGTGATGTCCGTCTGCAATATAAATATCGGATATTTGTTCAAACGCGCGCAAAACCCGCTCTATATCAGCCGGCCGAACCATTTTCCATACGCGGTGCCATACTCCGTCCTCCGCCTCGAAAGCATATATCGGTGGATTCATCTTGGTTTCTGCAACCACACTTTTGATCACGCGGTTTGTGCGGTATGCCAGAAAAATAGGACCGGTCTGAGCGCTGAGCGCGTCGACGTGCCGGATACGGTCCAGTTCTTTATCCTCCCGCGTATTTTCATGCTTTTTAATCACATTATTTTGATAGTCATCAATAGCGGCACAGGCGACAATTCCCGTCTGCGCTCTTCCTTCCATCGTCAGTTCATATATATAATACCCTTCTTCCGGATCGGAAATAAATTCTCCCCGGCTGATCATATCGTCAAACAGCTCTCTCGCTTTCTCGTATACACAATCCGCATACATATCTGTCGACTCGTCAAACAGCGTATCTGCACGGTCAATACGTAGAAAAGACAACGGATGAGAGCGAACATACTCCGTCGCTTCTCTGCGATTATATACATCATATGGCAGCGCCGCAATCTGTTCGGCCAAACCGGATGACGGACGCACACACGAAAATGGTTTTATAATTGCCATCACTCTACCTCCCCGACTGTACGGAATATACAGCAGAAAAAGTGCCGCTCGCAAAACTGCAGTGGCACTTTTTACAAAAGCTAACATTATTTAATTACGCGAACCCGAATGACCCCGTCAATAGCTCGAAGCTGATCCACTAACGCGCTCGTAATCGGCGCCTCCACATCAATCAGTGAATACGCATAATCGTTTTTGCTCTTATTAGTCATATCCGAAATATTGACATTGGCATCCCCGAAAACCGCCGTAAATTTAGCGATCATATTGGAAATATTTTTATGAATAATCGATACGCGGCCAACCTTTTCGCAAACTCCCATCGAGCAGGACGGCAGGTTTACCGAATTCGTAATATTTCCGTTTTCCAGGAAATCTTTGAGCTCCCGCACCGCCATCGCCGCGCAGTTATCTTCCGACTCCTCCGTCGATGCGCCGAGATGCGGAATGACGATACAGTTTTCACACGCCGCCGTAGTCGCATTCGGGAAATCCGAAACATACTTTCTCACCTTGCCGCTAGCCAGAGCGCTGACCATATCTTCTTCGTTGACGAGAACATCCCGTGCAAAATTCAATACGACAACACCGTTTTTCATAAGTGAAATGGCATCCTTATCAATCATGCCGCGCGTGCTATCCAATAAAGGCACGTGTATTGTGATAAAATCACAGTTTTTATAGATTTCCTCCACATTGCGTATATGCCGTATCTCCTCGGAAAGATGCCATGCCGCATCAACAGAAATATACGGGTCGTATCCATATACTTCCATACCGAGACTAATCGCAGCATTTGCCACAAGCACGCCGATAGCGCCAAGCCCGATAATGCCGAGGCGCTTTCCCTTTAACTCCGACCCCGCATAAGCTTTTTTCTGTTTTTCTGTCAGTTTTGCAATATTCTGATCCTGACCAAACTCGCGGACCCAGTTGATTCCGCCTACAATATCGCGGGAAGCAAGCAGCATACCGGCAATCACCAGTTCCTTGACGCCATTTGCATTTGCGCCGGGTGTATTAAACACCACAGTGCCATTTTCGGCGCATTTATCAAGCGGAATGTTATTGACGCCTGCACCTGCCCGTGCTACTGCCAACAAGTTCTCCGAAAGCTCCAGGTCATGCATCGCCGCGCTGCGAACCAAAACAACATCCGCGTTTTCAAACTGTTCCGTGCGCTTATACTGGCCGCCAAACAGATCCAGTCCGGCGCATGAAATGGGGTTTAAACAATGAAACTGATACATATTACTGCCTCCTTATGCGTTTTCCGCCTCAAATGTTTTCATAAACTCTACTAGTTTTTTTACTCCTTCAATCGGCATCGCATTATAAATACTTGCGCGCATACCGCCCACTGTGCGGTGCCCTTTCAGATTCACCAGGCCTGCCGCAGCCGCTTCCTTGACAAATTTTGCATCCAGATCCGCATCACCCGTCACAAACGGGACATTCATCAGTGAGCGGTCTTTTTTGACAACCGTACCCTGAAACAGCTGACTGGAATCCAGAAAGTCATACAACAGCGCCGCTTTTTCTTCGTTTCGCTGTTTCATAACCGAAAGGCCGCCCATATTCTTCAGCCACTGGAATACTTTTCCACAGATATAGATACCGTAAGCCGGCGGAGTATTATACAGAGATTTCGCATCCGCATGTGTTTTGTACTGCAGCATGGTCGGAACCTTCGCATCAACGGAATCGGGAATCAGATCTTCCCGCATAATAACAATAACGACACCCGCCGGACCGATATTCTTCTGCACGCCGCCGTAAATAACGCCATACTTTTCGACGTCCATCGGCTCCGACAAAAAACAGGAAGAGACATCCGCTACAAGCGGCTTGCCTTTTGTATTGGGAAGCGTTTTAAACTTTGTGCCGTAAATCGTATTATTTTCACAAATATACACATAATCCGCATCCTCGCTGACCGGCAGATCGCTGCAGTCCGGAATATAGGAAAAGGTCTGGTCCTCAGAAGATGCAATTTTATTTGCTTTTCCGTATTTCTGCGCCTCAGAATATGCCTTTTTAGCCCACTGGCCGGTGACAATATAATCAGCCACCCCATTTTTCATCAAATTCATCGGCAGCATGGCAAACTGCATAGATGCGCCGCCCTGCAAAAACATCACTTTATAGTTTTCAGGGATATTCAACAAGTCCCTCAGATCCTGCTCCGCTGCGGTAATAATATCCTCAAACGCTTTCGAGCGATGACTCATTTCCATCACCGACATGCCGGTTCCTTTGTAATCCAACATTTCCTCTGCCGCTTCCCGCAGCACCTCCTCCGGCAGCACTGCCGGACCTGCTGAAAAATTATACACTCTGCTCATGACTCCTCCATTCCGCCGCACCTGACTGCGGCTGCGCATAAAACAATACGTTAAGCTATACTTATCTTACAAAGTATAAAAATATGTCATTTTCAAAACAAACGGCTCTATTCTCCTGACCGCTGCGTCAAATCTGTCTCGTCAAACGCCTCTGCAATCGGAGCTCCCGGCGATACCATCGGAAATACTTTATCGTCACTGTCAATCCAACACTCGATAACGGCCGGAACACCAAGAGAAACGGCCTGTTCAAAGACAGGAGCAAATTCTTCTTTTTTTGTTACGCGAAACGCCTTTGCCCCCATTCCCTCAGACACTTTCACAAAATCCATCTGATCCTGCAAAATCGTGTTGGAATAGCGCTGTCCGTAGAACAGCGTCTGCCACTGACGCACCATGCCGAGCACATGATTGTTAAGCACAATTTGAATTATTGGAATATTCTCACGCACCGCCGTTGCAAGCTCGTTCATATTCATTCGAAAACAGCCGTCTCCTGCAATATTGACTACAAGCGCATCCGGTCTCGCCGTCTTTGCGCCAATGGCGGCCCCGAGGCCATATCCCATCGTCCCCAGTCCGCCCGAGGTAAGCAGCTGCCTTGGCTTTGAAAACTTATAATACTGAGCCGCCCACATCTGATGCTGCCCGACATCAGTTACAATCGTCGCCTTACCCTCGGTCAGACGGTAAAGCTCCTCAATGACAAACGGTCCCGTCAGCACATCCTTGCGATACGACATCGGGTATGTCTCTTTCAGCTTCTGAATGTGCGCTGCCCACTCGCCTCGATCCCGCTTCTGAATCAGAGGCATGAGACCGGTCAGCACATCCTTCGCATCGCCGACTAACCGCGCATCCACCCGAACATTTTTGTTAATCTCCGCTGCATCAATATCAATATGAATAATTTTCGCATTCTTGGCAAAAGTTTTCGTATTACCCGTCACGCGGTCTGAAAATCTCGCCCCGATTACGACAAGCAAATCGCACTCTGTAACGCCAAAATTGGCGGTCTTCGTGCCATGCATGCCCAACATCCCCGTATAAAGAGCATCGGTTCCGTCAAACGCGCCCTTACCCATCAGCGAATCGGTCACCGGCGCATCAAGAAGGTGCGCAAACTCATTGACCTGTTCGGCAGCACCCGAAATCACAGCGCCGCCTCCGACAAATATGTACGGACGCTCCGACTGATTAATCATCTTTGCCGCAAGCTCCAGATCTGCATCTGAAAATGTATTTTCCTCATGCGTAACCGAAACGGGCGTTTCCGGCTCATAGGCGACGGTGCGGGACAAATCTGTGGCATCTTTCGTAATATCCACAAGAACCGGGCCGGGCCGGCCGTTCTGCGCAATGCGAAACGCACGGCGAATCGTCGGCGCAATGTCCTCCATCCGTTTAACGATAAAACTATATTTGGTAATAGGCGTCACAATACCCGCAATATCGACTTCCTGAAAGGAATCCTTCCCGAGAAGCGGCGTTGTCACATTCGCTGTAATAGCAACCAACGGAACACTGTCCATAAAAGCCGTTGCAATACCGGTCACCAAATTTGTCGCGCCCGGTCCTGAGGTTGCCATACAGACGCCAACTTTTCCGGTTGCCCTCGCATAACCGTCCGCCGCATGCGCAGCCCCCTGCTCATGCGAGGTCAGAATGTGGCGAATCTCCTTTCTGTGCTTATAAAGCTCATCATACACATTTAAAATTGCACCGCCGGGATAGCCAAAAATGGTGTCTACGCCCTGCTCTTTTAAACATTCAATTATAATTTCCGCTCCGTTTAACTGCATACTCTCCCCACCTTTGCAATGTAAAATCAATGTCAGTTCTGATTGTTGATTTCCAAAATCGCTCCCCGGTTTCCGGAGGTAACCATCTGTGCATACCGGGCCAAATACCCAGTCGTCACTTTCGGAGCGCGCGGTTTCCAGTTGGCTCTGCGTCTTGCGAGCTCCTCATCGCTTATATCCACATTTAAGGTATTTTCAGGAATATTGATCTTAATCAGATCGCCCTCCTCGATCAGAGCGATATTTCCTCCGACTGCCGCCTCTGGGGAGACGTGGCCGATGGACGCGCCTCTGGAAGCGCCGCTAAACCTTCCGTCTGTGATCAGCGCTACGCTGCTGCCAAGCCCCATACCAGCGATTGCGGAAGTAGGATTTAACATTTCGCGCATGCCCGGACCGC
The DNA here is from genome assembly GCA_944383325.1 of uncultured Lachnospiraceae bacterium. Taxonomy (GTDB): domain Bacteria; phylum Bacillota; class Clostridia; order Lachnospirales; family Lachnospiraceae; genus CALWPC01. The sequence goes on along the minus strand of CALWPC010000027.1, from coordinate 147,409 downwards.
CTTTCGGTCCTTCATAACGGATAACCACAACATCGCCCGGTACAATATGACCTCCAAGGATCGCTTCAATCGCATCCTCCTCGCAGTCAAAGACGCGCGCGGGTCCCTCGTGCACCAACATTTCCTCACAGACTGCCGACCGCTTCACCACAGCCGTATCAGGCGCAATATTTCCCCTCAAAATCGCAATGCCGCCTGTTTCGCTGTACGGATGATCAATCGGACGGATCACTTCGGGGTTTTTATTGACACATCCCTCGATATTTTCTCCCACGGTTTTCCCCGTCACGGTCATACAGTCGGTATACAGCAGATCCTTTTTATTCAGCTCATTCATGACCGCATACACACCGCCCGCCTCATTTAATTCTTCAATATAGCTATGACCGGCCGGAGCCAGATGACACAGATTCGGTGTTTTTGCGCTGATTTGATTTGCAATATCGAGATTTAATTCCATACCGATTTCATGCGCAATAGCCGGCAGATGAAGCATACTGTTTGTCGAACAGCCAAGCGCCATGTCTACGGTCAGCGCATTGTAAATTGCCTTCTCGGTAATAATGTCACGCGGACGAATGTCTTTTTTCAGCAATTCCATGACCTGCATACCTGCGCGCTTTGCCAGACGGATACGCTCAGAATACACGGCCGGAATCGTGCCGTTCCCCTGCAGGCCCATGCCGAGCACCTCAGTCAGACAATTCATACTGTTTGCCGTGTACATACCGGAACAGGAGCCGCATGTCGGACATGCATTCTCCTCATACTCAACCACATCCTCATCGGTGAGCTTGCCCGCCCGGTTTGCTCCGACCGCTTCAAACATACTGGACAGACTCGTCTTACAGCCGTTGACATGGCCGGCCAACATTGGTCCGCCGCTGACAAAAATTGTCGGAATATTTAACCGGGCAGCCGCCATCAAAAGTCCCGGCACATTTTTATCGCAATTCGGAATCATAACGAGCGCATCAAACTGATGAGCCATCGCCATTGCCTCCGTCGAATCCGCGATCAGATCTCTTGTTACAAGTGAATATTTCATTCCGATATGGCCCATCGCAATCCCGTCGCAAACCGCAATCGCCGGAAATACCCGGGGCGTGCCGCCTGCCATCGCGACGCCAAGCTTTACCGCTTCGGTGATTTTATCAAGATTCATATGGCCCGGTACGATCTCGTTATAAGAGCTGACAATGCCGACAAGCGGGCGGTTCAATTCTTCTTTCGTCAGCCCGAGCGCGTGAAAGAGAGACCGGTGCGGCGCCTGTTGCACTCCTTTTGTAACTGTATCACTTCTCATACTGTCCACTCCTTTTATCTATTGACCATTTTTCTGTTTCCTAGTTCTATCACTTCTCACTGAATGCGCTGTGCAATCAGCGTTCCCATCCGGTCGGTGCCAACCTTTTCACAACCTTCCGAAAAAATATCTCTGGTCCGGTATCCGTCCTGAAGCACCTGCTTGACGGCTTTTTCCACCGCGTCGGCCTCCTGATCCAAATCCAGTGAATAGCGGAGCATCATCGCCGCCGACAAAATGGTTGCGATCGGATTCGCCAGATTCTTCCCGGCAATATCCGGCGCTGACCCGTGGCTCGGCTCATACAGCCCGAAACGGGTCTCATTGAGACTGGCAGAGGAAAGCATACCGATCGATCCGGTGATCATACTTGCTTCGTCTGATAAAATATCGCCAAACATATTTTCTGTCAACACGACGTCAAACTGTCCGGGATCACGCACGAGCTGCATCGCACAGTTATCAACCAACATATGCTCAAGCGTTACGTCCGGGTAGTCTGAAGCGACCTCTTCGACAATCTTTCTCCACAGTCTGGAAGAATCCAGAACATTCGCCTTATCCACGCTCGTCACTTTACGGCGCCGTTTCCTCGCAACCTCGAAACCGCGCACGGCAATACGGCGAATTTCATCTTCCGAATAGGTTAATGTATCCTCGGCCACCCATTTCCCGTCAACCTGTCTCGTCGACCGGTCTCCGAAATACAAACCGCCGGTCAGTTCTCGCATAATGAGTATATCAAAGCCGTCCCCGATCACCTCGTCCCGCAGAGGGCAGGCTTTTCGAAGCTCTGTGTACAGATACGCCGGACGTAAGTTTGCAAACAAATTCAACGCCTTGCGTATTTTCAGCAGGCCGGCCTCCGGTCTTCTGTCCGCAGGAAGCTGATACCATGGAGACGTTGTGGTATCTCCGCCAATAGATCCCATAAGCACCGCATCGGCTTTCTTTGCGGCCGCAATCGTTTCATCTGTGAGCGGCACGCCGTGCACATCAATGGACGCTCCCCCCATCAGAAGTTCTTCATATGTAAATGTGTGATGATACACCTTCGCGACCTGGTCAAGAACCTTCCGCGCTTCCCGCACAATCTCCGGTCCGATTCCGTCGCCAGGAATCACTGCAATATGATAATTCTTCATCGATTTCTCCTTCTATTTTATACAAAGCATTTCATCTATTATATCTTTTTTTTTATCGATTTTCAACTGTCTATTTATAAAATCTGACAGATTCGGCCATAAATCCGACAATTTAAAAAGCTTTCGAAACACCTACTGTCCCGAAAGCTCTGTGTACCCGGTTATGCCTGTTCCGGCTTTTCGATCTGAACAATTGCCGACTTCTGCATCGGAATCCGGCAATTTTTATTATTGCCAAATTCGACAATGACCGTATCGTCTGTAATATCTATGACGATTCCATAAAATCCGCTGCTTGTCAATACCGTATCGCCGTTCTCCATCTCTGAGAGCATTGTATTCAGTCGCTTTTGTTCCTTTTTCTGCGGACGAACCAACAAAAAATAAAAGACACCGCCGATAATGACTACATAAAAGAGCAACCCGATCCAACTCATCGCAGCTCCTTCTGTCGCCACCACAACTGACGATAAATCAAACATATCATCTTCCTCCTTTAGTCTGATGCCTTTTACTATACACGTTTTTTTCTTCTTTTACAAGAGGTTCTCCATATTTTTACAGTTCCCGCTCCGCCGTATCTGCGTCCGCCCTGCCAGGCCTTCTCTTTCCCGGCGGCATACCGGAAGCATATCCCCTGAAATAAAACAGACCGGGCATGGATAATACATCCGGCTCCACTACATGACTGTACCCAAACACCAACTGACGGATCTGCCCTCCTCTTTGTCCTTCTGCCGTCTTCTCCTCCGACATAGCAATCCTCCCCTGCCGCATATTCACAGCCTTATATTATATGCAGGGGAGGGGCCTTATATTCCACAAAATCACATCAGGCATTTCCATTTTGCATACCGTCTAATTTTTGCCGTTTAAAAGAATGGTAGCAGCCGGCATCGATCGCTGTGCGGATTTCCTCCATCAGATGATTATAAAAATATAAATTGTGCAGCACGCACAGGCGCATGCCCAACATTTCTTTTGCTTTTAACAAATGGCGGATATATGCCCGGCTGTAATGCCGGCACGCCGGACACTCGCAATGTTCTTCTATCGGCCTGTCGTCTTCCTCATACTTTTGATTAAATAAATTGAGCTTTCCGACATTTGTGTACACATGTCCGTGGCGGCCGTTTCTGGAAGGATACACACAGTCAAAAAAATCAACTCCGCGCTCAACCGCCTCCAGAATATTGGCCGGCGTTCCTACGCCCATCAAATACACCGGCCGATCTTTCGGCAAATACGGCACGGTCTCATCCAAAATCCGATACATTTCGTCATGAGACTCCCCGACAGCCAGACCGCCCAATGCATACCCATCCAGATCAAGATCCCGGATTGTTTTTGCGTGAGCAATGCGAATGTTCTCATAGACTCCGCCCTGGTTGATTCCGAACAGCAGCTGACTGCGGTTGATCGTATCCTCCCTGGCGTTCAGTTCACACATTTTCGCCTTGCAGCGCTCAAGCCACCTGCTTGTACGGTCAACCGACTCCTGCATATACGCCTGCGTAGCCGGATGCGGAGGACACTCGTCAAACGCCATCGCGATCGTCGATCCCAGATTCGACTGGATCTGCATGCTCTCCTCCGGTCCCATAAAGATTTTTTTCCCGTCAACGTGAGAATGAAAATAAACTCCTTCCTCACGAATCTTTCTCAGACCGGCCAGTGAAAACACCTGAAATCCCCCGCTGTCCGTCAGAATCGGCCGATCCCAGTTCATAAACGCATGAAGTCCGCCCAGTTTTTTGATCAGTTGATCCCCGGGCCGCACATGCAGATGATACGTGTTGGACAATTCCACCTGCGTGCCAATTTCCTTTAAATCCACCGTGGAGACAGCGCCTTTAATCGCCGCCGCCGTCCCGACATTCATAAACACCGGCGTCTGGATCACGCCGTGTACCGTATGCAATTCTCCGCGCTTCGCGCGCCCATCCTGTCTCAGTAAACGATACATCACTAGCCCCCGTAACAATCAAAAAAACAGGGCGGACTCTGCCCGCCCCGTCTCATCTTACCGCATACCAAATCCGCTGATTTTACACAATTCCCTGCGCAGTCATGGCATCTACTACTTTTTCAAAGCCTGCGATATTGGCACCGATCACATAATTTCCATCTGCATGATAACGCTTTGCCGCATCATCCATATTGTGGAAAATATTTACCATAATGTCCTTTAACTTCGCATCGACTTCCTCAAAAGTCCAACTCAGCCGCTCGCTGTTCTGAGACATTTCAAGCGCACTGGTGGCAACGCCGCCCGCATTGGCTGCTTTTCCAGGAGCAAACAGTACTCCATGCTCCTGCAGATACTCGGTTGCATCAAGCGTTGTCGGCATGTTTGCACCTTCCGCAACGGCAATACATCCGTTTTCTACCAACTGTTTTGCATCTTCAATAAAGAGCTCATTTTGTGTTGCACACGGAAGTGCAATGTCGCATTTCACTGCCCATACGCCTCTGCCTTCCGTATACTGTGCGTTCGGACGTACTTTTACATATTCTGACAGACGTGCGCGGCGCACCTCTTTAATCTCCTTAACCGCATCCAGATCAATACCCTCGGCGTCATAAACCCAACCGGTAGAATCCGACATGGTCACAACCTTTGCTCCCATCTCTGCCGCTTTTTCTGCCGCATAGATGGCAACATTGCCGGAGCCCGAAATGCAGACCGTCTTGCCTGCCATATCATGGCCGTTGCACTTGAGCATTTCTTCTACCAGGTACAGCAGTCCGTAGCCGGTAGCCTGCGTGCGGACAAGAGATCCGCCGTAGGAAAGCCCTTTACCGGTCAAAACGCCCTCATACAGATTTTTAATTCTCTTATACTGCCCAAACATGTAACCAATCTCACGGGCGCCTGTGCCAATATCGCCGGCCGGCACATCCGTATCTGCACCTATGTATTTGCAAAGCTCCGTCATAAAACTCTGACAAAACGCCATCACCTCACGGTCCGATTTTCCCTTCGGGTCAAAATCAGAACCGCCCTTGCCGCCGCCAATCGGCAGACCAGTCAGCGAGTTTTTGAAAATCTGCTCAAATCCCAGGAACTTGATAATGCCGAGATTCACGCTCGGATGGAGACGCAAACCGCCTTTATACGGTCCAATCGCACTGTTAAACTGCACGCGGTATCCGGTATTTACCTGTACCTGCCCCTGATCATCCACCCAGGGCACCCGGAACATAAAGACTTTCTCCGGCGTTGTCAGACGCTCTAACAGCGCATCCTTCCGATACTGCTCTTCATTCTGTTCAATCACTACGCGCAGCGATTCCAAAACTTCTTTCACTGCCTGAAGAAATTCCGGCTGTGCGGGATTTTTCTCCTCGAGCGACTGAATGACTTCATCTACATATGACATTCCTTTAACCTCCTCGCGGGCGTCTTTGCCCATTTAATAAGAGCACCTGCAAATGCATTCCGGCTCTTTTCCTTAATCGCCTTAATAATTATACACAAGTCTGCATAAACAGACAACATTTTTTTTCACTTTCTAAAAAAAATTCAGAAGCCCGGCAGGGTCATCTATGATCGCCTGTACCGAAAAAGCGGCCAGCTCCCGCTCTTCCCGAAATCCCCATGTGACGCCGACTGTAAACATCCCGGCCGCCTGTCCGGTTTTCATATCGGTATCGGTATCGCCGACATACACGCACGACTGCGGCGCAATGTTCCATGCTTGCGCAATGGCGAGCGCCCCCGCCGGGTCTGGTTTTTTTGTCCGCTCATCCGTCATCCCGAAAACCAAATCAAAATATCCGGCTCCAAACAGCGCGTTGACGACATCCACGCACCGCTCATGCGGCTTGTTCGACAATACTGCAATTTTGATTTCCCGCCTCTTTAATTCCCGAAGAAGCGAACAGATGCCTGGATAAGGTCTCACATGATACATACAATCCTTTTCAAAATATGCAAGATATACCGCATACACCTGTTCCAGATTTGCGAGAGCGTCATCTCCGGCCGCCAAAAGGGCGCGCTGAATCATCGTCAGCGCGCCGTCCCCCGCATACTGTTTATAATTTTCTACCGGATTCGGTGCAAATCCAAACTGCTCAAGCGCCCGGTTGGCATTATAGGCGATACTTTCCAGGGAATCTGCCAAAGTGCCGTCCAAATCAAAAATACACCCATTATGTTTCATTCTGTTCGCTCTCCTATTGTGCTTTTCCTTCCGGCTTCAGTCCGTTCTCAGACATGATCTGTACCACTTTGCAAACCCCGTCCAAATACGACGCGCCGCTTCGCAGTCGGATAGTCAGCGGCGTAATCGAACACTGCATAATATTATGTCGTTGCCCCGTCTCATCATAATAACCGGTGAAATCATGAAGCGCATATACCGTTCCATCTTGGATGCCCAGATAAATCATGACATGCCCTTTCATCACCAGAAGCGAGCCCGGCAGCGCGCCGCTTAAATATTCTGTTTTTTCCTCTGCGCCTGCTTCCGCAACATCTTTTGCATTCAATGGAATATGCTCCATAGCAGACGTATTTCTTGGAAGCGTAAATCCAAAACAGGAATATACGGACAATACCGTTGCCGAACAGTCAAGAAGATTCTCCCGCTGTCCCCAACCATACGAAATATTTAGTAATTTCATTGCCTGGTCGAGCACACAGGCTGTCGTATAAGGCAAATATCCCTCATTCCATTCCAGCCCCTGCAGGGAAACCCACTCTGTCTGCAACGATTCGCTCCCCGCAACCGGTATCTCGAAAAGCGGCTCCTCGCCCTTCCATTTCAGAGGCAGTTTGCTCCCCATCGCAAAGTGCAGCGCATTCTGCCCGTCGATCGTCAGATTTTGCGGGCGTAATACAACGGCAAAGTCTTTTTTGCCGAGATACTCTTCCATCTCTTTGCGCGTACAAAAGGCAAGCTGCTCTGTCCGCACCCAACCGGCGTAATTTGCCGCCTGGATAAACGACCATTCCTGATCCGCCGTCTGATGATAGACAAGCACGCCCTCCCCGATATTGAGCGCGCTTTCCTGAAAATAATCAAAATCCCAGGCTGTCGGACTCTTCATCAGCATCATCACCGTCGGATAACTCCTGACGTTCACCGCATTCGTCGTCAGCGCGTATCGAACCTCAATCTCTCCCGCTCCATTCAAGGCATCTAAATTCCGCTTTTCCTCCAAAGTCCGGCGCTTTTCTTCGGTCAGCGCTTCGCCGTCCAGATATTCCCGGCCGCCAAAATGATAGGATTCGATCAGCGTTCGTACTTCGGACGCCTCAATCGTATTCCCTGTTTCCTTCAGGTCAATCAGCCCGCATTCCTTCACACTCCGCAAAGACGCATTATATTCTTCGATCTCCTCTGGCGTCATCAGCACTGTGGTTGCCGTCCCGTCTGCCTGAAGCCAAAATCCAGGCGAGGCAAAGCTCGATGTAGTCCCCTGAATCGTTCGTTCCAACGTGTACGCATTTGACAAAGCCTCCTCACTCAGCTCCGCAGCCAAAACACGTTCACTCCCCTCGTCCGATTTTACCGTCTGATCATTCTTTTGCTCTTTATGTTTCGCACTGAATCCGGCAATCAGACTGACAACGCAGCAGATACCCAACGCACCCAACGCGATTTTTTTCATGTAATTCATTGTATTCTCCATAATGTTTTATTATCACTAATGACAGTGTACCGCAATTTTTTGCCGTTGGCAATGAAAGAACCCTATTTAGACTTTTCATTTTTGTGAAATTGTATTACAATAACATTATCAAACATTGGGAGGTCATCCATGAGTAAAGTGAGCAAATTCATCAAAGGCACCCTGCTTGCAGGTGCAGCGCTCGGATTTGCAGCATATCTGGCGCGAAAAAAGAGTGAAGAGGAAACCGATGCACAACCCGCAACAAACGAGGAACCAATTCAACGTGAATATGTATCGCTGAAAAAAGAAGTCGAGACCTCCTTCGGAGAGGTCAGCGATGCAGACTTCAAAACCGCAGATGAAGCCGCGAGCAAGCTTTCCAAAGATCTGACAGATTCCGGCGAAGTTCTCGATTCACTGAAAAACAATGAAGCATCCGAATCCGAACAATCGCCGTCATCGGACAGTGAATAAGCCCTCGGGCCGAACCTGATCCAAAACGTCCAAACAACAACGATCCTCTTTCACAAAAAAGGTATCTCGAAAGTTGAGCTTCAACTTCAGAGATACCTTTTTCTATTACTTTGGAAGTTTAAAAGAACTTTTCAGAGACACAATACGGTTAAACACCGGCTGATCCTTCGTAAAATCTCTGCTGTCTGCACAAAAGTAACCCTGTCTCACAAACTGAAACCGGTCATAGGCCTGTACCTCACGGATATTCGGCTCAATATAACACTCCTTGCGCACTGTGAGCGAATTGGGATTCAAATTCAGATTCCCGTCCTCATCATGCGTTCCGTCCTCGTTGACAATATTCTCATACAGACGCACCTCCGCCTGTTTCGCATAAGGCTTTGCGACCCAGTGAATCGTCCCTTTGACCTTACGTCCCGTAAAGCCGGTACCGCACTTCGTTTCCGGATCATACGTGCAGTGAATCTCTGTAACCTTGCCGCTTTCATCCTGAACAAAGCTTTCGCACCTGACAAAATATGCGTGCATCAGGCGAACCTCATTTCCCGGATACAGGCGGAAATATTTTTTAGGCGGATCGATCATAAAATCTTCGCGCTCAATATACAGTTCCCTGCAAAACGGAACAGTGCGCTCACCTAATTGATCGTTCTCCTGATTGTTCGGCACAGTCAGCCATTCCGTTTCTCCTTCGGGATAATTGTCAATGATCAGTTTGACCGGATCAAGCACCGCCATTAAACGCGGACACTGCATCTTGAGATCCTCCCGAATACAGTACTCAAGCATTGCATAATCGACAGAGCTATTGCTTTTTGACACGCCGCAGAGCTCGACAAATTTTCGGATTGATTCCGGCGTAAACCCACGTCGGCGCAGTGCGGCAATCGTAACCAGACGCGGATCATCCCAACCGTCCACAATGCCGTCCTCGATCAGTTTTTTAATGTACCGCTTTCCCGTGATGACGTTAGTCAGATACATTTTTGCAAATTCGATCTGACGCGGAGGAACCTCATACTCCAATTCCCGCACGACCCAGTCATACAGCGGTCTGTGATCCTCAAACTCCAATGTGCAGATCGAGTGCGTCACGCCCTCAATCGCGTCCTCAATCGGATGTGCAAAATCATACATCGGATAAATACACCACTGATCACCCGTATTGTGATGTGGCATTTTCGCCACCCGATACAAAATCGGATCTCTCATGTTGATATTCGGGGACGACATATCAATTTTGGCACGCAGAACGCGCGCGCCGTCAGCCACCTTTCCGGCCTTCATCTCCTCAAACAGTGCAAGATTTTCCTCGATGCTCCGCTCGCGGTAAGGACTGTTTTTTCCGGGTTCAGTCAAAGTGCCGCGGTATTCCCGAATCTGTTCCGGGCTCAGATCACAGACATACGCCTTGCCTTTTTGAATCAGCCGCACCGCAGCCTCATACATCTGCTGAAAATAATCAGAAGCAAAATACAGGCAATCTCCCCAATCCGCACCTAACCATTTGACGTCTTCCTTAATCGAATCCACAAACTCGACCCGCTCCTTTGTCGGATTGGTATCGTCAAAGCGCAGATGAAAACGGCCCCCATACTTTTTTGCAAGTCCATAGTTTAATAAAATGGACTTTGCATGCCCAATATGGAGATAACCGTTTGGTTCCGGCGGAAAACGAGTGACAACCTCGTGATAAACGCCATCTTCCAGATCTTTATCAATCATGGATTCAATAAAATTTTTGGAAATTTCCTCATCGCCCATATCAGGCACTCCCTTCTTACCAAAAAGTTCATATTGATTTATGATAACATAGCCGTTATAAAAAAGCAAACAAAATATGTTTTGGAAAATAACAGGGTTCTTTTCGAGAAATCCCTTGCAAAACAGGGATTTTTCGTCACTTTCCCTTGACAAACATCCTAAAATCAGATATAAGTGTAATTGATAGTCAATTTCTAAGGAGGAACAAAAGATATGAACAAAACCGAATTAGTTGCTGCGATTGCAGCACAAGCGGAAATTTCCAAGAAAGATGCCGAAAAAGCTGTAAACGCACTGACAGACACAATCGCTGAAGAATTAAAAAAAGGCGAAAAAGTGCAATTAGTTGGATTCGGTACATTTGAGGTTTCTCAGAGAGCTGCACGTGTCGGCAGAAATCCGCAGACAGGTGCCACAATGGAAATTAAGGCTTCTAAGGCTCCGAAATTTAAAGCCGGCAAGGCATTAAAGGACGCTTTAAACTAATTTGCAGACAAAAAGGCTGTGTCGTTTTGCAGACACAACCTTTTTTTCTTTAAGTAATCACCTTGATAACCTCTGTTTTCTTAGCCCGACACAATGTCCATGTTCTCTGTGCCCGACAAATTTCCTGAACAATTTCAGCAATGCAGGAATTCATGAAGCATAAACAGCATATTTCGAATGTACTCTAATTCACTGGCACTAAAACATTTCAAAATTTGAGATAATTCCATATGTTTTTCCTGACAGTATGTACCGCCTAGCAAATAATCACACTGCACCTCCAAAGCCTCCGCTAAGCGGAACAACACCTTCGCTGAAAATCCATTTCTTCCCGTTTCAATTTCATAAAGAAATTTTGTAGAAATATCCGCTAACTCAGCCAGTTCCTCCCGTGAATGATTTCGCGCAATACGCATTTGTTTAATACGCTGTCCCGCCGTCTTATAAAAATCTCCTGCCATACTCTCTCTCCTTCCACCAATATACTAAAAGACTCCATCCTTGATTAGGCGCCTTTTCTCTTACACGAATATACAACGGCCAATATCCGCGTTGGACAAAACGAATGAAAACGAAAACAAACGCTGCTCGGACTGCCGCAATGCAGGTAAGAATCAGCGTTTGTTTTCACTTGTTTCGTTTACTTTTTGTAAATAAGATCATTTAGACAAATTTCTTTTTGTCGCTGTGCCTAACTGTTCATCTACAGAGACCTTTAAACAACCTTGCAGATACTCCCCGATAAACCGATTAGATAGACTTTTCCACTCATTTTCATTGTTCAGCACCATGATTCTGCAGATTATCCTCCAGACAATCCAAAATTTCCTTTTTTGTCATCCCATCGCGCGCAAAAAACTGAATCAGACGAATTAAAAGCGCAAGCTTCACCGGAGTCTCTGATGCGTTAATTTTCTGCCATAACTGTTCGATCGGCTCAACGTCACCTTCTAACAAATAGTCAAAAGAAACCTCTAGCGCCCGCTGAATGCCCCGCAGTGAAGAGATCGACATTGCATTGGAATCATCTTCAATCTTTTTATAATTTTCTACAGAAATTTTTGCCCGCTCCGCCACCATCTCCTGTGTATATCCAAGACATTCCCTCATTCTCTTAATCCGAGCCGCCGTCTGTTCCCGCTGTTGTCCGTAATGATTCGCCTCTTCTTTTTTCATTTTAACCCTCCGATACTGATTAGCTAAATTCTACAAGAAAAGACATTTATTAAACAGATAAGCACAATCACTTTTTAGTGAATATTATTCCAGAAAGGACATGAATTTATACCAATAAATAATGGACTTCGATGCGGCTACAGAAATGTTATTTGACACAGCAAAACGAAAATAGGAAAACGCAGAGCATCCCCGATTCCGAAAAAACCGGAATCGGGGATGCTCTGCCCACATATTAATCATAATAAATCGTCAACATCCAATACGTATCATCCTGCCGGTAATTGAGTGATGTTCCGTCATAGTAATCAAAAATATGATTTTCGCTGATCAGATGCTCTAATGCACTTTCATAGGCTCCCTCATTTAAAAAGCGAAACGTCACATAAGGTTCTCCAATTTCCTTTGTACGGCGAATCAGCTCGCCAATCGTATTCTGCTGAAACGACTCAAACGCCAATCCGCTTCGTATGTAAAAATTACACCGATCAGCAGTACATTCCGGCAGCGCATACCATACATTATCCTCATGCGTGCGCTCCAGATCTTCCGTATTCATGCCCAGATACAGGTAATTGATATTGCCGACGCCATCTAGCTCGGCGTTAAAACTGGGATCCCCCCATGTCGTATCGACATAATAATAATCCCCCTCCATGTTCAGCAAATTCCATGCATGAGATTCTCCTCCCGCCTCCCCGGTAACCGTCACACACTCCATTCCCAAAAGCTGTGCCAGGTATTGATACGCTTTCGCATATCCCATACATACGGACCGGTTTGTCAACAGAACGCTCAGAATATTCTGATTGTTTGGCGCATTCAAATCATACTCTGTCATATCAATCAAATACTCGTATAAAAACTTGGCCTGTTCATACTCATTATCAAACTGTCTCGCTTCCTCTAAAATCAGTGAGGTCTTATCATCAATCAACAACTGATTCTCGTCGCGTTTTTCTCTGCTCATCACATAATCCGGCTGTATTTCAATAGACTGTATCGTATTGGCCCATGCGTAAAAAGTGATCGTATAGCCTGATACCCAAAATAATTCCGGATGATCCGAAAGCAACGCTGAATAAATTCGCTCCACCTGCTCTTTATCTTTTGAGGAGACGGCAAACTGCTCCTCCATATTTTGGATTCCATCGAAAAGCTCCCGGTAAATCGTCTGTTCTTCTTCCGTAAGCTGACTATAGACATAATAGGAGACAGACTCACTCTCTGTCTCCGATCCTATATCCGGCTGCCCAGACACAGACAAGATGTCCAGGCCGGTCTTTTCGGAAGCAGTTGTGCCCCCGCTTTTCACATGCTGCGCAAACAGCATAAATACCGCCACGCAGCATCCGGCCCCGAGAATAAAACAAATCCCTTTAAAAAATTTTCTCATCGATTATCGATATTCCCCCATAAAAAACAGCGCTAATGTTCCCGGACCGCTGTGCGAGCCAATCACCGGTCCCACATAATTGATCATACAGGTCTCGTACCCGAAACGCTCCCGCACAAGGCCTGCCACAAATTCCGCATCCTCCTTCGCATCGCCATGACTGATCATAATCATGTCATTCTGATCGCGATATTTTCCAAGCTGCTGCTCCATGCGGTCCACAAGCGCAATCAAAGAGCGCTTGCGTCCTCTCGTCTTGCCGATATTGATCAAATGCCCCTCGTCGTCCACATGTAAAATCGGCTTGATATTAATCATTGTTCCAAGAATAGCCGTCGCCTTTGATACACGGCCTCCGCGGTGAAGATGGAACAAATCATCCACGGTAAAATTATGGCAGAGATGATATTTGTTCTCTTCCAACCATGCCTGCAGCTCGTCAATGCTTTTTCCGGCGTTTTTCTGCTGAATGGCTTTATAGAGCAAAAGCCCCTCGCCCATAGATGCGCAGAGCGTATCTACAACCACAATTTTTGTTCCCGGATGTTCCTCCATAAGCTCCTCGGCGGCAATCCTGGCGCTGTTACAACTCCCGCTGAGTCCCGATGAAAACGCCAAATGCAAAATATCCGCCTGCTGTTCCTTTAAAACCTTTGCAAACACTTTTTTCGCCTCTTCAGGATTTACCTGCGAGGTGGACGGCATCGACCCTGCGCGCATTTTTTTATAAAAGGCATCCTCGTCAATCGGATGACTGTCATTATAAGTCTCCCCGTCCAAAATGCAGGAAAGCGAAAGAACCGGAATCTGATGTTCGCTGTAAAAATCACCCGGTAAATCACATGTGCTGTCTGTCGTAATAATATAATTGTTCAAAATAGTTCCTCCCCATATTTGTTTGGGGTTATTTTATCATAATTTAAACTAGTATACAATTTTCTTTTTTATAAAATCAGTGTAAATGAGCCCGGATTAAACGGCGTTTCAGCGCCGGCCAGTCAAACGGAATCAACGGATACAGATAATTCTGTCCGGAAATCGTCCGATTGCAGAGCAGACTCACAAAGATAAAAATGGTTCCTCCGATGAATCCCCACACATTAAACAACGCTACCAGAATCAGAAGCAAAATACGCATAAATTTGAGTGCATATCCAAATTCATAACTGGCCTGACTGTAATTTGCCACCGACACAAACGCCATATACAACATCACTTCCGCATTGAACCAACCAGAATTTACCGAAAATTCTCCCAGTACAAGCGCGGCAATGACACTGAGCGGCGTCGTCAGCACGCTCGGCGTATTCAGCGCCGCAAGCCGCATACCGTCAATCGCCAGTTCGAGAATCAGCAGCTGAAAGAGCAGCGGAATATGAATCGTGTCTTTGACAATAATAAATTCCAAAGCCTCTGGAATCCATTCCTGATTCTGCATCAAAAGAACAAAGACCGGCGTCAGAAATAAGGTGACAAACGTCACGATAAATCTGGAAAACCGAAGATATGTCCCGGTAATCGGCGGAAAATAATAGTCGTTGGCTTCTTCCAACACGTCAAAAACCGACGTCGGCAAGATCATCGCTGCCGGCGAATTATCCACCAAAATGACAATTTTTCCCTCCAACACCGATGCGGCCGCCGTGTCCGGCCTCTCCGAATACTTAATTTTAGGAAACGGATTAATCCAGTGCTTTGTATACAGACACTCTGCCAGACTCTGCTGATTCATCGTCAGCGCATCTGCCGAAATATTTTCGATTTTGCTGATCAGCTGATTTAAAAATGTTTTATCTACCCGATTATCCATGTAGCACAATACAATATCGGTTTTCGAGCTTTTGCCCGCCCGCATCAAATGCATGCGCAGTTCTTTGCTGCGAATTCTCCGGCGGATAAGCGCCGAATTAAAATTCAGGGTTTCTACAAACCCGTCTCTCGACCCGCGCAGCACCTTATCCTTTTCCGGTTCCGTCACCCCTCGGACCGGATAAATACGGCAGTCAATAATCAGCCATTCGTCATATCCCTCAATATACAAAAGCACCATGCCGGTCAGCAGATTAACGACCAGGGTGTCTTCCTCCGTTTCCAGATTTGCCTCGACATAAGAAATGATTTTTTTAGAAAAATCGTGCGCCTTGTCGGGCATTTCCTCAGATGACACTTCCTGAAAAACTTCCAACAGCTTTTCCATGATGTCGTCTTTGATCATGCCGTCCACAAAATACATTGCCGCCATCCGGCCGCCAATCTCAAGCGTCCGGTACACAAGATCAAAATTGGTATTGACTTGAATCACTTGATTCATATGCTCTACCACAGCATGAAAATCCGTTTGCCTGTCCTGTTTCATCACGCGATACCTCCTGCTGCAAAGAAAAGCTTGTCCCACAGCGGAAACAAGCTTTTCTTCTGAATGCGTTTCTATGAATCAGTATGGCAAAAAATATCCGGCTTTATTCAGCCTGTGCCGTCGTGCTGCCGAAGCCACCGTTTCGGATGGCTTCTGCATCGTCATCGACGGTAATCCCAAATGGAACAAAAATTCCCTGGACAAATCCCTGTCCGGCTTCCACCTTCACAGTGCGGTTTTCTTTTGAATCATTGGTAAGCTTCACAAAAATATGTCCTTCGTTGTCGCTGTCATAGTAATCACTGTCGATAATACCAACGGTATTATTGAGCTGCAGACGAAAACGAAAACCTAACCCGCTTCGCGGATAGCACTGCAACACCCAACCTTGCTCCATCCAGACACGCACGCCTGTCGGAATCTGAATGGACTCTCCCGCTTCCAGTGAAAAAGAAACTGGCGAAAAAAAGTCATATCCCGCGCTCCCTCTGGTTGCTCTGCGCGGCAGACAAATCCGATCATAGATTGCAGAAATCTCTTCCGATGTTCCGCTCTCCATACAGCTTCGGTAACCTTCCTGAAACTGTTCAAAACTAACCTTCTCAAACCTGGCAATCCGTTGCATTTTATCCTCCTTGGCACATCCTGTTGATGAAATTCCCAGTACCCCTTATCGCATCTTACCGGTCGGCACGCTTCGCATCGTTCTCCCGGGAAAAAAGATACAGACACAAAAGCGCGAGCAGCACAAGCCCCGCAGCCGCAAAAAAACCTGCGACAGACGGACCAAGAAACAGATTCAGCGTATTGACATCCTGGCTGCAAAAATACATACCGATTGATCCGTATCCGTCAATGACCGCATAGGCAATCACTGCCGGGATGCAGCTTTTGGTTTTCCAAGTCAAAAACGACAAAATAATGCCGACGATCATACAGAACAATATAATTGCCAGCAATCCGGGAATCGGAAACAGCGGATAATCCGTTCCATAATACAGTCCCATTCCGATCAGCGGAGCAAACCACACGCCCCAGATGAGACCGCCGAGCAGAAGCGACGTCCTGACCGAAAAACGATCCATCAATTTCGGCATCATATATCCCCGAAAACCCAGTTCCAATCCGAACCCTTTGGGCAGGCTCAGAAAAGGGCCAAACAAAATTCCGCCCGTCACCTGCAAAATCAACGCCTCTCTGATTTCTGCGGTTGTATAATCCATACCATGCTGAGCATATAATTCCTGATATGCGCCGACATAATAGTCCATATTCGGATCAAACAGAGACGGATTGAGCAAGAAATAGAGCGCACAGCCAATAACCACCGCTGCGGTTGTCCCTAACCAGGCAAGCAAATACCAACGAATATTTCCGCGAAAATTTGGCCGCAGATACAGATTCCCAAACCCTTCCGCCGTTACTTTCCTTGTAAATAAATTTCCAACCGCGGGAATCAGCATGGCAACAATAATTCCAACCTGCGCAAGATTGCCGCTAAGACCACCGTTTAGCGCAAGCAGCAATTCCACTCCCCACGTCACGGCAAACGTAAACATGATAAAAATACTGAATCGTTTTCGCTCCATAGCCTCCATCTGACCGTATCCTCCGAATGCATTGTTTTCTTAAATTATACACGAATCCCACCTGATGTCAAATAGTAGCGGATTGCAAAATTTCCCCCTGTGCATTATAATAAACATACTATTCCGCATGGAGGTCTGTCATGGAACAACTTCGAAACGACATCAAAACCGGATGTTTTAAATCCAGTTATCTGCTTTACGGAGATGAGGATTATCTGCTCAGACAATACAAACACCGCCTCCACGACGCGCTGATCCCGGACGAGGATTCTCTGAATGACTCATACTTTGAAGGCAAATCCATTGTACCGGAAGAAATTATCGCACTTTCTGAGACGCTCCCGTTTTTTGCCGAACGGCGGGTAATTGTGATTGAAAACAGCGGATGGTTTAAAAAACCATCCGACCAAATCGCCGACTATCTGCCTGGCGCCCCTCAGACCACTTGCTTTGTGTTTATTGAACGGGAAGTCGATAAGCGCAACCGCCTGTACAAATGGATTCAAAAACACGGACGTGCTGTGGAGATGAAAAAACAGACTGAGGCCACGCTCACCAAATGGGTGCTCGGCATTTTGAAACGTGAGCAGCATACAATCTCCAAATCCACCCTCGAATTGTTTTTTTCTCATACCGGTTTCGACATGAATATTGTACACACCGAACTGGAAAAACTACTCTGCTACTGTATGGATCGTCCGCAGATTACCGCATCCGACGTCCAGGCTGTTGTCAGCACGCAGACGCCGGATCATATTTTTCGTATGATGGACGCAATTTCTGCACGCGAAACGAAGCAGGCGCTTGAACTGTACGGCGACCTCCTCGCGCGGAGAGAACCTCCTCTTCGCATTCTCGCGCTGCTCGTGCGCCAATTTCATATTCTTCTCAAAGTCAAACTGCTTTCTCGGGAAGGATACCACGGTCAGGCGCTTGCGCAGCAGGCGGGACTGCCATCCTTTATTGTCCGCAAAGCAGAAGCACAGGCAAAGCGTTTTCGCACCCGCGAACTTCTCTGCGCGCTGAAACAGTGCGCATCCACAGAACAGGCAATCAAGACCGGACAGATTATGGATAAAATCGGCGTCGAAATGTTGTTGATTACCTGCTCTGAAGCCAACTTTCCCGCCCCTCAATCTTGATTTTCGCTGTCTCAATACCGCAGCGGCAACGCTTTACAACAAAAAAACAGCCAACATGACGGTATTGGCTGTTTTTTAATGGTTATTTTTGTAATTAAATATTGTTTACAGCTTTTGACAGTCTGGAGACCTTTCTTGAAGCTGTATTTTTATGATATACGCCCTTGGATGCCGCTTTGTCGATCTCTGAAATCGTACTGAGCAGTGCAGCCTTTGCAGCAGCCGAATCCTTTGCTGCAACTGCAGCCTCCACCTTTTTGATGGATGTTTTCACTCTGGACTTGATTGCCTTATTTCTGGCGGCCTTCGTCTGATTGACTAAAATTCTCTTCTTTGCAGATTTGATGTTTGCCACTGTATACACCTCCTGTCAATGTCTTATTGGTTTACTCTCCAAAAGACTCGGACACGGACGTTCTTTTGGAAACATACTCATTTATTTTAGTCAAACTTTTCTGTTCTGTCAATACATATTTTATAAATTTCTGTAAATCCTACCAGAACATAGATTGCAAATACGATCCATCCAAAAGGAGGCCGTTATGTACGCAAACAGCTCGGAACACAACACAGGCATGAACACAACATCCAATATCCGCACCGATCTCGCCCTGGAATCTCAGGAACGCTTTGTGCGGGACAATGTCGAAATCCATGGAGTGATTGTCGAACAGTACGATGACACCGAACGCGAAATTACCGTTTCCCGCGTTGTCATTGAATCCGAAAAGGGCGCCAAGGCAATGGGCAAGCCAAAAGGAACTTACATTACCCTGGAAAGCCCCAACCTCGCAGTGCCCGATGAAGATTATCACCGGGAAGTATCGGTTCTGCTGTCTAAGGAATTGCAGAAATTACTGCCCCTGGAGCTCTCAGGAGACTGTTCTGTCCTTGTCGTCGGTCTCGGCAACCGCATGGTAACCGCCGATTCACTTGGACCGCTCGTATCCGATAACTTGCTGATTACCAGACATATTGTAAAAGAATACGGCCGCCTGGCTCTGGACAAAAGTTATGTCCACGAGATCAGCAGCATTGTACCCGGCGTCATGGCGCAGACCGGCATGGAAACATTTGAAATTATCAAAGGCATCATCGAAAAGACGTGTC
Organism: uncultured Lachnospiraceae bacterium; assembly: GCA_944383325.1. Classification (GTDB taxonomy): domain Bacteria; phylum Bacillota; class Clostridia; order Lachnospirales; family Lachnospiraceae; genus CALWPC01. The sequence goes on along the minus strand of CALWPC010000027.1, from coordinate 127,837 downwards.
CCGACGCTATGATCGCGATTGACGCATTGGCCGCCAGAAGCACCAAACGCCTCAACCGGACGATTCAGCTCGCGGACACCGGCATTCATCCGGGCTCCGGAGTCGGCAATCACCGAAACATGCTCTCCAAAGAGTCGCTCGGCATTCCGGTTATCGCCATCGGCGTCCCGACCGTCGTGGAAGCCGCCGCGATCATTCACGACGCACACGGCGACGAATCCATTACTCCGCACCTAAACGGCATGTATGTCACCCCAAAGGACATCGACGAATCTGTGAAACGGCTTTCCTTTACCATTTCTGAAGGAATCAATCTGGCGCTGTCATAAAATATGTGGACACGGAATACGATAAAACAATAATTCTCTCAGGAGACATCCATGCGACGACCCGGCATACGATTTTTCCGAATTTTTGTTTTTGTATTCATGATTGGCGCCATTTATTTTATCGGAACATTTATGCATACGCCAATTTCCCAGGTGTTTTATACCCCTGCTTTTCTGAAATGGATCTGCCTTCATTCCGCAAATACGCTATTCCCATCTGTCTCCTACGAAGAAGATCCATCCGAGAACGAAACGGGCGGCATCATCGCCGAACTTTGCGCAAAATTTTTGTTTCCGGTCGCTTCACAGCGACAGACCGCCCTATCCGGTGAGAGCACGCTGACCGCACTCGGCGAAACAGTACAGGCATCCGAGAACAACGCGCCCTCTGCGCAACCGCCGGCAGCTACGCAGCCGTCTGACACGCAACAGCCCAGCGCCGTTCCCACCGAAGAGCCTGCCGCCGAGGCGTCCACTACCGGAGTGCTCGGCATTATTCCCAACCAGACAGTAAAGACCGGACAGACTTATGCGTTATCGGATTTAAACTATTCGTTTCTTTTAAACCAATTTTTTACACTTGATCCGACTACGGCGATCGACGAAAGTCTGTTAAACGCTTCTTCCCTGTTGGAAAAAGATCTGCACCTTGAACGCGCCGATGCGCCCCAAATTCTGATCTACCATACACACTCTCAGGAAACGTTTGTCGATTCCGTTGAAGGAGATCCGTCTACGAGCATTGTCGGAGTCGGTGATTACCTCACCTCCCTCCTGACAAATGTATATGGATACAACGTCATTCACGACACCTCCACCTATGATCTGATTGACGGTGAACTTGACAGAAACCGCGCCTACTCGTTGGCGCTTGATTCGGTAGAACAGATTCTGGAACAAAACCCGTCCATCGAGATTATTATCGATCTGCACCGCGACGGAATAGAAGGCAATAAAATGACTACTTTTATAAACAATCAGGAGACAGCGCGTATTATGTTTTTCAACGGTCTGAGCCGAACGGCGAAAAACGGCGCCATCGATTATCTCTACAATCCCTATATTTCGGATAATCTTGCATTCAGCCTGCAGCTTCAGCTCAAAGCCGCAGAATATTTTCCGGGCTTTACAAGACCGATCTACCTGAAAAGCTACCGTTATAATTTACATCTACGGCCCCGCAGTCTGCTTGTAGAAGCAGGATCTCAAAAAAACACTCTTCAGGAAGAATTAAATGCTATGGAAGTGCTTGCCGAGCTTCTGCATATGGTGCTTCAATAACCGCATGCTGTTTCAAAAACCGAACGCCTACCTGTCCGAGACGCGCCGTCTGCAAGACAGTCCCCGTCTGATTCAACAGCCGTTCCATTGTCTCACTGTGCGGATGACCATATCGATTGTTTTGCCCGCATGAGAGCAATACAATCTGCGGACAAACCGCATTTAAAAATTCTTTCGAACTTGACGTCTTTGATCCGTGATGAGCCGCCTTTAACACATGGTGTTGAAGCGAATACTGAAACGAAGCGGCAAGCTCTATTACTTCCCTCTCCTGCTGCTGTCCAATATCACCGGTAAACAATACCGAAAATCCATCACTGCCGCGGACAGAAAGCACCATAGACGCCTCATTCGCATCTCCTTCGCGTGCGTCTCTTCGCGGATACAGACAGAAAAAGAACGCGTGGCTAAAAGCCATCTGATCACCCGCTGCCATTTCGCACACAGCTGCCCCCGCCTGTATAGCAAGTGTCCTCAGATCTCTGAGCCGGTCATCACGGTCAGCCGCATCGGAAATAGCGACTGACCTGATTTTAACCGGAGCATAAATCTGATCCCGCTGTTTTTGAAGCAGATACATAAGACCGGAAATATGATCCTCATCCCCATGGCTGACAAACGCACAGGAAATGTCCGTAATCCCACGCGACATCAAAAACGGTTCCAGAATGTTCTCTCCCAATACCCGATGATCCGAGCTTCCGCCGTCAATTAAATAGGCGCTCTGATCTGCAAAGGTCATCACAAAACCGTCCCCCTGCCCGACATCCAACATCGTCACTGCCGAACCTGCAAAAAGCGAGGTCCATCGTATCATTAACACCGCACAGGCGCACACTGCGGCGATCACAAAACAACCCTTCCTGAAAAAACGCCGCAGACGGCTGACAGACGTCCCCGCCTCATATTCTGACCGGCGTTTCCGGAAATACAAAAAAAGGCCGCCGCCCATCAGGCCATAATAAAACAGACACTGAACAATCGCCGGGCGCCCGCATACAATCACCGCGCCAGGCAGCGTCAAAATCCACTCGGCCGCCGAGACAATGCCCTGCATCAGCAGACAACCAATTGACAGCGCCGCCGAAGAAAGCGCGGGCCCAAAAAAACCGGCTAAAAAACTAAGCACGGAACAAAACATGAGAATGGAAACGGTGGGAATAACAAGAAGATTAAAAAGAATGCTGTATGGAGAAACGTAAAAATTCTGACTCAGTGAAATCGGCAATGTGCCAAAAAAGACGAACACAGAAACGTAGAGTGCATCCACGCAGGAATTGATCAACTTTCGGACAGGCGAACGCGTATTGTGAATTTTCTTTTTTGTCTTACACGCTAAATAACAATAAATCGAACATACCGCGCCAAAGGAAAACAGAAAACCGGATTGTGTAAAAGAAAACGGTCTCCAACAAAGGACACATGCAAGCGCGAAAGCAAGCGAAATCCCCTGATCTGCCGTTCGTCCGGCCAGTTTTGCGCCCAATGCGTAGCTGAACATGACAAGCGCCCGCAGAGCAGAAAGCGGAGTTCCAACAAAACATACATAAACGACCATACATCCGACCGCGCCGATCGCAGCCGGAAGCTCATGTCTTGTCAGCACGGAAAACAGACGATAACAGAACCACCCCAGGCAGGAAATGTGCAGACCGGAAATACTTAAAATATGTACAATTCCAGTCATCGCCAATGTCTGGCGCAGCTGCTCATCAACTTCTGCACCGCCGCCAAACACCATAGCAGCAAGCACCTGCTTCATCTCCTGCGCACACCAAACCGACGTGCGCATCAGGCGACTGGCCGCCTGACCGCTCAAATCCGAAAATACCCGCGACAGCGAAACATCCGGTCTCTTGACGGACAGCACAGCCGGAGTATCCATATACCCCGCCACATTCATCGACCGGTAATACGCAGCCGCATTCCATTCTCCGTCATTTGCAGGCTTTGCAAACGAACGGATGACGCCGGATATTTCGACTATATCTCCGGCCTCAATGTGCTCCGCGCTCGGCAGATATAACAGCAGGCGCACGGAAAATCGGCGTCCATTCAATCTTCCGACCGTACAGACCGCTCCATAATCCGTCTTCCGAACCTCATCTACCGTGCCGCTGACCGAAACAGCCGGCGTCTGTCCGTTTTCTCTCAGCAACAAGCCCCAGTCATATTCACCCTGAAACATTTGATCTGACATATAACGAACGCACAGGATCGCCAACACTGTAAACAACAGCCACTTAAACGCCTTTCGTTTTTGAAATGCTCTAACAAGTTCCCTTATACAAGCGCCTCCTCTCACAAATCATTCAGAAATCAGACTTTGATCTTCTTCGAAAGGCGTTTCTAATGTCAGGGAATCCGTCAGACTTTTATTTACTTCACCGTTAACTGAAATTTGCACTTTGTCCACCGTTGGAAGTGCGCAGAGAGAATTTACAATTGAATACAGCGTTACCTTTTCACTGACTTCAGGCATAGGCACAAGAAAGTCCTCACTCAAATTCACATAACAAATCCTCTCATCTGTATACACGCCCAGAAGCTTTGTGTTGGAAGGAATCGTCGCATTGACGCCGTGCATATTGCTGTCCGGCCCCGCCAACAGTTTTTCTACAATCAGTTTTTCTGTCGAACTATTGGCGCTCAAAATCACATTGGCCCCGACCTCAACAAGCGATTTTCCATCTTTTGATGCAAAATACAATGTTACCTGTCCGCTCTGGTAGGCGTTAATCTCATCACTTGTATTTTCAATAAAATCCTCGCTCTTCATGCGGCCGACTTCCTCGCCTGCGGAATCTTTCAACGGATTGTCGCCGACATAAAATTCTACTGAATCCACTCCTGGCGCCTGTGTAAGCGTGCGCACATATGCCGCTCTGCACAAAATTTCCTGCGTCGGATTCATCTGGGTGTACGCTTCATCAAAGTAAACCAACAATGTATCATCCGACATCTGTACCCCTGTCACGGTCACTCCGTCCGGCTTCGCACAAATATAATCCGGCTCATCCGGAGCGTTGCCAAGCAGATTCAGCAATTCATTTACCAATTCTTCCGTCACCTGATTCTCAATGGAATACGTAAAAGAAACAAGTCCGGTCCCTTCAGAGTTCGTATAATAAATCTGATACCCATTCGGCTGTCTCTCCCCGTCACCGGCAGCGCATCCGAAAAGAAACAGCGCCATACAACAGAACATCAAAACGCTGATCGCCGACTTTTTCAAGACTGATCACCTCACTACACCGTTAATTCGGGATATAAGTCAGCGGTATACGGATCGTAAATTTCGTCCCGACATCCGGTTCACTCTCCACCTCGACCGCACCCTTATGCAGCAGCACCGTACTTCTCGCAATGGAAAGGCCAAGCCCGGTGCCCCCGATTTCCCGGGAATGCGACTTATCCACCCGGTAAAATCTCTCAAAAATATACGCCTGATCTTCCCTTGGTATTCCAATACCGCAATCCTCTACAATAACCGTAAACTGTTTGTGATCCGCATCTAACTTCACATGCACCCAACCATTATCACGATTATATTTAATTGCATTTTCTATAAAATTAGAAAGCGCCAATGTCAGCTTCACCTCGTCTGCATCCGCAATCACCTGGCGCTCACACACCAGAACGAGTTCAATTCCCCGCTTCTGTGCGATCGGACCAAGGCGCTTCATCAGCAATTCCAGAAGCTCATTGATATTAATCTGCGCAATATTCAGTACCGCGCCCGTCTTGTCGAGCTTAACCATGGACAGCAGATCGTCGATAATTTTACTCTCGCGGTCAATTTCTTCGGTAATATCCTCCATAAATTCCTGATACATTTCAATGGGGACATTGTCCATCATCAGCAGCGAATCCGCCAGTACTTTCATCGACGTAATCGGAGTTTTAAGCTCATGTGACACATTGGAGACAAATTCCTGTCTGGAATCGTCCAACACCTGCATCCGGTCAATCATCGCGTTAATTTCCTCGGAAATTTCTCTCGTTTCACGGTACGTATTGACATGAATCTGTTCTTCACCATATCCGTCAAAGCGTTCCCGAAGCTTCTTTGTGAGAATTTCAAGAGGCCGCACTAGCGCGATGCTGAGAACCAATGCCAGTACAATAATTAAAATAACAATGACAATCTGCAATACAAATGTCTTTTGTTTCAACAAATCCAGACTGTCGGAAATCGTCGCGGTTGAAGCGCTGATCACCATCACGCCGACAACCTTGGATGCATCTTCATTCCGTATGGGCACGGTGATCTCCAGATACCCGTTTTTCGAATCAAGATGAGTATCCTCTTCTCCATGAAATCCGCGGATGACTTCTTCGGATACCATCATCTTGCCAATACTCATCGCATACGTATCCTGTACAATTTCAAAACGGCTGTTGACAACAAGAATACGTCCTCCATATATATTTGATAACTGGGAAAGCTGTGCGCTGATCACCTCCGAGGACGGATTGTCCAGATAATCGGAGTTGCTGATGCGATTGGCAACGATCTCCGTCTGTGTCCGCACATCCATTGCAAGCACGGACACCGACCGCTCTTCAAAGTTGCCCAGAATGCCAAACTGCAGAAACAGACAGGGAACAATCCCCACAATGACAACTAGCAGGAAGAGATAGAATTTCAGACTTCGAAAATACAGCAGTGTATCTTTAATTTTGGAAATAATAACCAACGCCCCATTTCGTGTGAACATACTGAGGCTCGCTCGGATTCGCCTCAATTTTTTCTCTCAGCCGACGGATATGCACATCCACAGTGCGCACATCACCCGGATACTCATATCCCCAGACAAGATTAAGCAGACTTTCTCTGCTGTATACCTTATTGGGATTAAATGCGAGGAGCTCTAACACATCAAACTCCTTCACCGTCAAATTAATTTCTTTTCCGGCAATATACACGCGCCGGCTCTCACAATCCATCTTCAGATCTCCGGCCTCAATGACCTTTGCCGTTTTCGGCTGAACGTCTTTTTGCCTTGCGCGGCGCATGATCGCCTTTAGCCGCGCTTTCACTTCCAAAATATTAAACGGCTTTGTCACGTAATCATCCGCTCCATACTCCAGACCAAGAATTTTATCCATATCGTCGCCTTTGGCCGTCAGCATAATAATCGGAACCGAAGAAAACTCCCGAATCTGTTGGCACACCTCGAAACCATCCAGTTTCGGCAGCATCACGTCAAGAAGAATAATATCATAATCGTTCGCCCGCGCCATTTCAAGCGCTTCCTCTCCGTCGTAAGCAGAGTCCACCTCGAACCCGTCCTGCTCCAGGCTAAAACGGATTCCCTTTACAATCAGTTTTTCATCATCCACTACCAAAACTTTCTGTGCCATATGCCCTCCTAACGGACAGTAATAAAATCTTTTAATTTCGAAAATGTTCCGTCCTTTATGCCATCTACGTTTTTGAGTTCTTCAATGGAAGCAAAGCCGCCTTTTGTTTCACGGTAGGAAAGAATCGCCTCCGCTTTGCTCTCCCCAATACCCGGCAGCGTCATCAGCTGCTCTTTACTTGCGGTGTTGAGATCAATCCGTGCCCCTTCCGGTTCCTCCGTACCGCCGCCAGGCGTCCCCTGGGTGCCAACTGTCCATTCCCCGCTTTCCGCCTGTTCCTTTGTCGGAACAATCAACTGCTCGCCGTCCGACAGCTTCGACGCCATATTGACGCACCACTGTGCCGCATCCTCCGTAAACCCTCCGGCAGACTCAACAAGTTCAAACACGCGCGCGTTTCCAGAAAGACAATAAACGCCAGGCTGATTGACCGCGCCGCATATATGCACATAAATGCCAAGTTCCTCCGAAGGCGCAGCAGATACGGCGCCGCTGGCCAGTTCTGTCTCGTTGATTTCCCCGGGCAAATCGTCCAAAGCGGGCGATGTTGTCTGGGCAGACTGCACGCTCATAAGCTGCCTCCGGCTGCTGCCGCAGGCGAGACAGGAGCCAAACGCCGCCGTCAAAATGGGCAGATAAATCCATTTCCATACTCTCTGGTGTAACTTCATTGCCTGTATTTACGAGCTGACAATCACTATACAGCAAATATCGGACACCAGATCCGACCAACAAGTACAATCCTATATTAACGAATTTTAAAACCTATTACAATAGGATTTTGAATTTTTGCCGGGAATTTTTTAGGATTTTTGGCGCAGAGACTCTTTCAGGATTTCGATCATTTCGTCCACATGCTGTTCGGTAATGACAAGCGGAGGTACAAACCGTATCACATTGGCGCCCGCATTAATCAAAATCAACCCCCGATTCTGACAATCCTGAATGATTTCGCCGACCGGACATTCAAACTGCAGCCCCTGCATCAGGCCAATCCCCCGGCGCTCTTGAATCCGGCCGTCGCTAGCGCACAGTTCATCAAGCTTTTCGCTCAGGTAATCTCCCACCCGGCTGACATTGGCCAAGACATCCATTCGTTCAAATAAATCTAACACCGTGCTGACCGCAGCGCATACGAACGGATTTCCTCCATACGTCGTTCCGTGATCACCCGGCGCAAGCGACTGCTTTGCAATCCGTTCCGTCACAGCGAACGCTCCGACCGGAACGCCCCCGCCGATTGCTTTGGCCATCGCTAGCACATCCGGCCTGACGCCATACTGCTGCCATGCAAACATCGTTCCAGTCCGCCCCATACCGCACTGTATCTCATCAAAAATCAGCACCAGATCCCGCTCATCACAGAGCGCTCTCACCTGCCGCAAAAATTCCGGACAAGCCGGATAAATTCCGCCTTCCCCCTGAATCGGTTCCAAAATAATGGCGCAGGTTTTCTCTGACACCGACTGTAAAACACTTTCAAAGTCATTCAGTCTGGCAAAACGCACGCCGTCCATCAGAGGAAGAAACGCCTCGCGGTAATGTTCATTGCCCGTCACGGACAGCGCCCCGATGCTTCTGCCATGAAAGGAATGTTCCATTGCAATAATCTCAAAATCTGCATGCCCGTGTCTGGTATATGCATACTTTTTTGCGGCCTTAATCGCGCCCTCTATCGCTTCTGTTCCGCTGTTTGTAAAAAATACCCGGTCCATTTTGCTAGCCGCTGCCAGTTTTCTTCCCGCCGTCATCGCAGGTTCGCTGTAATAGTAATTTGAAGTGTGGATCAACCGGTCAATCTGGGATTTCAGCGCATCATTATACTCTTTCACGCCGTAGCCCAACGCCATCACGGCGATGCCCGCGGCAAAATCCAAGTACCGTTTTCCATCTGTATCGTAAAGATATACTCCCTCGCCGTGATCCAACACAATCGGATACCGATTATATGTATGCACGAACACCTGTTCAGCCTGTCCGATAATCTCAGTCTTCTTCATGGTAATACCTGCTTTCCGTATTGCTTAAAATTGCTGTTCCGATTCCTTTGTTTGTAAAAAATTCAAGCAAAAGACAATGTTCAATTCTGCCGTCCAAAATATGTACGCGCGAAACCCCTGCCTCGATAGCCTCAATACAATTTTGAAGCTTGGGAAGCATTCCGCCTCCCACATGGCCTGTGCCTAAAAACTCTTTTGCCTCATCCACCGTCAGCTCGGAAATCAGCGTTTCCGGACGCAGCGGATCTCGGTATACGCCCTCAATATCAGTCAAAAACGCCAGTTTTTCCGCTCCCACGGCGCGGGCAATCGCGCATGCCGCGTCATCCGCATTGATATTATAGCTCTGAAACTGATCGTCCATTCCGATCGGACAAATCACCGGAATAAAATCATTGTCCATCAACGTCAAAAGCAAGTCCGGATTTAAAGCCTTAACCTCCCCGACATAACCAATATCCCGGCCATCCGATAATTTCTTTTCCACGCGAAGCGTATCGCCGTCTTTTCCGCTGATGCCGACCGCCTTGACGCCGAGACTCTCCATCATTTGGACCAGACCTTTATTTACTTTATTAAGTACCATCTCCGCAATCTCAATCGTCGGCTCATCGGTCACGCGCAGCCCATTGATAAACCGCGGTTCCATCCCGATTTTTTTTACCCATCGGCTGATCTCTTTTCCACCGCCATGCACAATGATCGGACGAAAACCGACCAATTTGAGAAGCGCCACATCCGTGATCACCGACTGCTGCAGCTGCCGGTCAATCATCGCGCTCCCGCCGTATTTGACTACAATAATTTTGCCGTTAAACCGCTGAATATAAGGCAGCGCCTCAATAAGAACCTGCGCTTTTTCCTGCCATAATTCCATACCCATCTGTGTTCTTACTTCCTTTCCCGTATTTCTGTTTGCTCTTCCCGGCCTGTTTTGTGCTATGAACGGTAGTCTCCGTTAATTTTCACATACTCATAGGTCAGATCGCATCCCCACGCGACCGCCTGTTCCGTTCCCGCATTCAAATCCGCAATACAGGTGATTTCTTTGGCCGAAAAAATCTCCGCAGCTTTTTCCTCACTGTAATCTGTAGCCGCGCCGTCCCTGACAATCTGCAGCGCGCCTAATTCGCTCTCAATATACAGGCTCACGCGCTCCGGGTCAAACACCACTCCGCTATATCCCATCGCGCACAAAATCCGTCCCCAGTTCACATCGCCGCCAAACACTGCGGTTTTGACCAAATTCGAACTGATTACTGATTTTGCAAGCGCCCTCGCCTGCTCCTTTTCCGGAACATGACGTACTTCCACGGTCAGAAGTTTGGTAGCGCCTTCTCCGTCTGCCGCCAGTTTTCGGGCGAGAGAGATGCACACATACTTAAGCGCTTCACAAAACGCATGATAACTCTCTCCGTCTCCGGTTATTTGCTCATTTTTAGCTTCCCCGTTTGCCAGTACAATGACCGTATCATTCGTGGATGTATCCCGGTCAACCGAAATTTGATTAAAGCTTTCGGTCACCGCATGCGAAATCGCCCGCTGCAGCAACGTCTTAGAAACAGCCGCATCTGTTGTAATAACCGACAGCATTGTCGCCATGTTCGGATGAATCATACCGGAGCCTTTTGCCATCCCGCCGATCGTCACTGTCTTTCCGTCGATCTCAAGACATACCGCAAACTCTTTTCGGTACGTATCCGTAGTCATAATAGCCTCTGCGGCGTCGCTTCCCGCCTGCAGTCCGCTGCTTAGACGCTCTTTTAACTGACCGACTCCCTGACGCACACGATCCATCGGAAGCTGCGGCCCGATCACACCGGTCGACGCGGTGAGCACCTCCTTCTCGGAAAGAGAAAGCGCGTCTGCCACCGCCTGTGCCATCTCAAGATTGCACTGTTCGCCCTCTTTTCCGGTGCAGGCATTTGCAATCCCGCTGTTTAGCACAACCGCCCGCGCTGTCCGGTTTTCCCTGATCAACTGCTGATCCCACCGAACCGGCGCCGCTTTGACCGCATTTGTCGTAAAGGTGCCTGCCGATACTGCCGGAACTTCGGAAAAGACAAGCGCCATATCCGTTCTGTTCTCATATTTCAAATTCGCTTCTGCCGCGGAGGCAAAAAAGCCTTTTGCCGCTGTCACGCCGCCTTGTATCTGTTTCATCTCTCCGATCCTCCTATTCGACAATACTGATCGTATTTTGATCATTTAAACTCATTTCATAAGAATTAATATCTCGGCGCATCGTCCATCCGAGTTTTTTCCAAAATGCATTTCCGGTCATATTTGACGAAAAAGCGACAAGCTGTACTTTGTTGATCCCCTCTCTTTTCAAAGCCTCCGACGTCGCCGCTGTAAGTGCTGTCCCAATACCGCGCTTGCGGTACTGCGGATCAACACACACATGATACAGGCAACCGACCCGGCCGTCATGTCCGCACAAAATTGCGCCGACTACTTTTCCATCCTCTAGCGCCACATGGCTCATCCCCGGATTGCGTTCCAAAAAACGCGTAATATTATTTTCAGAATCATCAATACTTCGGATTGCAAACCCTTTAATTCGAAGCCATAACGCATAAACTCCATCATAATCCTGCGCACACATACTTCTGATTTTCAACTGTCTTGTCCTCTCTGTTACAACCGCCCGCTGCTCTCACACCCATCACGGAAACAATGGCGCCATGCCCAGTCCTTCTCTCTCTGAAAAACCAAACATTAAATTCATGTTCTGTACGGCCTGACCGGCAGCCCCCTTTACCAGATTGTCCATCGCGCCCATCATGATCACACGCTTTGTACGCAGATCCAACTGCACATTGACATCCACAAAATTGCTTCCTTCCACCCATCTCGTCTCCGGACAGCAGCCCTGTGGCAGCACACGCACAAAATATTCATTGCGGTAAACATGCTCATACGCTTCCCGCAGTTCCTTTTCACCCACCTCTCTTGTGAGCGACGCATATGCGGTGACCAAAATCCCCCGGTTCATCGGCGCCAAATGCGGCGTGAAATTTATGACCGTATTGACCCCTGACGCCAGGGTAAGCTGCTCTTCAATCTCAGGCGTATGACGGTGGGTAGATACGCCATACGCTTTCATATTCTCATTGACCTCGCAATACAAATTAGCTACTTTTGCTCCGCGGCCCGCGCCGCTTACACCGGATTTCGCATCAATAATAACGGTATTCATGTCAATATATCCTTTCCGCGCCAACGGATATATGGACAAAAACGAGCAAGTCGGATAGCATCCGGGATTTGCCACTAAACGAGCCTTACGGATTTGATCGCGGTTTACCTCGCAAAGACCATAGACCGCTTCTTTCAGATACTGAGCGCTCGGATGATGCAGATGATACCACTGCTCATATACATGGACATCCTTGATTCGGAAGTCTGCGCTTAAATCAACAACCTTGCACTTAGATAATATTTGTTCATTGATCAGCGAAGCGCACAATCCCTGAGGCGTCGCTGTAAAAATGACATCCACCTGATTGGCAAGCTCTTCCATATTATCATCCATACATTTTGCATCCACAAGCTGAAACATATTGCGATACACGTCCGCATACGACTGATCAATATAACTTCTGGATCCGTACCAAACCACTTCTGCATGCGGATGTCCAGATAAAATACGCACTAACTCGCCCCCGGCGTAACCGGTGGCGCCGATAATTCCAACTTTAATCATAAGTAATAACTTCCTTTCCAAATTTCTGCCCGATCATTTGATCACAGGAATTCTTTTATAATATAACATTTTTGGCATCAAGTAAAGCATTCCCGGATTTTTTTGCCTCCCCTTCTTTCCCGGAAGCAGCACAGTCTTTTTGATTTGAATAATTATACATCTATTTTGAATATTATGCAAGAAAAAATGCTTCATTTGCAATTTATACTTGAAATCCATGCATGCATGATGTATATTTGGATTAGCTATGCAGAAATACATAAGATTGAATACTCAATTACTTGCTTCTGCAGGTCAATACTAAAGGAGGCCATTTTATTATGAAAGACAAAGTAATTCTCGCCTATTCCGGCGGACTGGACACCACAGCCATTATCCCTTGGCTGAAAGAAAACTATGATTATGATGTCATCTGTGTCTGCGCGGACGTCGGGCAGGAAAGCGAACTTGAAGGACTTGAGGAGCGCGCTGCTCTCTCCGGTGCTTCTAAATTGTATATTGAAGATCTGGTGGACGAATTTGTAGACGATTATGTCATCCCCACCGTGCAGGCAAACGCCGTTTATGAAAATAAATATCTTCTCGGCACTTCATTTGCAAGACCCATTATCGCAAAGCGTCTTGTAGAAATTGCACGCAAAGAGGGTGCAGTCGCCATCTGCCACGGAGCAACCGGAAAAGGCAACGATCAGGTACGCTTTGAGCTGACGATCAAAGCGCTCGCGCCCGATCTGAAAATTATTGCGCCATGGCGGTGCAACGAAACATGGAACATGCAGTCTCGTGAAGATGAAATTGCATACTGCCGGGCACACGGAATTGATCTCCCGTTTTCGGCGGACAACAGCTACAGCCGCGACCGCAACCTCTGGCATATCAGCCATGAAGGTTTGGAGCTTGAGGATCCCGCTAACGAGCCGAACTACGACCATCTGCTCGTCCTCGGTGTTTCTCCTGAAAAAGCTCCGGAAGAAGGCGAATATGTGACCATGACCTTTGAAAAAGGCGTGCCGACTTCCGTCAATGGAAAACACATGAAAGCATCCGACATCATCCGCGAGCTGAACCGTCTCGGCGGAAAGCACGGCATTGGAATCATCGACATCGTGGAAAACCGTGTTGTCGGCATGAAATCCCGCGGCGTATATGAAACTCCGGGAGGTACGATCCTGATGGAAGCGCACACACAGCTCGAGGAACTGATTCTGGACCGCCAGACGCTTTCTTTTAAAAAGATTGTCGCTAATGAATTTGCCAATCTTGTGTATGAGGGCAAGTGGTTCACGCCGCTGCGGGAAGCGCTGCAGGCATTTGTAGAGTCCACACAGCAGCGGGTGACAGGCGAGGTGAAATTCAAACTGTATAAAGGAAACATTATCAAGGCAGGAACCACATCGCCGTACTCACTTTACAGCGAATCACTGGCAAGCTTTACAACCGGCGATTTATATGACCATCACGACGCAGAAGGCTTTATCAATCTGTTCGGCCTCTCTATGAAGGCGCGCGCAATGCTCGATGCCAAGCGCAACGAACAGGAATCCTAAAAAGCAGACTGTAAAAAAAGGACTGCAAAACCATCGCATAGATGATTTTGCAGCCTTTTTTTATTCATCCTGAACGGATTCATTCGAAGCCACACTGAGTTTTGAAAAGACAAAGCCGTCGGTCTTGACCTGATCAATAAATTCATTCAGAACATTGGCATTTGTCTGAGAATTGGCAGACAACAGATAAATCGCCCCACTGTGCAGGCAATCGGTCATAACATTGACCGCTTCGGTCGCATCCGGCTGATGATTCTGATCATAATCGCCGTAAGCAAAACTCCAGAACACACTCGCATAATTCAGATTATTGACTACCGCAAGCGACTGTTCGCTAAACCGTCCGTTCGGAAAACGAAACAGCGTCATCTGGTAGTTAAATGTTTCCAGCATATATTCGTGCAGTTTCTCAATCTCTTCTTTTTGCTCATCCACGCTTAACGCAGTCAAGCCCTCCTCGGGATATGTGGCGCTGTGATTGCCCACAATATGTCCCTCGTCAATCATGCGCTGCACAAGATCCGGACTGCTCTGCGCAAAGGGAAGCGTGATGAAAAAGACCGCATGGACGTCGTTACTTTTCAGCGTATCCAGAAGCTGTTCTGTATACCCCGCCTCATAGCCGACATCAAATGTCAGGAAAATTTCTTTACCCGCATTTCCTTTATAAAACAGCGTCTGGAATGAGCCGTACTCTTCCTGCGCGCTGACTACTCCGGTCGGCACATTGTTCTCATTGACCTCAGCGCCCGGTCCCCAGACCTTGACCGAATTATCAAGCGTATCCACATCCATAATCTTTGCATTTGTCAGCTGGGCGCCGAGAGGTTCGCTCGGACTGTCCGCCTCCGGCACGACCATGGCAACAACCGCATCTTTAATCGCCTTGGCATAGTCGTCCAGGTGCTCATCATACAACTGATTATCCTCTGCATTCGTCATAAATCCCAGTTCCAGAAGACAGCTCGGCATTTGAGTGTCGCGGTTTACCTGAAAATCGGACGTCTCGCTCGTCTTTGATCCCGGTTTGACGCCTCGGTCAGACGAGATACCAACCTCTTTGAGCTTATCCATAATTTTATTTCCGAGCAACAGAGATTCCTCGCTGCCCACTTTCGTGTAAATTTCAACGCCCTGTGAATCCGGCGAGTTCTCCACCGCATTGCGGTGAATCGAAATGTAATAATCCGCTCCGCTTGAATTGGCAAATTCCGTCCGATCCGAGAGCGATGGGAACGAATCGTCGTCGCGCGTCATCACAACGGTGACTCCCGCGTCTTCAAGCTGCTCTTTTAAAGAAAGCCCAAGATCCAATGCGTCCTCTTTTTCCGTCCGCGTCTTTTCTGTATTGCTCGTCCCTGGATCCATTCCGCCGTGCCCAGGATCAATACATACCGTCACATCAAGAAAAGGCGTATCCTCCTCTGACGAATCGTTGACCGTGACTGTGCTAAGATCCGGCATCACTTCATAGCGCTCTGCTAAAATAGACTCCCGGACGCTTTTGCCTCCGAAGCCAAGCGCGGAAAACAATTTTGTCACACCAAAAAAAAGACCCATACACAAAGCGCCGGCTACCAGAACCATCACCGCAATAATCGCAGACTTTACCAGTGCGCGCAGTCTCCGCCGTTTTTTCCGGATCTGACGGATACGCGCTGCTCTTGCCCGCTCATAGGCGCTCTGAGAGCGAAACTCACTTCGCCGGGGCATTTTGTATTTCTTACCAGCCATAACCTACTCCCTGCTTTTTGCCTTTGTTTTTTCCTGTATATTCCTGTCAAATTGCCAGAATTTTAATCATTATACTATATATGATAAATCATTTCAACTATTGTTATTATTTTTTTAATATTTTGGTAACATTTTATAAAATTATGCCGGCGCTCCAAAAAAATACATCGCTTTTTTTCTCTTATAAAACAGCACTTTTCTGGTTTTTTCTGTCATTTCACTTGACCTTTTTCCTGCAAAATCTTATTATAGAAACAAGGGGATTTTTTCATAAAAATCCTGTTAATTTACTATTCTATTAATGTTCAAGGAGGACACAAAACATGGCAAGAAAAATGAAGACCATGGACGGCAATCACGCCGCTGCGCATGTCTCCTATGCGTATACGGATGTGGCTGCCATCTATCCCATCACTCCTTCATCTGTTATGGCGGAGGCTACGGATGAATGGGCGACACAGGGTCGCACCAACATTTTCGGACAGACCGTTCAGGTAACTGAAATGCAGTCAGAAGCCGGCGCAGCAGGAACCGTACACGGCTCGCTCGCTGCAGGTGCGCTTACAACTACTTATACTGCTTCCCAGGGACTTCTGCTGATGATTCCGAACTTGTATAAAATCGCCGGCGAACAGCTTCCGGGCGTATTCAACGTATCCGCACGTGCGCTTGCAAGCCACGCTCTCTCCATTTTCGGTGACCATTCTGATATTTATGCCTGTCGTCAGACCGGAGCCGCTATGCTCTGCGAATCAAGCGTACAGGAGGTTATGGACTTGACGCCGGTTGCTCACTGCGCCGCTATCAAGGGCAAAATTCCGTTTATCAACTTCTTTGACGGATTCCGTACATCACATGAAATTCAGAAAATTGAAACCTGGGATTATGACGACTTAAAAGATATGGTGGATATGGACGCCATTGACGAGTTCCGCCGTCACGCGCTCAATCCGAACCACCCGGTAGAACGCGGTTCCGCACAAAACCCGGACATCTTTTTCCAGGCGCGCGAGGCATGCAACCCGTACTATGACGCGATGCCCGCAATTGTCCAGGAATATATGGACAAGGTAAATGCAAAAATCGGAACAGATTATAAGCTGTTTAATTATTATGGAGCTGCCGATGCAGAACATATCATTATTGCCATGGGTTCTGTCTGCGACACCATCACCGAGACGATTGATTACCTCAATGCAAAAGGCGCAAAGGTCGGCGTTGTCAAAGTCCGCCTTTACCGCCCGTTCTGTGCAGAAGCGCTCATTGAGGCAATTCCTGAGACCGTAAAACAGATTTCTGTTCTCGACCGGACAAAAGAGCCCGGCGCTATGGGCGAGCCGCTCTACCTTGACGTTGTAGCAGCGCTGAAAGGCTCCCGCTTCGAGACGACGCCGGTATTCTCCGGCCGTTACGGACTTGGTTCCAAAGACACGACGCCCGGACAGATCGTTGCCGTGTACAACAATACCGAAAAGAAATTGTTTACAATCGGCATTGTCGATGACGTGACCAATCTGTCACTGGACGTAACGGAAAATCCGGTAACGACACCGGAAGGAACCATCAACTGCAAATTCTGGGGTCTCGGCGCGGACGGCACGGTCGGCGCAAACAAAAACTCCATTAAAATTATCGGTGATAACACCGACATGTACGCGCAGGCATATTTTGATTATGACTCGAAGAAATCCGGCGGCGTCACGATGTCACACCTGCGCTTCGGAAAGAAACCGATCAAATCGACTTATCTGATCCATCAGGCCAACTTTGTTGCCTGTCACAATCCTTCTTATGTGACGAAATACAATATGGTTCAGGAGCTTGTGGACGGAGGCACATTCCTGCTGAACTGTCCGTGGGATATGGAAGGCATTGAGAAGCATCTTCCCGGACAGGTAAAGAGCTATATTGCCAACCACAATATTAAATTCTATGTCATTGACGGTGTAAAAATCGGTATTGAGACAGGCATGGGACCTACCCGTATCAACACGATTCTGCAGTCCGCCTTTTTCAAACTTGCCGCTATTATTCCGGAGGAACATGCGATTGAACTGATGAAAGCAGCCGCAAAGGCTACTTACGGACGCAAGGGCGACGACGTTGTGCAGAAAAACTGGGCAGCGATCGAAGAAGGCGCAAAACAGGTTGTCGAGATCAACGTGCCGGAACACTGGAAAAACGCATCCGACGACGGCCTTTCCTATACAACTGCATCCGACGGACGCAAAGATGTCGTTGATTTTGTCAACAATATCCAGTGCAAAATTAACGCCCAGGAGGGTAATTCTCTTCCGGTATCCGCTTTCACAGACTATGTGGACGGTACGACGCCGTCCGGATCATCCGCTTATGAAAAACGCGGTATTGCAGTGAATGTCCCGGTTTGGAACAGCGACAACTGTATTCAGTGTAACTTCTGTTCTTACGTATGCCCGCATGCAGTTATCCGTCCGGTTGTAATGACTGACGAGGAGGCTTCGAATGCTCCCGAGGGAACGAGCGTACTTCCGATGACCGGAATGCCTCAGTATAAATTTGCGATCAGCATTTCCTCTCTCGACTGTACGGGATGCGGTTCCTGTGCGAACGTATGCCCGGGCAAGAAGGGCGAGAAAGCGCTGACGATGAAGCCGTTTGAGGAAAACATTGCGCAGCAGAAAACTTTCGATTATGGACGCACTCTTCCGAAGAAGGAGGATGTGCTTGAGAAATTTAAGGCAAACACCGTCAAGGGAAGCCAGTTCAAACAGCCGCTCCTTGAGTTCTCCGGCGCATGTGCAGGCTGCGGTGAGACCCCGTATGCAAAGCTGATCACACAGTTATTCGGCGACCGCATGTACATTGCCAACGCAACCGGTTGTTCCTCGATCTGGGGCAACTCTTCACCGTCCACACCGTATACAATGACTCCGGAGGGCAAAGGCCCCGCATGGTCCAATTCACTGTTTGAGGACGCTGCAGAATTTGGTTACGGCATGCTGCTTGCACAGAATGCACTCCGCGCAAGCCTCAAGACAAAAGTAGAAGATCTTGCTGCAAATGCAGAAAAAGAAGATGTCAAGGCTGCCGCTGAAGAATACTTAGAGACATTCAACTGCGGCGCTACAAACGGCGCTGCTACCGATAAACTGGTTGCCGCACTTGAGGCATGCGACTGCGACCGCGCTGCAGCGATCTTAAAAGACAAAGATTATCTGGCAAAGAAATCACAGTGGATCTTCGGCGGCGACGGTTGGGCATATGACATCGGCTTCGGCGGCGTTGACCACGTCCTCGCTAGCGGTCAGGATATTAATGTCATGGTATTTGATACCGAGGTATATTCCAACACCGGCGGTCAGTCTTCCAAGGCGACGCCTGTCGGAGCAACCGCACAGTTTGCCGCAGCCGGCAAGGAAGTGAAAAAGAAAGATCTCGCTTCCATCGCAATGAGCTATGGCTACGTATATGTTGCACAAATTGCAATGGGCGCTGATTATAATCAGACCATTAAGGCCATCTCCGAGGCAGAGGCGTATCCGGGACCGTCGCTGATTATTGCATACGCTCCTTGTATCAATCACGGCATCAAGGTTGGTATGTCAAAGGCACAGACCGAAGAAAAGAACGCGGTACAGGCCGGATATTGGCATATGTTCCGGTTCAATCCGGCGCTCAAAGCTGAGGGCAAGCCGGCCTTCACGCTCGACAGCAAAGCTCCGACCGGAGATTATCAGGAATTCCTCAACGGCGAAGTGCGCTACAATGCGCTTGCACGGATGAATCCTGAGCGCGCTGCTGCACTCTTTAGCAAATCTGAGGAATTTGCAAAAGAGCGTTACGAGTATCTGAACAAGCTCGTTACTCTTTACGGCGACAACTAAAACTTTTGCATCTATGCGCGTTATACTACAATAAAACGGCGTACCGGATTGTAATCAATGCAATCCGGTACGCCGTTTTCTTTTTTCACAAACAACAGTGCCCTGTTTCTCACTCAATCTGCCAGTCGATCGGCATCTCCCCGTGCTCTGTCAGAAATTGATTTGCCTGACTAAAATGCCTGCAGCCGAAAAACCCCCGGTATGCAGACAGCGGACTCGGGTGCGGAGCCTTCAGCACCAAATGCTTTGGATTGTCAAGAAGCGCAGCCTTTTTCTGCGCGGGCGCACCCCACAACAAAAAAACAATAGGCCGATCCTGTCCGTTTACGGCCCGGATCGCTGCATCCGTAAATGTTTCCCAACCGATGTCCTTGTGGGAAAACGCCTGATGAGCGCGCACCGTAAGGAGCGTATTGAGCATCAATACCCCCTGCTCGGCCCATTTCGTCAAATATCCGTGATCCGGTATCCGGCATCCGAGATCGTCATGCAGTTCTTTATAAATATTTACTAACGACGGCGGAATGGCTACGCCCTTTTTGACCGAAAAACACAGTCCATGCGCCTGTCCCGGCTCGTGGTATGGATCCTGCCCTAAAATCACGCATTTGACCTTTCCAAGCGGCGTCAGATGAAAAGCGGTGAACAGCTCCTCAGCCGGCGGATAAACAATCCGGGTGTTATACTCCTCCATCACTTTCTCATAGAGCGATCGATAATACGGTTTTGCAAACTCCGGTTTTAATACCGCAGCCCAGTCATTCGTAATTGGCGGCATGTTTGCACACTCCCTTCTTTTCTTTTGTTCAGTAATACCCCCGAATGTCTCCGAAAGGTTACAGGCGCACAGAGACTCCCCGCTGCTGCAGATAGCGTTTCACCTCACAAATCTCCAGTTCTTTATAGTGAAACAGTGACGCTGCAAGCGCCGCATCAGCCTTTCCTTCCGTCAGCACGTCATAAAAATGCTCCTTCGTCCCCGCTCCGCCTGAAGCGATAACCGGAATCGGAACCGACTCTGCAATCTCCTGCGTCAGCACAAGATCGTATCCGGCCTTTGTACCGTCGCAGTCCATACTGGTGAGCAAAATTTCTCCGGCTCCGAGATGATACGCACGCTTTGCCCATTCCACCGCATCCATGCCTGTATCGACACGTCCCCCATTTTTAAAAATATTCCAACCAGACTGATCGGGCCTGCGCCGCGCATCAATCGCCACGACCACGCATTGACTGCCAAATTTATCCGCAGCTTCCGAAATCAGCTCCGGCCGCTCGATTGCCGCGCTGTTGATGGATATTTTATCGGCTCCCTCCCGCAGCAGCGCCCGAAAATCATCTACAGTCCGAATACCTCCTCCGACAGTAAACGGAATAAACACCTTTTCCGCCACCCGGCGCACCATATCCACTACGGTTGCGCGCGCATCGCTCGAGGCGGTAATGTCAAGAAAAACCAATTCATCTGCACCGGCCTGATCATATGCGGCCGCAATTTCCACCGGATCTCCGGCGTCTCTCAAATTGACAAAATTGACCCCTTTTACCACTCGCCCGTTATGTACATCAAGGCAGGGAATAATTCGCTTTGTAAACATATCGTCCTCCCCTTTTATCGCATTTACCGCACCTCATTCAGAGCGCAGCAAAATTTTTCAGAATGGTCAGTCCGACCTCACCGCTCTTCTCCGGATGAAACTGGCAGGCAAACACCTCATCCTGTTCCACCGACGCATGAATGAGCGTCCCATATTCGCAAGTCGCCTTGACAATTTCAGGCTCATCCGCCTGCAAAAAATACGAATGCACAAAATAGACATAACACTGCTCCGACAGCCCACGAAACAGCCTTCCCTCATTTTGCAAATGAAGCGAATTCCATCCGATATGAGGAACCTTCAGCCCTTCCGCCCTTGGAATATGCAAAATTCTGCCCTTTAAAATTCCAAGACCGGAAACCCCCGGGCTTTCCTCGCTGCTCTCAAATAATAATTGCAAACCGAGACAAATACCAAGAAGAGGAATACGCCGCGCCGCCACCTCCCGCAGCACCTCGTCAAGCCCAAATGTTCGAAGATGATCCATCGCGTCGCCAAACGCACCCACGCCTGGCAAAATCACTTTATCCGCTCCCAAAATGTCCTGCCTCCTGCGCGTGACGCAACATGGTTCCCCGAGATATTCCAATGCTTTTTTAACGCTTTTTAAATTGCCTGCATCATAATCAATGACCGCAATCATCGCTCCTACCTCCGCATTTTCACATGATTCTTCACATGTTTTGCGTCTATTGTAGCATATTTTTGCATCAAATTGAATAAGAATCAAAAAACAAATTGCATTTTTTATCCATATGTAATAAACTATATTTAATCAAAGAAAAAGGAGGCGATACGTGTGAAAGCCAATGTTTACGTAGAATACGCAGACAGACAATTTTCGGAAACAGATCTTGTAAAGCGTGCCAAGGCATTATGGACGAAAAGCGGCCATAAAGTGAGTGAAATCACATCTTTACAACTCTACGTGAAACCTGAAGAGCAGACCGTATATGTTGTAATCAACGAGACATTCACCGAAAGCTTTTCACTTTGACCGCTGCGCGATCATAGACGAGCATTCTGTACATAATCACGGCGCGGCAACTATGGATTTTCATAGTTGCCGCGCCGTTTTGCATTTTGCCGCCGATCCCCGCACAATTATCGGAGCGCTTCTTTGGTGTCCGCCTGACTGCTGGCAGAGCCGTTTCCTGCATCCAACTCAAACCAGAATTCTACGCCGTTATCATAATTAATCACGCCGCAGTCCCGGTTCAGCGAGTCCATAATCGCCTTTACAATGGACAATCCGATACCGCTGCCGCCATACTCGCGCGTGCGCGCCTTATCAACCTTATAAAATTTCACCCAGATCTGGTCGAGATCCTCCTCGGGAATCGGATCGCCGGTATTAAACACCGAAACACGCACCCGATCCGTCTTCTGAACAATTTTCACTTCAATCCGCTTTTCATAATCCACATGATTGAGCGCGTTGCTCATAAAATTTGTGACGACTTCTTCGATTTTAAACTCATCCGCCCACACATAAACCGGCGATGAAACATTACATGTCACCTGTACCTCTTTCTGTTCCGCAAGAATGCTTGTGGACTGGATAATTCCCTGAATCAGCGCGGTAATATTAAAACGGGCCATAACAACCACATCATTGCCAAATTCAATCTGATTCAGCGTCAACAGCTTTTGTACCATGCGATTCATCTTCATCGACTCATCAATGATCACGTCACAGTAAAACTCCCGACTCTCCTGATCGTCATTGATACACTCTTTGAGTCCTTCCGCATAACCTTGAATCAGCGCTAACGGCGTTTTCAGTTCGTGAGAGACATTTGACAAAAACTCTTTCCGCATCTCATCAATCTGAATTTTCTGCTCAATATCACTTTGTAATTCATTGTTGGCCGTCTTGAGATCAGAGATCGTCTGCTCCAGTTTCTCAGACATCTGATTCATGCGCTCTCCCAACAGGTCAATCTCATTTCCTCCCGGTTCCACCGGATATTTGGCGTCAAAATTGAGATGCGCCATCTGTTCGGAAATTTGGACGAGCGACTGAAGCGGCCTCGTGATACGGTCGGTTACATACCAGATTACAAAAATACTGAAAAAGATGATAATGGTAGCGATATACGCCAGAAAACGATTCGAGACTTCTACATTTTCCTGAATGCTGGCGATCGCAGAGCGCATAATAAAAAAATTGCCGTTTTCAAAAATACCGATCAGCTGAATATAGTCAGAATTAAATCTCGGATCGCGCGTCCTGGACAATGTATACATGTCTGTCTGATCCAGGATGACTTCGAGACCAGATTCGGATTGCAGACCATAAATATACCGGTACAGCAGCTGATATTCCTGCTCAGTCTCATTTTTGGACGCACAGATAATCTGCATAGAGGAATCGGCAACCAGAATCGACAGATTGCCGTTTTCACATAATTGTTCAAAGTTCAGCAAAAACTCCGCCGTACCGAGCGTATTATTATTTCCAGCCTCATTAATAGTCGCATACGCATTATACAGCGTATCCGCCTTATTGCTCAGATAAAATCTTTCGAGAAAAAACGTATTAATTCCCCAACAGAGAAAAAAGGTGAAGAACAGAATACCAAAAAATACAACCGCAACCTCAATTTTAATTGATTTTCTCATTCGGGTACCTCAAATTTGTATCCCATTCCCCAGATTGTATGAATATACTCTCCTTTATCTCCCATCTTATTGCGAAGTTTTTTGACATGTGTATCGATCGTACGGGCGTCCCCGAAATAGTCATAATTCCATACATTATTCAGAATTTTCTCGCGCGAAAGCGCCAACCCTTTATTTTCTACAAAATAAGTCAGTAATTCAAATTCCTTGAAACTTAGCTCAACCGGTTTGTCGTCAATTTTAACCAGATGAGCCGCTTTATCAATTTCAATGCCGCCCACTGAAATTACGGAATCTCCAATCACATTACTTCTTCTGAGGATAGCCTCCACACGGGCTACCAAGATCTTCGGGCTAAACGGTTTGGAGATATATTCATCCACCCCCAAATCAAAGCCCTGAAGCTCGTCCCGCTCGTCGCCTTTCGCCGTCAGCATAATAATCGGCACGTCGCTGTAAGAGCGAATCTCCTTGCACACCTGCCAACCGTCCATTTTCGGCATCATGACGTCCAGAATAATGAGCGAAATATTTTTATTGTCATAAAAGACATCCAGAGCTTCTTCGCCATTCGACGCCTCCAAAACTTCAAAGTCTTTTTTGACTAAAAAATCTTTGACCAATTTTCGCATTCTGCTTTCATCATCCACAACTAAAACCTTCACTGTATCCATAATACTCACTCCTCCGTCCTGAACCGTCCGCAACCGAATCCGCCGACGACTCTTATACGTTTTTTATACCAGTCAAATATGAATACTTTGTGAACATTAAAAGGCGTCCATGTGAAACGCTGCCTATAAATTTTCCAACGCCTCTCTGCACACAGAGAGCATGTCCGTCTCTTTTTCTTCCAGACGCCCCTCGTCACACAGCTTTGCCAGTTTTGGATCAATCGGCAGTCTGTCCACCGCTTTGATTCCGTGCTGCCCTGCAATTTCTTCAATATGGCTCTCTCCGAACACCGAAATGTACTTTCCGCAGTCCGGACAGATCAATCCGCTCATGTTTTCCACAATTCCGAGAATGGGAATATTCATCTGTTCAGCCATCCGAACCGCCTTTTCGACAATCATCGACACCAGATCCTGCGGCGACGTCACAACAAGAATACCGTCCACCGGAAGAGACTGGAACACCGTCAACGGCACGTCGCCCGTTCCCGGCGGCATGTCGACAAACAGATAATCAATATCCCCCCACATGACATCGGACCAAAACTGCTTGACTACGTTGGCAATAATCGGACCGCGCCAGATGACTGGCTCCGTGTCAGAATCCAGCAGTAAATTCAGAGACATCAGGCGTATACCCGTTTTGGAAAGCACCGGATAGATCCCCATCTCCGTCCCCGCAGCCCTGGTGTGTACGCCAAAAATTTTGGGGATGGACGGACCGGTAATATCCGCATCCAAAATTCCGACTGTGTATCCCTGACGGCTCATCTCGACTGCCATCATTGCGGTAACCAACGATTTGCCGACGCCTCCTTTACCGCTTACAACACCGACCACATGCTTGACATTACTCAGCTCATGCGGTTTCTCCAAAAAACTCTCCGGCTGCTGCGTGCGGCTTTCACAGTCCGCCTCACACTCGGAACATACATGATTACATTCTTCACTCATCACTGTGCATCCTTTCTCCTCACATCTTTTCATGGAATTATATTTGGTTCAATACAAAGACAATGCCGAAACGTCATGATCAACACTCATCACTCTTCGGCACTGTTAAAAATGTTATGACTTGGATGGATTATATTTCACACAGAAAGTTTAAAGACGCAAGCGGTGCATTTCTACGCACTTGTTCAATTCCTTCCAGGCACTTTGTCTTCGACTCATATCCTCCGCCGGAAAAAATCATCTCTCCGTTTCTTGAAAGAAGCCGAAAACCAAACACGCCGCCCTCGTCTTTATAAATTTCAAACTTCGGAAATGTAAGCGCAGTAAACTCTGAAACCGTCTGATCTTCAATATTTCTTGTCTGAGAACTCTTCTTTACACTCTCCGTTCCATGTATGCATGCACTTCTTGTACAATAAAAACCCGATGTTCCGAGTGCATCTCCATTGGAGGTCATCAAATCAAATAAAATTCCGGATTCCATACTGCGTATCGTGAACGATCCCATCGCAAACACCCCCTTGCTTTCTTCAAATTATACCTCTATTGGGATGTTTTGTCAATAAACAAGAGCTTTTGCGACAAATTATTATCTATTTTGCACAAAATTTTTGACTTAAAAGAGATACGTCCTAATAACCAAGCGCTTCGCCAATCAAAACCACCTGAATTCTGCCCGCCGGTTTACATCTCCGCGTAGTGACAAAGACACTGCACATACAGTCCGTCTGCTGACAATCTTTGCATACGCCGAGCTTTGCGCACGGCGTATTTAAGCCCAGACGCACTGCGTTGGCGGGCGACGCCATATTGCGAATCCGGTCGTACGCCGCCTGTTCGTTCGGCACTACTTTATTCATGCCGGCCAGGACAATCACATGCTCCGGCCCGTGAATCAAACAGGCAACGCGGTTTCCGTTTCCGTCAATATTCATCAGCTGTCCGTCCAGAGTAATGGCATTTGCGCTCATCAGATAATAATCGGTCATGACCATCTTCGCATGCATCTGGCGTTTCTCCTGATCCGTTTTCGCCGTCATACGGTCAAGCAATGTATAATCTGACGACTCCAGTGCCTCCATCAACCCGCTCTCCTGCAGCGTCATGGAGCCTCCCCAACCGATCACCGATCCCTGGGGCATCATATTCATCACCAGAGCAACGGCTTCCTCCCGGGTTTCACAATAGTGTCCTTCGATCCCTCGGGGACGCATGTTTTTAATAATGGACTCTGCCGTATGAGCCCACGCTTCTTTTAAATAGCTCATCCCATTCTCTCCCTTCTGCTGCGGTTAACGCCATAATCCCTTATGCCAACGGGTACCGATCTGTCAGAGACTTGACAATCGCCATCGCGCGCGCTCTGTTTTCGTCCGGATCTTTTAGCATCATCGAAATTGCATCTGCAATTTGATCCATATCGCTCTCCTTCATTCCCCTGGAAGTTACCGCGGGAGTACCTAACCGAATGCCGCTTGTGACAAACGGAGACTTCGGATCATTCGGTATCGTATTTTTATTGCAGGTGATATTTGCCTCGTCGAGCAAATGCTCGGCCTCTTTGCCGGTTACATCCAATTCCCTCAAATCCACAAGCATCAGGTGATTGTCCGTTCCTCCGCTGACAATCTGAATGCCGCGGTTTAATAAGCCCTTGCAGAGCGCCTGCGCATTATCAATAATTTGTTTCTGATAAACCTTGAAATCATCGCTGAGCGCCTCCTGGAAGCACACGGCTTTCGCGGCAATCACATGTTCCAGCGGCCCTCCCTGAATACCCGGGAAAATCGATTTATTAAAATTATATTTGTCCACAGCTTCCTGATTTGCCAGAATCATTCCGCCACGGGGCCCGCGCAGCGTCTTGTGCGTCGTTGTCGTCACAACGTCGGCAATGCCGATCGGACTCGGATGAAGTCCTGCCGCCACCAGACCGGCAATATGGGCCATATCCACCATCAGGCAGGCGTCTACCTCGTCGGCAACCTCGCGAAACTTCGCAAAATCAATCGTGCGCGCATAAGCGCTCGCCCCGGCAATAATCATTTTCGGCCTGCATTCCAGGGCAATTTCGCGCAGACGGTCATAATCAATAAAACCATCCTCATTCACTCCATAAGGTACAATATTATAATATGCCCCGGACATATTAACCGGACTTCCGTGCGTGAGATGTCCGCCATGATCGAGATTCATACCCATTACCGTATCACCGGGCTGACACACGGCAAAGTATACCGCCATGTTGGCCTGAGCGCCGGAATGCGGCTGTACATTGGCATAATCGCACCCAAATAATTTTTTGGCACGCTCAATCGCTAGCGTCTCTACCTGATCCACACACTCGCATCCTCCATAATAGCGTTTTCCCGGATACCCCTCGGCATACTTATTTGTCAAAGGGCTACCCATCGCCGCCATCACGGCCTTGCTGACCCAGTTTTCTGACGCAATCAGCTCAATATGCCTGTTTTGACGTTCCACTTCCGCCATAATCAGCTCTGCAATTTCGGGATCTGTTTTTCTGATTTCCTCAAAATCATACATCCTCGTTGTCCTCCTGTCTGATAATTTGTATTCCGAGCTCCTCCAACTGTTTCTGGTCAACTGTCCCCGGCGCTTCTGACATGAGATCCGACGCATCCTTCACTTTCGGGAACGCAATGACATCACGAATACTGTCCTCCCCGGTCATAAGCATAATCAGGCGGTCAAACCCATATGCCAGTCCCGCATGAGGGGGAACCCCATATTTAAACGCATTGAGCAAAAACCCAAAGCGCTCATATGCCTGCTCTTTTGTAAATCCAAGCACTTCAAACATTTTTTCCTGGATCTCATTCTGATAAATTCGCACGCTGCCTCCGCCGATTTCCGTACCGTTGAGCACAATATCATATGCCTTGGCCCGCACTGCGCCCGGATCACTCTCCAGTTTATCCAGATCCTCATCCATCGGCATTGTAAACGGATGATGTTTCGCCACAAAACGATTTTGTTCCTCTGACCACTCAAGCAGCGGAAACTCCGTAATCCACAAAAAGTGGTAATCCTCTTTATTAACAAGATCCAATGCGTCCGCCAAATGCAGGCGAAGATGACCAAGCACCTCGCAGACAATCTGACTCTGATCGGCGGCAAACAGCAGCAAATCGCCGGGCGCTCCGCCCATAGTAGACACCAGACTCTGTATTTCATCCTGAGACAAAAACTTTGCAAACGATGATTTCACGCTCTGATCTTCCTGAATACTCAGATAAGCCAGTCCCTTTGCGCCAAATTCTTTGGCCTTTTCCACTAGCGCGTCAATCTTCTTTCTCGGCATGGCTCCCTGTCCCTTGACATTTATACCGCGAACCGTGCCTCCATTCTCAACCGCGCTGCGAAATACCCCAAACTCACAATTTCTCGCGATCTCAGTTACATCCGTAAGCTCCATGCCAAAACGTGTGTCCGGCTTATCCGATCCATAGCGGTCCATTGCTTCCTGATACGTCATCCGTGGTATCGGAAGCGGAACATGCACGCCGACCTCTCCAAAGATTTTGGCCAACAGACGTTCATTGACATCAATGACATCCTCGACATCCACGAAAGATAACTCCATATCAATCTGCGTAAATTCCGGCTGACGGTCTGCCCGCAGATCTTCATCGCGGAAGCACCGTACAATCTGAAAATACCGGTCATAACCTGAGCACATCAGAAGCTGTTTAAAAATCTGCGGCGACTGGGGCAGCGCATAAAAACTGCCGGGATGTACGCGGCTCGGCACCAGATAATCTCTCGCCCCCTCCGGCGTAGACTTCATCAGCATCGGTGTCTCAATCTCCAGAAATCCCTCGTCCGTCAGAAATGTGCGCACCGCCGTCGCCACCTTGCTCCGAAGCATCAAATTGTGCTGTAAATCCGGTCTCCGAAGATCCAGATAACGGTATTTCAATCTCAGCTCATCTTTTGTCTGCAAATTCCGCTCAATGGGAAACGGAGGAGTCTCTGCCTCAGATAAAATGCGAAGCTCTCTGGCTCGGATTTCCAGTTCTCCGGTAGAAAGCTGTTCATTAATCGCACCCTCCCGTCTTGTTACTTCTCCGGTTACCGCGATTACAAACTCATTTCTCAGAAGCTCTGCTTTTTCAAAATTCTCATGTCCCGCATCATTTTCATCAAACACAATCTGAAGAATACCCGAACGATCCCTCAGATCAACAAAAATAAGACTCCCAAGATTTCTTCTCTTCTGCACCCATCCCATCACCGTGACCGTCTGGCCAATGCAGTCGCTGCTCACCTCGGTACACCGATGCGTACGGTGCAACCCTTTCATCGATTCTGCCATAATCTCCTCCTATTTTTCTATCTGTTCCCTGACCTGAAATCTCAAAGACATTCCAAAAGCGCATCCAGAGCGATTTCCCTGACCTCTCCGGTCAGCATATCTTTTAACTGAGCTTTGTTGCTTTCAAGCTCATTATCACCGATTACAACCGCCTTTTGCGCGCCGATTTTATTCGCATATTTCATCTGTGCTTTCACGCTTCGGTCCATATAATCCGTCTCTACGATATGCCCCGCAAAACGCAGCTGATTCACAAGCTGATAAGCGCGTCCGCGCGCCTCTGCGCCTAAAATTCCGACATACAATTCGACCGGAGGCTCCGGCTCCAGTATCACTCCTTCTTTGTCAAGAAAATAGAGAATACGCTCAATACCCATTCCAAATCCCACCGACGGTATATCCTGCTTTTCCTCGATCTCATGGATCAGCCCATCATAGCGTCCTCCTCCGCAGAGTGTAAACCCTTCGCTATTTACAAACTCAAACACCGTCTTGGTATAGTAATCTAATCCGCGCACAATACCCGTATCAATTTCATACGGAATCGCAAGCTGATTCAGCAGACTCTGAAGTTCTTCAAAATGCATCCGGCACTCCTCGTCCAAATAGTCGATCGTGCGCGGAGCCTCCCGCACAATATCCTGACATGACGGCACCTTGCAGTCAATGACACGAAGCGGATTTTTTTTCATACGCTCCTGGCAGGTCGGACAAAGCGACTGCTCATGCTGCGACAAATAACTGAGCAGGGCCCGGTTATAATCCGCTCTGCAGTTTGCACAGCCGATACTGTTAATATGCAGCTTTGCGTCTTTTAAGCCAAGCCTGCGGATCAATTCCGTGACGAGCGTAATCACTTCCACCTCCGCAAGCGGACTTTTGGAACCTACAAATTCAACGCCAAACTGGTGATGCTGCCGCAATCTTCCGCTCTGCGGCTTCTCATACCGAAACGCCGGAGTGACATAAAACAATTTTGTCGGAGCAGGATCCGCATACATATTGTGTTCCAGATACGCCCTCATCACCCCGGCTGTTCCCTCCGGTTTCAGGGTAATACTCCGCTCCCCTTTATCAAGAAACGTATACATTTCTTTTTGTACCACATCTGTCGTCTCGCCGACGCCGCGCTGAAATAACACCGTATGCTCAAATACCGGCGTAATAATTTCCTTTATATGATACGTCTTTGCGAGATCTCTCGCAATCTTCTCCACTTCTGCACGCCTGTGCATATTTTCGCCATACCAGTCCTGTACCCCTCTTGGTGCCTGTGTAATCATATTGTTCTTCAATTCCTTTCCCATTTATGTCATGGACAGCGCCGTCCGCTTTCTGTCAATCATTTCATGAATGCGGGTCATATACTGATCCACTGCCTTTACATTTTCCACGCGCTCAATCCGGTTTTGCGCAAATACAAGCTTCGTTGCGCCTCCAGCGCCCGCCGCAAAAATGGACTGAAGCTCCTCCATAATTAAAATATTATACAGGCTAAAGCATCCCTCACGGGCATAACCGACATTTTCCAGATTGCCCGCCATGTTTTTTTGCCTGTATAAATAATAAGGCCGAAGACCGATTGACCGGGCGCCCTGATCCGCAATCTCAAGCATGTCCTCCGTATTGCCCTGCGAATAACCCGAAAATGCGGCGCGGTCTGTATTCATCCGTGCCGCCCGCTTTCGGGCTAACGTGTGCACGGTCAGACTTTCCGGCGATAACCGGCAAATTTCTTCTACCGTATGCGCGACATCGGACGACGTCTCGCCCGGCAGTCCCAGAATCATATCCATATTGATATTCGTAAATCCGCACTCACGCGACATTTCAAACGCTTCGCGAATCTGTCGGACACTGTGCTGCCGTCCGATCAGACGGAGCGTCTCCTCCTTCATCGTCTGCGGATTAATCGAAATTCTTGTGACCGGATGGCGCTTTAACCCTAGCAGCTTTTCTCTTGTAATACTGTCCGGACGTCCGGCCTCCACCGTCCACTCCCGCACCTGATCAAGCACAAACAGGCGTTCAATGGCATCACAAAGCATATCCATCTGTTCAGGGAGCAGCGTAGTCGGCGTACCGCCGCCGAAATAGATCGTATTGAGTGTTTTATCTCGGTTAACTTCACTGATATATTCCAGTTCCTTAATCACACAATGGACATACTGATCTACCTTGCGGCTCCACCTGGACAGCGGATACGAAGTAAAGGAACAGTACGCGCATGTACTTGGGCAAAACGGAATACCGATATACAGACTGTAACCGTTTTTATAATCTAAGGAAGATAAAAGCGCCCGCTCCCTCTCAGCAATTTCAACTGCCAGTGCACTCTTTGCATCAGAAACCCAATATTCGGACCGTAAATGCACCGCAATTTCATCGTGCGTACATCCTTTTTCCAACATGGCCGTCGGAATTTTTGTTGGCCGGATCCCTGTCAGTGTTCCCCATGCGAGCTGCCGGCCGGTATCGGACGCCGCCGCTTCATAGAGACCTTTTTTTAACTCGTTTTTTCTGGTTAACCGGCATGCCCTTTGCTCTTCAGGTGCCGCATCTTCGCCGGCATCCGCAGGGAGAACAAAGCGATGATCATACAGCACCGATCGCGGCAGTATCGTATAACAGGCCTTGTTTTTATACACTCCACAGGCCGGCTCTCCGTCATAGATACGAATCGATACGCTGTCTGTTTGAATGTCAATTTTGAACAGGCGATGCAGCTCATTCTCATGAAACGGCTCCGGCTGCACCTGGTTTTTGGCCGGCGGCATCCCAATCTTTGGCATGTCGTTTCCAATCACCGCCCGAATGGGAGTATTCGGATAAAAAGCCATCAGAAGCGCGCGAATATCCTGCTCAAAATCTTCCTTCTGCAACTGTATTTCAATCATACCGAACCTCCGTAGCTCTCTGTCCGTTCCCTGACTCCCGCAGACATCGGCGTCTGTCTTTAAAACAGAAACGGGTTGTGTTTCTTTTCGTAACCAATCATCGTGTCCTCCCCATGCCCCGGCAACACCCTTGTATCGTCCGGTAAATGGAACAGCTTTTCCCGGATCGAGCGGATAATCTGCGACATGCTGCCCGTCGGAAGATCCGTCCTGCCGACCGACGCCGCAAACAGTGTATCGCCGGAAAACAGTACGCGTTCGGCATCAAAATAATAACAGACTCCTCCCCTCGTATGACCGGGAGTATGAATAACGCGAATCGAAAATCCCGCCAGAGAAAGCTGCTGCCCGTCCGACAGGCCGCGGTCGATTGTAACCGCGCAGCTGACGCCAAATTCACGGGACGCATTCATGCTCGGATCGCCGGTGAGCGTCCGTTCCTCCTCACCCGCATAAACCGGAAGATCATATTCCCTGCGCAGCTCCTCTGCCGCCATAATATGATCGAAATGGCCGTGCGTTAGTAAAATAGCACACGGACAAAGCTGATGAATACGAATCTGCTCCCGGATCCGATCTGCCTGGTCCCCGGGATCAATAATCAAGGTTTCCTTGCTCTCCTCATTATAGACAAGATAACAGTTGGTCTGTACCGGCCCTACAATCATCTTGTGAATTTTTAACTTAGACATCGCAATTCCCGCCCTTTCTGGCAGTGACACCGAAATACGCATCTATCCAATGGCGCGCTCCACATCCAACACGCTGTCAATCTGCCGAAGTTTATCAATAATCTGGCGCAGCTCTTCTGTCGAACGAATATCAAACGACATATTAATCGTAGCGGTCCCCTGTTTACTCGTGCGGACATTGACGGATTTAATATCAATTTTGCGCTCGGTAAGCACCTTTGAGACATCGACCAAAAGCCCGCTTCGATTATTGCCATAAATGTTGATCTCGGCGCTGTACAGTTCCTGATGCACCATAGAATCTGCATCCTGCCATTCCGCCTCGATCAGACGGCTCCGATCTGCGGCTGATAAATTAATAATATTAATACAGTCCGTGCGGTGGATGGAAATTCCCCGCCCTCTTGTCACAAACCCTACGATCTCATCACCCGGGACAGGTGAACAGCACTTGGAATAGCGAACCGCCACGTCGTGCGCTCCCTTGACAATAATTCCGCCTCGTCCGGCTTTATCGCCCGGCCGGCTGACCGCATTATTTTCATCCACGCTCTCTAGCACCTGCGCGTCCGACACAATCTTTGGATGGGCCTTATTATACTCATCCTGAAGTTTATTAATGACCTGACCCTCTTTTAATCCGCCGTGCCCGACTGCAGCCAAAACAGACTCCCAATCTTTAAAGCCATACTTGTGCATGACCTTTTCCTGGTACTCCGGCCTGATCAAATTCGATAACACAATCGACTTGATTTTACAATATTGGGCAAGCATTTCCTTGCCTTTGGTAATATTCTCATCCTTAAATTGATTTCGAAACCACTGATTAATCTTGCTTTTTGCCTGTGTCGACTTTACAACCGACAGCCAGTCACGGCTCGGCCCTTTTGAATTTTGTGAAGTCAGCACTTCGATGCGATCCCCATTTTGGATCTCATAGTCAATCGGCACCAGTTTACCGTTGACGCGCGCTCCGATCATCTTGTTGCCCACCGCCGAATGGATACTGTAGGCAAAATCAATCGGCGTAGAACCTCTCGGCAGATTTTTGACGTCTCCGGTCGGGGTGAAACAGTATACGTTATCCGAAAACAAATCAAGATCACTTTTGAGCAGACTCAAAAACTCCTGATTGTCTGACATATCTCGCTGCCACTCCAGAATCTGCCTAAGCCAACTTAGCTTTTCTTCCTCCTGTGTTTCCACTTTGCGGCCGTCCGAGGCCTCTTTATACTTCCAGTGCGCTGCGATTCCATATTCCGCAGTGCGGTGCATTTCCTCGGTGCGGATCTGTATTTCAAACGGCTGTCCGTTCGGTCCGATCAGCGTTGTGTGCAGTGACTGATACATATTTTGCTTGGGCATGGCAATATAATCTTTAAAACGCCCCGGGATCGGCTTATACATTTCATGAATAATACCGAGCGCCGCATAACAGTCCTTCACGGTCTTTACAATAATGCGGACGGCAAACAAATCGTAAATCTGATCAAGCGTTTTGTCCTGATTGACCATCTTGCGGTAAATACTGAAAAAATGCTTTACACGGCCTTTAATCTGCGCCTCAATGCCCGCGTTTTCAATATGGCGGCGAACATCCTCCGCAATTTCGCGCACATACTCCTCCCGGACACTTTTGCGGTATACAATTTTGTCAACCAGGTCATAATATACTTCCGGCTCCAGGTATTTCAGCGCAAGATCGTCGAGCTCCGTCTTGATTTTGGAAATACCGAGACGCTGTGCGATCGGCGCGTAAATATCCATCGTCTCTCTGGCTTTTTCTTTCTGTTTTTCGGGACTCATATATTTCAGTGTCCGCATATTATGCAGCCGGTCTGCTAGCTTGATAATCACGACGCGAATATCCTTTGCCATCGCCAGAAACATTTTCCGCAGATTTTCCGCCTGGATTTCGACCTTATTTTCTGTCTGATAATTTAATTGTCCCAGTTTGGTAACTCCGTCAACAAGAAGCGCAATTTCATCATTAAATTCCGCCCGCACCTGCTCGTCGGTCATCACCGTGTCCTCCACAACGTCGTGCAGCAGACCTGCGACAATCGTCTCTTTATCGAGCTCAAGCTCTGCCAGAATAATTGCAACGCAGAGAGGATGAATAATGTACGGTTCTCCTGATCTGCGCGTCTGACCCTCATGCGCACTGCTGGCAATATGAAACGCCTTGCTAATCATCGAAGTGTCTGTGGACGGATGATACTTATGAACGCTGTCTAGCAGCTGCTGAAACAGGACTTCCGGCGAAGTAAAATCCGCAGGAGCGACAACCGTGTCCTCCCCGACATGTTCCATCTGCACTTCAATTTCATTGTTCAATGCTCGTTTCCCTGTATTCGACAATCTTTCGCCACTTCCTCGTCAAAAAGTAATTGAATTACTGAGGTCCTCTGCTGTATAATGAGAACCAAAAAGAGTTAAAAAAGGCTTTAATATTTTTATTATAGTTATATTACGGTAAAAAAGCAAATATTTGTTTCATCGTTTCTGGCCATATTCCGAAAATCAGCAGACAAAACAATCTTTTTGTTCTGGAATGATTTTAAATTTAAACTTTCTGTTTCGTTTTGATACAACTCTTTTCTAATAAGTATGAATATGTTACAATAAAACATGTATTATGGCAGCGATATAACATCACTTTGCACAGACAGGAGGCCAATCAACAAATGAACTTTGGATCAACTCTCAAACGACTGCGTAAAAGTAAAAATTTACGCCAAAAAGACCTTGCAGATTATCTGCATGTTTCCCGACCGACTATCGCAGGCTATGAAACAAAAAATAAACAGCCTGATTACGAAAAACTGGAGCAGCTTGCTCTCTTATTTGAAGTCTCCGTAGATTATCTCATCACCGGCATTAATCGCCCGTTTCCTCCTTCAGAGGCGGATGAATCGTTTTACGGAAACTCGCAGCTCACCTCACTCGTAAATCATTTTGAGGTTCTGACAGACCAATCCCGCGACGATCTTGTCAAATATGCAGAATTGCTGATTATTCGTGACAAACAGGAACGCGAACGCACGAGAAAGTAAATAAAAGAGATGTCAGACGCGGAAGCTGGCATCTCTTTTTTATTCGATAGGAAAGCACTCAATCTTGAGGGGGAGTTACACACTTTGTTCTATCACATATAATTGACCACTACCAACTGCACCGTCGTTTGTCCGCGAAACTGATTGATCTGCGGATAGTAGGTAATCATCAGTTCCTTTTTCTTCTGAATGAGTGCAAACAGAATCTGCGCCTCCCGAAAACAAACTGCGGGCAATATCACGCCATCTGGCCCCTGCAGGCGCATCCGCAGCACGTTTTGATGTTTCCCCAAAAGCTCTGCACCGATGACACGCACATTCTTTTCCGCAAACAGCGGTTTCTCATTGCCTTTTCCAAACGGCCGCAGCATATCGAGCTGACTGATCAGCTCACGCCTCACAGACGAAAAAGGCATTTGAAGATCAATGCGCACCTTGTCCACAAAATCCGCCTCACACAGACCGCTGCGCGCATTTAACTGTTTTCTCAGTTCCAAAATATTGTCTTTTGGCAGCGACAAGCCGGCTGCCATCGGATGACCTCCAAACTCTCTCAGCAAATCTGAACATTCCTGAAGCTTTTCAAACATGGAATACCCTTCAATCGAACGGCCCGACCCTTTTACGCCGTCTCTGGCGTCCGTCAGTACAATCGCCGGTTTCCCATAACGCTCGCGAATACGTCCCGCAATGATACCGGCCAGGCTTTCGTGACATCCGGGCAGATAAATCACATACACAGAATCGGACAGGCATCCGCTTTCTTCCAGACAAGAGACGGCCCTCATTGTTTCCTGCTCGGTCATCTCCTTTCGGCTTGCGTTGAGCTCCACAAGCTCCGCGGCAATCTGCACCGCCTCCTGCTCCTGTCCGCACTCTAACAATCTCATCGCCCTCTTGGCCGTGTCTAGCCGGCCGGTCGCATTGAGACACGGACCGATAATAAAACCAATGTGATAGGTATCTACCTCTGCCACAGAAAGCTTATTCGCCTGAATCAGCGCGCGCAGTCCCACATGCTCCGTACAGTGCAGACAGGACAACCCAAGCTTAACCAAAATTCGGTTTTCATCCACTAGTTCCATGACGTCACCGACAGTCGCAATCGCGCAAAAGGCAAGAAGCGGGTTCAAAATCGTGTCCTGCGCATCGGTGCGCCGGTAATGTAAAAAGAGCGCCTCCACCAGTTTATAAGCAACCGCCGCTCCACACAGTCCTTTGAACGGATATTGACAGTCTCTCTGCTTTGGATTCACAACTGCGGACGCTCTCGGCAATATTTCGCGCAGGCCGTCCTTCGTCTGTTCCGACCGAACCTCATGATGATCGGTCACAACAACCGTCATTCCGAACCTGGCCGCCGTCTCCAGAGGAGCAATCGCCGCAATTCCATTATCACAGGTCAGCAGCACTTCCACTCCTGCGGCATGTGCGTCTGCAACCAGAGACTCATTAATCCCATATCCGTCCTTAATCCGGTCCGGTATCGCATAATCCACCTTTGCGCCTAATGTTTTCAATCCTACCGACAAAATATACGTTGCACAGATACCGTCAATATCATAATCCCCGATAATACGGATTCGTTTTTTGCCCGCAATCGCCTCGGCGACAGTCGCCACCGCCTTGTCCATATCTTTCATTAAAAAAGGATCATACAGATCCGTGCGCCCGCCATATAAGTATTTTTGGATCGCCTCATCACCTACGACATCCCGGTTCCGAATAAGCCGCGCCACGATCGGATCTATGGAAAAGCGCCGGGCAATCCCATGAAAATCTGCGCCCTTGGCCATAACCACCCATTTCTGTTCTCTCACCGAATCGACTCCTTTCCGCCTGCACCCCCGTTACAGCGCCTCCGTACCGCCCCGTTATTGCAGAAAAACGCCAACGACCCCGCACAGCGCGATAATCACTAGCGGAGACCATTTAGTCAGCCGGATGACAAACACACCGACTGCCGTGAGCACAAGCATCGGAACATCCAGTCCCCCGATCGCTGTACGGTCAGACAACGCCAGACAGAGCATCGAATAACCGGCTGCGGCAATGAGCCCGACAACCGCAGGCCTCAGACCTTCAAAAATCCCGTCTACAACCCTAAGCGTATGAAAACGGCGGTACAGCAAAAATAAGCACAGGACAATGAAAAAGGACGGCAGAACGCACCCCATTGTCGCTGTTATCGCACCAAGCGGACCTCCGGTTTTCGTCCCCACAAACGTCGCTGCATTAATTGCAATCGGACCCGGCGTCATCTGAGAAATCGAAATAACGTCTGCAAATTCTCCCTCCGTCAGCCATGCATGACGGTTTACCACCTGTTCCTGAATAAACGGAAGAGCAGCGTATCCTCCCCCGATGCTACACAGGCCAACCTGCACAAAAGAAACAAACAGCTGGATATATTGTACCGCACTCATCTTCTCACCCCTCCGCCTTTACGGAAAATAAAAAGCATCCGTACAAAGCCAATCAGAGCAGCGATTACAATCACCGCCAACACATGAAGATCCAAAAAAGCAACCGCCAGAAAAACAGCAACCATCACCACACATCCAAAACCATTTTTCTCCCGAATGGTTGTTCCACCCATCTCCATGACAACCTGAATGATGACTGCACAGACGCCCGCCTGCATGCCGCGCAACAGGCCTGCCACCACCCGATTATCCACAATCGCCTCGTAAATATAAGTAAGGACCGACAACAGCAATAGCGGCGGAAGAATCGTCGCCGCCGCTGACAACAGCGCGCCTTTCCACCCGGCCAACCGAAATCCAATTAATACCGAAGCATTCACTGCAACCGCTCCAGGCGCGCTCTGCGCCAGAGCTGTATAATTTAACATTTCCTGCTCATCAAGCCATCCAAGGCCATCCACAAACTGTTTTTTCATCAGAGGAACAATGACATATCCTCCTCCGAATGTGAACGCGCTGAGCTTAAACATTGTCCAAAACAGTTTCCGATAAAACGCGCCGTCCCTTTTCACGCTGCCAGCCTCCAAAATATAGTCTGCCGCCAAATACCACTGTGCCATGAGTAAAAACAGTCTATAGAATTTTCATTCTATAGACTGTTTAAGCGTTCCCCGTACGCGCGGGAATTAATCAGAAGTCTTTTTACTGAGCCTTTTCCTCAGAATAAACCAAATGGCCCCGGTCAGGCAGACAGAGGAATATGCGCCGGCCACAATTCCTACCATAAGCGGCGCCGCAAACTCACGGATCGACGACACTCCGAGAATAAACAGCACGACAATCATGATAAATGTCGTCAGCGACGTATAAATACTTCTCGTGAGCGTCTGTGTAATACTGCGGTTTACAAGTTCCTTCAGATCGGCTTTGGATCCTTCGTTTTTCAGGTTTTCCCGAATCCGGTCGAAAATAACAATGGTCGCATTAATCGAATATCCAACGATTGTTAAAATACATGCAATAAAGGTACTTCCGACTGAAACGCGGAACACTGCATAAAAAGCCAGGACAATTAAAACATCGTGCAGCAGCGCAAGTACAGCGCTTGCTGCAAAGCGGACGTCGCTGAAGCGGAACCAGATATAAATAAGCATACAGATTCCGGCAATGATTACCGATACAATCGCATTCCATTTCATCTCATTGCTCACCGTAGAACTGATGCTCTCCGCGGTAATCTCTTCCGTGTCCACGTCAAAATTGTCCTCCAGTGCGCTGTTCATCGCACTGCGCTCCTCCAGGGACAGCTCTCTTGTCTTAATTACAACCTGCGTACTGTCCGCAATTTTTTGCATCTGAATATTGCTGTCGCCGGTCACTTCCTCAATGACGGGAGCTACCTGCGCATCCAACTCCTCAATGGACATATCTTCGTTAAACGTCACAGTCGTAGACGTACCGCCCACAAACTCAAGGCTGTAGTTGAAGATCTGATTTCCATTAAAATGCTGAATTGCCATGGAGGCGATGCCAATGACGAAAATCACAATCGGGATCAAAAAGCACACTGCTTTTTTCTCCAGAAACGGAATCGTCTTGCGGGTTTTTGCCCGTCCATAATAACTTTCCTTCGTCATGCCAAGCGCAACAAGCGCATACATAATGAGCCGCGTAACAACAAGCGCCGTAAACATCGACAGCACAATACCGATCGCCAATGTCTGCGCAAAGCCTCTCACCATGCCGGTTCCGCGCCACATCAAAATGGCGGCGGCAATCAACGTCGTGACATTTCCGTCCACGATCGCGGACAGCGCTTTTTGAAATCCGATTTTAACAGCCGATTTCACCGGCCGGCCGGCTGCAATTTCCTCCCTGATCCGCGCATAGATAATTACATTGGCATCCACAGCCATACCAATCGAGAGCACGATGCCGGCAATGCCAGAGAGGGACATTGTAATATCAAATGCATTTAACACAAGCAAAATCAATAGTGTATAAATAATCAACGACAGCGAGGCCACAATTCCGGGCACCAAATATACGATCATCATCAGAACGCAGACGATCGCAAGACCAATCGCTCCGGCAATCAAGCTGCTGCTGATCGCCTGGCTGCCAAGTTTTGCTCCGACCACTGTGGAGCGAATCTCATTTAACTCCAGATTGAGAGCGCCGATTCGAATCATCGAAGCGAGCTCGTCCGCTTCTTCAAAGGAAGACATTCCGGTAATCTGAGCGTTGCCATCTGAAATGGTATCCTGCACGGTCGGCGAGCTGACTACTGTATCATCATAAATAATTGCAATCTGCTTGCCGATATTATCTGCCGTCGCCTCCGCAAAAGCCTCCCTGCCTGCATCCGTAAGCGTCAGAGCGACAATATACATCGTTGCGCCGGTCGTCTGATCCGTATACGTACCTGCCTCCGCATTCTCAACATCCGTACCGGTCAGCACGACGTCTCCCGTAGTTGTGACAAACTGAAGTGTTCCCGGATTGCCTAGCTCCTCAAGCACTTCATTGGCGTCTGAAACACCGGGAATCTCAATACTGATTCTGTTTGAACCTTCCTGATAGACCTCAGACTCGGTGCTGTAGCTGTCCGCACGCATCTGAAGCTTGTAGACGGTATCCGCCATATCCTCCGCAGACGGGTTCTCATCTACCGTCTCATAGGTAATGCTGACGCCGCCTGCCAGATCCAACCCAAGAATAATATTTTCCATGGATCCGGTCTTTGTTTTTCCAATACCTACAAAAACGACAAATGCGCACACCGCAATAAAAACCGCCGTTAAAACCAATGTAAGTATTCCTTTCCTCTTTGTCATAGTGACTACTCCTTTTCTTCTGCCAATGCAGTTTTTATCATAATTGCACATTCAACGCGTTTGCGCTGCAGCTCACAGCCAATCTGATAATTCCCCGTGATCTTTCCGGTAAAATGATAAGCGTTCGCCGCGCATCCGCCGCTGCAGTAGAACTTTGCAAAACAATCCTGACATTCCGGTTTCGCATAGACATTGCAGCATTTGAATTCATTCTGAATATCTGAGCGCACAATGCCGTCCTCCAGATTTCCCATCAAAAACTGCTCCTGCCCGACAAACTGATGACACGGGTACAGATCTCCCCACGGCGTCACCGATAAATATTCTGTTCCGGAACCGCAGCCGCTGAGCCTTTTCGCCACGCACGGGCCGCCTTCCAGATCAATCATAAAATGGAAAAAATTGACCGGTCGCCCTTCCTGCCTTCGTTTTAACAATTCCCTCGCCAGACGGTCATACTCGTCGAACAACTTTGGCAGATCTTCCTCACGGATTGCATAGTCCTCACTCTCCGGCGCCACTACCGGTTCCACCGAAATCTGTGTAAAGCCCAGATCGGCCAGGGCAAGTACATCTTCAGAAAAATCCAGATTGTGATGAGTGTATGTTCCCCGCACATAAT
Source organism: uncultured Lachnospiraceae bacterium (assembly GCA_944383325.1). Classification (GTDB taxonomy): domain Bacteria; phylum Bacillota; class Clostridia; order Lachnospirales; family Lachnospiraceae; genus CALWPC01. The sequence goes on along the minus strand of CALWPC010000027.1, from coordinate 85,284 downwards.
AATTCGTCTGACCGCGGCTCTGCGCCAAATGCTGAAACTTCGGCACAATCAGATCGTAGCTGCCTTTTCCATTTTTTGTCGGGCGCATCGAGTCATGGACTTGTTTGCGACCGTCAATGCTCAGCACGACATTACTCATCTCACGATTTAAAAATTCCTCGATCGTTTCATCCAGAAGCACTCCGTTTGTCGTCAGCGTAAAGCGGAATTTCTTTTGAAATGGTTTCTCTAGCGAACGCCCATATGCTACCAACTCCTTGACTGTTTCCCAGTTCATCAGAGGCTCGCCGCCAAAAAAATCCACCTCAAGATTGGTTCGGTTTCCTGAATTCGCCACAAGAAAATCCAGAGCCTTTTTCCCGGTTTCCACACTCATCAGCGCACGGGAACCGTGATACTCGCCCTCGCCGGCAAAGCAATACTTGCAGGCCAAATTACAGTCGTGCGTGATATGTATGCAGAGCGCTTTGACAACCGTTTCGCGCTCTTTAAAATCCTGAATATACGGTTCGTAGACGTCTTCACTGAACAACTGATCCGCCTCCATCAGCTCCCGTACATCTGCGAGCGCTTCCGTCAGCTCCTCCCTCGGATAGCGTCCCGTGAGCGTCCCGTATACCTGCTTTTCCATATTCTTCTTATCAGTGCACTGATTGCATACCGCAATCACATCATAGGCAACCTCGTCCACGACATGCACACTGCCGCTGTTCACATCCAGAACAATGTTGTAACCGTTATTTTTATACTGATGTATCACAATATACTCCTTTAAATCTATCGCCGGACAACCAGATACTCTGCAACATATAATAAGCAGCGACAAAGCCGCTGCTTATAAACGAGTCGCTTTTATTTTTTTTGATTTTCACAACTCTGATTGCCAACCGTGCAAGAGGTCTTGCATGCAGACTGACAGGATGTCTGACACTCGCCGCAGCCGCCGTTTTTCATCGACTGCCTGTAATCCCTTGTATGTAACGTCTTAATGTGCCTCATCGCATTCCCTCCTAATCATAATAACTGGAGTTATTATAACATGTTTATACATATTTTTAAAGTATTTTTTCTGATTTGACATGAAAAACGACGTTTTATCAACTGACCATTCCGCCAAGCGTACCGCCTGCCGCGCAGAGTGCAAAGACCGCCAGCACGGCCGCGGCGCTTCCGGAAAAGGAATGATTGACTCCGAGCGAAACTGCCGTCAGCACTGCAAAATACAGTACCCCGAGCAGCAGGCCCCACAAAAATTTATTCTTCCCGCTTGATTTCCCCATCAGGAAACCTCCGAAAAACCCGGAAAGAAAATAAATAACAAAAATTCCAATTCCAACCTGCTGTTCATTCATGCCAAGCTTATACAAGCCAAGAGATAGAAGCAATAGCAGCAATCCGGTAAACACATACGTCAATAAAAGCACCTTCAAAAATGAGATCGCTTTCATAAAACAAGCTCCTAAAAATCTTTGTTTTAATGTATGTCTACCCCGCCGCAGATATGCGTAAAGTTCCTCCGTCAAAGATACTCCTTCATACGCTCAATATTTTTTTGCTCAAAAGCAATCAGCTCCTCGGCCATCTCACAGTATGTTTTCTTTGCAGACGGATGTTCATTTAAAATTTTTGTCGTTTCAATAATTCCCTTCGTATTTCCCTGAATAAGCATATCGGCAATATGCCCGCAGCTAGAATCCCGCATTGTCTTGCGCATAATGCCGGCCTTGAGCGCAACTTTACCCATCGCATATTCCGGCGGCCAATGTCCCGCCTTTAGCAGCTCATCTTCCGCTTTGTCAGAGATCGCCACAAATTTTCCAACCTGTCTGTTCAGATCAAGCGCAAGATCCTCGTCATCCACCTTTCGGATAACGCTGTAAATCGATTCCACCGCCATGGTCGCATTGCGGTAAGTTTCTCCCAACACTTCCCTGTCCGCATTTGTGATCATTCGTCCACACCTCATTTTATTAAGATAGGAGTAGTATGCCCGAATTTCAACAAAATATAAGGACAGCCGCCAGGACTGTCCTCATCGATTTAATATATTCTATTGTGATATTTGCGCTGTCCGCACATACACGCGCTCGCCGTCAACAATCAGCTGACTCCAACCGCTGCTGTAGACAAACGTGCAAAAATATTTTGTGCCCTCGCTCAGTTGTCCAAGCTCCGCCGCCCCGTCGGAGCAGGAGCTGAAATATGTAGCCGTCCCGGTTACCTCGCTGTCAACCGTAGCGGCCGCCGCTAACTCCACAGAATTGACATAACCTTCGGCGCCCGTATCAAGCTGTACCTTGCTGAAGCCTCCGTCCACATTCTCTAAAACAGTCACGCTGTTGCCTACGGCGATAATGTCGATCTCCGAAGCGTCATGGCTCGGAGCAGACCGCACTTTGGCATACACCATCGCGACAAGCTGCTGATTGACCGGACCAACCGCCGTTGAAGGCGCCTCGGGCGCAGTGAGCGTACCCTGTGGCGCAGCCGACTCTGCGGCGCCGGCCGTCGGCTCTGCAGAGGATGCCGGAGTATCCGTCCCCGTCTCGGCAAGCATCGCGTTGACATCCAGACCAAGCTGTTCACAGAGTGATTTGACACTCTCATCCGCCTGGATCGCCGCCAAAAACTTTGCATCCGTATCCTGAAACAGCTTCATGACGTCTTCCCTCTGAGACAGCTCGCTGATCTGCGACTGCATCTGTTCGCTCAGACTCTCCACGTCGTTGTTAATGTACTCTGTACCGCTCTCGTCCGTGGAGACAATCAATGTCTCCAGTCCCGGCGTCAGCGTATCTACGTCTGGAAACTTAATCTCATAATATGCGTATACTATGTAACTGCCCTCATCAACGCCGTCTACCGTATAGCAGGAAATATTTTGAAAATTTTCGACAAATTCGCTTTTACGTCCGGCCACCGTTTCGTCCTGTGACGTAAACGGTCGGATAATCTCCCTGAGCGCATCCAGATTTGCGGTCACACTGGCCGAATAATATTTCTCAATCAGGGCATTGACTTTCGGATAGGCATTGACCTTCAGCGCCTGCGCGTCCTCGGTGGGAGCAGGCGTCTCGGAGGCTTGCGCCGTAGGGGACGGCTGTGTTTCGCCGCCGTACAGTTCTTTTCCGGTCTGAACTAACAATATTACCAATATGATGCTTAAAATACCGAGAACGAAAAAGAGCAATTTATTCCTTGCAAAGTTCATACAATCCCTGCCTTTCTCCTTCCGTACAACATACCAACTAACACACCCGGAGGGATTCGAACCCCCGACACGCGGCACCGGAAACCGCTGCTCTATCCCCTGAGCTACGGGTGCAGATTCACACGATTGCCAAATCATTTTAACACTTCAGCCAACAGATTACAAGCCTTTTTTTCAATACACGCTCAAACAGCCACAAAAAGACATGCGCTTACTCTGGAGGTTCAAGCAGCTCCAACATCTTCAGCGACTTTAACGGTTTATCCACAGCGTGAATCCGATAACGATGAGCAATCTGTTCTAGCTCCGTCAATACCGCCTCGCTGAGTACAAACGAATAAAGGTGCTCGACCGGTTCGGTCTGTATGTAATGCATTGCATACTGCGCATCTCCGCTCAAATGAAAACTGCCCGGCTCCGGAAACTCGCCGTTTAATTTCAGCAGGCGAATTTCATAGATCAGTCTCACCAACCGGTTTGGAAGCGACGGATTGATCAGGGCCCTGAGCGACTGATATAACAGCCGAAGACTCTGAAGCTCGTCGGTATACTCTCTCGCAAAGTAATCGACCAACTCCAGAAAATAAAATCCATAATACGCCGCATCCAAATCTTTTGACAATTCTCTGAAATATTGTTGGATATTTGCGTTGACAAGCGTATAGGAATCCCGACCCTCATATAACTCAAATTGTCCGAATGCAAACGGATTTGCCCCGGCCATCAGCGGGCTCTTTGTTCTTCTGGCGCCTCTTGCGAACGCCGAAATTTTGCCGCATTCCTTTGTGAGCAGGACGACTCTTTTATCGTATTCTCCCATCGGAGTGGCCGAGAGTATAATTCCGGTAACTGTAATCCGAGCCATCAGCAACGTCTCCTGTCCTGACAGGGTCTCCTCCGTCATTTGCCTCATGCGTCGCCGCAATCTCCTCGCGGTACGACAAATACGAAAAAATATTGCCTGTCTTCATAAATTGATCCCAATGTGTATCTCTCATTTATGCACCCTCCATTGTGAATGAACCCGTCACTGTGTCCTTTCCAATAGTGTCTGCATATTTGATCCTTTTATGCTGGCAGTTATTGACACCCGGTTACTCATGCTCCCGGTAGCCGTAATTTTTCAAAAGAAACTCGCTGTCCCGCCAATCCTTTTTTACCTTGACCCAAAGTTTCAAATTCACTCTGCCGCCCAACAGCTTTTCAATTTCAAACCGCGCGTTTGACCCGATTTTTTTCAGCATGTCACCGCCTTTTCCAATAATAATGCCTTTGTGGGAAGCCTTTTCGCAGATGATCGTAGCGTCTATATCCGTAATCCGGCTTTTTCCCGGCCGTTTTTTCATCTGCTCAATCACAACGGCGATACCATGCGGAACTTCCTCGTTGAGCGCATGGAGCGCCTTCTCCCGGATCAGCTCGGCTACAATCTGCCGTTCCGGCTGATCCGTCACGGTATCTTCATCATACAGCATCGGCCCGTAGGGCAAATATTTCAAAATCGTCTGGATCAAATCGTCCGTATTGTCGCCTTTCAACGCGCTCACCGGCACGATCTCATCAAAATCCATCACTTTCCGGTAAGTGTCAATCGCCTGTAAAATCTCTTCCGGTCCCGCGGTATCCGTTTTATTAATCACAAGGATGACCGGCACATCCGCATCCGATAATTCGGACGCAATCTGCCGTTCTGTCGCGCCGATAAACGTCGTCACTTCTACAAGCCACAAAATCACGTCGACCTCTTTAAACGTGCTTTTGGCTGTGCGGACCATATAATTGCCGAGCCTGTTTTTGGCTTTATGAATGCCAGGGGTATCCACAAACACAATCTGTCCCTGCTCACCCGTATAGATTGTCTGTATCCGATTTCGCGTCGTCTGCGGTTTTTTCGATGTAATCGCGATCTTCTGGCCAATCAGCTGATTCATAAGCGTCGATTTTCCGACGTTCGGACGTCCGACTAGCGTGACAAAACCTGATTTAAACTGTTTTTCCATATCGCTTTTCCTCTACAATGTAAATACATTCCCAAACAGCCCGCGCTCCTCATTAATCGCCTCTTCCGATCCAATGACACACAGACATTGCTCGTCGATGATTGCCTGCACATAAGCCGACAGCGCCCGAATGTCCTCCGCAGAAGCGGTCAGTATCTGATCGCGCGCTTTCTGCAGATCCTCCTGCGTCTGACCGGTCAGATACATCACCATGCTTCGTTTTCCGCTCGCCGCCGGGCCAAGAGGCGCATCCAGATCGCTCAGCGTTCCGATAATATATTTCGTCATCTCGCGCTCATCTGCGGCAAACGACGCGATAAACGCCGGCGCCTGTTCATAAACCTCAAATGTTCGTTTCAAATTCGGATCCCGGTATGAAACCAAATATCCAAATCCATTGCGCGCATAATTATTCATACATCCGTATGCCCCTCCGAGCACACGGACCTGATTCCAAAGATAGTCATACCCGAGAATCACTTTTAACACGCGAAGCGCTCCGGTATACGTAAGCTTTGCGGCGCCGAAATTTCCTGTACGAGCCACATACTGCACCTTTGACGCCGTACGTATCCCTTCATTTTTCTTGTTCACATGAAAAACAAATGGTTCCGGCCTGGTCTTGGGAACATCGTACAAGGTGTCCGTCAATTTCGATACGCCTTCCGCTACTGCCTGCTCCCCCAAAGTCTCGCCGGTATAGTCGACAAACAGGGTGTCTCTCCGAAAAATCAAATGCATCAGCTTTTTCAGATTGTCCGAGAGCGTTTCAAACTGCTCGTCGAAGTTTGTTTCCAGATCCCTGAGCAGTTGGTAATAGCCAATGCCCTCCGCACAGTCTGAAATATATGCAGCCGCAGAAATATAGGAATTGGCGCGTCCGGCCGCCGCCACATGACCGGAATTCTGCAAAAACATCTGCACACGCGACCGCTGCTCGCTGACAATCTCATGAAGACGCTTCTTGTCGTCAAGCTTTGAGAAGCCTAAAATTTCCCGGATCATATCAAATGCGACCGGCAGCTTGTCATAAAGTGCTTTCGTTGCAATGCGGAAATAAACTTTATACGGACGATTCGGATCTTTGCAGGAAAGATACTCCAAATTGGCTGTAATGCCGCCTGTACTGCGGTTAATTTCATTAAACAGCTCTCCGTAATCATAATGCTCTGTATTAATCAGGCCAAGCGTGGCGCTTAATAAGCCCATATAACCAAACAGCTCCTCCGGCACATCGCGCGTGTCGAACAAAAGCGAAACATACCCGATACCATTTGTAAAAATATCATGTTTCAAACCGTCCGCCGGCAATCCTGCAAATGTTTCATTGACCAGAGGCGTCACTTCTCTGCGCAGATCCGCCCTCGTTAAAACCGGAATTTTTTCAAGATCTTCCTTCGCAGAAGGCTCCTCCTGATATTTTTTCAGCGACGCTGTCTGTGCGATCAGCTCATGAATTTCCTGTTGTGACAGCGACGCTTTATAAGCGGCAAGCTGTTTTGCCAGTTCCTGCTCCATCCTGGCTGTCAGCCCCTGCTCCGGTTCGATGAGCACATACGCTCCGTGTGTATTATTTAACAGATAGGTTTCTACCAATTCCTCAAAATAACGCCCGGAAAGTTCTCGTTTCAGCTCCTCAAATACCGAAAGCAATTCAATAGCAGCAAACGGCTTTTGGTCATCATAAAGCCACGTGTTTAACATTGTAAGGCCATACATAAGACCCTTCGGATAATGTCCGTAATCCGCCTCGCGGTAACGGAATTCATAATAGTGAAGCCCTGCCTCAAGCGCTTTCCGGTCAATTCCGTTTTTCACAAGTCCCAAAAGGGTTGTCTCAATCACACGCGTAAATTCCGGCAGCTTCTCCCGGTCGGAATTTTTTACAATTACCGAAAACATCGGCTGCTGCGTGCCGTTGTCGTATGATCCAAACACGTCCTTCCCAATTTTAGCCTCAAGAATGGCTTTCCGAAGCGGAGCGCCCGGGGCGCTGAGCAGCACGTACTCCAACACCTGGAACGCGCACGTAAGTTTCATATCTCCCGACGTACCAATCGATTTGTTGTATGACAGATACGTATTCTCCTTCAGCGATTCCTCCGTCGTGATCGAATACCGGCGTGTTACTGTCCGCATCTGATCAAACGGTTTTTGCAGTGCAATCTCAGAATCCACCGGCAGTACGTCATATTTTGACAAATACTCCTCATCCAGAAACCGCAGTTTCTCTGTCACATCCATATTTCCATACAGATAAATATAGCTGTTGGAAGGGTGATAATATTTACTGTGGAACGCGAGAAATTCAGAATACTTTAATGTCGGGATAACCTCCGGATCTCCGCCCGACTCATTGCAGTACGCAGTATCCGGGTACAGTGCATTTAGAATTTCCCGCTCCAGTACTCCCTCAGGAGACGAAAATGCCCCCTTCATCTCATTGTATACCACACCGTTAATTTTCAGTTCCCCGTCCGGACGGTCCAATTCATAATGCCATCCCTCCTGACGGAAAATCTTTTCCTGTTTATAAATATTCGTCAGGAATACTGCATCCATGTATACGTGCATCAGATTTTGAAAATCCTGATCATTACAGCTCGCAACCGGATAAACCGTCTTATCCGGGTACGTCATTGCATTTAAAAAGGTATTTAAAGATCCCTTCACCAACTCCACAAACGGATCCTTGGACGGAAAATGCTCTGACCCGCACAAAACAGAATGTTCCAGAATATGCGGCAGACCGGTACTGTTGTCCGGCGGCGTGCGAAACCCGATCATAAACACTTTATTTTCGTCGTCATTGGATAGCACCGCCACGCGAGCGCCGCTTTTCTTATGCTGAAAATAATAGCTGACGGCATTCACATCCTCCACAGGACGTTCCTCGATCAATTCGTACGCTTCCAGATTTTCTATTTTTACTGCCTGCTGTTCTCCATACTGCATGAATGTATTCCCTCATTTCTGCACCGCCTAAGCCGGCAGATGCGTATTCTGTTCAAAAGACGCCCGGATGACCTGACGCCCCTCTTCCAAACTGGAAATCGCGCCAAGCGTCTTTAGCTGCATAATAATATTGCCAAGCACCGAACCCTCAATTGGTCCCGTGACCACCTTTTTCCCGGTTGCATTCGCCGTCAGCTCACAGAGAAGCTGATCCTGAATACCTCCGCCAACCATATTGATGCACGAAATTGTTTTCCCCGTAATGACCTCCAGGTTGTCTACCGTATGGCGGTATTCATTCGTCAGGCCGTTATAGATCGCCATCGCGATCTCGCCGAGTCCCTCCGGCGTGCCCTGTCCGTGTTCCCGGCAGTACCCAACCACCTCGTCCATCATGTTATAGGGCGCTGTGAAACGCGCATCGTTGGGATCAATGATAAAATGCGGACGCTTCGCCGAGCGCGCCGCCTCAATAATATCAGGAAACGAAACCTCCTGTACAAATTCGCTGTAATTGCGGCGGAGATTTTGCATAATCCACAGACCGTTAATATTTTTCAGCAGACGGATTGTGCCCTCCACACCGCCCTCATTTGTATAATTGTACGTAAAAGATTCCTTCGTGAGGACCGGCTCCTCCATTTCCATACCGAGCAGCGACCACGTTCCGCAGCTTAAAAAGGCTGAATTCTGATCTGCAAACGGCGTGCCCGCCACAGCGGAAGCCGTATCATGGCTTCCGACCGCAATCACTTTGACGCCCGGCAAACCGCACTCTTTGACAACAGAATCCGTCAGTTCCCCGACAACAGTGCCCGGCTGAATCAATTCACAAAACAGATCGGTCCGTAAACCGGCGCGCTCTAAAATGGACAAATCCCAATCGCGCTTTTTTGCATCCAACAGTTGGCCCGTGCTCGCGTTCGTATACTCATTATACATATTTCCGGTCAAAAAATAATTAAACAGATCCGGCATCATCAGGAACTTGTCCGCGGCCTGGTAGATCTCCGGTCTCATTTTTTGATCCGCATAAAACTGAAAAATCGTATTAAAATTCATAAATTGAATTCCGGTCGATGCATATAATTCTTCTAACGGCACAAGCTTTGCATATTCATCAATCACGCCCACCGTGCGGTCGTCCCGATAATTCACCGGATTTCCGATCAAATTGCCGTTTTTATCAATCAGGCCGTAATCCACTCCCCATGTATCGATAGCCATGCCTGCAATCGGAATCTTTTTCGCAGCCGCTTTTTTCAGTCCCTGCTTGAGCTCATGGAACAGACGAAACGTATCCCAGTAAAAATGTTTGCCGATTCTCACCGGCTCATTCTGAAAACGGTGAAGCTCCTCCAGAAAAATTTTTCCATTTTCAAACTTACTGAGAATCATACGTCCGCTAGACGCTCCAAAATCAAACGCCAAATTGTATATCGGTTCACTCATCCCATTCTCCTCCTTTTACAGTATATCCACAACGCATTGTTTCACTCTCCTCCGGCCGCCGTCCGTTTATCCACTCTGCTAGCGTCCTCCGCACAGACAAACCGGACATTCTGCTCACGGAAAAAATCAAGCCAATTTCCGTCCGGAACTTTTTCAGAGACAATGCGGTCTCCCGGCCGAAAGTCCATGATTTTTACAAAATTTACCCTGCCAAATTTACTGCTGTCCACAAGCCAGATAATCTCGGTTGCACAGCGAGCCATAATCGTTTTTAAATTTGCTTCAAACTCATTGGAATCGGTAATTCCCTTTTGCATATCAATCCCTTTACAGGACATGATCGCTTTATCGACGTTAAAATTTAAAAGCGTATTTTCGGCAATTTTACCGCCGAGAGACAATGCGGAATCCCGCATCGCGCCCCCTGTGCAAATCAGGTGAATGCCTTTATTGCCAGACATTTCTAGCAAAATCTCCACCGAATTTGTGACGACCGTCAGGTTTTTATAATGTTTTAAAATTTTAGCCGCCATCAGCGAGGTAGACGAACTATCCATGACAATACTCTCCCCCTCCGCGACAAGCTCCGTAATCTGATTGGCAATCGCCATCTTTTCAGATTTATTTGTGCGCTCGCGGATTTTAAATGGAAGATCCGTATTGGTATTTTCATTCAGCACCGCTCCGCCGTAAGTCTTTTTGACAAAACCTTCTTTTTCAAGCTTCTCCAAATCACGGCGAATCGTTTCCTCCGTCACACGGTATCTCTGGCTCAAATCGGAGACCAGAACGCTCTGCTCTTTTTGTAAAATGGACAGAATCTCGTTTTTACGCTCAATGGCAAGCATTCTATTCCTCCTCTTCGCACCGCTTCAGCAAATTTTCCTGTACGCGTTTATACAGTTCCTGCGCCGCATTATAACCCATCTTTTTTTGGCGGTAATTTACTGCGGCTGATTCGCAGATGATTGCCAGATTGCGCCCCGGACGGATGGGAATCGAATGGCAGGCCACTTTATTTCCAAGAAATTCCGTATATTCCTCCTCCAATCCCAACCGGTCATATTCCCGATCCCGATCCCAGTCTTCCAGTTTGATCACCAGATCAATGGATTGTGTTTCACGGACACTGGCAAAACCAAACAGCGTCTGAATATCAACGATGCCGATTCCTCTAAGCTCAATAAAATGCCTCGTAATATCCGGCGCCGAACCGATCAGCGTCTCGTCGCTCACCTTTCGGATTTCGACAACATCATCCGTCACCAGACGATGTCCTCTCTTCACCAGTTCCAAAGCCGCCTCACTCTTTCCGATACCGCTCTCGCCCATAATCAGCACGCCTTCGCCATATACGTCCACCAAAACGCCGTGGATTGAAATCATAGGAGCGAGCTGCACATTCAGCCAACGGATCAGCTCTGCCATAAATGCCGAAGTGCTTTTATGCGACTGCAAAACCGGAATCTGACGTTCTCCGGCAATCCGCATCAGCTGCTCGTCCGGTTTCAGATCGGAGCTGAATACAATACACGGAATATCATACGATAACAGCTGTGTGTACACCTGTTCTTTCTTCTCGGAACTCATATCCGAGAGATAGGTAGATTCCACATATCCGATAATCTGCACACGGTCAGCCGCGAAATGTTCAAAATAGCCGGCCAACTGCAGCGCCGGTCGGTTGACATCCGGCGTCGTGATCTTTTTGTGATCCATCGGAATATCCGGCGTCAAATTTTTTAACGACATTTTCTCAGCCATCTGCTGCAATGCTACACCCTTCATAATACCCTCCATTTCCTGTTCCTTTTCACACTCGCCAGACAAGTCTAACAGATAAAATTATCATATCATAGAACGTCCCGCTTTTCAATCTGCGTTTACAGGACAACGGAAGCATTTCCGCCGCAGCTGGGCAAAAAACAGACACTGCACCGTTACCGCTCTGCCGCATCCGCAAACATGCGGCGTATGTCATCGGCGCTGACTGCAACAAGACCGTTTTGTATCTTTTTGGAACTGGCCGCCTGCCGTGTGTAAAAATCGATTTCTTCCTCCGTAAGCGACGGCCGCTCCAGGATGAGCCCACGCAGACACGCGGTCAGCTCCTTCGCATGCTGCATTCTCAAATGATGCACAATTTCCCCGACACGCTCTGGAAGCTGACGCTGCGCTAATTCCAAAAAACTTCCGAGCAGCAACCCATTCGCACATCCGTGGTCAATTCCTTTAAAATAAGTGAATGAATAACCCATTGTATGAACCACACTTGTACCGGTATTCGCAATGACCATCCCAGCAAGCGCAGACGCCCGCAGCAACCGCTCCAGATCCGCATACGAAAAGGACCTTGTTTCAAGCGCCGGCAGCGTCTCTGAAAACATTGAAATCGCCTGATACGCCATACTGTCCGTAAACACGTTCGCCTTTTTTGTGAGCATCCCCTCTATACTGTGTGAAAGTGCATCCACCGCGGTATAAATCACCGACCGCGCCGGCAATTTTTCCAGATATTTGGCATCTAGCAAAGCGAGCTTCGGAAATAAATCCGGCGAAGACATACTGGTTTTTGTCTGCTGTTCTTCATTGGTGAGAATCGCATATGGCGTCACTTCCGAACCGGTACCCACTGTTGTCGGAATATGGATCATCGGCAGCGCGCCATTTGGATAATGTCCGGAAAACAGATCTGCCCTCGCCAAATCATTTTTTGCAAGCATGGCGATCGCCTTGGCCGCATCCATCGGTGAACCGCCTCCAATCGCAATCACCGCATCCACCTGCTCCTGTCTGGCGATCCGCGCACCTTCATAAACACAGTCAATCGTCGGGTTGCTCATTACCTGATCAAAAAGCACGCCAATCTGTCCATTGTTCTTCAGAACCTGTTCCACATCCTGAAGCGCACCGCAGATTTTTGCGGAATTTCGGCCGGTCACCAACAGAATCCGCTTTCCGAACGAAGCGACCGCACGAGATTGATCTGACACAATCCGCTCACCGCACATGACTCTGACCGGCATAAAATATTGCTGCATATTCACCCTTCCCTTCTCCCTGTTTTCCATACACACATCGATCATCAAAACCAATTTTACAAACCGGAATAGTTGCGAAGAAACTGTCTGGTACGCTCCTGACGCGGCTGATCAAACACTTCTTTCGGCGTTCCCTCCTCGACGATGATTCCGCCGTCCATAAAAATCACCCGATCCGCCACTTCTCTTGCGAATGCCATCTCATGCGTGACAATCACCATAGTCATATGCTCCCTGGCAAGCGAACGTATGACTTTTAAAACCTCTCCGGTCAGCTCCGGATCAAGCGCCGACGTCGGCTCGTCAAAAAACAAAATCTTCGGATTCATTGCCAATGCGCGCGCAATCGAGACGCGCTGCTGCTGCCCTCCCGACAACTGGCACGGATAAGCGTCCGTGCGGTCGGCCAGTCCCAGTTTGTCAAGCAGCTGTATCGCCTGCTGATAAACCTCGCTTTTATTTCTTTTCTGAACTGTGACAGGCGCGTCCATAATATTTTTCAGCACGCTGTAGTGCGGAAACAAATTAAAATTTTGAAATACAAGGCCAAAACACCCTTTTGCCCTCTGAATACTTGCCTTTTTTCGAAAATCAACAGCTTCCCCCAGATACGCCACCTGCCCCGCGTCGACAGACTCCAGAAATGTCGCGCAGCGAAGCAATGTAGATTTTCCGGAACCGGACGGGCCAATCACTGCCACGACTTCTCCTTCTGAAACTTCAAGCGAAATATCTTTTAAAACATCCAGATTCTGAAATGACTTAAAAATGTTCTTCATACTGAGTACACTCATACTGACGCCTCCTAATGATAATAATTCAGTTTGCGCTCAACGCGCTCCATGATAAACGCCACGAGATAATTAAACAGATAATAAAAAATACCGGCCGCCACATAGGGAACCATGGAAGTCTGGGCCGAGGCAATCTGTTTTGCAATAGTGAACACTTCCAACACCGCGATGGCAAACGCAAGAGAGGTATCTTTCACTAAAGTAATAATCTCATTGGTCACCGAAGGCAAAATCCGCTTGACAACCTGCGGAAAAATAATCTTAAAGAAAGTCTGTCCCTTTCCGTAGCCCAACACATTGGCCGCCTCATACTGGCCCGCGGGCATGGATTCGATACCGCTGCGGTAAATCTCGGCAAAATACGCCGCATAATTGATCGAAAAGCTGATTACTGCCGCAGGAAAACGATAAGACGGAGAAATCGTAATACCAAACAGCAGGTAAGGGCCAAAATAAACAACTAACAGCTGCAACATCAGCGGCGTGCCGCGCATAACCGAAATATAAAATTTGGTTACATTGCGCACAATTACATTTTTCGACATACGCCCGAAAGACACTAGCAGACCAAGCGGCATCGCAAACAGCAATGTCAGAATAAACAGACTCAATGTCGTCGCCACACCCTGAGACATCTGTTGAGCCATCAACATCAGTTTATCAACATCTATCGCCGATACAATCATAGGTACCTCCCTACACATTTCCGATTATTTGAAACTGTACATTCCGAAAAAACGACTGTAGTCAAACAGGGCGGAACATTTGCCGCTCCGCCCTGTCAAATTCACCTGAAATTGGGTTCCTTTCGTATAAACCGCACGCCCTGGAACCAAAGTCTACTGTGCGGCCTCTGTAACCTCTGCGCTCTCCTCCGAGGAAGCAGCAGTATTGCTGTCTGCATCTTCCTTCATGATCACCGAATCCTGAAGGCCATATTTCTCTGCAATTTCCATAAACTTTCCGTCCGCCATCATCTCATCCAGTGTCTCCTGCACCTGATCGCGAAGAGCGGTATTTCCCAGAAGGAAGCCGATGCCGTACTGCTCTGTCGCCAACTTCTCCTCGAGAATCTCATAGCCCTCGCCGCGGCTCTCAATCTGATACTCCGCAACGCCGATGTCCATTGCCACCGCATCCACAGCTCCGGACTCCAGATTCAAAAATGCAGTGTTGTACTCCGGAACCGACAACAGCTGTGCAAAACTTGCGGTAAGCTCTGCATTCTCCTCCTCATTCAGCGCCGCCTCCGCTGAAGAATCCGCCTGTACAACAACATTCTTGCCCGCCAAATCTGCAGGAGAAGCAATGCCGCTGTCCGATTTTACAACAAATACCTGACTATTGTCCACATAAGCTCTGGACCACGTATACTCATCCTCACGCCCGTTCATTGTAAAGCCATTCCAGATACAATCAATCGCACGGGATGAAAGCTCAAAATCCTTGGAATCCCAGTCAATCGCCTGAAGCTGAATCGTCCAACCTCTGCGCGCGGCAACCTCCGTTGCCAGTTCAATATCAAATCCGGTATAAGATCCGTCGTCCGCCGTGTAGCCATACGGCGGGAAACTTGCGTCAAAGCCGACTGTAAAGGTGCCGCCTTCCGGTATTTCTTCGCTCACGGCCTCCTCGGTAGCGTCCGCCGACTCCGTCGTCTTTGCGTCCGTGTCCTTCTTCTCATCTCCGGAATTCGAACATCCCACAAAACCGACCATGCACATCATTACAGCCAACACCAGTGCCAATGCTTTTAATTTTTTCATACTCTTCCTCCGATACTTTCCTTCCTGCAACAGCAAGGATTTTTTTCGCTACTACTTTACCATGCAAAAGCAAAAAAGTCAATGCATTTTCCCAAGCTCTTCTGCGGGCAGAAACTGACAGCTTATCCTTTTTCTGAAATCAGTCCTGTGCGGTAAGCGCCCAGTAATTTTTCTAACTCATATATGCGAAGCGCAATATCCTGGCCGGCGTCTGTGTCCGCCACAAGCTGTCTGCGCGCCACACTCTCAAGCACGACCGACTCTGAGTGAATATCCGACTCGTTTCGGATTGCCGCCTCCATGGACTCAAACGGCTCGTGCGAGGCAAGGATCAGCCCGTGACTGTTATACACAAGCGTATATCCTGCAATGCCGGTCTGATTCTGATAGGCTTTCGAAAAACCGCCGTCAATAATCAGCACCTTTCCGTTGCAGTGAACCGGCGACTCTCCTTTTTTACGCTGCACTGGCATATGGCCGTTTATAATATGTGCATATTCCCACTCAAGTCCAAATTCTTCAAAAATTTTTCGGACAATATTCTCGTCGTTGATCAATTTGTAGTAGTGATTTTTCTTTTCACTTTTTACTTCGTGATCCGTGAGGAAATAGCGCTCAAACGTCGCCATTTTCGCTTTTCCATACACCGGGGAATTCTCATTGGACCAGATAAACCACATAATATCCTGTCCTTTTTGACGTTCCTCCTCATTATGTATCGTATAATACCCTTTCCGGGCATACACTTCCAAAATATCATACAGGCTTTTCCCACTGTATTCCTGATCGAAAACCTGTACACGCCGAAACGATCCGTCTGCATTGAGCGGAATACAGCCGTGATAGAGCAGATTACCGTTGAACACTTTATAGAGACTGCCTTTGGAAAACAAAAAGCGGACATGCTTCTGCAGCTTTTCGGATTTGTTAAACGCAATCTCCAGTCGCGTCATCACTTCCTCCTCCTCGGGAGAAAGGGCATACGGATTTTTCGGATCAATCGTCGGGAAATTGCACTCAATCAGCGGATACTCCTTACCGTCCACATAGACCGTGCCTTTTTCAAAATTAATTTTGTCTAATAACAGCCGCTTCTCCATATGAAACGACGGATTGCGCAAAATGACCTGCCCCTCCAGTTTAAACTGAATAATGGAAATCGCTTTATGCATTTTCCGATCCAATTCCAGATCACCCGTATTATAAATATCCGAATTATAATCAATCTTAAAACACTGGCACGGATCATCGCGATAAGTTTCCAGAGAAAATTTTGCTAACGGAATCAGATTGATTCCGTACCCCTCCTCCAGTGTGTCCAGATTGCCGTATTTCGCCGAAAGACGAATCACGTTGGCGATGCAGGCCGGATGTCCTGCTGCCGCTCCCATCCACACAATGTCGTGGTTTCCCCATTGAATATCTACCGAGTGATATTTCATCAGCGTGTCCATTATAATATGAGGTCCGGGACCGCGGTCAAAAATATCCCCCACAATATGCAGATGATCCACTACCAGACGCTGAATCAGATTGCTGAGCGCAATAATAAATTCCTGCGCCCGGTTAATCCGTATAATCGTAAGGATAATTTCGTTATAGTACGCCTCCTTATCGTGCACCTCGCTCTTCTCCGTAATCAGCTCCTCAATGACATAGGCAAAATCCTTCGGCAGCGCCTTGCGCACCTTCGAGCGGGTATATTTTGAGGCTGCGCGCCTGGCCATCTGTATCAGACGGTGAAGCGTAATTTTATACCAATCTTCAATATTCTCCTCTTCCTGCAGCACAAGCTCCATCTTTTCCTTTGGATAATAAATCAGCGTGGCAAGGCTCTTTTTATCTTTGGACGAAATGGAATTTCCAAATTCATCATCAATTTTCCGGCGAACCGAGCCCGAACCATTTTTCAGCACATGTAAAAACGGCTCATACTCCCCGTGAATATCCGTCAGAAAATGCTCCGTACCTTTCGGCAGATTCAAAATGGACTGCAAATTGATAATTTCTGTCGACGCTGTTGCGATCGTCGGATAAAGATCGGACATAATTTTGAGATAACGAAACTCCATGTCCATTTCCTGTGAAGAATACATTGACGCACACTCCCCCCATTCTCATACATACACCTCAATGCGAAACAATATGTCTTCTCCCTGTACTATTTATTTATTCATCCACACTGTAATTCGGAGCCTCTTTGGTAATATGAATATCGTGCGGATGACTCTCTTTTAAAGATGCCGCAGAAATTTTAATAAATTTTCCATTCTCCTTTAACTCTTCGATATTGTGGGCGCCGCAATAGCCCATTCCTGACCGCAGGCCGCCCATCAGCTGAAAGACGGTATCTTCTACCGTACCCTTATATGCTACCCGGCCTTCCACCCCTTCAGGCACGAGCTTCTTGGCATCAGACTGAAAATAGCGGTCCTTGCTCCCGTTCTCCATAGCGGCAATCGAACCCATTCCGCGATATACTTTATATTTTCTGCCCTGATATAATTCAAATGTTCCCGGGCTCTCGTCACAGCCCGCAAAAATACTGCCCATCATACATACATTGGCGCCCGCCGCCACGGCCTTGGTCATGTCGCCGGAATACTTGATGCCGCCGTCTGCAATAATCGGAATGCCGAATTCCTTCGCCACCTCATAGCTGTCCATCACTGCGGTAATCTGCGGAACACCAATACCCGCAACCACACGGGTAGTACAGATGGAACCTGGCCCGATTCCAACTTTGACTGCATCAACCCCCGCCTCAATAAGCGCCTTTGTCGCCTCGCCGGTTGCCACATTTCCTGCAATCACCTGAAGCTCCGGATATTTGTCTTTGATCATTTTAATGGTGCGAAGCACATTCGCACTGTGCCCGTGCGCGGAATCCAACACCACGACGTCCACCTTGACGTCAACTAAAGCGTCGACTCTCTCCAGGACATTTGCCGTAATTCCGACAGCCGCGCCGCAGAGCAGCCGACCAAAATCATCTTTTGCGGAAAGCGGATATTTAATCTGCTTTTCAATATCTTTAATAGTAATCAGGCCTTTGAGATTATAGTCGTCATCGACGATCGGCAATTTTTCCTTGCGCGCTTTCGCCAGGATCTGCTTTGCCTCCTCAAGCGTAATGCCTTCCTTTGCGGTAATCAGATTTTCAGACGTCATAGACTCTCTGATTTTTTTACTGAAATCTGTCTCAAACAACAGATCGCGGTTTGTAATAATGCCGACTAATTTTTTCCCCTCAGTGATCGGCACACCCGAAATCCGGAATTTTGCCATCAGCTCATTGGCATCTGCAAGTGTGTGCTCCGGCGAGAGAAAGAACGGATCCGTGATCACGCCATTTTCGGAGCGCTTCACCTTGTCCACTTCCTCCGCCTGCTCTTCAATCGACATATTTTTATGTATAATGCCGATTCCGCCCTGACGCGCCATCGCAATGGCCATGCGGTGTTCCGTCACCGTATCCATTCCCGCACTCATCATCGGAATGTTCAGTCTGATTTTTTTCGTGAGATAAGTCGTCAGATCCACCTGATTGGGAATCACTTCAGAGTATGCCGGAATCAATAATACGTCATCAAATGTAATGCCTTCACTTACAATTTTACCCATGTCCATCCTCTTTTCTGAAAGTTATAAAGTTAATATATTACCGGGTTTCAGGCAACCGCCCCTCATGACTGTCCCAAGAACAGGCGCCGTCATGAGAAAATATTTTTCCAATTTTATCAAAGTTCCCACGGCGTGTCAACAAGACATCAATACGGAAGCACCTTCCTCGGTGAAATTCTGCGGATTGCGCTTACAATTTTCTCGTTTGGCTCAAACAAAATCCGAACACGTTCGCCGTCTTCGCCGGTCGTAATCAGTGCGTATACCTGCGCGTCTTCTGCATACGACGTGCAGTCATATTCCGCACACTTGAGATTCCGAAACGAATCCAGACCGTGCGAGCCAACCGGAGCCATCACTTCCAGATTCTGCATATCTACGCTGACCACACGCTTTCGGCTCGATTTCGCCATGATTTTGTCAATATCAAGCTCTCCGTTCACATAAATATACTCAAATTCCAAATCCCACCGCCGCGAGAAATAATACGCAAGACACGCGACAAACACTGCCGGCACAAAAAATAAAATCATTGCAGTCAAAAACGAGAGCAGCGCTAGCAGCACCGTAAGCGCGATCAGGCAGCCTACATAAATTTTATACTTTTGCGGTGTCTTTCTTCTGATTAACTGTTCTTCATAAACGTCACCCATACACATCCTCCGTCCATTCCGCTGATCGTACAATATATAAATATAGTATACTAAAATTCTCCAAATTTTCAAACCTTTTTTTATTGAAAACAATACCAAACAAAAAAAAGATATGATATAATCAGTACAATAAAATAAGCGCAGCAAACGTCGAAACTTTTCCAAACCCGGACATCGTTCCGCACTCACTGCGCCTGACAAATTTTAAGAAACGAGGAGGAGAAATAATGCGAATTACACGCGATCCTGTCGGCGAAAGCCCCAAAATGCAGCGGGCCTTTCAAAAAGAAACCATGCGCTTTCGCGATCTGACGTTTAAGAAAAAACTGGAATATATATGGGACTATTATAAATGGTACTTTGTATTTGCCGCATGCTTTATTACAATCGCCGTCATTACGGTGCCCACCATTATATACAATCAAAAAGAAGTCGCGCTGTACGCCGTATTCTTAAACTCAAATATTCCCTCCCAGGATGAAACCACACTGATGGACGATTATGTGGAAAACAAACAGATTGAGATGGACAACAAGAGATTGGTGCTCGACACCTCGATGCACATCAACCGCGCCAACCCCAGTGAGGTTGCTTCACATTCCAGTCAGAAAATGCTTGCATTGTTTGCAAGTAAATCCATGGACGTCGTCATCGAAGACGAAGAAAACGTCAAATTCTACGCCAAAGAAAATACCTATGTCGACCTGAGAGACGTAATGACCGAAGAGCAGCTGTCGCGCTATGAGCCGCTGTTCTATACTGCGAAGAGCGGCGACGAGGGAGAAACCGGCGTATTCGCCGTCAACGTCACCGACAGCCCTGTTTTACAATCCGACAATGTATTTGACGATCCGGTCTACTTCAGCATCACCGTACATAGTCAGCAGGTGGACAATGCGCTCCGTTTTCTGGACTATTTAATGGGATATTAATACCCTATAAGGCACTTACCCGATAAAGTCGAGAACCTGCCCCAGATCTTTCTTTCCAAACGTGATCTGATCATCATTCATGACCATACAGGGCACGCTCATCACACGATACTGTTCTTTCAGCTGCGGGAAATGATTCAGATCATATACCTCCGCGGTGACGAGCGGACTTTCAGCCGCAATGCGCTGCGCCGCGGTGACAAGCTCCGGACACATGGTACATGACAAGGACACCATGATTTTCAGCCGGATCTCGCGGTCAATTTGGCGGATCCGCGCAGCCTGTGACTCGTCGATCGTTTGTCCCGGACCGGACGCATTATAAAGTCCGAGCACAAATGAGGTGAACTCATGGCCTCCGGGCACTCCGTGAAACGCAAGACCTGTTTCTGCGCCATCGTTTCTCAGCACCCGTACAGACGGCAGAAATTCTTCCTGGTGACCTGAGGGCGCAAATTCCACGCGCAGTTTATCCGTCAGCCCTGCTAATTTCTCCATATAATTTCTGAGCTCTTCGGAAACCGGACGATCATCTAGCGTCAGCTGCAAAATAAGCGGCTGACGCATTTTTTCAAACAACACGCCCAACTGCGCAATCATCTCACTGCCAAACAGCTCCGATTCACCGTCAGTCGTTTGTTGTTCCACCTGCGTCTGTACCGGACTGCGAAACACCGGATATAACCCTGTTTTCTCCTGCATATCCGCCGCATAGCGCTCAAGCTCGGTTGCTGCGAGCGCGCCGTCTCCCACAGCGGTCACCACCTGCCGCAGATTTTTGATACAAACGTCTCCTGCCGCATACAACCCGTCGACATTTGTTTTCTGCATCCGGTCTGTAATGACATATCCCTGTTCGTCAAGTTCTGCAATGCCGTTCACGAGAGCAGTGGCCGGCTCATATCCGGCAAAGACAAACACGCCGAACGTCTCTCCCTGCGGCGGCCTGTATTCATGCACTTCTCCCGTTTTCGTATTGCGATAGCGAAGTAAGCGCAGGACGCTGTCCCCGGATACATTCTCCACTTCTGTACTGGTCAACACGGTGATGTCAGGGTGCTTTCTCGCCTTCTCGGCCACTGACCGGGCGCATGTAAAATCATCCTCCCGAACTAAAATCGTCACATGTCTCGCATATTTTGTCAAAAAGACACTCTCTTCCGCTGCTGCAAACCCGCCGCCGACCACGAACACATCCAGTCCGGCAAAAAATTCTCCGTCACAGGTAGCGCAGTACGCAACCCCGTGCCCCTGAAACTCCTGTTCACCTGCAAACCCAACCATGCGCGGATGAGCCCCTGTCGCTAGCAGAATTCCAAAACACTCCAGTGTTCCGCGGCTAGTTTTTACCTTTTTGACGTCCCCGCTGCAATCCAGCGCCTCCGCTTTTGTCAGCAGAAATTCGGCGCCAAAATTTTGCGCCTGTCTGCGCATAGATTCCGTCAGCGCTTTTCCGTCTGTTTTCTCAATTCCAGGATAATTGACAACCTCCGATGTAATCGTAATCTGCCCGCCAAACTGTTCTTTTTCAAGTACAACAACGCGATACCGCGCTCTGGCAAGATAAAGCGCTGCGGTAAGACCTGCCGGACCGCCGCCGATAACGACCACATCATAGAGGTTTTCTGTTGACGCGCCGCCCATCTCTTACAACTGCCCCACAAGCTCAAGACTGGGCTTTAAAGTCGTCTCGCCGGGCTGCCATTTCGCAGGGCACACTTCATCACCGTGTTCATACACAAACTGACACGCCTGTACCTTGCGGAACAATTCATCCGCATCTCTCCCGACATTACCCGCGCTCACTTCATAAGCCGCAATTTTCCCTTCCGGATTCACAATAAAGCTTCCCCGCTCCGCCAGTCCGTCCGCCTCAATGTATACTTCAAAATCCCTGGACAAACAATGCGTCGGATCCGCTAGCATCGGATACTGAATTTTCTTTATACGTTCCGACGCGTCATGCCATGCCTTATGCACAAAATGCGTGTCGCAGGAAACGGAATAAATTTCACATCCAATTTTTTGAAACTCTGCATACTTGTTTGCCAAATCTTCCAATTCTGTCGGGCAAACAAACGTAAAATCCGCCGGATAAAAGAAAAACACACTCCATTTTCCCATAATATCCGCCTTTTTCATTGTGGAAAATTTGCCGTTCTGAAAATACTGAACGGAAAACTCACTGACTTCCCTGCCAATCATTGACATATGTCATCCCTCCTGCCGATTTTTTAAGGTTTTAGTTAGTTAAAACTAACTATCATCAGTATACCTTTCTTCTTTTTTTCTGTCAAGCACAACCGCATCTTTTCCGATGTTCCTGACTACTGCGATATACTGTATTAGCATTATGGGCAGGAAATGGAGGTTTTATACTGTCTTTCCGGTCTTTACCGCATGTAAAATCCAGTCTAAAATCCACTCCTCCACATGAACCCCGGTCGCATCCGCAATGCCCTGAAAATGCGCATTGGAATTCACTTCACACACTAACGGTCTTCCGCGCTCATCCCACAAAAGATCCACTCCGCCAAAGTCCAAATGCAGACATATACAGGCTGCCCTCGCAATCGCCGCCTCTTGTGTATTCGGCCGGTACGCAGCCGCCTGACCGCCTGCCGCCACATTTGCGCGAAAATCCGACGGGTTTTTCCGCTCAATGGCTGCTGCGATCTCTCCGCCGACCATATAAATCCGCACATCCCTTCCTGCAGTATGCGCCAAAAATTTCTGAAACAGCATCGGCGTACCCGCTTTTTCGGAAAGAAGCTTTCTGCACTCCGATAGATCGTGTACAAGATAAACCTGCGCCCCGAACGACCCGTAACATTCTTTTACAATCATTGGAAACCCCAAAATTTCCCCCACATGTTCCAAAAATGTAAAGTCCGTATATCCGACTCTCTCATAAGTTACGGGCGCAGGAATTGTCTGCGGCGTCGGAATACCCGTCGCAAGCAGTCTGGCGTAAGTGAGCGCCTTATTATCGCAGTCTGTAATGGCACGTGCCGAATTAAACAGACGCAGACCCTTTGACTCCAACATCCACGCCAACACTTCATCTTTATCCCAGAAAATAACAAAGTCCGGATGCTCGCTTTCCAGCAGTTTCGGAAAATTTGCGAGCACCTCCGCGTTTGTTTTATAGCAAAGCGCCACATTTCTCCTTTCTGCCGCCGACAACAACCGATCATACAATGCGCAAAAACGTGTCTCGCGCAAAAATTGATTTCCTAATAACCAACCCTTCACTCGTCGTCCTGCCCCCTATCGTCCTCCGGCGAATAAAAACCCCCGTCTTTTGCCGGCATAAGCCGCAAAGACGGGGGATTCCAAGCACCCGGAGTTTATTTATTGTAGTTTACAATCTTTCCAAAGTCCGCCTTCAGCGAAGCGCCGCCTACCAAACCTCCGTCAATATCCGGCTGAGCAAACAGTTCCGGAGCGGAAGCTGCCGACACACTGCCCCCGTACTGAATACGGATCGCATCTGCCGTCGCCTGGTCATACAGCTGCGCGATGCATTCGCGAATCGCAGCACATACCTCCTGCGCCTGCTCGGTTGTAGCCACTTTTCCGGTTCCGATTGCCCAGATCGGCTCATATGCAATGACTGCGGTTGCTGCCTGCTGAGCGGTCACATTTAAAAAGGCAATTTTAATCTGTTGACGTATCCAGTCAATCGTAATGCCCTGCTCGCGCTGTGTTAAGGATTCGCCGCAGCAGATAATCGGAGTAATGCCATGCTCAAACGCCTTTAAGACTTTTTTATTCACCGTCTCGTCTGTCTCTGCAAAATATTCTCTTCTCTCGGAATGTCCGATAATCACATACTTTACACCGACGTCGGTAAGCATATTCGGAGCAATCTCTCCCGTATACGCGCCGCTCTCCTCAAAATACATATTTTCTGCGCCGATACAGATATTGCTTCCCTTGGCTGCCTCCATTGCCGGTATAATATCAATTGCCGGCACGCAAAAAACAACATCTACTTCATCATTTGCCACTAACGGTTTTAATTCGTTTACCAGTGCAACCGCCTCGCTCGGAGTCTTATTCATTTTCCAGTTGCCGGCAATAATTTTCCTTCTCGCCATCACATATCCTCCTCAAACAGATCAACACTTACATCGCGCTACGATTACTTATCATTTGCCGCAGCCACGCCAGGAAGTTCTTTTCCCTCCAAAAACTCCAAAGATGCGCCGCCGCCGGTAGAAATATGCGTCATCTTGTCTCCAAAGCCAAGCTGATTTACCGCCGCTGCACTGTCGCCGCCGCCGATAATCGTTGTGGCGTCCGTCTCTGCCAATGCCTTTGCAACTTCGACAGTTCCCTTTGCAAGAACCGGATTTTCAAACACGCCCATCGGACCGTTCCATACAACCGTTTTTGCTGTCTTGGCCGCCTCGGCAAACAGCTCTGCGGACTTCGGTCCAATATCCAGTCCCATCTGATCTGCCGGCATCTGATCTGCCATAACGCACTCAACGGCAATCTCTGCATCAATAGGATTCGGAAAAGCCGGCGCAACCGCCGTATCTACCGGAAGCAGCAGCTTCTTGCCAAGCTCTTCTGCCTTCTTCATCATCTCTTTGCAGTAGTCAAGTTTTTCATCGTCCACGAGCGATGTTCCAACCTCATAGCCCTTTGCCTTTAAAAAGGTATACGCCATGCCCCCGCCGATAATCAGCGTATCGCATTTTTCCAGAAGATTGGAAATGACATTCAGTTTGTCTGCCACTTTCGCTCCTCCGAGAATAGCCACAAACGGACGCTGCGGTGCATTTACCGCATTGCCCAGGAAGTCAATTTCCTTCTGCATCAGGTATCCGACTACCGCCGTATCCACAAGCTGAGCTACGCCTACATTGGAACAATGCGCACGGTGCGCCGTGCCGAACGCGTCATTGACAAACACATCGCACAGAGATGCCAAATCTTTACTGAAGGCTTCCCCGTTCTTCGTCTCCTCTGCGCGATACCGGGTATTTTCAAGCAAAATAACATCGCCGTCCTGCATTGCTTCCACAGCGGCTTTAGCGTTTTTGCCGACTACTTCTGCATCTGCCGCAAACTTCACCTCCTGGCCAAGAAGCTCGCTCAAACGAACGGCAACCGGAGCCAGAGAGAGTGCGGGCACTGCCTCTCCCTTGGGCTTTCCAAGATGGGAGCAAAGAATGACCTTGCCTCCGTCGGCAATCAGCTTTTTAATCGTCGGCAGTGCTGCCACAAGACGATTCTCGTCTGTAATGCTGCCGTCCTTTAACGGGACATTAAAATCACATCTGCAAAGTACACGTTTGCCTTTAACATTAATATCATCTACTGTCTTTTTATTCAGCATAATAACCCTCCGTTTCTGTCATGCATCATGGAAAGTGGGCCCGGCCCACCGGCCGGACCCACAGAACATCCACACACTGTTTATCTGTTTCATTATGCAAGCTCTGCAAAATACTTGATCGTGCGAACCATCTGACTTGTATAAGAATTCTCATTGTCATACCATGAAACAACCTGAACCTCATACAGATCGTCTGCAATCTTGGAAACCATCGTCTGTGTCGCATCAAACAGAGAACCATATCTCATGCCGATGACATCAGAAGAAACGATCGGATCCGTATTGTAACCGAAGGACTCGGAAGCGGCAGCTTTCATTGCAGCGTTGATTCCTTCTACTGTAACATCGGAGCCTTTCACTACCGCCGTCAGGATCGTAGTGGAACCCGTCGTTACCGGTACACGCTGTGCAGAACCGATCAGCTTGCCGTTAAGTTCCGGAATTACCAGGCCGATTGCCTTGGCAGCTCCTGTTGAATTCGGAACAATGTTTGCAGCGCCGGCTCTTGCTCTTCTCATATCGCCTTTTCTGTGCGGGCCGTCAAGAATCATCTGATCGCCGGTGTATGCGTGAATCGTAGACATGATACCGCTCTGAATCGGAGCGTAATCATTCAGCGCCTTAGCCATCGGTGCAAGACAGTTTGTCGTACAGGATGCTGCGGAAATGATTGCATCGTCTGCAGTCAGTGTATTCTCGTTTACGGAGAATACGATCGTCTTTAAATCATTGCCTGCCGGAGCAGAAATAACGACCTTCTTTGCACCTGCATCAATATGCGCCTGAGACTTTTCCTTAGAGGTATAGAAACCGGTACACTCAAGAACAACATCCACACCGATTTCACCCCACGGAAGCTTGGATGCATCTGCCTCTTTATAAATGGTAAGCGTCTTTCCATCTACGGTAATCGTATTGGCATCGTCATCAGCCTCTACGGTATGAAGATTCTCACCGATCTTTCCGCAATAACCGCCCTGTGCTGTATCATATTTCAGCAAATCAGCCAACATGGAAGGCTTTGTAAGGTCATTGATTGCAACTACCTCATAACCCTCTGCGCCGAACATCTGACGAAATGCGAGACGGCCAATACGTCCAAAACCATTAATTGCAACTTTTACTGCCATTTTAACATCCTCCTAAATTGTAAAATTGTGATTTTTCCAAATCAACCTGTTAACAGTTTAACCAATTTTTTGTAAAAGTTCAAGCTATTTTTTGCAAATTCATTAAGAAAACAGGGGAAACTGCCAGGACTACAAGAGCCGCTTGAAATTTTTGAAAAAAACAGATAAGATAATAAAGATTCCTGACAAAGACTGAGGAGGCTATCGTTTATGTTTGATTTGCATATGCACAGTGACTTTTCCACCGATTCAGAAAGCTCACCTGAATCTATGATTGAAGCTGCCATCCACAGCGGGCTGTCCGCAATCTGCTTCACCGACCACTTGGATATGGACTTTCCGGCGCCTGACGCCAAGCACGCCCCATTTTTGCTTGATACTCCGGCATATTTTCAGAAAATGCAGCATCTTAAAGACGCCTACCGGGGACGCATTGAAATTCTGATCGGCGTGGAACTCGGGCTGCAGCCGCATCTTGCCGATTTTCATCAACGCTATCTGCATACATACCCGTTCGACTTCGTAATCGGTTCCTCTCATCTCGTCCACGGCGAGGATCCCTATGAGCCGGCATTTTTCAGCGGCCGCGAGGAATCGGAGGCATACACTGAATATTTTCAATCAATATTAGACAATTTGTCCGCCTTTACACAAATCGACGTGTATGGTCATCTGGATTATGTTGTACGTTATGGCCCGAATCAAAATCAATATTATTCCTATACCCGCTACAGAAATCTGATCGACGCCATTTTGCAGCAGCTGATCCGTCATAATATCGGCCTGGAAATCAATACCGGCGGATATAAATACGGGCTTGGAGAACCAAACCCGTGCGCAGAGATTATCCGCCGCTATATCGAGCTTGGCGGAGAGACATTTACAATCGGCGCGGACGCACATGAACCATCCTGCGTCGGCGATCATTTTGCAGAGCTGAAAGAGCTTTTGATTCAGTGCGGAGTCCGATACATTGCCAAATTCAAAAACCGCCAGGCTGCATATTTTCCGATTGAGGAAATTTAAACCGACATTCCGTTTAGAAGCTGACTGACCTTCTGCCTTGCCCGCCACAGCGCATTATCCACAGATTTCTGTGACATACCGAGCTGTCGGGCGATGTCTGCACGGAGCATGCCCTGAAAAAAAAGCTCCAGTACATCCCATTCCGTCGCACTAAGCTGCTCTCTGAGCTGAGAAAACACGGTCTGAAAAAACTCCTGATCAAGCGCAAGCTGTTCCGGATTGACATTGGCCCCGCCGGACGCCGCTAGCGTCTCAAGCCTGACAACCTCATCCTCGTCCGATTCGGTGCCAATCGGCAGATAATTATTGAGCGGCTGATGTTTCCGGCTCAGCGACCTGCGAATGGCAGTCTGCATCTCGGCCCTGATACAAAGCACTGCAAACGAATAAAAAGAACAGTTCTGACTTTCGTCAAACGCGCGTATCGCTTTAAACAGGCCAATCATTCCTTCCTGAATCAAATCTTCTTTATCCGCACCGATCAAAAAAAAATGATTTGCGATCTTGCGCACCTGACTCTTATATTTTTGCAGCAAATATTCCATCACATCCGCATTGCCCTGCCGGATTTGCGCAACTAACTCCTCGTCCGTATATTTTGCATACTCCTCCCGATCCAACGCCATTTTACACCTTTCCCCTACACTACAGACTCCTCTGGCGGACGATCTCAAACCCAAGCACGCCGGCCGCGACCGAAGCATTTAAGGAATCAATCTGACCTTTCATCGGAATCGAAGCAATCATATCGCAGTGCTCTCTTACTAACCGGCTCACACCATCGCCTTCATTTCCAATAACCAGTCCGATCGGCCCCTTTAAATTCAGCTCGTACATCGTCGTTCCGCCCATGTCCGCGCATACAAACCAGAGCCCCTGCTGTTTAAGCCGTTCCATTTCTGCCGTCAAATTCGTCACCTTGGCCACCGGCGTATAATTTAACGCTCCCGCACTTGCCTTTGCCACCACTGCCGTGAGTCCGACCGCCCGGTGTCTCGGAATAATAACGCCGTGCGCTCCCGCCAGATTCGCCGTGCGGATAATCGCCCCCAGATTATGCGGATCTTCAATGCCATCTAGCAAAAACAAAAACGGCGCTTCTCCCCGCTCTCTGGCGAGCTCCAACATATCGTCCACCTGCGAATAAGCATATGCGGCAGCCATCGCAATCACGCCCTGATGCCGGCCAGTCTCTGACAACTGATCCAGTTTTTCCCGCCGGACAAATTTGACAATCGTCTGCTGTTTTTTCGCTTCCCTCAATATCGACTGCACCGGCCCGTCCTGGCAGTGCTCCAGTACAAACAGCTTGTCAATGGTCCTGCCCGAACGAAACGCCTCCAAAACGGCGTTTCGGCCCTCAATTCTCAGCGCCGTATCCCGTTCTCTTTCTTCTGTCATTCAACCTGCTCCATTCCCTGAAAATGCGCATGCACGGCCTCCAGACCCTTCCGCACTAAAAAACAAAGTCTGGAATAATCCCCTTTGAGATACAAATAGCCCATCAGCGCTTCAAAACCGGTTGCCCGCTTATATTCCATCATCGTTGCATGCTTCGCCATCGTCGCCATCTTTGCATTTCTGCCCCGCCTGTAAATCGCCTGTTCTTCCTCGTCCAATAAGGAATAGATCGACTCGATCATCCGGGACTGTGCCGATGCCTTCACATAATGCGCCGTCCGCTGATGCAGCCGGTTGACCGAACACCGATAGTCTGTCACCACCAACGTGCGGATCAGCAAATCATAAATCCCATCCCCGATAAACGCCAGTGTAAGCGGAGAATACGCGCGAAGATCTTTTTCGTCCACCGGCAGTGCCCGGCGCATCGCCGCCTCCAGTGCGGTCAAATTTTCTTCCATTTTACTCCTTCTCTTGTATCCATCAGCTCGATTCCCCTGGCCAATAAATCGTCCCGAATCGCATCCGCGCGGGCAAAATCTTTTGCGGCGCGAGCCGACTGACGTTCCTCGATCAGCTGTTCAATTTCCGCATCCAAAGGCTCCTTTTGCTGATCAACGACAATACCCATAACATCACACAAAAGGCGCAGCTTCTCCGCCGCAGTGTTTACGAGTTCTCCCGATGATTGTTCATTGACATTTGTATTCACATATTTGACCAGTTCAAAAATCACAGCGATTGCATCCGCTGTATTAAAGTCATCGTCCATGGCTTCATCAAATTTCTTTTGAAAATCCTCAATTTGTTCCACAGCCGCACGCTCATTGCCAGTCAGGCTCCCCTCCGCCGTCTTCGCTAATTCCCGCAGACGGTCTGCCGCTGTCAGAATACGATCCAAACCATGTTTTGATGCTTCCATCAGTTCCGCGCTGAAATTTAGAGGACTGCGATAATGCGCGCTGAGCATAAAAAACCGCAAAACCTGAAGATCATACTTCTCACTGATTTCACGAACGGTAAAAAAATTTCCAAGAGACTTGGACATCTTCCGGTTATCAATATTTAAAAACGCATTGTGCATCCAATATCTTGCAAAGCATTTGCCGTTCGCCGCCTCGCTCTGGGCAATCTCATTTTCATGATGCGGAAATACCAGATCTTCCCCGCCCGCATGAATATCAATTTCCTCCCCGAGAAAATGTTTCGACATCACCGAACACTCAATATGCCAACCGGGGCGGCCCTGACACCACGGAGAATCCCAGTAAGGCTCGCCGTCCTTTTTCGGCTTCCACAGTACAAAATCAAGCGGATCTTCTTTCTGATCCTCAACTGCAATACGCTTGCCGGCTTCCAGCTCATCAATCTTTTTATTGGATAATTTGCCGTATTCTGTAAACTTTCTCGTGCGATAGTAAACTGTGCCGTCGTCTGCCACGTACGCATAACCCTTGTCAATCAGGCTCTGAATCATGTCAATCATGCCGTCAATCTGCTGCGTTGCAAGCGGATGCGCAGTCGCAGGAAGAATATTCATGCCTTCCATATCCTTTTCGCATTCCTTGATATAGCGCTGTGCAATTTCTGACGAATCCACGCCTTCCTCAAGCGCCTTCTGGATAATTTTATCATCCACATCGGTAAAGTTTGACACATAGTTGACCTCAAGCCCTTTATACATCATATATCTGCGCACCGTATCAAAAACGATCATCGGACGCGCGTTCCCGATGTGAATATAATTATAGACGGTCGGTCCGCATACATACATGCGGACCTTTCCCTCCTCAACCGGAACAAATTCTTCTTTTTTTCTGGACATTGTATTGTAAAGCTTCACATTTTCCTCCATTCCGCCCCGGCTCCACAGCCACGGCACTGTCTGCCATCTACATTAATCCACGTTGTCAAGTTCTGCGAACTTTTTCTGGAGCTTTTGCAGCTCTTTCTGGATGTTCTCATTCTCACTTTTGAGTACAGAGAGATCGCTTAACACCGGATCCGGCAAATGCACCTGATCCATCTCGCTTCGAAGCAGCCGGCGGTCGTCTCTCTTCACAATACGTCCCGGCACTCCGACTACCGTACAGTTGGGCGGCACTTCTTTGAGCACCACGCTCCCGGCGCCGATTTTCGAATTTTCGCCAATCGTAAAAGAGCCTAAAATTTTTGCTCCTGCGCTGACCATCACGTTATCTTCAAGCGTCGGATGACGCTTTCCGCACTCTTTTCCGGTTCCGCCAAGCGTCACGCCCTGGTAAAGCGTGACATTGTCCCCGATCACTGTCGTCTCGCCAATCACCACGCCTGAACCGTGATCAATGAACAGCCCCTTGCCGATTGTCGCCCCCGGATGAATTTCAATTCCGGTTTTGCGAACCGTTCTCTGACTGATCCAACGGGCCAGAAAATAATGCTTCCTGCAATACAGTTTATGCGCGATACGGTACCGCAAAATTGCCTTGAAGCTCGGATAGAGCAGCACCTCCGCAGATGATTTGATCGCCGGGTCACGCTCTTTAATGACCTCAATCTCTTCTTTAATATACGATAAAATCCCCATGGTCCCCCTCCGGATTTCATTCTCTAAACTACTTCTGTCAACACGACGCCTTGCATAAACGCCTGCACAAGCTGTCCCGGCGTATACGGCCGGCACCTCCCGCATTCCCCGGGCGTACATTCACGCACTGACCCGCCTGCAGGACCAATTTCCAATACAAACGACCCATTATTTTGTATAATGTGCGGATCGGATAACCGGATATACATTGTAAGAGACGTCTCGGACTTTAGCAGCGCTGCAAAGTCGCGCAGAGATACGATTCGCATCATTACCGTCTCCTGCAGCATCACTTCCGAACATTCGTCAAAGCGCGCTGCAAGCGCCGGATGTTCAAACGGAATCGTCCCTGTCAGATCGCGGAGACTGACGCCTCCGTCTTTGGTATACAAAACGCTTCCGCAGAGCGCATCTGTTTCCCCATTCCGATAAACGCCCAAAATCTCTCCGTCTTCGCTTGCCAATTCACTTTCTAAATTTTCATAATATCCAGCGTCCCGAAACACATAGACGGACGCAGACACGCGATAGCATTCATTCACAAACTTTGCGAGCGCATCATATTCCGGCCGATTTACAGGCCGAACATCAAACGCTCCATCCGATCCAAACGCCTCTTTGACATCCCGGATCCGACATATTTTCCGATCTGCCGTAACCGCAAAACCAAAAGGCTCATAATAGCGTATATTTGCAGGCGTCAAAAACACCAGGGGTACATGCTGCGCATACAGGCGGCGCAGCCCGTTTACCAACAACCGGGCCATCATGCCCTGCCTGCGAAACCTCTCTGCGGTAGCTACACCGACAATAAAAAATGTGTCCGCCACATGCCCGTTGACACAGAGCCGGCGCGGATTCCAGTGAATCATTGAAACCGGCTTCCCTTCATAGAGCAGACAAGAGATTTCATTTGCGCTCCCCTTGCCATTATAATATGCAGTTACAAACCGCCTGCTATCCTCGGAAAACACATCCTCCCACAGCTTACGAGTCTGCCGGTGACAAGACGGCGACAACAGTACCTCGCTCAACCCATCTGCAGCTGTAAACGCATTCGGTTCCGCCTGTCGTTTCAATGCACACCTCCACGCTCTATTCACACATTGCGCGCGCAGCCCGGACAGGAAGAACACGATCCCTGCCGTGTCATTACATCGTCCGGCTGACAATGGGAAATCATGCAGACCGCCTGCGCGCTGATTCCCAGTCCTGTGCCTGTAAAGCCCAGTCCCTCCTCGGTCGTCGCCTTTACATTCACCTGATCGCTCATAATCCCAAGCGCTTCTGCAATATGCTGCTCCATATGCGAAATATACGGACGCAGCTTTGGCTGCTGCGCAATCACCGTCGCGTCAATATTTTCAATAACATATAGTTTCTCTTCAAGCAGATCTCCGACTCGTTTTAACAGTTCCACACTTGAGATACCCAGGTACGCCTCGTCCGAATCGGGAAAATGCAGTCCAATATCGCCAAGTCCCGCCGCACCGAGGAGCGCGTCCATCACTGCATGCAGCAGCACATCCGCATCCGAATGTCCCGACAGTCCGCGATCATACGGTATTTGAACCCCACCGAGGATAAGCGGCCTTCCCTCAACCAATCTGTGCACATCATAGCCGATACCAACACGCATTGATTTGCTCTCCTTTCAAACGGACATACCCGAAGAAATCATTCCCATGAGATAAAAAAACCCTGAAACGCACAGGCATCTCAGAGTTTCCGAAAAATAGCGGGAAAGGGATTTGAACCCCCGACACCACGGGTATGAACCGTGTGCTCTAGCCAACTGAGCTATCCCGCCAAAAACATGGGACCTATAGGGCTCGAACCTATGACCCTCTGCTTGTAAGGCAGATGCTCTCCCAGCTGAGCTAAGATCCCATGTGACAAGCCGCCTCGCAGCTTGCCTCGCTATTATACCTCGTCAAAACGAGATTTGTCAATAGTTATTTTTACACATTTCGCAAAACTCAATTCGTTCACCGTCCGGTCCCAGTGCTGTAAAACACTTCACACCGTGCGCAAACAGCGGAAGCCGCTTCACCACCTGATCCACAAGGGGAATTCGTCCCCGGCGGCAGGCCGACAGCGCATCCCCGGCGTCTAACACCTCCAGGGCCAGATGATCGAGATGACCAACCGGCTCCCTGCGCAGTTGCTCTGCCTCCCCCGGAAGCACCTGAATCACTTCCAACGAAAATCCTCGTATCGTCAGAAATGCAATCCACAGCCGTCCGTCCGGCGTATCGAGATAACCGTCCGCCGTCTTCTGAAATCCCAGGCGCGCATAGAAATCCGTCGTTTTAGACAAATCGGCAACTTTCAGCGCCAGATGAGACCAACCCTGAAGTCCGGTTTTGCCCAGATAATCCTCTGCATAATCGTGACACAGCTCGATCACTTCATTAGACGGCCCAACAAAATTAATGCCCCGCACGCCTTTTGGGCCGATATGCTCATAAAGCACACAGCCATCCGGCGTTGAAACATCAAGCGCAGCTCCCCTGGCCGCCACGCGTTTCGCACATGCGGCAAAATCGGGAGCATCCATCGCATAATGAGCCATCACGCCGTGGCCGCGTTCCCTGAGCGCTCTGTGAGTATGCGCGGGAGGACAACACAGCTCGACCGTCAAATCATGCTGCTGTAAAAAAACAACATCAAAACGTACCGGATAAAACACCTGCTTCTGATACGCCGTCTCAAAACCAAGCACTTCTTCATACCAGTGTCTCGCGCCCTCCAGATCCCATACCGGAATTCCAAGGTGCTGTACGCCGACCACATTTTCTTTCAACGTCATGATTTACCCTCCCGCAGCGCTGTTACTCCCTGTTTTCCCAACCTATTGGAAGTAGGCAACGCCAGACTCAAAAATACGCAGATCTTGATTGCCCTCAATATTAATGGCTACACTGTCGCCCCGACGCTCCGAATGCGCCATTTTACCGAGACATCTGCCGTCCGGACTCGTAATTCCTTCCACGGCTGCAAAAGAACCGTTAATATTCCACTCTTCATCCATAGAGACTACTCCGTCCGGATCCGAATATTGCGTCGCAACCTGTCCGTTCTCAAAGAGCGAGCGAAGCACCTCGGGCGGCGCCACAAAACGTCCCTCGCCGTGCGAAGCCGGATTGACATACACGCTTCCAAGCCGAGCGCCGGCCAACCACGGAGATTTATTGGAAACTACTTTCAAATACGCCATTTTTGAAATGTGGCGGTTAATGGTATTAAAAGTCAGCGTCGGGGACTGTTCATTCTGTCCGGTGATCGCGCCGTTTGGCACAAGCCCCAGTTTGATCAGCGCCTGGAAGCCATTGCAGATTCCAAGAGCAAGGCCGTCCCGCTCGTTGAGCAGACGCTCAACCGCCTCTTTCAGTTTCGCATTTTGAAATGCGGTTGCAAAAAATTTCGCTGAACCGTCAGGCTCATCTCCCGCAGAAAAGCCGCCCGGGAACATAATAATTTGCGCCTGCTCAATTTCTTTTTCAAACACCGAAACAGAATCGAGAATGTCCTGCGCGGTGAGATTGCAAAATACCTTTGTCACAACAGACGCTCCCGCACGTTCAAACGCTTTCGCAGTATCATACTCACAGTTTGTCCCCGGAAAGACCGGAATAAACACCGTAGGTTTTGCCACCTTATGTTTGCAAACATACATTTTCGGCTCCCGGTAGAGCGAACTGTCCACAGCCTCACTGCTCTGACCGGATTTTGTCGGAAATACCTTTTCAAGCGGCCGCGACCACGCTGCAATCGCTTCATCCACAGGAATTTCCACATCCTGATACCTGAACACACCGTCTGCCGTCACCTCGCCGAGCAAGGCAAAAAACGGTCTGATCCGCTCAAGAGAATCCGCCCGAATTTCAAGCAGCATATCGCCAATCGCCGGCTCAAAGAAATCTGCCACCGAAAAATCCCCGGTCAGCCGCACGCCAAATTTATTGCCAAACGCCATTTTGCTGATTGCCGGCAGAACTCCTTTGCCGTCGAGCGCGTATGCCGACACGACAACGCCTTCCTGAATCAGATTGTGAATCTCTTCATAGAGCTGTTTCGTCTCTGAATAGATAGGAAGATCATATTCGTCGCGGTGAATACGATACAAAATGATCAGATTGCCCGCCTTTTTAAATTCCGGGGTAATGATTTCATCACTCTCCGCCACATCGACTGCAAACGAAACAAGCGTCGGCGGTACGTCAATCTCATTAAAGGTGCCGGACATACTGTCTTTACCGCCTATGGACGGAAGTTCAAAGCCAAGCTGTGCATCGTAAGCGCCAAGCAGGGCGGCGAACGGCTGGCTCCAACGCGCCGGATCCTCCGTCATGCGGCGGAAATATTCCTGGAATGTAAAGCGAATCTTTTTATAATCTCCACCGGATGCTACAATCCGCGCAATCGATTCCAACACCGCATATACTGCGCCATGATACGGACTCCAACTGGACAAAGCAGGATCAAAGCCATAACTCATCATCGTAACCGTATTGCATTTCCCGTTTTGAACCGGAAGCTTTGCAACCATCGTCTGAGTTTCCGTCAGCTGATAACGTCCGCCATAAGGCATCAGCACACTTCCGGCGCCAATCGACGAATCAAACATCTCCACAAGCCCTTTCTGCGAGCAGACATTTAAATCCGACAGACAGGAAAGCCATGCTTTGCGCATATCGGTTTCCTCAAATGGCCGGCGAAAATAATTTTTATAATCATTCGGCACTTCCACCCAAACAGACGTCTCCTGATGAGCGCCGTTTGTATTCAGAAATGCGCGGGAAATATTGACGATCTCCTCATCACGCCAGATCATGACAAGACGGGGTTCTTCTGTCACAACGGCTACTTCCACCGCCTCTAAATTTTCCTCCTTCGAATACGCAAGAAACGCCTCGACATCTTTAGGATCAACGACAACCGCCATGCGCTCCTGCGACTCCGAAATGGAAATTTCCGTTCCGTCGAGACCGGCATATTTTTTCGGCACCTTATCTAACTGAATACGCAGTCCGTCAGCCAATTCGCCGATTGCAACCGACACGCCGCCCGCGCCAAAGTCATTGCATTTCTTTATCAGACGGCTGACCTCCGGCCGGCGGAACAATCTCTGAATTTTGCGCTCTGTCGGCGCGTTTCCTTTCTGAACTTCAGCTCCGCACGTCTCGATTGACTGTTCGGTATGCACTTTGGACGAACCAGTTGCACCGCCGCACCCGTCGCGCCCGGTGCGCCCGCCAAGCAGGATGATCACATCGCCCGGATCGGACGTTTCACGCACAACATTTTCACGCGGAGCGGCGCCCATTACGGCTCCGATCTCCATGCGCTTCGCCACATAATCCGGGTGATAAATTTCTTTGACATATCCCGTTGCCAGACCAATCTGATTGCCGTACGAACTATATCCGCTCGCCGCACCACGGACAAGCTTCTTCTGAGGAAGTTTTCCGCGCATCGTCTGTGACACTGCGACCGTCGGATCTGCAGCTCCGGTCACGCGCATTGCCTGATATACATATGAACGTCCTGACAGAGGATCTCTGATCGCTCCTCCGAGACAAGTCGCAGCGCCGCCGAACGGCTCAATCTCCGTCGGATGATTATGAGTCTCATTTTTGAAGCTCACAAGCCATTCCTGTTCTTCTCCGTCAATTTCCACCGGCACGACAATACTGCACGCATTAATTTCCTCAGACTCCTCCAGATCCTGGAGTTTGCCCTCCTTCTTTAATTTGCGCATCGCAAGAAGCGCCAAATCCATCAGGCAGACAAACTTATCGCTGCGCCCCGCATAGATCTCTTCCCGATCCCGCAAATACTGCTCATAAGTTCTCACAAGAGGCGCCTGGAAATATCCCTCCTCAAACTGAACATTCGTAAGCTCTGTAGAGAAGGTCGTATGGCGGCAATGATCCGACCAGTACGTATCCAACACCCGAATCTCCGTGACCGACGGATTTCTTTTCTCCTCCTCGGCAAAGTATGTTCGGATGTGCAGAAAATCTTTATAAGTCATTGCCAGATTCAAACTGTTATACAGTGTTTGAAACTCCTCATCCGGCATATCGCAAAAACCGTCAAAAATTTTGACATCTTCCGGTTCATCATACGCAGCGATAAGGGTTTCGGGCTTTTCCATCCCCGTCTCCCTGGAATCCACCGGGTTAATGCAAAAACTCTTAATCTGCGAGAGCTCCTCCTCGCTCGGATTTCCATAAAGCGCATAAGTGATCGCCGTGCGAATAATCGGTTTCGCATCCTCCTGTAAAAACTGAATACACTGCACCGCAGAATCCGCGCGCTGATCAAACTGTCCCGGCAAGTATTCCACGCTGAACACAGCCGCTTCCCCAAAATCAAATGTCTCCTCATAATAAACATCCACCGGAGGCTCATGGAATACTCCGCGAATCGCTTTCTGATAAAGATCATCAGATAGATTGTCCACATCGTACCGAATCAGCACACGCACGCGGTCAATCGTATGAATTCCCAAATATCCTTCAATTTCCTCCATTAATTCATGCGCTCTAACCGCATATGCTTCCTTTTTTTCCACATAGATTCTTCTTACGCTGCTCATGATGAATACCTGTACCTTTCCTGAGATTGCGAACACATCTGCCGATCAGGCTGCTGTTCTTTCCTTTTATCTTATCTCATTCTACAACATGTTGCAAGTAACCACAATGCACTTTCATGCTCATTCCAAATTTGCAGCAATGCGTAAAATTTTCAAAGCATCCACTGCATCCACAAACCCGTCCTGATTGCAGTCCGCCGCTGTAAACCCTCGGTCTTGCAGTTGGATCAATCCTGCCGCATGTCTCAGAACCAAAAGCGCATCCGTCGCGTCAATCAGGCCGTCCTCATTCACATCACCCAAAAGAAGGTCGGACTCCACTTCCACGGCAATCGCGCGTGTAGTTCCTTCATATTCCACATAGACAAGCGTCACGCCCAAACCAACCGCAGTAAAGCCATGTTCATCCGCCGAAATCACCGACTGATCGCCAGTGCGGTAGACAATCTCCGCGCCATCCAAAAGATCAACCGGTATCAGATCCTGAATTGAAATCTGATCCCCTAACACCAGACATTTGGACGGCACCGCATACTGTACAAACGCCTCCTGTGCACTGATCGGATTATCGGCGACATTTAACCGCGTAAGCTGCGGCAAATGCGCTGTAAACGACAGATCTGTTATATCACAGTTTAACAGAGACAAAATCTTGAGAGAAGGCATCGCACTCAACAGATCTGCGTCAAACTCAGGATAATTTTTTAGATGCAGTTCATTCAACCCCGTCGCATACTCCAATCCCTCAAAACTGAAAATCTCGGTCGCTGATCCGTCCAATGTAAATGCAGTGAGAGCCTGCATTTCCGGAATTGTAATGACGCCGTCCCCATTGGCATCTGCGCCTGCCTGCGCCAAGCTCTGCAAAAGATTTGCATCCGGCACTGTAAATCCGAGTGTAGTAACGCTGCCGTTTGTGCTTCCCTCCAGAGTGAGCTTCGCCTCCCCGGCAAACCGTTCATACCCATTTTTATCTGTCACATAAACATGAGCCGCATACAGGCCATTTTGCAATCCGTGATCTGCCAGATCCACATTCAGTACCCAATGCCCGTTAATCAGCGAAGGTCTGTACCATGTCGGACTGGTTACGCCAACATTCCAGACGGCGATTCTCACACTGGCCACACCCTTCGTTCCCTGCACATTCTGGGCATCCACGTACAGCGATTGTCCGTTAAGGCTCATACTCACCGACGCATTCGGAAGCTCCGGCATCGAGGTGACAACAGATGCCGCATGAAGGTCAAACCCTCCCGCATCACTCACGTAAACATGAATCATATAAACTCCGCGTTCATTATTATGGTTGGCAATATCCAGATCAATCGTATAAGATCCGTCTGTATTTCTTGTACAATTATACCATTTCAAATCATCCTGATTATTCGCCTCCGTCCAAACGGCTGCGCGAACTGTGCTCACAGACGTCTGGGAAATTGCCGCCGGCACGCTCAGCCTGATCGTGCCGTTTGCGGAATCCGTGCTGACTGAAGGCTGCGCCACGGACGGCGCGTTAACCTGAAATGTCGTTGTGGCCACAGACTTTGTCGTCCCGTATTCATCAGTCACAAACATCTCCACATGATACAACCCGGCCTGTTGATCATGATTACCAACCGACCATGACAACGTCCAGGTATTCCTGTCCGTCTTCGTCGCTGAATATGTTTTCAGATCATCCATCCCGCCGGATTCCGACCAAACCTGAAAACGAACATTGGCGCTCGCCGCCGAGACATGTTCTGCCTTAATCTGATATCCGGATGCGGATGCCGACATCGACAGCGTGACGTCATCATTGTCATCCGGAAGCGGGCAAGCCTCCGACGGCATGCCGGTATAAACCGGAATCACGAACGTAAACGCGCTCTCCAATAATCCACAGTCTTCATATGCATTGCGAATTTTTCTCCCCTCCGAATAGGGAGCCTGAATATTCTGCATATACTGGTGCCACGACAAACCGTCCACAACGTCAAACTTCTGAAAATAAAGCGTATTCTGACCGCGCTTGATATAGTTTGAAGAAATTTTCTGCGCCCCGCCGTACAGTGATTTATAGCGGGTATTCCACCCGGCTTCCTTTGCCTCAGTCAAGCCGTTTCTATAAATCTGTTCATAAGTCGTGCCGCTCGCATTGATATTAAAATAATTATAGTAACCTTCAAATCCGCTGTATGTTCCTGAAATCAGCGGACTTGTCCCCCTGCTTCCCTGCTCCTGCACGACGCGGGAGGCAAGCAGAAACGGACTGATTCCAATTTCTTTTCCGATCTTGACAAACGCCTGCGCATAGGTCATCGAGGAATCGTCCTCCAATTTCGACTGATACATCCATGTCCCCGACAAAATGGCCTCGACTGCGCCCTCGGTATGATAAGCGCTGTTGTAGCTCAAACGCTTAAACATGAAAACATCGTTCTCATTCAGAAAATTTCTCGGATCCAGAAAATAGTCTACCAGAGAACTGGACGCCTGAACCCAGTTAGGCGCGCTGATCACCGTATACTTTCCGGTAGCGGGATCATAATACTGCTCTCCCTTCGCAAACCAGGCTTCCGGGTTCGTATTTTCTACGAGATTGACTCCGTACCCGTTTTCATAATTTTGAAGCTCTTTCCATGACACCCCGGTCTCGTATGCCACAAAATTCCAGTTTGGATGTTTGCTGATCATTTGCTGAATATACGTCCGGTAACTCTCCGGAAACGAATTTAAATCTGTTGCCGCATATGCCGGCTCCCCGCCATATATTCCCGCTATGCAAAGGAATAAAAACAGACTGGCCAGAAAAATCACGGCAAAACTGTTCTTTTTATTCATCTTGATTCTCTCCCTTTTATCAATACAAATACTACTACCACATCATTTAGTATACCTACACCTTTTTCATTTGTCCACCCTTTTATCCCTTTTGGCAATGGAATCCTTGCCGCGCAGTGCGCTCCTACACGAAGTGCTTTTGATTCGACCGGGAAGGGCATAGGACTTTCCTATCGAATAAAAAACCCCTGCAGTGTAAAATACTGCAGGGGTTACTCATTCAACAGGGACAGAAGGACTCGAACCCTCGACATTTGGTTTTGGAGACCAACGTTCTACCAACTGAACTATATCCCTGTATACTTTAGCGGCTTGCGCCTACTTTTGCAAGTGTACCATAACAGCGGGCATATTGTCAATAAATTTATGACGGATCATGCAAAAAAGAGCAAAAAGACGGACCGGACAACATTCCGGACCGTCTTCTTCCCTCATCACACAAACGCTCGCTGTGTGTACAAATTACATCATTCCGCCCATTCCCGGAGCGCCTGCCGGCGCCTGCGGAACTTCTTCTTTAATATTGGATACAACTGATTCGGTTGTCAACAGCGTAGACGCAACGCTGACTGCATTCTGCAGCGCACTTCTTGTAACCTTCGCCGGATCCAAAATGCCTGCGTCAACCATATCCACATATTTTTCATTCAGAGCGTCAAAACCGATGCCCGGCTCTGATTCTTTTACTTTGTTGATAATCACAGAACCTTCCAGGCCGGCGTTTGCCGCAATATAGAACAGCGGCGCCTCCAGAGCCTTCAGCACGACATTTGCTCCGGTCTTTTCATCTCCCTCAAGGTTTTCCGCCAACTTATCCACCTCTTTTGCCGCATGGATATATGCGGAACCGCCTCCGGCAATAATGCCTTCCTCAACCGCTGCACGCGTAGCTGCAAGCGCATCCTCCATACGGAGCTTGCTCTCCTTCATTTCTGTCTCCGTTGCAGCACCAACACGGATCACTGCCACGCCGCCTGCCAGTTTTGCCAAACGCTCCTGAAGTTTTTCGCGGTCGAAATCTGATGTCGTCTCCTCAATCTGCTGCTTGATCTGTGAAACGCGGGCTGAGATCGCCTCTTTGTCGCCCTCGCCGTCCACAATCACCGTATTTTCCTTCTGCACCTTCACGGATTTTGCACGGCCGAGCATATCCATTGTCGTCTCTTTGAGATCCAGGCCAAGCTCATCCGAAATCACCTGTCCGCCGGTCAGAATTGCAATATCTTCCAACATTGCTTTTCTGCGGTCGCCGTATCCCGGCGCCTTAACTGCTACTACCGAGAATGTTCCGCGCAGCTTGTTGACAATCAGCGTCGTAAGCGCCTCGCCCTCGATGTCTTCTGCAATAATAAGCAGCTTAGCTCCTGCCTGAACAACCTGCTCAAGCAGCGGAAGAATCTCCTGTGTATTGCTGATCTTTTTGTCAGTAATCAAAATATAAGGATTTTCCAGTACCGCTTCCATTTTATCCATATCCGTTGCCATATAGGCAGAGATATAACCGCGGTCAAACTGCATGCCTTCCACCAGATCCAGTTCGGTCAGCATCGTCTTGGACTCCTCAATCGTGATCACGCCGTCGTTGCTTACTTTCTCCATTGCATCTGCAACCATGTTTCCGACTTCCACATCACCTGCAGAAATAGCCGCAACTTTTGCGATATGATCTTTTCCGTTGACTTTGCTGCTCATCTTTGCGATCGCCTCAACCGCCGTATCTGCAGCCTTTTTCATTCCCTTGCGCAGAATAATCGGGTTTGCGCCTGCAGCAAGATTTTTAATTCCCTCATGAATCATTGCCTGTGCAAGCACGGTTGCCGTTGTCGTACCGTCGCCGGCCACATCATTCGTCTTGGTCGCTACTTCCTTTACGAGCTGTGCGCCCATATTTTCAAACCCGTCCTCAAGCTCGATCTCCTTTGCGATCGTCACGCCGTCATTTGTGATCAGCGGTGCGCCATAAGACTTGTCAAGAACCACATTGCGTCCTTTCGGTCCGAGTGTTACGCGAACAGTATCCGCCAGTTTATTTACGCCAGCTTCCAGAGCGCTTCTCGCCTCTGCGCCATACTTAATTTCCTTAGCCATCTCACATACCTCCTACTTTTCCGATTGCCCTTGCTCTATTAATCAGTAACTACTGCCAGGATGTCGCTCTGCTTAACAACAATGTACTCCTCGCCGTCAAGCTTGACCTCTGTTCCGGCATATTTGGAATAAATCACCTGATCGCCGACGCCAACCTGCATCGTAACCTCCTTGCCGTCTACCATTCCACCCGGTCCAACTGCAACCACTTCTGCCTGCTGGGGCTTCTCCTTGGTCTGACCTGTAAGCACAATTCCGGATTTTGTTGTCTCCTCAGCTTCCAACTGCTTTAATACAACACGATCTCCCAAAGGTGCTAATTTCATAGTTCATTCCTCCTTAATCTGCATGACTCATAACCTTTTGAAAGTATCTGCTCTTTGCTCTTAAATGGAGAATACTTCCAAACTCAATGTACATTCTATCGCGGTCCCATCGTTTTGTCAAGACATTTTTAGCACTCAAACAAGGTGACTGCTAACACTTTTTGTCGATTTTACAAAATGTTCACATTTTAACGTCATTGCCGGAGCGTGCTTTCCTTGTTTTTGCGCCAAACCACACAAGCAGCGCCACCTGGACTGCCAACAGAACTACGGTTCCGGCGGTTCCAAAATAGATAGACCCCGACAAATCCACCGGAACAGCAAACAACGTCAGCACAGCGAGCAGCACGCCGATCAGTCCCTCCCCCGCAATCAGCCCGGAGCAGTATAAAATTCCATTGTTCACCCGCTCTTCTACCGCCTGCTTAGTATCTCTGCGTCTTTTTCTCTCCGCAAAAAGCCTTACCAGTCCGCCGATCATTACGCAGCTTGTCAGACCGATCGGCAGATAGAGTCCCACCGCAAACGGCAGGACGCTGACGCCGAGAATCTCGATGACAACCGCGATAAAAACACCAATAATAATCAGTGTCCACGGAAGGTTTTCTTCCATAATTCCCTCGACAATCATTTTCATCAGTGTCGCCTGTGGAGCGCCGAGTTCCTCCGAGCCGAATCCCCACGCCAAATGCAGCAGATAGAGAACGCCGCCGATTGCCAGAGCCGCCGCTACACTGCCGATCAGCTCCCCGATCTGCTGCTTTGCCGGGGTTGCCCCGACAAGAAAACCGGTTTTTAGATCCTGTGAAGTATCTCCGGCCATCGCAGCCACAATACATACAATAGAACCGATTGCAATCGCACTTTTCATTCCCATCGAACCAGTCATACCGGAAAGCTTGAGCACCAGAGTCGTCACCAACAGCGCGGCGATCGTCATCCCGGAAACCGGATTATTGCTGCTGCCAACCAGACCAACCACGCGTGAAGACACCGCGGCAAACACAAACCCAAACAGCACAACCAACAAGGCGCCGCCGAAGCTCACCGGCACCTGTGGTATCAGCCAGATCAAAACCGCTAGCACTGCCAGACTGGCAAGCACCAGACCCATATTCAAATCG
Source organism: uncultured Lachnospiraceae bacterium (assembly GCA_944383325.1). GTDB lineage: Bacteria > Bacillota > Clostridia > Lachnospirales > Lachnospiraceae > CALWPC01. The sequence goes on along the minus strand of CALWPC010000027.1, from coordinate 40,409 downwards.
CGGTTTGTCCTAAGCTGTTTTTTTGCCTCTCGGCCTCCTCTTCGCAGATCCCCTACTGAATCCCGAAATGTTCTCACAATCATCGGAATCGACCGACACAGACTGATCAGACCCCCTGCGGCTACGCCTCCCGCTCCGATATAGCGAATATAATTGGACCAGATCGCAGACGCACCTCCCGCCGCATATATATCCCGAATCGCCTCTGTCCCCGGAAACAACACGGTATCTGGCGCAAACAGAACAATCATCGGTATCAACACAAGCCATGCCATAACCCCTCCTGCGAACATACAGGCGGAGATACGCGCTCCGCAGATATAGCCAACCCCAATCAGCGCCGGGTATGCCTGCGCAGAAAATTCGCCCGCATATCCCTTGGCTTTCACGACAATTTCCGAGGATACCACGCGAATCCCATCCGCCATCCATTTTACAAGTGCGCCAATCCCCATACCAATAAAGACAGACGACGTTTTTGTCCCCCGGCTGTCCCCCGCAATCAACACTTTCGCGCAGGCCGAACCCTCGGGATATGGAAGCACGCCGTGTTCCTGAACAATGAGCGCACGCCTGAGAGGAATCATAAAAAATGTTCCAAGCAATCCGCCGCAGAGCGCCAGAATCGCAATCTCCAACATGCCGGGCGTCTCCATTTTCCCTTCCTCCGCCCACAAAAATAACGCCGGCAGCGTAAAAATTGCGCCGGCCGCCAACGATTCTCCTGCAGAACCGATCGTCTGCACCATATTATTTTCCAGAATGGATTTTTTGCGCAGAATTACGCGGACAATTCCCATAGAAATAACGGCCGCGGGAATGGACGCAGAAATGGTCAGTCCAACCCGCAGGCCGAGATACGCATTGGCCGCTCCGAAGACAACCGCAAGCACAATGCCCAAAATCACAGAAGTGACTGTAAGCTCCGGCTGCGTTTGATCCGCCGGAACAACTGGTTTAAATGGTTCTTTGCTCTTACTCATCGCTCTTACTCCTCTGCAAAATACTTCCGGCACATGAAATTCCTTCCATTGCCGGGGAATTTTACGATTAGTATGCGCAAAGATTTAAAATTCACTCATCAGATTTAATTTCCGCATTCTACACTGATGCGGTTGAAAATATCCATAATAGAATCCGTATCGAGCTGTTCTTTTTCCTCTCCCTCTTTATCGAGGATCACCTGCCCCTCGTGCATCATCAAAATGCGGTCCCCATAGCTGACCGCATAGCGGAGATTATGCGTCACCATAATGGTAGTAACCTGTTTCGCGCGCACAATCTGATCCGTAAGCTCCATAATCACTTCCGCCGTTTTTGGATCTAAAGCCGCCGTATGTTCATCGAGAATCAGAAAATCAATCGGCGTCATCGTCGCCATGAGCATGGCAAGGGCCTGCCGCTGACCGCCAGATAAAGTACCAACTTTGGTGTGGAGCTTATCCTCTAGCCCCAACCCTAGCGGCGCAAGCATTTCCCTGTATGCCCCGGTGCGGTTTCGGTTGACACAGCGGCCCAGACTGTAATGCCGTCCTTTATTATCGGCCAGAGCCAGATTTTCCAGAATCGTCATAGAAGGACATGTTCCCCGGGCCGGATCCTGATAAACCCGCCCGACGATCCGGTGCCTCACATAATCTTTTTGCTTCGTAATGTCCTGACTGCCGATCAGTATCTGTCCGCGGTCTGCCGGAATCGTCCCGCAAATTAAATTTAACAGCGAAGTCTTGCCTGACCCGTTGCTGCCCACGACCGACACAAACGAACCGTCTCCGATCGTGAGGCTGAGTCCTTCAAACAGTTTATGTTCACTTACTGTTCCCGGATTATACGTTTTGTATATTTCTTTTAATTCAAGCATCGGCGGACACCTTCTTTCTGTCCATGCTGACTACCAGAATAATCAAAAACAGCACGGCCGTAACCAGTTTCATATCACTGGACTGCATTCCGAACCGAATTGCAAGAGCCACGCAGCCCTTATAAAGCAGTGATCCGATCACCACACTGGAAGTCACACGGACAAAAGTAACCTTCTTAAACAGACTCGTTCCGATAATGACGCTCGCCAGTCCAATAACCACAGTACCCGTTCCGAATGAAGCGTCAAAGAAACGCTGCTGCTGCGCGAAAATACATCCGCTCAGTGTAACAAGCGCATTTGCAAGCGCCAGGCCTACGATTTTCACAAACCCTTTGTCAATGCCAAGCGACGTGATAAGCGTCGGATTGTCCCCGACTGCCCGAAGCAGCATACCGGACTTTGTGCGCAGATACCAATCCAGTATATATTTCATAAGAAGCGTCAGCACAAAAATGACAATCACCGGACGATACTGCGCCAGAGATTCCGGAATCACTGCATTAATAAACGCATTGTCAAAAATCGTATCTGCCGAATAAAACGGCACATTGGCCCTCCCCGCGATGCGGAGATTGACTGTATAAAGCGCCGTCATCATAATAATCCCTGACAACAGATCTCTCACTCTTAGTTTGACGTGAATAATACCGGTCAAAATTCCGATAACTCCTCCCGCCACAAAGCAGATCGGCAGCGTAAGGAACGGATTCACTCCTTTGCTGATCAAAATCGCAGTGATCGCCGCTCCGAGCGGAAAACTCCCGTCCACCGTCAGATCGGGAAAGTCCAGAATCTTATAGGTAATATAAACGCCGAGAGCCATAATCGCATAGATCATGCCCTGTTCCAAAACACTGAGTACTAAAGTCACCGCTCATTCTCCTGTTCTAGTGTTTTTATTCTGTAATTTCGTCAAATACTTCCGCCGCACCTTCTACAAAAGACTCTTCCAGTGTCATGCCGATTTTTTCCGCTGCCGCGGTATTGACATACAGACTTGCCTCTGTAATCGTCTCAAACGGCATCTGCGACGCCTCAGCCTCTCCAGTCAACACCTTTGCGGCCATCGCGCCCGTCTGTTTTCCGAGTGCGATATAATCCAGTCCCATGGAAGCGAGACAGCCGGCTTTGACCTGCTCGACCTCACTGCCAAATACCGGAATGTTTTCTTTATTCGCCGCGTCAATCACCGTCTGCAACGCGGAAACAACTGTATTGTCCGTCAGGTTGTTAATGCAGTCCACCTTGGACGCTAAATCTGCAGCTGCAAGCGGTACGTCGGCGATCGTGCTGATTCCGCTCTCGACAATTTCAAATCCGTATTCACCGGCCGCCTCTTTATACTCGGCAATGGTACTCTCCGAATTGGTCTCGCTTGTTGTAAAGAGAATGCCGATCTTCGTCGCATCCGGCAGCAATTCCCGGATCATCTTCAGCTGTTCGGTAACCGGCAGCTTATCAGACGTTCCGCTGATATTCCCCACCGGCGTTCCGTCATCGTTTGCCAGCTGCGAGAGCACCGGATCGGAAACCGCTGTATAAATCACCGGAATATCGGTGTTCATACAGGAATTATATGCGGCCATCGCCGCCGGCGTCGCAATACCGCAGATCAGATCCACATTCTGCGACACATAATCCCCGGCGATCGTACTTGCCGTTCCGGTATCTGCCTGAGCATTATCATACAACACGGTCAGATTTTCCCCCTCTACAAATCCGGCTTCCGCCAATCCCTGCAAAAAGCCTTCCCGGCAGTTATCGAGAGAACCATGCTCCGCAAACTGCGCAATCCCAACTGTAAACGATCCATCCACCAGTTCGGCGTTCTCTGCCGATGTACTTTCCGTTGCCGACTGTTCTTTAGCGCCGTCTCCCGTTTCGGACTTCGAGGCTGTCGAACCTGATCCTGAATTTCCGCATCCGAACATGACCGCTCCCATACAGAGCGTCAGCGCCATTGCAATGATTCTTTTTTTCATATGAGTTCCTCCTTAAAAAAATCCGCCTCAAGCAAATGCTTGAGACGGTAATAAACAGGTTATTATCGCGGTGCCACTCAAATTGACGACTGTCCACTTATCTCCGTACAATCATACGGTACGGACTGGTAACGGCTCCGTAACTTCCGTCGGCTCCTACTCTCATCCGATTTCAGGCCGCCCTCAAAAGTCCATTCAGCAGTTTCCTCTTTGCCGCACTCCCACCGCCGGCGGCTCTCTGAAAAAGATTCCATGCCTACTTGTCTTTCTCATCGGTTTTACACACTATGCAGATACCGTACTGTACGCAGTACAGCACGACTAATTACATAAACTATACTCTGAAAATCCATATTTGTCAAGAACGAACTGTCTCGAAACGAAAAAGCCGTACAGCCGAAATCCCTGTACAAAGATTGAGCACATGCGGCAGCAAAAAGCATACACTCACGCCCTCGGAAAGGCTGCCGCCATACATTCCGATAAAATAAAGTCCTGCATAGATCAGAATCCATCCGATCAAATAGCATCTTCTCAGCACTTGGAATTGATGCGGCTGTCTGCCCCACTCTATTCCTGCCGATAACAGGAAACACACCATCACCAACTGCAAAATATCCATGCCGATGCCCACAATGACTGCAAGGTCCATCAGCAAAGCCCTAAGCTCCAGGTGAGGAACAAACACCCCGCCCCCTGCGTTCTGAACAACCGGCGTATAAATCTCTACAAACAGCGGAATCTGAATGACTTCCAACATAAAACACAAAATTGTATAAACAATATAGTACACCAGAAGAACCGCTATACAATTCCTGGCCCATTTCATATAGCGATTCTGCGTGAGCTGAATGGCATATGTACAAAAAACAAATAATAAAACGGCGCCGATTGCGCGAACAAGACCATTCATCCACATATAGGGCAGATCACGGAACGCCACCCACCCCCTGCTGTATGCAGGTACATCAATGACGAGCAGCAGGCCGATCATCATTAACAAGCACATTCTTTTTGATTTCATAACACTTCCCCTTTTATTTTTCATCACAGCTACAACAGTGCATGTGTCTGCTGCCAAACGCAAACCGTCAACTTACAAACTGGTAAGATCTGCAAATGTCGTATACGTTTTCCTCTGGCGAAGAAACCGTACAGCCGCAATACCGACACCCAGATTCAACGCATACGGCAGTAAAAACCACACGATCAAACTCCAATAATGCTCAAGTCCGACATATTGCATAAACAGGATATTGAATCCCACATAGTACAATATCCATACGATTATATAACAACGCCTGAGCACCTGAAAGCCATGACGCTGTCCGCCGCACTCGACCCCTGCGGATAACAGAAAACAAATCATGACAAACTGCAAAATATCAATACCGACTGCAATCAGATTCGTAATATCTTCTAAAATGGAAAGATTGGATCGCAAGGCATACATGTGTCCATATACAAGCGGATACAGCTCTACGAACGGCTGAATTTGCACCACTTCCAACAAAAAACACAGAATTGTGTAAACAATATAGTAAGTCAAAATACCGGCTACACAATTCCTGGCCACTTTCATATAACGGCTCTTCATGAGCTGAACAGCCTGTGTACAAAAAACAAGCAGCAAAACAGCGCCGATTACGCGAACAAGACCATTTATCCACATATAGGGCATGCTTCGAAACACTACTACCTCTCTCCAGTAAACCGGTATATCCACGATGAGCAGCAGCCCTGCAATCATCAGCAGACACATTGTTTTTAATTTCATTACTTTTCTCCCCCTTCAAAGCCCTTCCCTGACAACTTTTCTTAATTATACGGCACTTTCTCCTTTTAATCAACACAATTTCAAAAAAACATTTAAATTATATAATAATTCGAGAAATTTACCAACATTACTTAAACAATAACCCAACCTACATTGTATTTTCTGCTTTCGCAAGTAAAAATAAACAGATTCGGTTATTTTACTTGTTCCACTCGGTCTTTCCCTGTATAATACTGTAAAAGCCAGTCTCAGCGGACAGCAAAAAGCGCAGGACAATCATAAGAATAGTCCCGGGCGGGCTAAGGAGTACGAAAAGAATGTGAGGAAATTTATATGGGTACAGCAAACTCTAAACACAAACGAAGCAGCTTTACCGGTTCTGTCGGTTTTGTTATGGCGGCTGCCGGAAGCGCAGTAGGTCTTGGCAATATCTGGCGTTTTCCCTATCTGGCAGCCAAAAACGGCGGCGGAACTTTTATTTTTGTCTATATCATTTTGGCCCTGACCTTTGGATTTACTCTTCTGACTACGGAAATCGCTATTGGCCGAAAGACGCGTCAGGGTCCTCTGACCGCCTATGGACTCATCCATAAAAAATTTGCCGGTCTTGGATTTATGGCTTGGGTGGTTCCCATTATTATTTTGCCTTACTATTGTACAATTGGCGGATGGGTGTTGAAATATCTGTTTTCCTTTCTTACCGGAAACTGCTCCGGCGCTGCCGGGGACGGCTATTTTACTAGCTTTATTACGAGCCAGTGGTCCCCTGTCATCTGGATGGTTATTTTTCTTGGCATGACTGCTTTTGTTGTGTTCAGCGGTGTGGAAAAGGGTATTGAAAAATTCAGCAAAATCCTTATGCCGATTTTGATTCTGTTGGTTATCGGCATTTCTCTGTTTTCACTGACCCTGAATGCCACCGACGCCCAGGGCGTAACAAGAACCGGTCTGCAGGGGTTGAAAATGTATCTGGTTCCCGATTTTCAGGGGATGACCGTAAAAGGATTCTTCCTGCTTCTTCTGGATGCTGTCGGCCAGCTGTTCTTTTCCATCAGCGTTTCTATGGGAATCATGGTCACCTATGGATCCTACGTAAAGGACGATACCAACCTGATGCGGTCCATCAATCAGATTGAATTCTTTGACACGTTGGTTGCTTTGCTTGCCGGCATGATGATTATTCCTGCCGTCTTTACGTTTATGGGACTGGACAGCATGTCCGAAGGGCCGGGATTGATGTTCGTATCTCTGCCAAAGGTATTTGACGCCATGGGTGGAATCGGTACGTTTATCGGCGCGCTCTTCTTTTTGATGGTTACCTTCGCGGCGGTCACCTCTTCGGTTTCTGTCATGGAAGCCATCGTATCTGGCATGATGGACAAGTGGAAATTATCAAGAAAGAAAAGCGCGACGATTACCACTGCTTATGCCCTGATCGTTGGTATCATAGTCTGCCTTGGCTACAATGTCCTGTATTTCGAATATGATCTTCCCAATGGAACCACAGGCCAGATTCTGGATATTCTGGATTACATCAGCAATAGCATCACGATGCCGTTAGTTGCGCTTGTGACCTGTATCCTGATCGGATGGATTGTCAAGCCGAAGACCATCATAGACGAGGTCACAAAGGACGGCAGCAAGTTTGGCCGCAAATCTCTGTATACTGCCATCATTAAAGTGATCGCCCCCATTCTTCTGTTCATCCTGCTTCTACAGGCATTTGGCCTTCTTTAACAATCACAAATTGGGGGCTATCTATTTCCCGATAGCCCCTATACTTTCAACCCTATTATTTATATACCACGTATATGTATAATCCATCTATATTGTTCATCTATTACCAGATCATTCTAAATCTATGTAAGGCGTGTCTTCTATTCCTGCTTTTTTAAGTTGTAATATCATCACATCCAGACATTTTCTTCCTATTGTTTTAAATAACTTTCTATTCCCAAACCATTTTACAAGCATAGGACTAACTGCATAATATTGCTTTATAAACAAACGTCCAAACCACTTTTTTCTTAAATTTTCATCGCGAAACCTGCGTAACATCCATACTTGAGGGCAATCATATGAACCATACACACAAGTCGCAACATAACATCCTGTTTTCTTACTAGCCTGCGGCACAGTTGTTTGAACAGATTGTGTAACTTTTTCCATTTCTTTTTCCGGTTCTTTTTCTTTGATAAAATGAGGTACTCTTTTTATCGGCAATGAAGAAACAGCTTCTGTAATTCTCTTTTTAATGTATTCCTGATTTACTCCATAAGATGTCCATAATTTAATAATAGGTATACCGGCTTCTTCACAAATTTTTACAACTTTTCTATCCCGTTCTCTCCTCTCTTTTGTCAAATGCGTTTGATCATTGATTTCCACTACTACTAACGGCCGATAAGCTGTATCTGTAATCAGAAAGTCAACATTTCTATATAATTCATTCTGAAATCTTGCGTTATCAGTTCTCACAATAAATGAAGCCAAATTTGCTTGAGCCTGCACCAAACAATTTTCAGGTAATACCGCTTTAATGCAATTTAAATATTCCATCTCATTCTTTGTCACCAAAGAAGATTTTAACTCATAACGAAATTTTTCTTCACTCATTTCCAAATCCTCTATGCAAGATACATTTACAGAATGCCACTTTTGACATTTCGGACATTTTATAATCTCTCCCATTTCTCTTTTTTTATTACATTCTTTGCATAAAGGATATTTGCCACTTTCAGCACCACATACTTTACATTTCATAACAAAACCTCTCCATATTTTCTCTTACGAAATTAAAAGATCACAAATTTTCTTCATCAACTATTTCAATTATCATCGCTTCACTAATGTCGTATGCGTTCATCAAAAAAATTATTTTTGACTGATAACTATCCTAAACACACGTTCCGAAAAAGTCAGACACTTTTTTTAAACGGTACATTTTTAATCACAATCACAGAGCCTTTATAATTAACTACATGCGTTGTTGTACTCTGTTTTACTGTATCGCATTTACATAACATACACATAGTCAACGCCCCTTTCTGGTTTTTAAATCAGGCAGGATCGCTAGAATAATACAGTTCATCCGGGCATAAATCTTGCCCGTTTGGCCATACAACCGTGAATCCATCCACGCTTGCAGATTGAAAATAATTTTTATTGTTTAATTCTCCATACCATGCGCCATTGATATATGGTTTTACATCAAAAATTTTTCTTTCTCCATTATCAAATTTTAGCAGCAAATTATAATTTTCCATTGCTTTTACTTCTATCACTGTTGGACGCAACATATAAATCACCCCTTTATTACTTCAAAGGCTCAATCTTAAAATATATATGTGGTTTATTGTGCTTTCCACCTTTTTCGTTCTGCATCCTTACAATGATACCATAAAACATTGATAATACCGGCATTATTCCCCCGCCTCTCTTTCTATTTTTTCATTGACCGCCTGAATTATAAAAGCATTTAAACTCATTCCGCAAGATTTAGCATGATCCATATATTTTTCTTTTTCTTCTTTACTTACTCTTAACTTATATTCGCCTATATTCTTTAGATATTTTTTTGTTGCAGCGGCTTGCGCTTCTGTATATTTATTTCCCACTAAAGGCCTTCCCAATTTTTTCTTTGTAATTTTGTACCCCATTTTTCTATCACATTATGGGGTAAAACGTGAAATTTCGTGAAAATACATCTTTTTGCAAAATCCTCGAAATGCCCACAAACACCGCTTAAAACGGCGTCCCGTACAGATCATACGGCGTCACCTGATATACGTAATAATTCAGCCAGTTTGCATAAAGATGATTGGCGTGTGCGCGCCATTGCAGCAGCGGCCGCTGCGTCACATCATCATTTGGATAATAATTCACCGGAATTTCAATTTCCATCCCTTTGTTTAAATCTCGTTTATATTCTGAATCCAGTGTCAGCCGGTCATATTCAGGATGCCCGAATACAAATATATTTTTTCCATTTTCCGACATCGCCAGATAAATTCCCGCCTCCTCTGAGTCCGCCATAACCGTAAGACGTTCGTCCGCATACACTTCACCGGGATCTACACTGGTATAACGCGAATGTGGAGCCATAAACCGGTCATCAAAGCCTCGCACTAGCGGAATTTTACGATTTAAAACACGGTGCTCGTATACTCCCGACAATTTCTTGTTCAGCAGATGTTTCTGAATACCATAGCGGTGATACATTCCCGCCTGCGCACCCCAACAAATATGCAGCGTTGACGTCACATTGCACTCAGACCAGTCCATAATTTCCTGAAGCTCTTTCCAGTATGTAACTTCCTCAAACGGCAAGTGTTCCACCGGCGCGCCGGTAATAATCAAACCGTCCAGACGCCGCTCTGCAATCTGATCATACGTCGTATAAAAACGATTGATATGACTGGCAGGCGTGTTTTTCGAGTGATGCGTACTCATATGTAAGAACGTGACGTCCACCTGAATCGGCGTATTGGACAGCGCGCGCAACAGCTGCAGCTCTGTTTCCTGTTTCAAAGGCATCAAATTCAGAATCGCTATTTCCAGAGGACGAATGTCCTGATGCATCGCCCTCGTCTCATCCATAACAAAAATATTTTCCTGCTCCAAAATCTTTTTTGCAGGCAATTCGCCCTGTACTTTGATCGGCATGCTTGCTCACGCTCCTATTCTGTCAAATGTTCATTCCTAGCCAGGCTCAAAAACTCTTCTTCCGAAATAATCGGAATCCCAAGTTCCCTCGCCTTTTTATTTTTTGACGACGAAGAAGTCCGGTCATTATTAATCAGATACGCCGTCTTACTTGAAACGGAACCGGCCACCTTGCCGCCCCTCTCTTCAATATACGATTTTAACTCGTTCCGATTTGCAAAATGTGACAGACTTCCCGTGACCACGACAGTCATCCCCTGAAGGCTCTGCTCCGCGCGGTCCTGATCGCGGACAATCGTCAGCTCAGACAGCAGCCGGTCCACCTGCGCCATCAAGTCCCCGTCGCTGAAAAACTGTACGATACTGCGCGCAATCACCTCGCCGACGCCGTCAATCGCACTGAGCTCTTCGACAGAGGCCGTCTTTATTTTCTCAAAAGAGAAATCAAACGCGCGGCAAAGCAGCTTTGCGTTGGAAACGCCGATATTGGCAATGCCCAGACCATAAATGATGCGCGGAAGCGTCGTCGTTCTTGCTTTCTGCACGCTCTCCAGCAAATTGGCGTATGACTTCTCTCCAAAGCCTTCCATCTCAATAATCTGGTCATGAAAACGATCCAGATGAAACAAATCGGCAGGTTCTTTTAAAAAGCCCGCGCAAATAAATTTTTCAATAGTCGCCTCCGAGATGCCTTCTATATTTAACGCATCCCGATCCACTAACAGCCGGAACGCTTTAATATGTTTCACCTGACACCGCGGATTGACACAGTACAGCGACTGAACCCCGTTGACCGTCTGCAGACTGGTGTGCTCTCCACACACCGGACACACTTTCGGAATCTCCACATTGTCGCTTTTCGTCAAATTCTCTGCAATCTGCGGAATAATCATATTCGCCTTATAAACGGTAATCTGATCTCCGATTCCAAGCTTTAACTCTTTTAAAATACTGACGTTATGAACGCTCGCCCGGCTCACCGTGGAGCCTTCTAGCTCGATCGGATCAAAGATCGCGACCGGATTAATTAAACCCGTCCGTGACGGGCTCCACTCAATTTCACGCAGGGTTGTTTCCCCAAGCTCATCTGCCCATTTAAATGCGATCGAATCGCGTGGAAACTTCGCTGTCCGGCCAAGGGAGCGGCCATATGCAATATCATCATACAAAAGGACAAGGCCGTCCGACGGATATGGATTTTGCGCCACCTGCGCGCTAAACCATTCCACCGTCTGTTTCATCGTCTCCCCCTGTGTCAGGCGATATTCCACAACCTCGAACCCCTGCCGCGCCAGCCACAGAAACTGTTGCTCTCTGGAATTTTCAAAATCCACATCCGGAGCCTGCACAAGTGAAAAAGCAACGAAATGCACCATCCGCTGCGCGGTCACTTCGCTGTTGAGCTGACGCACGGAACCACTGCAGAGATTGCGGGGATTTTTATATTTTGCATCCACATCTTCAATCTGCTCATTAATCCGCTGAAAATCATCATACCGGATGACCGCCTCCCCGCGCAGAACCAACGTACCCTCATAGGGAATTCGAAGCGGCAGATTGACAAATGTTCTGGCGTTTGCGGTAACGACCTCGCCGATTTCACCATTTCCGCGGGTAACCGCTTTGACAAGCTCGCCGCCGTCATAGGTCAGCACGACGGTCAGACCGTCTAACTTCCAGGACAACAGGCATGCATGTTCTCCTGCAAACGCAGCCAGAGCCTCCACCTCTTTTGTTTTATCAAGCGACAGCATCGGCTGATCATGCGCTTCCTTCGGAAGCTCGGAGACAACCTCATATCCGACGCGCACAGTCGGGCTGTTTGCCAGAGTCACTCCTGTCTCCCGCTCAAGAGCCAACAGCTCGTCATAAAGCCGGTCATATTCTAAATTAGACATTACCTCGCGGCCTTCCGCATAATACGCCCGCGCCGCCCGATTTAAACGATCTGTAAGCTCTCTGATTCTTGCCTGTTTGTCACTCATCATTTTGGCTCCTTGCTTTTTTAATTTCCATCTTTCCCCGAAAGGCCGAGCATCTTTAGCAGCTCTTTTTCCTCCTTGACACTTGCTGCGCGGTACTGACCAACGCCGAGATCACCCAGGCAGATATTGGCGATCCTGACGCGTGTAAGCCTCGCAACACGCACCCCGAACGCGTCGCACATACGGCGGATTTGGCGGTTATATCCCTGTTTCAGCACAATGCGGAACAAATTGACCCCTTCTCTGCTCACCTGACATGGCCTTGTCATCACCCCAAGTTCAGCCAGAAATACCCCGGATGCCATTTTCTCTAAAAACTCATCCGAAAACGGTCTGTCCGTCTGCACCAGATATTCTTTTTCGTGTTCAAAATTCGGCTTTTGCAGCCGGTGCGCAAGCTCTCCCTGATTTGTCAGCAGAAGAAGCCCCTCCGAATCCTTATCCAACCGCCCGATCATATATACCCTCTTTTTGAGGTGAAGATAAGAAATCACATTGTTTGGGCTCTGTTTACTATTAGCGGTACAAACCATGCCCCGGGGCTTGTGAAAAACAAGCAGGATCTGCTCATCCTCCAAAACCGCCCGCTTTCCATCCACAAACACCTCCGCATCGGGAGCGACTTTTTGTCCCTCGGCAGCTTTTTCGCCGTCCACCGTCACACGCCCAAGCGCAATCAACCGATCCGCCTCTCTGCGGGAACAAACCCCTGCGCGGCTTAAAAACTTGTTTAAGCGAATTTCATCCATCCTAAATTACCGCTCCATCTCCCAATATTGCACACTGTAAGGAGGCAATTCGCTCCCGCCTCCAAAATCGTGCGTGTTTCCGGTAATCAGATCCCTGGCCATGCCGCACCCGGCGTCAAAATGCGCCGTATAGCTGTCCTCGTCCGCATTAATGGCCACAAGCACTCGCTGCGCGTCTGTGCGGCGTTCAAAAATACATTGTTTGTTTGTAAGCACGACCGACCGGAAACTTCCGCTGCAGAGCGCCTCGCTTTCACGATGAGCAGCCGCCAGTTTCCCGATCCATTCCGATAACTCATTATCCACCGGCGCTTCAAAAGACGCCCGCAGCGCCGGATCGCCCTCCGACTTATCAGCCTCCTCGCCCCATTCACTGCCATAGTATACACACGGAATACCCGGCATACCAAACAGCAGCCCGTAAATCACCGGCAAATGACGCTTGTTTTGCAGAACCGTGGCAATTCTGCTCACATCGTGATTATCCACAAAACAGAGCAAATGTTTCCCTTTATAAAGCGTCCATTGCTCGGGGCCGAACTGGCGGAGCAGCGAGTGAATAATTTCAAACATATTCATCGAGTTAAAACTCGAATACAACCCTTTATAGCACTCGTAATTGGTACAGCTGTCGAGCATCTGGTCATTGACCCACCGGTTATAATCGCCGTGCAGCAGCTCACCGAGCAGCCAGAAATCTGCATTCAGCGATTTACAAAAGTCATGCAGCCGTCTTAGAAAATGTTCATCCAGGCAGTAAGCGACATCCAGGCGGAGTCCGTCAATATGAAATTCCCGAACCCACAATTCGATTGCATGGAAAATGTGCGAGACAACCTCGTCATTTTGTAAATTCAGTTTTACGAGATCATAGTGACCCTCCCACCCTTCATACCAAAAGCCGTCGTTATAATTTGAATTTCCGTCAAAACTGATATGAAACCAGTCTTTATAAGGAGAATCCCACTTCTTTTGAATGACGTCCTGAAACGCAAAAAAGCCACGGCCGACATGATTGAAGACGCCGTCCAGTACAATGCGGATGCCCGCGTCATGCAGCTGTTTACAAACCTGTGCAAAATCTTCATTTGTGCCCAATCGGCAGTCAATCTTTGTGTAATCTCTTGTATTATACCCGTGCGTATCGGATTCAAACACCGGAGAAAAATAAACCGCATTCGCACCCAGTTTTTTGATGTGTGGAATCCATTCGCTCACTTTTCGGATCCGGGGAACACAAATTCCGTCATTTTCAAACGGCGCCCCGCAAAATCCCAACGGGTAAATCTGATAAAATACACTGTTATCCGCCCACATATAATCCTCCATTCCAAACGCCCGCTCACCTGCGTTTTACAAATTTCAATCGTATTTTGCGCAGCACGTTCACTCGCACTGCGCTGTGTTCATTGTAGCGTTTTTTCATCGGAACCGCAACCTTTTTCCCAGAATTGCCTTAATTGCGCGTCGATGCTCTGCAACCGGCATACACGATAATCGGCCCACTCTTCCGGAAACAGCTCAAGATAATCCCGCTGTAAAAAGCGGTCGTCCAACAGTAAAATGACTCCTCTGTCCAGCGCCGTGCGGATCACCCTTCCCGCCGCCTGCATCACCCGGTTCATGCCTGGAATGCGATAGGCGTAAGCAAAGCCGTCCCGCCCATGCTTCGCATAATATTCTTTCAGCAATTCTCCGCGATGATCCGGCTGCGCCAGTCCGGTACCTACCACGATTACTCCGATCAGCCGGTCTCCCGGCAAATCAATTCCCTCGGAAAATACGCCGCCCAACACACAAAATCCGACCCGTGAAACCAAAGGGCGCTCCAAAAACTGCTGCAAAAAAACCTCGCGCTCCTGCTCGGTCATCTGCGCAGACTGTTCCTGTACAATCACATCCTCTGATTCCGGCAGACAGTCGCTTACTTCTTTCATAAAATGATAGGAGGGAAAAAACACAAGATAATTGCCGGTTTTCGCACGCGCGGTTGTGAGGATATACGCCGCAATTTTTTCATACTCACTCCGGGTTCTTCTCAAATACCGGCTGCTCACATCAGAAGCTACAAAAATGCGCCTGTTTTCCCTCAGAAAAGGGGAACGGGCGCAGATAGCATAATCATCGTCCCGGTCGCTCAGCAGACTGCTGTAATAAGAAACCGGCAGCATCGTCGCTGAGAAAAAAATACTGCTTATGCCCTTTGCAAGTACGCGCCCGATGTTGCGGGCGGGATTTACACAAAACAGATGCAGAACAAACGTCTGATCAGGCATCATTTCCGAATAGATCAGATAGTTTTCATCCAACATCTCATACACGCCCAAAAAAGAGCGCACCTGAAAATAAAACGATAAAATCTGTTCTCTGAGCTCGCCGCCAGGAACAGAAAGAAGCATCGTCTCTAACTCCATTGCAAGATTCGAGAGTAAAATTGACAACGTGCCAATGCCCGGAAGCACACGGCATCCCTCGTCGCATTCCCGTTTAAATTCCAACATCTGCTGATTGCAGCGCTTCAAAATACCGGCTGCCTTCCGATTATGCGGAGCAATACATTTCTGAAAGGACATCAGCTCCTCCTTACAGAGCGACGCGCTGAACATTTCTCTTCCTCTCTCCACAAGATTATGCGCCTCATCCACCAAAAACAGATGTTTTCCTCCGCCCTCCGAGAAAAAACGCTTCAGACTGACTTGCGGATCAAACACATAATTGTAATCGCATACAATCGCATCACACCAGACCGCCAGATCGAGTGAAAACTCAAACGGACACACCTGATGTCTGGCCGCATGCTCTGCAATCATCTCCCGGGAAAACATCTGCTGCGTAGTCAACAGCTCGTACAGCGCCTGGTTCACCCGGTCGAAATGTCCCTTGGCACGCGGACAGTACCCCGGATCGCAATTTACCTCCTCGCACACGCACATTTTTTCTTTCGCCGTAAGCGCCAGCACTTTATAACACAGGCCCTGCTGCAGAAGCAGCGAAAATGCGCTCATCGCCGCCTCCCGCGTGACTGTTTTCGCCGTCAGATAAAAGAGTTTATCCGCCTTGTTCTGCCCTACCGCCTTGACAGCCGGAAATATGACAGACAGTGTTTTTCCGATTCCGGTCGAAGCCTGCACAAATAGTCTCCTTTTGTGATAAATCGTGCGGTATACCGCCTCTGCGAGTTCTTTTTGCCCCTCGCGGTAAGCATATGGAAACCGTACATTCGGAATGGATTCCTGACGGGCTTTTCCCCATTCATATTCAAAATCCGACCATTTACAATATTCCGTCAGAATCGAATCCATCCATGCAGTCAGATCGGAAAATGCACAATCCTCATAAAAATATTTGATCTCCTCCGTATCCAGATTCACATACGTCATACGAACCGAAATCTCTTCGAGCGCATGCTGTTTGGCATACATCCAGGCATAGCATTTCGCCTGCGCCAGGTGGAGTGGTCTGGGCTTCGCAAGATACTGCAGATCCGCATATACACCTTTAATTTCATCCACGGCGACAGCTCCCTCATGCGTCCAGACTCCATCCGCCCGCCCCTCCACGGCAAGCGTGCACTTTCCGCAGTCCACCAATTCTCTCAGAAAATATTCCGCCTGATACGAAGCGCCCATGCGTCTCTGAATTTTGCGGTGCATACGGCTTCCCTCCTGCATCGCTTCCCTGTCGTAAAAACCGCCGGACGTCCTTTCAATATCTCCCTGCCGTAGAATAAATTCTACCAGATTTCGCACAGAAACTCTGAGTATCTGTTTTTCTTCCATGGCGCCTCCCCACAAATATCGAATTGGGCAGACGCTCCATATACGGAGGCGCCTGCCCAACACATTGCTTCATACGCCGTTTGATCAGCGGCCGTTTGATTTACAGGTTATTATAAAGGTCTTCATACTGCCTTGCGGAGGCATCCCATGAAAAATCTGCCCGCATAGCCCGCTCAACAATTTTATTCCAGTCGCGCTTTTTCTCCTCAAACACCCATTTCGCATACCGGATTGTGCCAAGCATCTCATGCGCGTTATAATTGGCAAAGCTGAATCCGGTTCCGGTTCCCTCATACTCATTGTACGGTTCCACCGTATCTTTCAGTCCGCCGGTCTCGCGGACGATCGGAATCGTGCCATAGCGCAGGCTCATCAGCTGACTCAGGCCGCACGGCTCAAACAGCGAAGGCATCAGAAAGGCATCGCACGAAGCATAGATCTTATGGGACAGCTCTTCCGAATAATAAATATTCGCGGATACGCGGCTATTATATTTCCAGTCAAAATGACGGAACATATTTTCATAGCGCTCCTCGCCGGTGCCCAACACGACAATCTCGACATTCTCATCCTGGCAAAGCTCATCCATAATATAAGCGATCAGATCAAAACCTTTCTGATCCGTCAATCTGGATACCATACCGATCAGGAATTTTTTATCGTTGCGCTCCAGACCTAGCTGCTCCTGAAGCGCCCGTTTATTTTTAATTTTCTCTCTGCGGAAATTTTCCGCCGAATAGTGATGTGCAATATATGCATCCGTCTCTGGGTTGTAGACCTCATAATCTATGCCGTTCACAATTCCGCTCAGACAGTTGGATCTTGCTCTCATCAGGCCGTCTAACCCTTCTCCGTAAAACGGCATTTTGATCTCCTCAGCATACGTGCGGCTGACGGTCGTCACCGCATCCGCATAGACAATGCCCCCCTTTAAATAATTAGCATCTTTTTTATATTCAAGCTTATCCGGGGTAAAGTAATAGGCAGGGAGTCCGGTAATATCCCGAATCGTCTTAATATCCCATATTCCCTGGAACTTTAAATTGTGTATCGTCATGATGCTCTTGATATTCCAATAAAACTCATTATCAGAGAATCGATCCTTCAAGAATAACGGAATCAAGCCGGTCTGCCAGTCATGACAGTGCACAATATCCGGTTTGAAATCCAGTGCGGGCAATGCCGATAAAGCCGCCTTGGAAAAAAATGCAAACTTTTCCACATCCTCAAAAATCTGCCCATAGGGCTGAGGACCCGCAAAATAAAATTCATTGTCAATAAAATAAAAGATAATCCCGTTTAACTCGAGCTCAAGTACACCTACATACTGTGTACGCCAACCAAGATTCATATAAAAATGAGTACGATACTGGAGTTTTTCTTTCCATTCTTCCTTCATGCAGACATATTTTGGAAGAATGACTCTGACATCAAATTCTTCTTTGTTAAAATACTTTGGCAGCGACCCGACCACATCGGCAAGTCCGCCTGTTTTAATAAATGGTACACACTCCGATGCGACAAACAGCACCCTTTTCATGAAAAATACCCCCTTATAGCATTTTTTCCCAAACATCCTATTGAAGTCAGTATACAATATTTTCTGCCTAAAAGGAAGTATTATTTCTCTGATCTTTCTTTTTTCTTCAGAAATTAAAGACGGTTTTTATATTCCAACCGAATCTTATCGGCAATCAGCGCAATAAACTCTGAATTCGTCGGTTTTCCTTTTCCATTATTGATTGTATATCCAAACAGCGCATCAATCGTATCCATCTTGCCGCGGCTCCATGCAACCTCGATCGCGTGACGAATCGCGCGTTCCACACGACTCGGCGTCGTCTGGTGCATTTTCGCAATCGTCGGGTAGAGGATTTTTGTAATAGAACCCAACATTTCAATATCGTTTACCGACATGATGATGGCATCCCGCAAATACTGGTATCCTTTAATGTGAGCCGGAACCCCGATTTCATGAATAATCTCCGTCACTTCCGTTTCCAGATTCTTTTCGGTAATTCCAATCGCTCCGGTCAGACTGCCTGCTCTTCTCCGGTCCGCCCTCGTCACTGTCCGGGGACGCCGTATACATTTAATTCGTTTTACAATCGTCTGATCGTCAAACGGCTTCATCAGATAAAATTTTGCTCCGGTATTCATCGCTGTCTCCGTCACCGATTCCTGGCCGATCGCGGACAGCACAATAAAATCGGGAGTCAATTTCATTTCCTCATCTTCCTGTACTCTCTCCATTACGCTGATTCCGTCCATCTTAGGCATGACCAGATCTAGCAGCACTACATCCGGTTTTGTTTTTTTAATCATACTGTAAGCGTCCTCGCCGTTATTCGCCGACCCTACCAGTTCCAATCCTTCTTCCTGACGTATCATTTCATTTAACATCTTCAACGTATCTTCATTATCATCCGCAACCGCTACATTCAACTTTTCCATGATGCCCCTCCTTCATCGATTATCAGTTTTTGTCAGAAAGAACCCTGTTTACCTGATTCTGAAACGCGTTTCACACCTGGTATATTTTTGTCCAATCCGGCGAAAACTAACTGTATTATCTTGGTGTCGGGAAGCTCATTCAAGGTTACAACGCTCCGCAATTCGAGCATAAGATTCGACATTATTCGCTGTACAACTACAAATTCCAGCGTTCGACACAACTTCTTGAGAATTCCTGTCGGCAAACCGCAATTTATCCTAAAGTGCGCGAAAAAGTTTTGTCGAAGGATGTTTAAAAAAAGTGAAAAATTTTTTTGACAGAAATTGAATAGAGAAACAAAAAAAGGACATAATGAAAACAGAAGTTATCTTCTTCCCCAGATAACTTCTCTACCAAAGACAAATGTAATACTTATCCTCCCCCTTTTACAAGAGGGTGTCCCAAAACTATGATTGATTAAAATCATAGAGAGGGACACCCTCTTTTGTACGTTTCGGACACCTTTTGTATAACGGAATCCAAGGAATCTATCAGAAAAAAAGGGGATCGTTTCAAATCAATGCTCATACCAACCCACAATACCGGGATTGAGGTTAATATTAATCTGCTTGATTTCCTGATATTCCTCCAGGCCGTGAACACCAAGCTCACGTCCGATGCCCGACTTTTTATAGCCTCCCCACGGCGCCTCGTTGAAGCACGGGTTATAACAGTTAATCCATGTGATTCCCGCCCGGATTTCCTTGATAACGCGCAGCGCCCTCGAGCCATCGGCAGTGAATACCGCGCCGGCAAGCCCATACTCTGTATTGTTTGCCATATCAATCGCTTCCTGTTCCGTTTTAAAAGTTTGCACCGTAACAACAGGCCCAAAAATTTCTTCTTTTACAATCGTCATATCATCGGTACAGTTGTCAAAAATAGTCGGACGCACAAAGTAGCCGTTCGCGCACTTACCCTCCGTATAGCGTTCGCCGCCGCATATGAGAGTCGCGCCCTCCTCAACACCTTTTTTGATATAATCAAGTACTTTATTCATATGACTTTCTGAAACAAGCGGTCCCATATCGGGATTTTCAAGCGGATTTCCAATGGTGATTGCATTCGCCCTCTCGGCAAGGCGTTTAACGAATTTGTCCTTGATACTTTCCTCTATAATAATACGCGAACCTGCCGAACAAATTTCCCCCTGATTCAGAAAGATACCAATCATCGCCCATTCGACCGCGCCTTCCAAATCAGCGTCCGCAAAAATGACATTCGGGGATTTTCCGCCAAGCTCCAGACCGATTTTTTTCACATTGCCTGCCGCAGCGCGCATAATGCTCTGCCCCACCTCGGTACTGCCTGTAAACGTAATCATGTCAACATCGTTATTTTCCGCAAGCTCGTTGCCGATCGTCGAGCCTGCGCCGAGCACGAGATTGACGCTGCCCTTGGGCATTCCGACCTTTTCAAAAATCTCAAACAGCTTGATACATGACAGCACACAGTTTGAACTGGGCTTAAACACAATGCTGTTACCGGCGGCAATGGCAGGAGCAAGCTTCCATACGCCCATCAAAAGCGGATAATTCCACGGCGTAATCTGCGCGCACACTCCCACAGGCTCATGCACGGTATACGAGTGCATTTTCCCAAAGCCCTCGTTTACCTCGTAAACACCGCCGTGCGGCGCTTTTATCAGGCTTGCGTAATAACGGAAGCAATGTATCGCGTCGTCAACGTCACATTCCGCCTCGCGAAGCGGCTTTCCGTGATCCATACTGTCAATTCGGGCAAATTCCTCTTTCTCTTTCTCGATCTCATCCGCAATTTTAAGAACAAGATCACCGCGTGACTGCGAATCCATATCCCGCCATTCTCTCGTTACATAGAACGATGTTTTTGCCGCCGCAATTGCTTTTCTCGCATCAGCGACATCGCCCTCCGTCACATAAGCGATTACACTTCCATCGGCGGGATTGATACTTGCTCTTGTTTTTTTACTTTCACTCTCAACCCAACAGCCGTCTATGTACATTTTTTTTACATCCATATTGATCATTCCCTTTCCGCGATTCCATAACGCCAAAGCAACTATCAGCGCGCAACAAAATCCTGTCGCTATCAGAACCTGAACATATTATCAATTCCAATCTTTATAAATGAAATGCTTTTTTTGTATCGGCAAGAGACGCATCCATACGCTCAATCACGTCCTCCATATCCTGCTGCGAGATTACTGCGGTAGGCTCAAAACGTATTGTCTTGGCGTTTACAAGCGTTCCCGCTGTCATCACTCCTCTTGCAAATAGGCCTTTCGCGCACTCATAGCCTATTTCGCTTGAATGGAACTCTACCGCAAGCATCAGTCCGGTTCCCCGCACCTCATAAATCACCGAGGGGTATTTTTTTGCCAGGTTTTCAAGTCCCGCCTTTAAAAATTCGCCCTTCGACTTACATACGCCGGGAATATCGTTTTCAAGCATGTACTTGATCGTAGCGATAGCCGCGCTGCAGCATACCGGATTACCGCCGAATGTCGGCGAACCAAGAAGCCACGGATTATCCACAAGCTGCTGCGTCCACATCTTCGGCGTACAGATAATACCTGTAATAGGCATGATTCCACCGCCGAACGCCTTGCCGAATGTCATAATGTCGGGCGTTACGCCCTCCGCCTCACAGCGCCACATTGTTCCTGTTCTTCCCATACCTGTCTGTATTTCGTCGAAGATCAGCGCAACGCCCTTTTCGTCACAAATGTCTCTGACCTCCTGTAAATAACCCTCAGGCGGAATAATCACTCCGGCCTCACCCTGAATAGGCTCTAAAATCACGGCTGCGACCTTCTCTCCGACGGTCTGCAGATTCGTAATCGCTTTTCTTATATCATCCGCGTTTCCGTATTCCACGTGCTGCACCTGCTGTACCATAGGAGCATACGGTACTCTGTATGTGCCTTTGCCGCCCATAGATATTGCGCCCATTGATTTGCCGTGAAACGCTCCGACCGTTGAGATGTACCATCGGCCGCCTGTTGCAATTCTCGCAAGCTTTAAAGCCATTTCCACAGCTTCCGCGCCGCCGTTTGTAAAGAAACAATACTGCAAGTCGCCCGGAGTAATCTCGGCAACCGCCTTGGCCAGATAACCTCTTAGCGGGTCTAAAAGCTCCTGGGAATGAAGCGCCTGATGATCTAGCTGCGCCTTGACCGTGTCAAGAATTTCAGGGTTTCTGTGACCGCATGTATAAATTCCGAAGCCGCCCAGACAGTCAATAAATTTCTCACCGTTAAGACCGTAGCAGTACGCCCCGCCGTCCTCCCATTCAAGAACAGCGCCTTCCTCCGAATCCGATGAAACGGATTTTCTGTACTTGAGCCAACCTGGCGATACGTAATGATCGAAATGTTCAAGCGTCTCCTCTACCATTTGCTTTTTTTCCTCCGCTGAAATCTGATCGGAGTCTGTTTTGATCAGTCTGATTACCCTGTCTAGCTCCTGAATTGTTTTAGTTTTGTCTGTCATGATCTGTTTCCTCCATCATTTTTATATGACATCTATCCCTTATTACCAAGTCGGACGCGCAATGTCAGATTGCGCGCCCATATATGGAGTGGAGTATTATTGCTTCAGCTCGGTCCACATCTGGTCGTATACGGTCAATGTGTCTGTATCAAGATTCTTGATATATTCGCCATTTTCAACGACCTCCGCCGGCGGATTTTTCGCCTTGTTCGACGCATATTCATCGCCCATCAATGCAACTGCCGCCGCATTAGGGCACAGGTACGGAAACTCGGCAAGGATCTCTGACATATTTTCAGCGTCAAGCATATAGTTGATAAATTCCATTGCCGCGTCCACATTTTTTGAACCTTTCGGGATTGCCCAGTTGTCCATGAACAGATATGCGCCCTCTTCAGGATATACGACCTCAATATCGGGATTCTCCTCCATTGCGAGCGCAACCTCCGCGCCCCACATGGAACCGATTGTCGCCTCACCCTGAATAAGCGCTGACTTAGGGCTGTCGGAATCATATAGTTTTACGTTCGGCTTTAGCGTAAGAAGTTTTGTTTTGATTTCGTCAAGCTCCGCCGCGTCTGTGGTGCTCATGCTATAGCCCAGACTCTTTGCCGTAAGTCCGATTACTGCTCTGAAATCGTCCAGAAGCACTACCTGATTTTCATAAGATGAATCAAATAAATCATCGTATTTTGTGATTTCATCCGTTATCTTTGCCGTATTTACAGCGATTGCCTCAACACCGCCCAAGTACGGAATGGAGTATGTATTGTCGGGGTCATATTCCGGATTCATATAACTTTCATCAATGTTTGACAAATTTGTAAGCTTCGTCTTGTCAAGCTCCTCAAGCATTCCCTGGCTCGCCATCTGCTCTACCATGTAATCACTTGGCTGAACAATATCAAACGCGCCCTCCGATTCCGACTTGACCTTTGCGAGCATATCCTCGTTTGACGAGAACGTCGAGTGATTTACTGTGATTCCCGTTTCCTCCTCAAACGCTTCAATGACCGAATCGGGAATGTATTCTGTCCATGTATACACATTCAGAGTTGTGCCTGCGTACGGCTTATCCGCATCGGCTGCTGCCTCCTCAGACTCTGAGCCGCAGCCCGCAAGCAATGCTGCCGCAAGCGCGGCGATTGCCATAATTGAAAGATACTTTTTCATCCTATTCATCCTTTCTTTTTGTATTTACTTTTTATGTCTTATTTTTTTCAGCAGATCACTCTGCGTTAAAATAACAAGAATGATTGTTCCCAATAATATAAGTGTCGAAAGCGCATTGACATCAGGCGCAACACCGCTTTTAATCGATTCCATAACCTTGAGCGGAAATGTTTTGATCTGTCCGTTTACAAAATAGCTTACAATCACATCATCAATCGACAGCGTAAACGCCAGAAGCGCTCCGCCCGCAATTCCCGGCGCAAGAACCGGGAGAGTTATATTTTTAAGGGTCGTGATTCTGTTCGCACCCAAATCCATACTCGCCTCTTCAATGGAATTATCATATCCCGACAGCCTCGCTCTTACGTTAAAAATTACATACGGGATCGCAAAGGTCGTATGCGCCAATATAAGCGTAAGCATACCGCGGGGAATGTTTGTTCCCGAAAACAAGGTTAACAGTGAGATGCCGAGTACGATTTCCGGAATAACAACCGGTATATATAATAATCCGTCGATTACGCTCTTGCCCTTGAATTTATATTTATACATTCCGATTGCCGCGATCGTTCCGATTGCCGTCGCCAACAGCGTTGTGATCACAGCGATCGCCATTGTTGTTCCGAAGGAATGTAACAACGCCGAATTATCAAACAGCTTTACATACCAATCTAATGTAAAGCCCTTCCATGAGATGTACGGTTTAGTCGTCGTGGCGTTAAACGATCCTGTTACGATAACAATAATCGGCAGAAACAGGAAGATATAAACAAGTGAGCAAAAAACGATGCCGAACCCCTTTTTGAATACTTTTTTCGCTTTTTTATTCATACTCTATACCCCCAGACTGTCCATATCGCCGCCTGCTTTCTGGTACAGTTTAACCAGAAGAAGCGTTATCAGTATCAGTATGATCGACAGCGCCGCGCCCAACGGCCAGTTGTTTCCGCTCTGGAATTGGCGTTCAATCAGATTTCCGATCATGTCCGAGTTGCCGCCGCCGAGTATATCGGAAACGAAAAAGTATCCAAGACACGGAATAAACACCATGATGCTTCCCGAAAATACTCCGCTCATGGTAAGCGGAAGAATCACCTTTCTGAATGTTGTATGACCTTTCGCGCCTAAGTCTGACGATGCTTCAAGCAGGTTTTGATCCAACTTCTCAATCGCGGTGTACAAGGGCAGCACCATAAACGGAAATAAGCAATAAACCATACCAAGAACCGTTGCGCCCTTATTAAAGAGAAACTCGATCGGTTCGCTTGTGAGATTTAATGTCATCAGCAAATGATTGAGCCAGCCTCCCGTTCCTAAAAACGTCCTCCAACCGTATATTCTTATAAGCGAATTTGTCCAGAACGGAATAATAACCATCATGTACAACAGCGCCTTATGCTTCCACTTTGTTCTCGCAATCATAAACGAGAACGGATAGCCGATCAAAATACACAGAATCGTCGTGAGAAACGCCACCAGAATGGACGTGCCGTAAATCTGCATATAGTTCGGATTGAACAATCTCTCATAATTTGACGCGGTAAATTTAAACACAATATTGTACGACTCGTCAATCGAGCAGAAGCTCATAATAAACACATACACAAGCGGTATCGCTACAAAAAACGCGAGCCAAAGTGTGACCGGTCCGACCATCGCCATCGACGGGAGTGTGTTTGAACGAAAAGTATGTCTTGATAATTTCTTCATGTTACACACCTCCTATTGCATGACTATATTTTCAACCGCCTGAGCGAACACATTGTCAAAGGTATGTATGAGCTTGGCGTCGCCATTTCCCCAGTAAAGATAAACCTGACCTCCCGTAGGCAGCTCCTGTCCGGCAAGACGTTCAATCTTTATTTCATTTCCGTTTGACAGGATCACTATCGTTTTTAACACTGAACCGACATAAACCTGTTCTTTCACTGTTCCGATCAGGTTGAATCCGTCAACAGGCGTATCGGAATACAACATTCTCTCCGGTCTTACCGAAACAGCGATCATGTCGCCCTGATTGAAGTTCTCATTCTCATCTTCCACCGCGAAGTCCCCGGGCTCTACCGCGATATGAAGTTTTCTGCCGCTCTTTTTTATAACGCTTCCCTCAAACAGATTTGTTTCACCGATAAACGTCGCGACAAACTTTGTCTTCGGTGTCTCATAAATTTCATACGGAGTACCGACCTGCTGCAAAACACCGTCGTTCATAATACAGATGCGGTCGCTCATCGTAAGCGCCTCCTCCTGATCATGCGTTACATATATGAAAGTAATATTGAGCTTTCTCTGCAGCCTTTTCAGCTCTAACTGCATTTGCTTGCGAAGCTTTAAATCTAGCGCGCCCAAAGGCTCGTCGAGAAGCAGAACTTTCGGTCTGTTGATCAGCGCTCTGGCAATCGCCACTCTCTGCTTTTGTCCGCCCGATAGCTGAGACGGATACCGCTTTTCAAAGCCGCCGAGCTGAACAAGGTCGAGCATATGGATAACGCGTTCCTTGATTTCCGCTTTCTTTACCTTTTTCATTTTAAGTCCATATGCCACATTGTCATATACGGTCATATGAGGAAACAGTGCGTAGCTCTGGAAAACGGTATTGACATCCCTCTCAAACGGCTCCTTATTCTGAATATCCTCGCCCTCAACACGGATACTGCCGCTTGTCGGCTCTTCAAAGCCCGCCACCATACGCAGTGTTGTTGTTTTTCCGCAGCCCGATGAACCGAGAAGAGTAAGGAACTCTCCTTCATAAACCGTCAGGTCTAAATCCTTAACTACGTGGTTTGAACCATAAATTTTATTTACGCCTTTGATTTCTACAATGACTTTTTTCTCTGCCTCTGTACTCACGGAAATCACCTTCCTTTAATCCGTTTTCAGGTTACAGCGCCTTTTCGTTGCGCTCGCCTGTTCTTAAACGAACAGCGCTCTCGATATTTCTGATAAATACCTTACCGTCACCGACATGACCGGTCGGAATTTTATCGCGAAGTTCCGTGATAATCTTTTCTACCGAGCTGTCTGGTACAACGACCTCAACACGGATTTTCGGTAACAGATTGATGTTCGTCTTAAACCCTTTGATCACGTTTACAGCTCCTTCATCCACAATTCCTTTCTGTGTGCCGCAGCCCATAACACTCGATATGGTCATACCGCCGCAGTTGGCCGCGTCAATAATCTGCTTTACATCTTCCAACTTTTCCGGACGAATAATAATAATCAATTCCTTCATGATGCCCATCTCCTTTGAAAATTCCTATTGAATAAAAAAAACGGAGCCTGAGACAAGTCAAGCTCCGTTGCTTTCGTATTTTCGATCATTATATTCTATCAATACAAAGATTTCAATTACCCCTATTGTGTATTTTTCTACTCCTTTTCGGTGCACGATATACTCCATTTGGCTACCTTATTCATCAGCTGCCCTTTGTTGTTTACGCCTGTTTTTCTGTAAATATTCAGAATGTGCTTTTTTAGAGTATAGATGCTGATTGCCAATTCCTCGCTGATGCTTTGGTTGTCCTTTCCAGACCATAACTCACGCAACACACTTTCCTCACGTCTTGTAAGGGAATATTTCTCGGAAAACGCGCCTATATCCGCCGTCTTTGCCTCCGCAGCATCAGCATATTCATAATGTAGTCTGAACGCAAGGTGATCTTTCAACAAGTCAAGAAACATCGTATCATCGTGACTGAAATTTTCCTTGCCGACAGTTCGGTAAAGCGTGACTGCGCCGACAAACTTCTTGTCATACGCTAAAATCATCTGAACGGAATAGTGCCAACCGTTAGGGCGGTACAACTCATTATAATAATCAGTCTCAATGCGTATCTCGTCTGATACAATATCTGTTTCTCGGTAAACCCTGCAAACTCCGCTGTAAAGTATGCCCCGCGAGTAATCAATTTCATCAAACTTATCGGGATAGACTCCCTCGCAATGATAAAAAACCGGATCTTCAAGCCCCTGGCTTTTATCTCTCCTTGCCAGATAAAAATCTGCAGCGTCAAAATCGATCAGCATTTTTAACTGTTCCAGAAATTTCTCGCGCATTTTCCTGTTTTGACGCACCGTATAAATTTTATACACAATACTGTTAAACATCATCCAATCGTTTACTTCACGCATGATTCCCGCCTCCTCCAAAAAACAAAAAAAGACAGCTTTCGCCGCCTTTGACATGATTATTTTATAACAAATGATCGATAAAAATCAATATCAATATATGACAAAAAAACAATCTTGACATATGGACTTTTGGGCATTATAATAATCGCATGCAATGGGGCAATGGACGTCTTACGTTCGTTGCCCTTTATTTTTTTAGGAGTGATATTATGAGAAAAGTCACTGTCGCGGCAACGCAAATGCGCTGTGCCTGGGACAAAGAGGCGACATTAAAAAAGGCGGAACAACTCGTAAGAGACGCCGCGAAAGCAGGCGCAAATATCATTCTCTTACAGGAATTGTTTGAAACGCCGTACTTTTGTCAAACTCACAGCTTTGAATATCTTGAATTGTCAACGCCGCCCGAAAAGAACGCCGCCATTTTAAAAATGCGTCAACTGGCAAAAGAGCTTGCCGTTGTCGTACCCGTGAGCTTTTACGAAAGAGCGGGCAATACGGCATTTAACAGCATCGCTGTTATTGACGCGGACGGAAGCGTTTTAGGTATTTACCGAAAAACTCATATCCCCGACGGTATACCATATGCGGAGAAATTTTATTTTACTCCGGGCGATACGGGATTTAAGGTATGGAAAACAACATACGGCAGTATCGGTATCGGAATCTGCTGGGATCAGTGGTTTCCCGAAGCGGCGCGCTGTATGGCGCTTATGGGCGCAGAGCTGCTTCTATACCCCACGGCTATCGGCTCGGAGCCGTATCTGAAAACGGATTCGATGCCGCATTGGCAAAATGTCATGCGCGGTCACAGCGCGGCCAATCTTGTACCTGTGATCGCCTCAAACCGTGTCGGAGAAGAAACCGAGAAAGATACTTCCATAACATTTTACGGCTCGTCGTTTATAACCGATCATCACGGCTGCGTAGTCAAGGAAATGAACAGAGAGGACGAAAGCTTTGTACTTCACACCTTCGATTTAGATATTCTCGCAAGGGAAAGACGCGAATGGGGCGTTTTCCGCGACCGGCGTCCCGAAATGTACCGAACAATTTTGACCCATGGAAAATAAGAGGTGACTAAACAATGGCAAGAAGAATCATCGGCTCTACACCCAAACTTGACGGTTTCCGTATGCCTGCCGAATTTGAGCCGCAGTCGGAGATCTTTATGATATGGCCCGAGTATACCGGGAATTGGAGATTGGGCGCAAAACCCGCTCAGGCGGCGTATACGAACGTAGCAACAGCAATCAGTGAATTTGAAAAGGTTACAATGCTCGTATCCGCCAGGCAATTTGAACACTGCCGTGCAATGCTGCCAAATCATATCCGCGTAGTGGAAACAACCTCCGACGACGCATGGTGCCGCGATACGGGACCGACCTTTCTAGTAAACGATAACGGCGAACGCCGCGCGGTGGACTGGAAATTTAACGCGTGGGGCGGTTTGGTTGACGGATTGCTCCCGTCATGGGATCATGATGATCTGATCGCGCGCAAAATCTGCGAGATCACCGACACCGACTCGTACCGGACTGACAACTTTGTGTTGGAGGGCGGATCCATACATACTGACGGCGAGGGAACCGTTCTAACTACAAAAATGTGCCTCCTTTCACAGGGCAGAAATCCGCATATGTCACAGGAGCAGATTGAAAACATGCTGTGCGAATACTTAGGCTGCGAAAAAACACTATGGCTTACAGACGGAATTGACCCTGATGAAACAAACGGCCATGTCGACGATGTAGCTTGCTTTATCCGTCCCGCAGAAATCTGCTGTATTGATACAGATGATGTGAATCACCCATTTTATGAGGCGGCGAAAAAGGCGCAGCAAGAGCTTGCTCTCATGACCGACGCCAAGGGCAGAAAGCTGAAAATTCATAAGCTGTGCTGCACCAAAAAAACTGTACTTATGGAAAATGCAGAAACGATTGATAACCGCTTCTCAGCCAAGCCAAGAACAACCGGAGAGCTTTGCATCGCCTCCTACTGCAATTTTCTGATCTGCAACGGAGCCATCATTGTTCCGCAATATGATGACGAAAATGACGCGCTCGCACTTTCACAAATCAGTGATATGTTCCCCGACAGAACAGTCGTGGGGGTTCCTACGCGTGAAATCGTCTATGGCGGAGGCAATATACATTGTATTACACAGCAGGTTCCCAAAATATAGCACGACTATTTTAGTTCTTCAAGGCACTCTGCCATAGACTCTTTCATAATCGCCAGTCCGGCGTCAAGCTGTTTATCCGTAACAACAAGCGGACAGAGAAATCTTATCGTGTTGCCGTATGTACCGCAGCTTTCAATGATAAGACCTTTTTGCGCCGTCTTCTTCACCATTGCCGTCACAAGTTCAGGATACGGTTCTTTCGTTTCCGGGTCCTTAACAAGCTCCAGACCGATAAACGAGCCTATGCCTCTCACGTCGCCGACAACACCAAATGCACCAAGCTCTGTCTCATAAAAATCCATAACTTTTTTTCCAATTTCCAACGCTCTGTCGCACAGCTTATGATCTTCAATAAATTGAATCACCTCCAACGCCGAAGCGCACGCCATCGCATTTCCGCAGTAAGTACCGCCAATCGTACCCGCAGGACATGCATCCATAATTTCAGCGGACGCTGTAACGGCTGACAGCGGCAATCCGCCCGCGATTGATTTCGCCGAGGTCATAATATCAGGCGCGCAGCCCGCCTCCTTCCAATACTGTGAAACAAACATTTTGCCCGAACGCGCAAAGCCGGTCTGCACCTCATCGGCAATGAGGAGTATTCCGTACTTATCGCATATCTGCCGTACCGCCTTTACCCACTCCATCGGCGCGGGCACAAAACCGCCCTCGCCCTGCACCGGCTCGACTACGATTGCCGCCACATAATCCGGAGCGCTGCATTCCTCAAAAACAGCCTCAAGACGTTTTAAATAATAGTCAACCGCCTCCGACTCGTTATAGCCCTTCGGTGCGCGGTAAAGATACGGAAACTCCGCGCGGTACACTCCGTCCGGAAACGGTCCCATACCGTAGGCATACGCTTTTTTGGAAGTCATCGCCATAGTCATAAGCGTGCGTCCATGAAACGCTCCCGAAAATACAATAATATTCGGACGTTTTGTGTAACCCCTGGCGATTTTAACCGCATTTTCATCCGCCTCCGCACCCGAATTTACAAACATTGTTTTTTTCTTGTCTCCCCTTACGGGTACAATTTCATTCATCTTCTCCGCGAGCTTTACATAGCCCTCATGCGTACCGATATTCATCATAACATGAAAATATTGATCCGCCTGCGCTTTTACAGCGTCAATCATCGGCTGCTGTGAGTATCCCACATTCAGGACTCCTACGCCGCCTACCCAGTCGAGAAATAGATTGCCGTCGACATCTTCAACCATAGCGCCCTCGCCTCTTTTTACAACAAGCGGATAACCGCAGCGAATAGCGTTTGGGATCGCCTCCGCGCGTCTGTCTATAATTGCCCTCGCCTTTGGTCCGGGCAGAGTTTCTGTCTGAATACACGGCAGTGCGTTTCTTAATTCTGTCATCTTGAACACCCCTTATTTTTAAAATAATCTTGTATAAATCTCGATCATCGAATTGCGGTCAAGAAAAACATAATTGTTCCCCAAAAGCCGCTGTTGATTTTGTATCACCGAGTTGGTAAACTCAACAATCTGCTCCTCAGTCATTCCGTATTCGTGCAGAGCCTTTTTTGGTAAAATGGAGCTATTTAGAAGATTCTCGAGTTTTTCATACACCTCGGATGTTTTACACTCCAAAATCATCGCCATAAGAGTATTGAGCTCGCTGATCGCTCCGGTCGGATTGATCTCCATATACTTTTTGAATACGCCTGTAAACATCGCATAATTTGACTCACCGTGCGGCACATGAAAATTCGCTCCGAGCGGATAGCTCATAGCGTGGACAGCGGCGCAGCCGGCATTTGAAAATGCAATTCCTGCAAGAGTAGACGCAAGGCAAAAATCGGGTAGCATGGATTTTAATGACTCTTTGCCATCAGAAAAGATTGTTTTATAGCCTTTTAAAATCATCGTCATCGCCTGAATGGAAAACATCTTCGATAGAGGCGTTGCTTTGGGCGACAGATAGCTCTCGGCCGCATGCACAAGCGCGTCAATCGAACTTGCCGCAAACACCTTGTACGGCAGCTTCTCCAGAAGCTCCGGTATAAGCACCGCCTCGTCAGCGTAGAGCGCGTCATCGGCAAGTCCAAACTTCGTGTGACGCTCCTTAAATTCCAGGATTGAGATATTTGTCATTTCCGAACCTGTTCCACAAGTTGTCGGTACCAACAAAAGCGGCTTGTCCTTTACGGCGGGGATTTTTTTATCGAATAAATCGGTCGCCGGCAACGTCTGTTTAAGGGCAAACAGCTTCGCGCAGTCAAGCACCGTACCGCCTCCGATTGCGATGACACGGGTGTACGGCTTTTTTATATCCGCACAAATCGCCTCAATCATTTCATCGGCAGGCTCGCCCTGACCATATTGTTCAATATAAATCACGGTCCCCGCTGAGACATCAGCAAAATAGGACTGCCAGGTAACTTCGATCGTAAACACAAGATCATGTTCACCAATTTGATAATCTCTTTTGAACTCATCACACGTTTCAAACATTGTTACCTTTGGAACTACCGAAAACTGCTTCATTTTTATTACTTCCTTTCGGCTATGATAAAAAAAAGAGTCATAAAGAAAATATTTTTCTCTATAAACCCCATTGTTTTTCAATATTCTGTTTTCCAAATGACTCTGTATTTAAATAATAGCACTGTGAAACTTCATTTTCAATACTCCGATTATGGTATTTCAATACTCCGATTGGGTTATTGATCCTACTATAAACTTATCAAGATTTATTCATACAACATCTGCTGCATCTTGACATCCTATTGAATACAATATATTTTAATAATATCCGTAAACGCAAAAAAGCCCGTATTTACGAGCTTTTTCAAGTGGAGCTGAGGGGAATCGAACCCCTGTCCGAAAGACCTTTCATCCAGGTTTCTCCCATCACAGTCATTCCTTTGACATTCCCTCCAAAGAACGCC
The DNA here is from genome assembly GCA_944383325.1 of uncultured Lachnospiraceae bacterium. GTDB lineage: Bacteria > Bacillota > Clostridia > Lachnospirales > Lachnospiraceae > CALWPC01. The sequence continues at coordinate 7,241 of CALWPC010000027.1, read as the reverse complement.
GAATGACAGGCTTTCTTTTTCAGTAGCTTCATGTCTCTTCCGCGCCCGCAAAGCTTAGGGTGCGGAGGGCCTCATCTGATTAGTGCCGGATTCTCAGGCAATGAGCGACCCGAGGCCGACAGCTGCCATTAGGCAGCGTAAGCTAAACGATCTTCTGCGTTTATATTTAAGTTTACGGATTGATGACGCGGCCCCGTCCCGCGGATGGCTTCCCAGACTGCCAATCCCCCGTCGAAACCAGTACAACCCCGAAGAGCGACGGTTCGCAGAGTCGTCTGTTGGATTATTATAAAAGCATCTGCAATAAAAGTCAAGGATGGAATCATTTTTGATAGGGCAAATTCATTTCCATCCCTGCCATGATTTACTCAACAACAGCACAAAGCGCTGACGAAGTATAAACGGAGATGAACATGATGAAAAAAATATATATTATTACAGGCGCAAATGGATTTTTAGGAAATAATATCGTGCGGCAGCTTGTACAAACCCCCGGACATGAAGTGAGGGCATTGGTTTTGCCCGGCGAATCTGCAAATGCTCTGCACGGTCTGGATTGTAAAATCTACCGGGGCGATGTTACCAAAAAGGAATCGTTACACTCTATCTTTGAAGTTCCGGAACATACCGCACTTTATGTCATTCACTGTGCTGCGATCGTATACATTAAATCCAAATACAATCCTAACGTATATAATGTCAATGTCAACGGAACAAAAACAATTATCGAAAAAGTACTGGAAAAAAATGCAAAATTAGTTTATGTCAGCAGTGTACATGCGATCACGGAAAAACCGCACCATGAGACGATCACGGAAACCACGATATTTGAACCAGAAAAAGTAAAAGGCCAATATGCCAAAACCAAGGCTGAAATTGCCAATTATCTTTTAAAAACAGTACGCGAAAACAATTTAAATGCGTGTATTGTCCATCCCTCCGGAATGATCGGCCCAAACGATTTTGGAAACAGCCATCTGACACAACTGATTATCGACTTTGCAAGCGGCAAATTAAAGGCGTGTGTCAAAGGAGGATATGATTTTGTAGACGTCAGAGACGTGACCGCCGGCGTCATCAGCGCCTGCGAACGGGGCCGAGCCGGAGAATGCTACATTTTATCCAATCGCTATGTGGAAATCCGGGAATTGCTGACGCTGATCCGACAACTCACGGATATAAAAACACATACCTACACCCTTCCGCTGTGGCTGGCAAAACTGACTGCTCCATTATCCGAGATCTATTATACGATATTGAAACAGCCGCCTTTATATACAAAATACTCGCTTTATACTTTGAGCTCCAATTCTCATTTCTCGAATCAGAAGGCAAAACGAGAGTTAAATTACCACAACCGAAATATTGCACAGACACTGAGAGACACGATTACCTGGCTAAAGGAACATAACCGAATTTAATCATCCAAAACCATCTGAAGGCTCCGCAATAGTGCGGAGCCTTCAGAAAATAAGGAAATATGTATGAGAGGAAATAGGATCTTCTCCCCCTGATTGGACAGGAGGGTGTTACTGTAACTGGGCTGCAATCTTCAAAATCTGAAGCGCATCGTCCGCCGTCAGAACCAGATCGCCGTTCATATCTGCATTCGCAAACTGGTCGCCTGTCAGCTCTTCCAAAGCGGCCGCATGTTTCAGAACAAGCAATGCGTCCTGTGCATCCACGAAGCCGTCTCCATTGACGTCTCCTTTCGTTGCAGGCGCTTCGGTCGGTTTTTCCGTCGGTTCCTCGCTTGGCTTCTCCGTCGGCTCCTCGCTTGGCTTCTCCGTCGGCTCCTCGCTTGGTTTCTCGGTCGGTTTTTCCGTCGGTTCCTCTGTCGGTTTTTCCGTCGGCTCCTCTGTCGGTTCTTCGGTCGGTTCCTCCGTCGGCAGCGGCTCATTTGTATGCAAGGTCTCTTTGCTATACACAGTCATAGCCGTAATTTCGTCCATTGCCAAATCATAGAATGTAACGTCATCAATCAACATTCCTTCATTCGCCTCGCTGTACGCTGCAAATCCCCAAATTGCCGACTTGCTAGCGCCTCCGAGATACAGTTTGGTTGACGAATCTGTCAGCCAGTCTACCAACAGCGTATAATTGCTATTCAGGAAATTGTATTTGCTGTAATCACTGAAATCATTCGCAGCTTTTTCTTCCTCTGTAAAATTGATGAGCAAATCACGGTAAATTTCAAACCGACTCTCCACATCATTGCCGGCATAACTGAATCCCTTATTAAAATACTTGCAGTTGGTCTTGCCCGTCTCATAATTCGGATCTACCGTGCCCTCTGCCTTGACGCCATTATAATAAATGGACACGCCGTCATTCTTAAACGAAATCAGAACATGAACCCACTCACCGGCATTTGTGAGTAAGTCATTTCCGGCATTTGTAAATACATAAGAATTTCTCTGAATATTTGCCGCTGTGTCCTCAAAGAACATAACGTCGCCCTTTGCCGTCACACGAATCGCTCCGCTGCCTTTTACAAAGCTAAGCAGCATTGCATCCTCCTTGGCATCCTCCGGCATCTTTGCCCACGCGCCTACAGTCAGTCCGTTGCTATATACCGGAAAAGGATACGTTTTCGTCTCATCATAGGTATTCAAATGCCCATTTTCATCTGTATCCGTCCACGCGCCATTATAAATTTCCCCATTATTTTCCAATGCCTCGGCAAGCGTTTCCCGGTACTCCGTTTTGCCGGCAAACGGGTTTTCAATCTCTACGCCCTGCGGCGCGAGTACGGGCGCGCCAAGTTCCAGTACATCTCCCAGATGGCTGATATTTGTAATCTTGGAACCATTCACCTGGGAATTCATAGATACAATGCCGTCGTCACTTTCAAAATCTACTGTGCTAATCGGCGCCACAATCTGATCGGCGTAAGCCGCCTTAATTTCATCCGCCGTCATCGCGCGGCCATAAAACTGAATATCATCCACCATCAGGCCTTCTGCGGAGGCTTTATATCCCGCCATAGTCCAGATTGCCGAACCGTCGTCTCCGCCAATCCAACAAATTGTGGTGTCACTTGTGATAAAGTCTACCACCGTATCCAACGTACTATTCAGGAAATTATATTTACTGTAATCACTGAAATCATTGTTCATCCGCTCTTCAAACGTAAATTGTAAAAGGAGATCCCGGTAGTTATCAAAACGAAGTTCCGGAGTAGCCCCGCGATAGCTGAAGCCGCGGTTAAACATTTTTCCTGCAGTTTTGCCCATCTCATAATTCGGATCGACAACAGCCTCCGCTGTCTCTCCGTTCCATGAAACCGCAATCCAGTCATTTTCAAACGTCATCGTCACATAAACCCATTCGCCTGCACATGACAGCAAATCTTCACCCTCAAACGAGAAGGAATAGGTATTTCTTACATAGTTTTTATTTGCCGTTCCCTCGCAGAAGAACACTGCGCCGCCGGCCGTCACATAGACAGCTCCGTCACCGCGGTTTGCATCCGGGCGCGTAAAGGCAAACAGCACAGTATCCTCGGTCGCTCCCTCCGGCAGTTTCGCCCATGCAGAGACGGTAAACCCATTTTCATACTTCGGGAACGGATATGTGCGGTCTTCACGATATTCCGTCAAATAACCCTGCTCATTTTCATCTGCAATAGTGCCATTGTAAACAACGCCGTTATTTTCCAGTCCCTCCGCAAGCGTCTCACGATAATCATATGCGCTCTGGAACGGATTGACAAGCTCCACTCCCTTCGCGCTCTCGCCTGCTGCGCCAAGCCTGAGCACAGTACCGCGCTCTTCATCCTCTTCAAAAGCGGCGCCGTTATATTCCTCATTCAGCGCAGTCACGCCATCAATACTGCCGCCAATCTGAGCATCCTCAAACGTCACTTCTGCCACTAAGCCACGGTTTAAATTATCCGGCTCCTCGGTACTATCAGGCTCATCTGTCGGGTCGATAATGTCGTCCGACTTTTTCTCCGCCTCATTGTACAGCTGCGCAATTTCCTCCGCGCTGAGCACAGAGCCGAAGAAGCTCAAATCATCGACCAATACGCCTTCGTTTACATCCGTATACTTGGCGAATCCCCATATGGAATTTCCGTCGTCTCCGCCTATATAAAATTTCGTCTGCTCATCCGTCACAAAATCCATAAGCAGATCTTCACTGCTATTTAAGAACGTATACTTTGACCAGTCCGTAAAGTTGTTTTCAAACCGCTCCTGAGGCGTAAAACCGGTAAGCAGGTCGCGGTAATTTTTAAATATTTCCGGATCGGAGAGCCCTTCCGCAGCCCCGCGATAACTGAAACCTTTATTAAAAAATTTGGACGATGTCGTGCCAAAACGGTAATTGGAATCCGTCTCTCCCGGCGCTTCCACGCCGTCAAAATAAATACCCACATAGTCATTCTCGATCGTGACCGTCAGGTAAACCCATTCGCCCGCCCGGGATAAAATATCCGTCTCGCTCATATCATAATTAAACACGTACGAATTTCTGGAGTCCTCCGCCGTGCGCGTTCCCTGGAAAAACATAACCTGTCCGCTCGCATTGACACGCAGACTCCCGACGCCTTTGGAATCATCTGTTCTTGTAAACGCAAACAGCGTCGTATCTTCACTGACGTCTGCCGGAACGCGTATCCATGATGAAAACGTCACTCCGTTGGTATACTTCGGATATGGATATTCCCGGTCTTCCCGGTACGTCAGCAGTCCCCACAGCGTTGCGCCTGTCACATCACTGTACGACTCCTCATCCGCAGTTGTTCCGCTGTAAATGACCCCGTTATTTTCCAACGCCTCGGAAAGTGTCTGACGGTATTCTTCTTTTCCCGCATATGGATTGGTAATTTCCACGCCGTACGCCTTGACGCTGCTCATTTTACCAAGCTCCAACACGGACCCGCACCCGTCTTTCTCGGTGATTTTCGCATTATTTTCGTCCGCATGAAGATCCAGAATGCCGTCCTCACTGTCAAACGAATACGAAGCAATCGCCTGCTCCGACACTTTTGCCGTATTCGCCGACGCCTCCTGCGGCTGCAAAGCGGCAGTGCCGGCAAATGACGACAGAACCATTGCAAAGGCAGCTGTCGACGCAATCAGCGTCCTCTTTGCCCTGTTTCGTGAAACATGTCTCCTCAAAAAAATCCCTCGCCTTCTATAAAATGATAAGCTCAGTGTAAAGGAGAAACATTAAAAACAGATGAAATTTCTACAAATTGATCCAAATTTGATGTTCTTTTAAGACACCACTTCCTGTGCAGGGAGCCGGAACACAAATTCACTTCCTTGATCCAACTCGCTCTGCACCGTCAGCTCCCCGGAATGTCTCCGGCAAATCCGGTATGCCATACATAGACCAAGACCATATCCGTCTTTATCCTGATTCCTGACAACGTCGACACGAAAAAAGCGGTCGAACACTTTTTGCAAATTGTCCGGAGCAATCCCTATCCCGTCATCCCGGACGGCTCCACAGACCTCCGGGTGCCCCTCTCCCGTCTCCGTCCAGAGGGAAATCCAAATATTTCCAAAATCTTTTCCATAACAGATCGCATTGGTTAACAAGTTTTGTACCATCTGAAACAACAAAATTTCATTGCCGTACAGCCATACTGAATCGTCCCCCAACCCCTCTGTATGTATTTGAATATGACGCTTGGCCGCCTTCGTCTCTACGGACTCCGCAGCCATCTGCATCACTTTACGAAAATCCAGAAGCTCCATCGGCACATTGACTTCCTCATTTTCCATGCGGGAAATCAACAATAGAATATTAACGAGGTCTGACATCCGCTCTGCCTTCTGTCTCACAATGCGCAAAACACGCTCCTGTTCCGCCCTGTCTCCAACCGACAACGCCCAATCGGTTTCCGATAAAATCACACTGAGCGGCGTCCTGAGCTCATGAGATACATCCGAGGCAAATCGCCGCTCTTTTTCAAACGACTGCAGGAGACGTTCGGCCATCTCATTAAATGCGTCGGCAAGATCCCGGATTTCGTCGTGCTGTTTTACATTCAGCGTCACGCGCTTTGATAAATCCTTGCCCCGAAAAATATTTTTGATAATCCGATTCATCTGTGTCAGCGGGCGGCACGTATGAGCCGCAATCAGATAGCCGCCAACGTACACGGTCAGCGCACCGATCGCCAGCAAAACCAACGCCTCGTAAATCATCCGCGTGCGGGTTTTGCCCAGAATGCTCGTCGATGTGACACCCCGAATCCATATATTGTTACCCTCACTGACATGAAACATATAATCATACAAAAACCAGGAATGGCCTTCGCCATCGTCCACGACGCGAACTTCCTGATCCTGAAAATCTAACGAAAAATTTCCCTCATATTCTCCGCCGATTTTATTCCCGTCCTGATCGTAAATCATCACATTGATGTCGTCGAGAAAGAAAATTTTCTGATCAATATAATACTCGTCATTATCCACATAAATATTTTCCACACACTTCTCAACATCATCAACTAGCATTTGCCGCATAAAGTCAGACAGTGTATCGTCAATCTCCCAAAGCAGCGCTGCACAAAATGTCCCAGAAAGCAGCAGCATAAATATACCGTAATAAAGTGTCAGTTTCCCTTTTAAGGACATGTGAAACTTAAATGATTCTGCGTGCCTCGTCCCGCTCATCGGTTCCCTCCCGTTTGTCGCATAACTTGTAGCCAACGCTGCGCACCGTTTCAATCAAATTAGAGACGCCGCGCTGACTCAGTTTCCTGCGCAAATTGCTGACATACACATCGACAATATTGGATCCCCCCATAAAGTCATAATTCCATATATGACTCTGCAGCTGATCTCTGCTCAGACAAATATTTTTGTTTCTCATCATATATTCCAGAATCGCATACTCTTTTGCTGTCAGTTCGATGATCACCCCGTCCGCAGACACCACATGCTCTTTTAAATCCATACAAAGATTTCCCACAGACAAATACCGGCTTTCGGTATTTCGTCCGGAAAAATGATTGCGAAGCATTACTCTCAGCCGCGCAAACAATTCATCAAACGCAAACGGTTTCACCAGATAGTCATCCGCGCCTCCGTCCAGTCCGGCTACCCGGTCCTCAATGCTGTCTTTCGCCGTCAGCATTAAAATGGGTGTCTCTTTTAGCCAACGCCAGATAAGGAAGTTTTTATGTAGGGGTACGGTGTAACTCAGTAAAATGGGTTGCACCGTATTCTTTTGTTATGCTACAAAGCGGAAGTCCTGCGGGTTTTCCCGTATTTCCTTCA